>NZ_JAAPBB010000001.1:0-542011 GCF_019730395.1 Ochrobactrum sp. SFR4 | reverse complement strand
TAAATCAACCCATAAACCGAGCCGGAAAATCCAATCTTCAAAAGCACAATTAGTCTCAAATCATTCGACGACGGACAACAGAAGCGAATGCGGATAGGTCTTTTTATCAAGAAATAAACGAGCGTTTGTTAGCGGCATCAGATGAGCGCCATATCCCTCACTCACTATTCGTTATTGCAGATAACAAACAAACTATACCCCGTATCGTAAAGCCATTACGACAACTAGGGATTTCCGTCGCGGGAATTGTTGATGTTGACGTCTTAAAAGAAGGCGGTGCTGATTGGACTAATCAGCTTACTGCAATTGGTGTTCCTGCGTTGGAACTTTCATCATATGGGAACAGAAGAAAACAAATATCCGATTTACTTACGCAAGCAGCTGATTCCCAAAAGAGTGAACATACTAAAAAAAGAGACTTCAAAACGTGCGGAGGATTAAGGCTTTTATCAAATGACGAATTAGAAGCAGCAGAAAACTTACTCAACGATTTAAAGACATATGGGCTTTTTATTGTTCCGCATGGAGAAGTTGAGAATTGGTTAGAGTATGCTGATGCTCCTAGATCAAAACATAATTGGCTGAAGAAAATATTTGAGCTCATGGGGCATGATCCTCATGATAGCAATTACATTCGCCCTCAAGAAGGAGATGTTTGGGACTTTCTAGGAAAGGTATCAAGCTGGATTAAAAATCCGAACAGGCGCGGAATTCCTAATTAATCTGGTCGACTGGATTGGTGGATTGCTATGGCTTACTGAATGAAAGCGTATTTGGAGATTTATATAATAAAATCAGTAAAGACCAGACAATCCAGCCGGGTTCACGCCCCTTTAGCAGTTGGTAAATCTACAGCTTCGACACAAAGGCGCTTCTGCACGTCTGAAGTGCCGCCCGAGTACACCTTGAAGGTAATTGATTTGCGGCCTTCCTCATGGCCAACAACTTGCGATATAGTGCTTTCTGGTTGTCCAGCCCTTTCGGCTTCTGTGACGAACCAGCGGCGGAAGGAGTGGAAGTTAACAAGGCTTCTACGTCGGCCTTCGCGCTTGTCATCGACCCCGAGTTTTTCACGGTATTTCGCAAAGCGTTTTCCAAAAACGTCACTAGGGTCGCGTTCTTTGGCTAACTCATGAAATAGCCAGTCTTGTGGTTTTTTACCGTATGTTCTGCGGCGTACGATCTCAATTAAATCAGGGTGGATAGGAACTTTACGTGCTGCGGCGCTGGTCTTTCCCTGCTGGATATTGAAGAAGCCAATACCGTGTTCATCAAGAGGGCACTCTTCGACCCACAGAGTTATGATCTCAGCTAATCGCATACCTGACAGTGCTGATATGCGTATGGCATCGGCAATCTGCTGCTGGAAGTCTTTGCGCATACCCTTCGGATAGTTCGAATACAGAAGAGTGCTGATTTCTTTTTCCGTGAATGGTCGCTCTCTTACGTCATTGCCTCGTTCAACCCTACGTTTACGATTAGAGAGCGTTTGTTTCTCCCACGGATTTTCACCTTGAATATGGCCCCGCATAATCAAGTAATCCCAATACAGTTTGACACTGCCAAGGTGCTTCTTGGCTGTAGAGGGGTGGAGCTTAGCAATGTACTCCGTGTAGTAACGCCCTGCTGTTTGGCGATCAATACGTGGTAGGGTGAGAGCCTCTTTGAAAGCCCAGCGCGAGAAAGTTTTCACCAGATTGCGCCGTTCGTTGGTCGTCTTGAAGGCTAGTGCAGCTTCAGTCAAATAATCTTCAAGATGGTGGTCAATCGGCACGTCGCCTTGAATTAAGCAGTCAAAGCGATTGGCTGCGGCTATTCCAGCTTCCCGACGGAGGCGCTCTGACGTCTCCTCAATAAAATCATACGGCGTGATAACGTCTTCATCTGATACGCTGGTTATTGGCGTGTTGTAAGTTTTGGCAGTCCAAGCGTAAGGGTCACGCTCTGCTTCGGCAATCTCATTACGCCAAACCGCTGCAAGCGCACCGATAGGGTCAGCGCTCGTTCTGCCTAAGGTGCCATTCTTGGCTTCCTCAAATAGCTGATCTGTTTCTGTGATTAGGTCGTCGCGACGCTTAATCGCTTGACGTAAATCGCTAGTCTGTAAGTTGACGAGATAGGCGGTTTTGTTGTCGAAGCTAATCCGTACAGCCTCAGGAATGTCACGGCGAAACCAATACTTCAAGCCGCGCAGTTTCAGGTATTTTCGAGGGGATTTTGCCATTTCCGACCAACCATTCCGACCAAGTTTGATGGTTGATTATCATGTAATATCAATAACTTCAATAACTTCAATGACTTGATCGAGAGCTGTGTAGCCCCCGCTTGGCTCCACCAAAAAATCACAAAACATTTTACTTTATAAATAACGTCTTGAAAAAGATGCTCTGTTTGATTCTCCATATTCCGATCAAGGGTTCTGTCTTGTCTGAAAAGGAACCAATTGGCTGTCAGTGAAATGAACGTCTTCTGATTAAGATCAGGGCTTTATCAGAAGTTCATGTTCTTTGAGATTTGCCATTCATTGTCAGCGTTCAGTTCTACACGCTTGTTGCCCCGGTAGAAGATCGGGTTTCCGGTTTTTTTATCCATGGAGAAACGGGTAGGGGCAAGTCTGTCATCCTCGTAACCGGTTGTCGCCAAGGCAAGTGCTTCTTTGAATTTACCGTCTTTGCACAGGGTCTTAAAAAGGCTCAAATTCATGGTGGTACTTTCAATCATCTTTATTGCTCAGGCCTGCTTGTAGGAACTTCTTGCGCATTAAGCTATGCCTTAGAGCCACTTTAAAATTAGAACATAATTTCACCTTAGACCGATCCAGATTTAAGGAATTAGGGTCTGGGCACGGTTAATACAGCATAGTGGCAAAATAGGTGGTATGTTTTCAGGCAAACAGATCTCATGCAGAACGGGATACGTTATGAAAAAGAAGCTTGTGGTTATTGGTGCGGGTTTTGCCGGCTTGCAGGTTGTACACGGTCTGAAAAAGACCGATCTGGACATCACTTTAGTGGATCGCCGTAATCACCATCTTTTCCAGCCTTTGCTCTATCAGGTTGCAACCACCGTGCTTGCAACATCAGAAATAGCATGGCCAATCCGGCATCTTTTTCGAGATCGTCCGGAAGTGACAACTCTGCTTGATGAGGTTGTCGGTATTGACCGTGTTCATAAAACAGTGCGCCTGCGTAATAGTGCTGACTTGCCCTATGATATACTCGTTCTGGCAACGGGGGCGCGTCACGCATATTTCGGCAAAGATAAATGGGAAGCCTTCGCACCAGGTCTGAAGACGCTGGAAGATGCAACGACAATCCGCAGACGCATGTTGCTGGCCTTTGAGCAGGCGGAACTGGAGACAGATCCGGCCAAGCGTGAGGCGTTGCTGACATTCGCTGTGATCGGTGCGGGACCGACAGGTGTTGAGATGGCCGGTATGATTGCAGAACTTGCCCATCACACGCTGCCGCGCGAGTTTCGCCGTATTGATACACGTCAGGCCAAAGTCTTGCTGGTGGAAGCAGGCGGGCGGGTGTTGCCGAGCTTCAGCGAGAGCTTGTCTGACTATGTGAAAACCTCTCTGACAAAGCTCGGGGTAACGGTTCGCACCGGTGTGCCGGTCACAGCCTGTGATGAGAGCGGTATCACAATCGGTGAGGAGCCGATTGCCTGCCGCACAATCGTCTGGGCGGCCGGTGTACAGGCATCGCCTGCTGCTCAATGGCTGGGAGCAGAATCGGACCGTGCGGGGAGGGTGGTTGTCACCAAAGATTTGCGGCTTGCAGATGATCCGTCAATTTTTGTGATTGGTGATACGGCCTCAGTCAAATGGGGTGAGGATCAATCCGTGCCCGGTATTGCACCTGCTGCAAAACAACAGGGAAGCTTTGTTGCCAAATGCATCCGTGCCATGCTGAAAGGGGAGCCGCTGCCTGAAGCATTCAAGTACCGGCATCAGGGTAATCTGGCGACAATCGGCCGAAAAGTTGCGGTGATTGAATTCGGTAATTTCAAGCTGAAAGGTATTCTGGCGTGGTGGATTTGGGGGCTTGCCCATATCTATTTCTTAATAGGAACGCGGTCACGCCTTGCAGTTGCATGGAGCTGGCTCTGGATTTATCTGAGTGGCTTGCAAAGCGCACGTCTGATCACGCAAAAAGAAACCATGCGTGATCCTGAAGTTTGAAACATAAGAAAATCCCGCCCCAAGTATTTCCAGCAAAAGTGCGAGGCGCCTCCGCAGGGAAATCAGTTCGCCGGACTGATTTCTTTTCCTGCTGTGATGCGTCGGACAATGCGTGAAAGCAACAGATAGGGCGGGATTTTTATATCAGGCAGCAATTTTGCGGCGCATAAACGGACCATGCGGAATTTCCGGCGGCGCAAAAGTTTCTGCAGAAGCGCGATCCCAGCGGCTGTACCAGTCAGACAGTTCCTCAATTTCAGGGCCGGAGACCAGAAAGCCGTTTGGCAGATACGGATAGACTTCATTGCCGTCGAGGAATTCATTGTCCTTTTGGCGGAACATGAAGTGGTAAGGCATGAAGTCACGCGGATCGCTGAGACCTGCCGCACCGGCAAGCTCGCCCAGAGCATGCATGGTATTGCGGTGGAAGCGTGCAACGCGATTGCTCTTATCCCCGACATCAATCGCACGCTGGCGCATCGGGTCCTGCGTGGCAATACCGACAGGGCAGGTATTGGTGTGGCAGGACTGCGCCTGAATACAGCCGACAGCAAACATGAAGCCGCGTGCCGAATTACACCAGTCTGCGCCCAGAGCAAAAGTACGGGCAATATCAAAGGCGGAGACGATTTTACCGGCCGCACCGATTTTGATCTCGTGACGGATACCAGCACCACGCAGTGTATTATGCACAAAGGTCAGACCTTCAAGCATCGGCATACCAACGCGGTTGGCAAATTCTAGCGGAGCCGCACCGGTGCCGCCTTCTTTACCGTCTACTACGATAAAGTCCGGATAAATGCCGGTTTTCAGCATGGCTTTGACCATCGACATGAATTCGCGGCGATGACCGATACAAAGCTTGAAGCCGACAGGCTTGCCACCTGAAAGTTCACGGAGCTTGCCGATAAACTCCATCATACCGATCGGCGTGGAGAAAGTATTATGTGCCGGTGGCGAAATACAGTCTTTGCCCATCGGGATACCACGAGCTTCGGCGATTTCCGGTGAGATTTTCTTGGCTGGCAACATACCGCCATGGCCGGGTTTTGCGCCCTGACTGATTTTCAGTTCAATCATTTTGACCTGAGGATCAGCAGCCTGAATGGCAAATTTTTCCGGTGAGAATGTGCCGTCATCATTGCGGCAGCCAAAATAGCCGGATGCAACCTGATAGATCAGATCGCCGCCGCCTTCGCGATGGTAGCGGCTGATACTGCCTTCGCCTGTATCATGGGCAAAGCCACCTATTTTCGCACCTTTGTTCAGGGCAAGAATGGCATTGGCAGAAAGCGCACCGAAACTCATGGCTGAAATATTATACAGGCTGGCATCATAAGGCTGTTTGCAGGCCGAGCCGCCGATACGGACACGGAAATCCGTGTCTTTAATCACCGTGGGAACAGCAGAATGGGTCAGCCATGCATAGCCGGAACTATAGACATTTTCGATCGTACCGAACGGACGTTTGTCCTCAACGCCTTTGGCGCGCTGATAAACCAGTCCGCGGATTTCCCGGCTGAACGGTTCTTCATCGCGGTCGCCTTCAATAATATACTGGCGCAGTTCGGGACGGATACTTTCGAGAATAAAGCGCATATGACCGATGATCGGATAATTGCGCAAAATCGCGTGTTTGGACTGAAAAATATCATAAACACCCAGCCCAAGCAGAGAGCTTGAGACAGCAGTGATGATAAGTAGCCATTCGCTGTAAAAGACTGCCCCTATAAAGGAGGCAATGGTCAGGAGCGCAACACAAGTGAGAACTGCATAACGCTGATAAGAGAGCATGATTGTCACCATCTTTATATGAGCCTGAACGGGGCGCTCTTCACGGGAAAGAGTCGGTTGCCCGACCGGTTGGCGTCTCCTTAGCCCACCCGATCCGCGATTGCGAGAGGGATTATTGTTTTGATGTGCGGGGATTTGAGAGAAAATTTGAGCAATTCATTGTGATTGAGCCGGAAACAGAGTTGTTTTTAGCCGGAAATGGTCTTCGCGCAGTGTTTTCTCCCATAATCGGTCGCTGTGAGGAGCTGTAAATTATACTGGCTGGCTCATAATGCCTGACTGCTGCGTCTTTGCGGATGCGGAGACAGCGCAGAAATATTGTTGCGCAGAGAAATTCTGCGTTACTCATCCTTTATCCATTTGAAAATATTTTATAAATTTAACCTTTTACGCAAGCGTTTCGGCAGCATTTGATCTTTTTCCACCGATCACAAATGCGATTTGGAAGGAACTTATTAACCTTCATTTTTTATTACTTTGTGGACAGAACTCAGTAGCGTATTTTTGGTTTTTCAGGTCCATGCGTATTCCCCGATCCAATTTCTCCATTGCAACGACTGACCGCTTTGCGGTTTCCGCTGACATGCGTGAACCGGTATCCCAGCCGCAGGAAATACAGAGGCCGGAACAATCTGCTTCTGGCGCTCCTGCACCCGTATCACAGCCGCAAGCGGAACATGTCGTTACAGAATCAGAGGTGGCGGAAATAATCTCCGTTGCCCCTCTCAGCTATGCTCCGGCGGTTGTGACAGAAGTCACACCGGCAGCATCGACTGCCGCCCCTGTGCCCGTTACCCCGTCATACCCGCTTAGGAGTAAGCAGATGAGCAACAATTTTGCGGTTAAGCATTGGATGGATCAGGACAGATCCGCAAAGGCAGAAGAACAGACTGCAGTCGCGCAGCCTGCGATACAGGAGCCTGCAGGCGCAGCTGTGCCTGCCGCGCCGCAGGCCGTATCTGCTCCGGTACATCCGAAACCGGCCAATCCGACGATGACCGTGCCTAATCCGCATGTGGCCTATCAGGGCTTGTCTGTACGTGAGCAATTCGGCTCCGGCGAAAAGGTCTGGAAGAATGCTTTTGCTTTGGCCGAGAATGTACGTTTTACCCGCACGCCTGAAAATGAATTGCAGCGGTTACGTGCCAAGCTGATTGAAGAATTCGGTGCGGAAGAAGAAGTGCAGCCATCTGCCCCTGCGCAGAAAGAAGTGGCTGCAGCGCCTGTAATACAGCCTGTCGCCGCTGCTCCTGTTGCTGCCCAGCCTGTTCGCACTGCGCCGGTTTTGCGCGGACCTTCAAGCATGATCGTTGCTGCGCGTTTGCGCCTGCCGGTGGTGCCGGTTGCGCCGCATGTGGAAGCTGCTGCACCTCTGGCCGGTATCGTGCCGACACCGGTGGTCTCAATCGTGCCGGAAGCTGAAGTGGTCAATGCTGTGGTTTCGCATTTGCCTGAGCCGCAGCAGCCTGTGCTTGCTGAACCTGTTGCTCCGGTTGCTGAAGCCGAGCAGGGCGGTTTACAGCTCAGCAATTTGTCTGATTTTGCTTTCTGGGAATTTGCCGGATTGCCGGAAATTGCCCCCGCGGCGGAAGTTGTTGTTGAGACAGTGACAGAACCGGCAGAAATGTCCGCACCTGTACTTGCACCTGTGGCCGTGATGCCTGTTGCGGAAGCGGCGGCACCGGTTGCAGAAGAAAAATCAATTCTGAGCATGTTCCGCGCCGTTGAATGGCGGCCGGCGCATGAAGAAGCACAAATTGCTGAAACTGTAGCGGAAGTCGTTGCCTCGGCAGAGCCGCAAGCTGCGATTGTTGCAGAAGCCGCAGTTGAGATTGAAGCTGAAACACCGGCACCGGTTGCGGAAGCTGTGACTGAGCTTGCAGAGCCTGCACTGACTGTCAGCAATCCGTTCCTGCCATCCTTTAGTTTTGGCCTGTCCGGCTATCAGATGCCGGTTTATTCAATTGCCACACAGGCACTGAATATGCAGCCGTCGCTGAATGCAGTGTCAGTACCACCAGCAGAAGAAGCTGTGGCTGTTGCTGCCGAGCCGCTTGCAGAAATGCCGGTTGAAAGAGTTGCTGAAACAATTGCTGAAACTGTAGTGGAAGATTGTGATCTGGTGCAGGAAGCTGTGGCAGAACAGGAAGAAGCACATGTCGCACAAACTGTTGCGCCGGTAACATTCGCAGCCGCCCCTGCGCCACGCAATCCGTCGGCCTCGATCAACTTGTCGATTTTCTCGCCAACTGCGATTGAAACCGGAACTGTGATGTCCGGTGAAAGTTATGAATATCCGCCGCGCGCTTTGTTGCAGGAGCCGGTCTATAAAGACGGTGCGATTATCTCGCAGGAAATGCTGGAGCGCAGCGCTGGTCTCTTGGAAAGCATTCTTGAAGATTTTGGTGTGCGTGGTGAGATTATCCACGTGCGTCCGGGGCCTGTGGTCACCCTCTATGAATTTGAACCGGCACCGGGTGTTAAATCCTCCCGCGTGATTGGTCTGGCCGATGATATCGCTCGTTCGATGTCGGCATTGTCTGCCCGTGTCGCTGTTGTGCCGGGACGCAATGTGATCGGTATTGAATTGCCGAACTCGATCCGTGAAACAGTTTATTTCCGCGAACTGATTGAATCGCCTGCTTTTGAGCGTACCAATTGCCGCTTGGCACTGTGCCTTGGCAAAACCATCGGCGGTGAGCCGGTGATTGCCGAACTCGCGAAGATGCCGCATCTGCTGGTTGCCGGTACCACCGGTTCCGGTAAGTCGGTAGCCATTAACACCATGATCCTGTCGCTGCTCTACCGTCTGAAGCCGGAAGAATGCCGCCTGATCATGATTGATCCGAAAATGTTGGAACTGTCGATCTATGACGGTATTCCGCATCTGCTCACCCCTGTCGTTACCGATCCGAAGAAGGCCGTCGTGGCGCTGAAATGGACCGTGCGCGAAATGGAAGAGCGCTACCGCAAAATGTCGCGTCTCGGTGTGCGTAATATTGACGGCTACAATGCCCGTGCAGCCGCAGCGCGTGAAAAAGGTGAGACTGTAACCTGTACCGTTCAGGCAGGCTTTGACAAGGCGACCGGTGAAATCCTGTATGAAGAACAGGAAATGGATCTGACGCCAATGCCTTACATCGTCGTTATCGTCGATGAAATGGCCGACCTGATGATGGTTGCCGGTAAGGAAATCGAAGGTGCGATCCAGCGTCTGGCGCAGATGGCGCGTGCGGCCGGTATTCACCTGATCATGGCAACACAGCGACCTTCTGTTGATGTGATCACCGGTACGATCAAGGCGAACTTCCCGACCCGTATTTCCTTCCAGGTCACGTCGAAGATCGACAGCCGCACTATTCTCGGTGAGCAGGGTGCTGAGCAACTGCTAGGTCAGGGTGATATGCTGCATATGGCTGGTGGCGGCCGCATCGTCCGCGTCCATGGTCCGTTCGTATCGGATGAGGAGGTCGAAAAGGTCGTCAATCACCTGAAAGAACAGGGACGCCCTGACTATCTGGCAACCGTGACCGCTGATGAAGAAGATGCGGATACGGTTGAAGATGACAGTGCGGTCTTTGACAAGAGCGATATGGCATCCGATGACGGCGATGATCTTTATGAAAAGGCTGTCAAAGTGGTGCTGCGGGATAAGAAATGCTCGACATCCTATATCCAGCGCCGTTTGTCGATCGGTTACAACCGTGCTGCATCTCTGGTGGAACGCATGGAGCAGGAAGGTCTTGTCGGTGCAGCCAATCATGTCGGCAAGCGCGAAATCATCGGGCAAAATGACGGTATGTAATCCGTTAAGCTGAACTGCTGTTTTCTGGTAAAAGTAAATTTTAATACTGCCCGCCATAAAATATATTGGCGGGCAGTTTTTGTTTTTAAGTTATTAGATACATGTAAGTTATATTTTTATAATGTAATTCTGGCCATTTTTATTGCAAGAAAATATCTTTTTTCAGGGGTGTTTTTAAAAAATGACAGTTACTTGCTGTGATTAACTGTGCAATATTCACATCATATTAACCATATTGGTGCATAAAGGGGAGGAGAACCCTGAAATGCGTGAGGTGGGGTATGCAGCGCTACAGATTTGATCAGAAAACCATAGTCGTACAGGCGATTGTCGAAATGATTAAGCGTGGTGTGCCTGCTTCAGAGATGGATATTTATCTCAGCCGCATGGGGCCTGTTGATCTCGATATGCTGCAGCAATGTATGGATGAGGTTTATGCCTTTATTGCGCAGGAAGAGGAAAGAGAACAGGGATTGTATCAGGACCGTGCCGTAGCATAATGCTGTTATCAGGCTGTATTGATGCTAAAAGGTGGGGTATGTGACACAAAGATACCGTAAATCTGTCATGCTCTTGAAATAATCGGGATCTATACATAAATAAAGTTTAAGAAATTCGCCTGACTTTTGACCACGGATGTACTGGCACTGGTTGAGGCGTTTCATGGAAGGTCGGGACATCCAGGCCTTTTTCATTTCTTGAGATCTTTCTCCGGTACTTTAACCACTGTTTCCTGATCTCTCTGTTTCATTTTCTGTGCTGAGACCTAAAACGCATCCCGAAAAGTGTGAAGCTTTTTCGGATTAGATATGTGTAAAGGCAAAGGTGAGGACATTTCCTCCGATTTAATCAAAATTAGAAACGCTCAGCCGGATTGTTTTTTGCTCCGGACGCGGAAACGTGACCGAGATTCATCTTGCTGTTAGATGCTTTCCTGCTTATAGAAGCCGCAAAAGTTCTGGATGCCGGAGTGAATCGGTCTGATATGCCCGTCAATTGTGGCTTCAGACATTGAATATTCCGGCCTGATGGGAGCAGCTTTTATCTTGTTTGACAGATAAAATTGCTCCGGCCGGGTTTTCTGAAATATGTGCGTATGGGCGCCGGTGTTGAAATACGGCGCTTTTTTGTTTATGAATTTCAGAATTTACCGAAACTACTGTATGTTCTTCTTAGTCTGAAATAATATCAGATAAGAAATAATACAGCATTTCAAAGCAGTTAAGATGTTTTTGAGCTCGTTTAGAAGCCTGAAGTATCTTGGTGAATGTTGATATGTGGCCTGTCCCGGGCGCATTCAAGACGGAAAAATTAAATGAAACACAGATTATTCCGGTCGGCAGGTATCGGTGCGGTTCTGATGCTGACTGCTATACTGGCAGGGTGTCAGCAGGTTGTGCTGTTTCCTAAAGGCGAAGTCGGCATTAAGGAACGCGACCTGATTGTTTTCGCGACAGTTATCATGTCGCTGATTGTTGTGCCGGTCATTATTGCGACCTTGTATTTCGCGAATAAATATCGCGCTAACAAGGATAATGAATATCTGCCGGACTGGCATCACTCAAACAAGATTGAAGCTGCTGTCTGGATTATTCCGTGCATCGTCATTCTCATTCTTGGCTATGTGACCTGGGTTAAAACCCATGAGCTGGATCCGTACCGCCCGCTGGAACATGCGGCAAAGCCGGTTCAGGTTGAAGTTGTGGCTATGAACTGGAAATGGCTGTTCATCTATCCGGAGCAGGGGATTGCCTCGGTGAATGAACTGGTCGTACCGGTTGATCGTCCGCTGAACTTCCGCATCACTTCCGGCCACACTATGAACTCCTTCTTCATTCCGGCGCTGGGCGGTCAGGTTTATGCAATGCCTGGCATGCAGACCAAACTGCATCTCATCGGCAATGAAATCGGTGCTTATGAAGGTATCTCCGCCAACTATAGCGGTGACGGTTTTGCGCAGATGCGTTTCACAACTCATGTGAGAAACGAAGCTGACTTTGAAAAATGGGTTTCTGAAGTTCGCACCTCTGACAAAGCGCTGAACCGTGCCGGCTATATCGAGCTGGATCAGCCTACAGAGAAGCATCCGGTTACGCATTATGCCTCAACGGAACCTGGCCTGTTCAGTGCTGTTATCGGACGCTGTGTGGATGGCAAGACCCCGTGTGTCAGCCATGGCGGCGGCAGTGTACAGAAACTTTCGCCATTCATCACATCCTCTGTGAAGAAAGAATCGCCTGCGGAACCTGCGTCGAACTGACAAGGCTTTCGTGATTTTAGGCAGGCAGACCATTGGCTGTTCTGTGACCAGTGGTCTTGCCATTAAAAGTGTAGAGAAATGTTCGGAAAACTTACCCTAGCGGATATTCCATTTCACGAACCGATTGTGATGGTCACTTTGGCCGCAGTCGGTCTCGGTGGTTTGTCTCTGCTTGCCGCCATTACCTATTTTGGTAAATGGGGCATTTTGTGGAGAGACTGGCTTACCACTGTCGATCATAAGCGCGTTGGTATCATGTATATCATTCTGGCGCTGGTGATGCTGTTCCGCGGCTTCTCCGATGCCGTGATGATGCGCGCCCAGCAGGCCATGGCCTCCGGCGCCAATGAAGGCTTCCTGCCTCCGCACCACTATGACCAGATCTTCACGGCTCACGGCGTGATCATGATCTTCTTCGTGGCGATGCCGTTTATCGTTGGCCTGATGAACTTTGCAGTTCCGCTGCAGATCGGTGCCCGCGACGTTGCTTTCCCTTACCTGAACTCCCTGAGCTTCTGGCTGACCGTTGCCGGTGCTATTCTGGTAAACATCTCGCTCGGCGTTGGTGAATTTGCCCGTACAGGCTGGCTGGCTTATCCGCCGCTGTCAGGTCTGGAATACAGCCCTGGCGTCGGTGTTGATTATTACCTCTGGGCTTTGCAGATTTCCGGTATGGGTACATTGCTCTCCGGTGTGAACCTGATCGCAACCATCATCAAAATGCGCGCTCCCGGCATGACAATGATGCAGGTTCCGGTTTTCACATGGACTGCTCTCTGCTCGAATATTCTGATCGTTGCAGCTTTCCCGATCCTGACCGTAACCCTGTCGCTCCTGCAGCTTGACCGTTATCTTGGTATGCATTTCTTCACCAATGATTTCGGCGGCAACCCGATGATGTATATCAACCTCATCTGGATCTGGGGTCATCCGGAAGTTTATATTCTGGTTCTGCCTTGCTTTGGTGTGTTCTCGGAAGTTATCGCAACTTTCTCGGCCAAACGTCTGTTCGGTTACACCTCAATGGTCTATGCGACTGTTGCAATTACTGTTCTGGCCTTCCTCGTCTGGGCACACCACTTCTTCACCATGGGTGGCGGTGCTTCCGTTAACGCCTTCTTCGGCGTGGCAACGATGATTATTTCGATCCCGACAGGTGCGAAGGTCTTCAACTGGCTGTTCACAATGTATAAAGGCCGCGTGCGTATGGATACGCCGGTTCTGTGGACTGTCGGCTTCATGTGTACCTTTGTTGTCGGTGGTATGACCGGTGTTATGCTTGCAATTCCGCCTGCGGACTTCGTATTGCACAACTCCGTGTTCCTGATCGCGCATTTCCATAACGTGATCATCTCGGGCGTTCTGTTTGGTTGCTTTGCCGGTTTCATCTACTGGTTCCCGAAAGCATTCGGCTTCCGTCTTGACGAAACATGGGGCAAGCGCGCTTTCTGGTGCTGGCTGACCGGCTTTATTCTGGCCTTTATGCCGCTCTATATTCTCGGCTTCATGGGTATGACCCGTCGTGTGAACCATACAGAAAATCCTGCATGGCAGATCTATCTAATTATTGCCGCTATCGGTGCAGCGATTATTCTGGTTGGTATTGTCTGTCAGGTTATTCAGGTGCTGGTATCGATCCGCAACCGTGAGGCTCTGCGTGACCACACCGGTGATCCGTGGGAAAACGGCCGTACACTCGAATGGTCTTTGGCTTCTCCTGCTCCGTTCTACAACTTCTCCGAAACACCGCGTGTTCAGGACGTTGATGCTTACTGGGATATGAAGAAGCGTGGCGTGAAGCGTAAAACCGACAAGTTCAAGCCGATCCATATGCCGCGTAATACCGGTACCGGCTTTATTATCGGTATGATTTGTATCGCGCTTGGTTTCGCTGGTGTATGGCATATCTGGTGGCTGGCGATTGCCGCTACTCTGGCCATTATCGCGATCAGCATCATCCATTCCTTCAACAATAACCGCGACTACTATGTCACTGCGGAAGAAGTGCAGCGCATCGAAGATGAGCATACGCTCAAGCTGCAGTCTTTGGGAGTTAAGCCATGAGTGCCGCTGTAACGCACGCTAACGATCACGCCCACGGGCATGACGACGATCACGAGCACCACGATTCCCGCGGCACCACGCTGATTGGTTTCTGGATCTACCTGATGAGTGACTGTGTCATCTTCTCGGGTCTGTTTGCCACTTTTGCTGTTCTCTCGCGTTCTTACGCGGGGGGACCAACCGGCTGGGAACTGTTCGATCTGGAATTCGTGGCCGTTGAAACAGCGTTGCTGCTGTTTTCCAGCCTGACCTATGGTCTCGCAATGATTGCCATGTCGCAGAAAAAACAATCTGTGATGCTCGGCTGGCTTGCTGCGACCTTCCTGCTCGGCGCAACCTTTCTGGCGATGGAAATCTATGAATTCCATCACCTGATCGAAATCGGTGCCGGTCCTGGCCGTTCCGCATTCCTGTCGGCTTTCTTTGTACTGGTCGGTACACATGGTCTGCATATTCTGTTCGGTCTGATCTGGATTCTGGTTCTGGTCGCGCAGGTTCTGCGTTCCGGTCTGACAGAAGCCAACCAGACCCGTCTGATGTGCCTCAGCCTGTTCTGGCACTTCCTTGATGTTGTCTGGATCGGTGTATTCTCGATTGTTTATCTGATGGGAGTTCAGGCATGAGTTCCGCGCATAAAACTGAAGCATCAGCCAGCGAAACCAAGAATTATATCATCGGTTTCATTCTGGCCGTCATCCTCACAGCCGTTCCTTTCGGCGTGGTGATGGGCCAGTATTTTGACACCACCACAACCGTTGCCATTATTATGGTTTTCGGTGCGGTGCAGATGATTGTTCATCTGGTTTACTTCCTGCACATGGATTCCAAATCCGAGGGCGGCTGGACATTGCTGGCTCTGCTTTTCACGGTGCTGATTTTGGCGATTGTTCTGATCGGCTCGCTGTGGATCATGAACCATTTGGCTATCAATATGATGGAAGTCAGCCCTGAGGCCGCGCGCGCGCTGCCATAAGGAGCAAGATGAGCGGGCCTGCCTCGCTCACCGGATTAAAAATGAACGGCGTTGCGAAAGCAGCGCCGTTTTTTATGCATTTTATATTGAGATGCACGGGTAAACTGTCTCAAATTACAGTCATTATTTTTTTATAATTTTGATCTTCTCAGAATGCGTAATTTAAAATTGCATTCAGCTAAATTTCTTCAATTTTAATTTGGTGATTTCTATGAAGATTGTGCATTTGAATATTGTTTCAATAATTTCAGGACTAATGTTGCTGGCCGGAGCCGGTATTGTACAGGCACAGGTCGCTTCTGTTTCCGGCGTGGTTAATTTACGGCAGGGACCGGGCACACAATATGCACGGATTGCAGCTTTGCCACGTGGTGCAGCGGTGCATATTGATATCTGCCGCGGCAGCTGGTGTCAGATCAGAAGCAGCTGGGGGATTGGCTGGATAAGCGGCCGTTATTTATCCCAAACCTATCAGGGCTATAGTGCTGCGCCGGTCTATAATACACAGCCGCAAGTCACTTTCGGGCTGAATATCGGGTCGGGTTTTTATAGTGATCCTTTTTATGCTCCGTATTATCAACCTTATTACACAGGTTGGCATCCGCCTTATTACCGGCCGTGGTACCGACCGGGTTACCGGCCATATGGGCCACGCTTTAACCCTCGTCCTTTCGGGAGGCAGGGCTGGAATCCCCGATGGGGTGTGGGGCCTGTGCATTTTCCGCGGGGAGGATGGCGCCGCTAAAATCGTATAAGGCAGATTCCGGCAGGCGATTCCCTGTGATGGAAAAACATGATTCCGTTACAGGGCTTTTCAGAGGAAGGGGGACTATATTTTAACCAATGCGCTTTTTCTTTGAGCATGGTGCGATCCGCGTGACAAACGGGTTCCGAAACTATGTTTCTGGTCTGCTTTTAGCGAGGTGTGATTTTGTGTCTTAAAAAAATAAATCTTTTCAATGTTTTAAGTCGTGACGCCCTTGTGCTTTTCGTTTGAATTTCTTTCTTAAGATTAAATATTCAAAATTCATATTTGATTGAAAGCCACAATTTAAGTTTTTCTTTAGGTAAAGGAAAATACAAATTAATGTTTTGTTAAGCATAAATTTTAAAAAAGCAGTGTAAGCTTTTGGATTATACTCTCCGCTGGTTTGATTGTTAGGCATCGCACGATGGGTGGAGCGGGCTATGCCGTGGAATATGCATATTGACCCCGTTGAATGGGATGATATGCAGGTAATAAATTAAGGAGAGCTCCAATCCGTAAAGTCAGCACCCTCCTGCTGTTCACTGCGCTGCTGCCGGTTATGGCGGCAACGCCTGCGCATGCTTTTGAGCTCTTTGGCATTAAACTCTGGGGCAAGGACAAGGCTGAAGAAGCCGATGATGTCATTGCCGAACCGAAACGCTACAGCGTTGAAGTCACTTCCGGCGGCACCCGCACCAATAAAGACGGCACTGCAGCCGATGTGGAAGATCTGGTTAAAGGCGCTTCACGGCTTGTGGCGGATGAAGAAAAAGCGGCTTCCGGATCCGGCGGGCTGCTGGCCAAAGCACGCGGTGATTACCGTCGTATTCTGATGGCGCTTTATGGTGAAGGCCGTTATGGCGGCACGATCAGTATTCTGGTTGATGGTCGCGAAGCTGCGAACCTGCCGCCGGATGCACAATTGCCGGATACATCGAAAATTGTCATCAATGTTGATCCGGGTCCGCAATTTCTGTTTGCCCGCGCCAGTATTAATGAACTTGCGCCACCGGCAGATGATCGCCGCGATCAGGTGCAGTCGCCTGAAAAAGCCGGTTTCAAAAGCGGCGAAATTGCCAAATCCGGTACAATTCTGAAGGCAGAACGCCTTGCTGTTGAGGCATGGCGCCAGCAGGGTTATGCCAAGGCGAAAGTTGTGCGTGAGGATATTGTTGCCGATCATGAAGGCAATGTACTGAATGCGGATATCACACTGGAGCCGGGCCGCGTTGCTCATTATGGTCCTGTCAAAGTGCAGGGTACAGCCCGCATGGATCCGGAATTCGTTGCCTATATGACGGATCTGAAGCCGGGTCAGCAATATGATCCGGATGATATTGAGCGTGCACGCCGTCGCCTGGCGCGGCTGGATGTTTTCCGCTCAACATCTATTCAGGAAGCACAGGAAATCAACCGCGACGGTATTCTGCCGATGGATCTGATCGTGCAGGAGCGTAAACCACGCCGCTTTGGTCTTGGTGCGAGTTATTCCACACTGGACGGTGCAGGGGTGGAAGCCTTCTGGATGCATCGCAATCTGTTCGGTAAAGCCGAGCGTCTGCGCTTTGATGCCAAGGTCAGCGGTATTGGCGGTTCGCAGGATAATTCCTATGATCCGAAGAACTTTACCTATGTGCTGGGCACATCCTTCACCAAACCGGGCGTGTTCACACCGGATACGGATTTTGTTTCGTCTCTGACCGGTAAGCGTGAGGTTCTGGATAATTATACCGAGACATCGGTCAGCGGACAGGCAGGTTTTACACATATCTTCAATGAAGATCTGAGCGGACGTTTGTTCGCCAATGTGTCGCGTGCGCAGTTTGAGGATGATTATTACGGCAAACGCCAGTTCTTCACCGTGGGGATGCTGGGCGGTATTCTGCTGGATAAGCGCGATAACAAGACCAATGCCACATCCGGTTATTATGCCGAAGGCGTGGTTGAGCCGTTTTACGAGCTCAAAAATGGCAGTTTCTCGACCAAATTTACCGCAGAAGGCCGTGGCTATTACGGCTTTGGTGAGGATAACCGCGTTGTACTGGCTGGTCGTGTTAAAGTCGGGTCGATTGTCGGTGCGGATATGAGCGATTTGCCGCCGGATAAAGTCTTCTTTGCCGGTGGCGGCGGTTCTGTCCGCGGTTATGCTTATCGTAGTATCGGGGTGAATAAACCGGGCGATGTGGTGATCGGCGGACGTTCGCTGATGGAAATGTCCGGTGAAGTTCGCACAAAAGTTACCGATAGTATCGGTGTGGTCGGATTTGTAGACGGAGGATATGTCGGGGAGGAATCCTACCCTGATTTTGCGGAGAATCTGCGTTTGGGGGCAGGTGCGGGCTTGCGTTATGATACCAGCCTCGGACCGATCCGTTTCGATGTTGCTGTGCCGCTTAACCGCAAGGCAGGTGACTCAAGTTTTGCATTCTATGTCGGCATAGGACAGGCGTTTTGAACCGTTTTCTCGCTTTCGTAGCCACTTTCTTTATCATTCTGCCGCTCGGTATTTATATCGGGGCATCGCTGCTGCCTCAGGGGGCGGACAGCGTAACGACGCCTGCCACCGGCCAGAGCAATCCTGCGGGTTCAGGCACGCAGACGGCGCAGGCGGACAATCCTGTTTCCGACAGGCAAGCTGAAGAAGAAAAATCCTATTTCCTGTCTTTTGTTGAAGAGAAACTGTCGGGGCCGAACCGCAAGATCAGTATTACCGGTATTGAAGGCGTTTTGTCGTCCGAGGCAAAAGTCGGCGCTATCACGGTTGCTGACCGCGAAGGCATCTGGCTGCGCATTAAAGATGCCCAGCTGGTCTGGAGTCGTCTGGCACTTCTGCGCGGCCGTTTGAGCGTGGATACACTCTCGGCCAAGGAAGTTGAATTTATCCGCACACCTTTGCCGGATGAGGGACTGCCTTCACCGGAAGCCGGTGGCTTTGCTTTGCCGGAACTGCCGCTGGCGGTTTTGCTGGGTGAATTGAATATTGAGCGTCTGAAATTTGGCCAGCCGGTCTTTGGTCTGGCATCGGAAGTGGCGCTGAAAGGCAATCTGACCCTTCAGGACGGTTCTCTGGAATCGCTGTTCGACATGCAGCGTCTGGATGGCCCGGGTGGCACGATGAAGCTGAAGGCGAATTACGCGAATGCCGATCAGAAACTTGATCTGGATATGCGTCTTTCCGAACCTGCCAATGGTATTGCCGCCAATCTCCTGAATATCGCAGGCAAGCCGCCTGTTGAACTGGCACTGACAGGTGCAGGCAAGCTTGATGATCTGAAAGTTGACCTGACGCTTGATGCGGACAGCCAGCGTATTTTGACAGGACTTCTGACCCTGAACCGCAATGCGGACGGCACGGTTACCGGCCGCGTGTTTAATGCGGATGTCAAAGGTCCGATTGCTGCTCTCATTCCGGAAAAATTCCGTGATTTCTTTGGCGCAACTTCAAGTCTTGCGGCCAATGGCCTTATCAAGGATGGCGGCGGTTTCCGTCTGGACAATTTCAATCTTTCCAATGCCGCTCTGCAGGTTCAGGCTAAGGCCGAAACTGCCAATGACGGCTTTCTTACACGTCTGAATGTGGACGCACTGATTGCTGATCAGGAAAAAGGCCGTGTGCTTTTGCCGGTCAGCGGTGGTCAGACTTCCCTGGCTTCTGCACGTCTGACACTGGATTACGGCAATCGCCAGTCTGCGGACTGGACAGGCAGGCTGTTGGTTGAAGGTCTGCAGGCTGGTGATTTCTCCGCACAGCAGACCGTGCTTGATATGGGCGGTGCGGCAGAAAATCTGCAGGACGCACAAAACCGTCATGTCGGTTTCAATATTACAGGGAATGTAACAGGAATTAATGCCAAGCAGCCTGAGGTTGCTCAGGCGCTGGGCGACCGTTTTGATCTGGCCGTGTCGGGGCAATGGCGTGCCGGCTCTCCTGTGCAGCTTGAAAAATTGCAGCTCACCGGCAATGGTCTGAGCGCTGCCTTAAAAGGTGCAATCGATAAATTTATCTATACCGGTGATATTGTTTTGCAAGCAAACAGCCTCATGCCGTTTTCGGCTCTGGCAGACCGCTCGCTTGCCGGCAGTCTTGATCTGAAAGCAACCGGCACAGTTGCGCTTCTTACCGGCGGATTCGACCTAACACTGGATGGCACAGCAGAGAATATCAAAACCGGTGAGGATATTGCTGACCGTATTATCAATGGCCGCTCCACTTTGAGCGGTGGTCTGGCACGTTCTGAAAATGGTTTTTCCGCTCGTGGTTTCCGCATCGGTAATGATGCAAATGCAATCACGGCTAACGGCTCATTTTCCAGTAAGGATGCCGATTTCGATCTGGGTGTTGATATTGGTGATATTGCCGATCTGTCTGACAAGGCATCAGGACCGCTGTCATTGAAAGCCAGTGCACGCGGAACAGAAAACCGGATTGCTCTGGCAGCCCGTGCCTCTGTGCCTTCCGGTTCACTGGAAGGACGCAAACTGAATGACGGTCTGCTCGATTTTAATGCCGTGCTGGACGGTTCTGATCCGAAGCTTGCCCCGTCCTTGAGCGGTGGTTTCAGCGGCAGTGGCTTCTTAAGCGGTGAAAAACTCGATCTTGCCGGTAAAATTGCGCTGGATGAGCAAGGCAAACGCCTGAGTGATCTGAGTTTTGTTGCTGGCGGCACGCGCGTCAGCGGTGATCTGAATATTGCGGACAAAAACCTGCTCGCCGGTCGCCTGAAGGTGGATGCGCCTGATATCTCAACTGCAGCCGCTCTGTTTCTTGCCAAGGCAACCGGTAGCATCAATGCAGATATTGATCTGTCTTATGAAAATGACCGCCAGAATGCTGCGGTCAAAGCAGATATCCGTAATCTGAATGTTGAAGGTAATGTTATCGGGCAGGCGGATATTAATGCGACGCTTGCCGACCTGTTTAATGTTCCTGTTGTTGACGGCACTGTGAAAGCACAGTCCATCCGCGCCGGTACATTTGAAATCAATACGGTTGATGCAACGGCTCAGTCTGAAGGCAGTAAAACGGTTTTTCAGGCCGCAACAGATCTGAAAATTGGCACTAAAGTTCAAGTCAACGGCGCATTGGAACCGCAGGACGGTGGTTTGTTGCTGTCGCTTGCAGATGCGGAGCTGCGTCAGGGTACAATGCTGACCAGACTGGCACAACCGGCATCTCTGGCGCTGAAAGGCAGCGATGTTACCTTTAACAATATCATCATGCAGGTGGGAGAAGGTCGTCTGAGCCTCAATGGTGCTTTGGCTGATCATTTCAATCTGGATGTGAAACTGGATAATCTGCCGCTGAACGTGGCAAACAGCATTCAGCCGGATTTGGGGCTTGGCGGTCTGATCAATGGTCAGGCCAAGGTTACCGGTTCGCGTAACCAGCCTGATGTCAGTTTTGACATCAATGCGCGTGATGTGATTGCCCGTCAGACGCGTGAACTGGGTATCGGCGCATTGAATGCGACAGCTAAAGGTACGTCGGGTCAGAACCGTCTGAAAGTCGACAGCCGGATTACCGGCGGTAACGGTCTTGATACCCGTGTGAATGGTTTTGTGCCGCTGGGCACGGATAAATCTGCCGGTGCGCTGGATGTGAATGTCGAGCTGGCCAATCTGCCGCTGGCTCTGCTCAATGGCGTGGTGAAGGATCAGAATCTGGGCGGTAATGTTACCGGCACTGCAAAAGTCACCGGAGCTCTGACAAATCCTGCCGCCGAGTTCAATCTGAACGGACGCTCACTGAGTGCCAAACCGCTGGCCGAAAACGGGCTTGCGCCTTTGAATTTGAAAGCTGCCGGTCGCTATGGTGATAAGACCGTCAATATCAGCTCGCTGTCTGTTGACGGGCCGCAAAATCTCAGCGTGACCGCGCAGGGACGCGTGCCTTTGGCTGGCAGCGGTTTGGGTATTGATGTGACAGGGCAGATTCCGCTGGCGCTTGCCAATCGTTTTCTGTCGGATCGCGGTGCACAGGCAACCGGTACACTGGCTTTGACCGCCAATGTCAGCGGCGGTTTCGACAATCCGCAAATTCGCGGCATGTTCTCGACAAGCGGCGCGCAGATGGTTGATCCGGAAACCAACATCCGCCTCAATAATATTACCATTAATGGCAGCATGGAAGGTCAGACAATCCGTTTGCGCAATGCAAGCGCAGCTTTGTCTACCGGTGGTTCAATTAATGCGGATGGTACGGTTTCCATCAATGCCGCGCAGAATTTCCCTGCTGATTTGCGTATCAACTTCGATAAGGCACGTTATGCGGATGGTTCCATGGTGGTTGCGACCATTAATGGCGGTCTGACCATTACCGGCCCGTTGATGCGTGATCCGCTGATTGCCGGTAAGATAGAGATTGAACGGGCGGAAATTACCGTACCGGAAAGCCTTGGCGGCGGCGGTGCCAATATTGATGTGCGCCATGCTAATACACCGGCATCTGTGCTGATGACGCTGCAGCGTGCCAAGGTGGAAACCCGTGCCAAGGGTTCCGCACCGGTGCCGACATCCCGTCCGACTGTGCCGCAGCTGGATGTACGTGTGATTGCGCCGAACCAGATTTTCGTGCGTGGTCGCGGTCTGGATACAGAACTGGGCGGCGCCGTACGTCTGACTGGCCCTGTAACCAATGTGCGTCCGGTCGGCGGTTTTGAACTGTTGCGCGGTCGTCTGGATATTCTGACCCAGCGTGTAACCTTTGATGAAGGTCGCGTGACCTTGGTCGGGGATATGAATCCGCAGCTCTATTTCGTTGCACGCAGTGACGGCGGTGATATCACAGTGCTGGTAACGGTGCAGGGCACGGTGGATAATCCGGATATCAAATTCTCTTCCGAGCCGGAATTACCGCAGGATGAAGTTCTGGCGCGCCTGATCTTCAAACGCTCAATTTCGGAACTGTCTGCCTTCCAGATTGCACAGCTTGCCGCTGCTGCAGCTGAACTTGCCGGCGGTAAAAACGCTAATTTGCTGGGTGCACTGCGTCAGGGCGTAGGGCTGGATGATCTTGATGTTGTCACTGACAGCAAGGGCAATGCAGCGGTTCGTGCAGGCAGCTATATCCGCGATAATATTTATCTCGGTGTGGAAGCCAGTGGTGTTGACGGTACAAAGGGAACCATCAATCTGGACATTACACGGAATCTCAAGGCCAAAGGTTCTGTCGGCAGTAATGGTGATTCCGGTATGGGTGTGTTCTACGAAAAAGATTATTGATCCGGCAGGCAGGCCGGATACTGTGACAATTGAAAAACCGGCGCAAATTTGTGCCGGTTTTTTGCTTTTAATTGCGCTTTTAATGTGTGGCGCTTGTTTATGGTAAATGAAGATCTGGCGGGTTTAATGATTTTTCAACCATGCGGGCGCACAATCCGTCCTCTGAAAAGGTTTTGAAGATACGGATTTATCATGGCAAAGCAGGGTGAAAAACTGAACCGTCGCATTTTTCTGACCGGCGCCGGTGCCTTGGGTCTGGTCGGCTGTACCCAGTCGCTGGATATGTCGGCTTTTCAGCCGGATATTGATATGTCTTCGACCGGCAGTGTGATGCGCCCGCAGATCAGCGTTGATAAAGGTGTCACCAGTAATGAGGTGATGTATGCGGCGGTTCATGAGAACGGTTATTCTCTGCCTGCTATTCCTTATGAGAAAGTGCCGAAACAATTCCGCCGCCAGATCGTGCCGGATCCGACAGGTGAGGCACCGGGCACCATTGTTGTACGCCTGAATGAGCGATATTTGTATCTGGTTCTGCAGGGCGGCGAGGCCATGCGTTATGGTATCGGCGTCGGACGTGCAGGCTTTGAGTGGTCAGGCCGTGCCAATGTGCAATATAAGAAGCAATGGCCGCGCTGGACACCACCACCGGAAATGATCAAGCGCCAGCCGGAGCTGGAAAAATACCGTAACGGTCAGGAACCTGGACCAGCCAATCCGCTGGGCGCACGCGCACTTTATATTTTCCGTGACGGCGTAGATACCGGTTATCGTATTCACGGAAATCCGGAATGGTGGTCGATCGGGCAGGCTATGTCTTCAGGCTGCGTACGTCTGATGAATCAGGATATTATTGATCTTTATAATCGTGTGCAGGGCAAAGCGCCGATTGTTGTACAGGCTTGATTAAAACTATTAGAAAATAAAAGCCGCGCTAAAAGCGCGGCTTTTTGCTGTCTTGGGAGGACAGTGGTACATTCGGTCACGTTCAGCGGATAATTTTGCCAGTCAGAGTGTTCTGGGCAACAACAATCAGTGCAGGTACATCTTTGACGGCTTCCTCAGTCATGCTGAGAAAATGGAATTTCTGCTGTTGCTGGATCGGATTAGGCGCCACAAATATTGCTGCAGTCAGCAGGAGCGCTGCCATAATGCCCAAGCGCTTTTCAGTTTTTGCATTCATTATATTCGTCCTGTCGGTTTTGCCCGCGGATCCGGAGCGCTTCGCTCGCAGTCACTGGGCTAAAATCATGGTAAAGTTATGAAAGCCGTTTCAGCTCTTCATATCAGTGAAAAGTTTTGTGCCCTGCCGGTGATAAAACACAGGCAACGGCGTAATGAGGAATAGGAAGCAGCACCTGATCCAGCTCTGCCATGGTTTGGGCATAGTCCTGTGCGGCTTTTTTAACTTCCGCTATACGGCTGCCGGTCACCAGAGCATCCAGACAGGCATCACGGGTCGTATCGTCACCGTTTTGCAAGGCCGAGATCAGCCCCATCAGCAGACATTCTTCACGGCAGATATGCATCGAACCATAAGGAAAGGCCTTGAGCTGACAAGCTGCACAAAAATGCAGGGTGCGGATGAAATGGGAGAGTTCGGCCAGCGCGAGCTTGGCTTTATCGAGGCCGAGTTCCTGAGTATAAATTGTCCAGGCCATTTCCCACGGAATAACTGATCCGGTTTCAAAGCCGGATGTCCAATGGCGATAGCCTTCAAGCACCAGTTTTTCAGCCTGACGCTCGAAATAATGACTGGATGTTTCAAAGAGATTTCTGACCTGCATATTCATGGTCTGCATCCGATCTGTAACGGACGTGAGAGAGCGATGAATATGCGTCGCGGCTGCGGGCGCGACGATAGAACCGCCCTTGGGCGGTAAAGTGCCTGACCAAACATGAGGTCCTCCAATAGAGCGGGTTCAAGGCCCAAACATCAAAGGTTGAATTTATTGCCACGAGCCGGAAGTAGCCTTCTGAAAGCTCTGACAGCGGGAATATGCCGGTGAAAACGTCCGGTTGTCAAACCCAATTTTCAGGATTTATTTAGAAAAGCGTTCTTATTTCAATAGCTTAGAATAATTCCAGAGTATTTTACTCATGTTTTTATTCTAAAACGCAACGCTATCTATATGAATCCGTATATGTTTTGCGTGATTGTCGCATCTGGCCGGATTGCATGACATTCCGGCCGGATTTTTAAGCTCTGCGACGTCCCGCCTCATGCAAAACCCTGTAAACAGGATGGGTAAAAGGGAGCGGTTCCAGAATCATAATGCGGAGCACCGATATTACCGGCGCTCCGGTTTTGTGTTTTATCTCCGAACCGATGCCGCCCCGGAGAAGCAGGAATTAGTGATGGCTATGGTCATTGGCCTTGCCGCCAGCATTACCGGCAGAACCCTTGGACGGATTCACGTGAAACGGTAAATTAACCTTTCCGGCTTTTTCAAATTCCAGCTCAACATTGATTGTTTCACCTTCTTTGAACGGTTTGGCCAGATCCATAAACATGATGTGGAAACCGGTTGGCGCCAATTTCACAGTCTGACCGGCAGGAATAATCAGAGGCTCGCTCAGTTTGCGCATTTTCATGACATTGTCTTTCATCGACATTTCATGAATTTCGACTTTTCCGGCTGCATCTGTGGTGCCGCCGATCAGGCGATCATCTTCTTTGCCCTTGTTGGTAATGACAATGTAGCCGCCTGCCACGCGGGCATTCGGAATTGTCGCGATGCTATGGGCTTCGGAAAGTTGCAGATCGCCGGCCGTCACCACCTCGGCGCTGTCGCCACCATGAGCGCCGTGGCCGTCATGGCTTGCCTGTTTTGTGGCGGCGGCAACGAGCAATTGCGGTGCAGGGTTTTTCAGGTCATGCGGGTTCTGACCTTCTGCTGCGATATCCGTCCAGTTTTCGGTTTTACCGTTTTCACAGGTTTGTACGGTCGGGAACGACAATGTCGTATCCTTGCCGAAGCCGGCGAGTTTGCCGACAATTGCGAACTCATCATAGAAATCAGCCGGCAGTTTGCCGCCTTTCCAGATCACTTCGGTCACACCGTTTTTCACGTCTTTACCGTGCACTTTGTAGCTGTGCTGGTAGTCGGATTTAACAGTTTCAATGTCCCATCCGGCTTTCATCTGCGGCTGGGCGGCAATGAAACCTTCCGGAATTTTGACATTGATCTGTGTGGTAGCAGCACCATCACAGCCATGCGGAATTTTGAGGACGGCTTTATAGCCGCTGTCTGCATTAGCCTGCGCTGTTTCAAGTGAAACATGTGCCTGTGCCAGACCTGCAGTGCCGAGAAGAAGACTGGCGACACAGAGTGGTGTGAAAATCGTTTTCATAAATTTATTCCTTGCGAATATCCGCTTGTTTGACTGCAAATTGCAGGCAGAAAGCATGAAAGCGCTTAAAGCGCGTGACTGATATTTCCTGCGGCATCGTGTAAATGCGCAGACCTGTTCTCAGGCAAGGAAAGGTGGCGCCTGCGGCGGGGCGGCGGGCGGATAAAGTCGGGAGCGGGGCAGAACTTTGGCTGTGCGTCTGACGCTGTTGCCTGTGTCTTTGGCAACAACCGGACCACCGGTTGCAGGCGGAGTGGCCAGTGCAAAAGCTGCCGAGATACGGCAGGCCTCACAATCAACCATCATATTATGATTGTTATGATGGCGGTCAGATGCGGCGCTGTTTTCGGAAACGCAGATGGAGACAATACTGCCATCTGGCATTGTTTCATAACGGATGAAGACCGGTTCAGCTGAGGTGCCGCTATTGGTGGTCATTTGCAGTAGAGGGGCGCTGACATCCACCGGTCTGTGGGCGAAAGACAGCAAAACAAGCGCCAATACGCATAGGATGCGTATTAAAACCTGTTTGTTTTTGTGCGTCTGAACCATCACCCTGAACTATAAATAACTGCGCTTTCCGCTTTTTAACGCGGTACCTTGCGGAAAGAAAGGGCTTTCCTGTCCAATAATGATGCCGGATCTCCCTCTGCCTCACGATGTCACAGAGGTTTGCGCGGAAAGGGCTGAAGATAACTTTCTCTCAAGCGCAAAATCATTTAACGATGATGCATGAAATGCCGGTCGCAGGATAAAATACTGTGCCGGTAGTGGTGAACAGATTATTCGACGGGGTATGAGGCATGTCACAGGTCACCAAAGATGTGGTGCTGGCTCAGCTGAAACAGGTTACAGGACCGGATTTCGAAGGTGATATTGTCAGCCTCGGGCTGGTGTCCGATATTTTTATCGCTGATAATAAAGTGTTTTTCTCCATTACCGTTCCTTCCGATCGTGCACAGGCCATGGAGCCGTTGCGTCTGCGGGCGGAAAAACTGGTGAAAGAGATTCCGGGTGTTGCCGGTGCGCTGGTCACGCTCACCGCCGAACGCAAAGGCGGCCGCACCAGCGATGATGCTCCTCCGCCAAGCCGCCCTCAGCCTGCTCCGCAAGCTGCATCTCAGGCGCGTCCGGCTGCACATGCTCATGCCGCGCCGCAGCCGCAGGCAAAACCGGGTATTCCGGGTGTCGGTAAGATTATCGCCGTGGCTTCCGGCAAAGGCGGTGTCGGTAAGTCCACGACATCGGTTAATATTGCGCTTGGGCTTCAGGCGCTGGGGCTCAAAGTCGGTATTCTTGATGCCGATATTTACGGGCCGTCAATGCCGCGTCTGCTCGGTATTTCCGGCCGGCCGGAAACGGTCAATGGCCGCATCATGAAGCCGATGAGCAATTACGGCCTCAAAGTCATGTCGATGGGCTTTCTGGTGGAAGAAGAAACCCCGATGATCTGGCGCGGCCCGATGGTGATGTCGGCGCTCAATCAGATGATGCGTGAAGTGGAATGGGGCAATCTCGATGTGATGGTTGTCGATATGCCTCCGGGCACCGGCGATGCACAGCTGACCATGGCGCAGCAGGTGCCGCTGGCGGGCGCAGTGATTGTTTCCACGCCGCAGGATCTGGCGCTGATTGATGCCCGCAAAGGGCTGAACATGTTTGCCAAAGTTAATGTGCCGCTGCTGGGCATTGTTGAGAATATGAGCTATTTCATCGCACCGGACACCGGCAAGCGTTATGATATTTTCGGTCATGGCGGTGCGCAGCGCGAGGCGGAGCGGTTGAAGGTGCCTTTCCTTGGTGCTGTGCCGTTGGATATGCAGATCCGTGAATTATCTGATGCCGGCATGCCGATTACGGTGAAAGAACCGGACAGCCCGCATGCGCAAATTTATCGTGAGATTGCCGAAAAAGTCTGGGCGCAGGTGAGTGGCGGTTCATCCCGCGCGGCACCGAAGATCGTTTTTGAATAACAGACGATGAAATTGAAAAAGGCCTGCAATGCAGGCCTTTTTTGTTGGATCAGGTAATAACGCTTGGTTTTTCGCGGCCGGTATAATGCGTGATCTCTGTGAGTTCCGCAGCGGCTGCAATCAGCGGGGTCAGGGCAGTCTGGGTTTCCAGATCATGCTTGCTGCTGTCAGCTTCATAGCGTTCCAGATAGATGCGGATGGTTGCACCGGCGGTACCGGTGCCGGACAGACGCACCACAAGACGGGAACCGCCGGCAAAGAGAATGCGGATACCCTGATGTTTGCTCACTGAATGATCAACCGGATCATGATAGGCAAAATCATCGGCTGCTTCCACAACTATACCCTGCACGGTCTTGCCTTTAAGATCAGGCAATTTGGTGCGCAAGGCATCCATCAGTGCATTGGCACCATCCGAGGCCACTTCTTCGTAATCGTGGCGTGAATAATAATTGCGGCCATAGGTCTGCCAGTGTTCATGCATAATTTCGGCGACAGATTGTTTGCGCACTGCCAGAATATTCAGCCATAGCAGCACAGCCCACAACCCGTCTTTTTCACGCACGTGGTCAGAGCCGGTTCCGGCACTTTCTTCACCGCAAATAGTGACAAGACCGGTATCCAGCAGATTGCCGAAGAACTTCCAGCCGGTCGGTGTTTCATGCATGCCGATCTTCAGTTTTTCAGCCACGCGGTCTGCGGCACAACTGGTCGGCATGGAGCGGGCAATACCGGCAATGCCTTTGCTATAGGCCGGAGCCAGATGCGCGTTAGCGGCGAGAACTGCCAGAGAATCCGACGGGGCAATATACATGCCCTTGCCGATAATCAGATTGCGGTCGCCGTCACCATCTGATGCTGCACCGAAATCCGGCGCATTGGCCGACATCAGCTCTTCATAAAGCTCATGGGCATAAACAATATTGGGATCAGGATGATGACCGCCGAAATCCTCTAACGGCACAGCATTGAAAACGCTGCCTGCTTTTGCGCCGAGCCGGTTTTCAAAAATCTCTTTGGCATAAGGGCCGGTCACGGCATGCATGGCGTCAAAACGCATGGTGAAACCGGATTGCAGCAGAGCGCGGATCGCCTGAAAGTCAAACAGGCTTTCCATCAAGGCGGCGTAATCTTTCACCGGATCAATGATTTCCACTACCGTATCGCCGATTTGATGCGAGCCGAGCGTATCAATGTTGATATCGGCGCAATCGGCAATCTTATAGGCTGTGATGGTTTTGGAGTTGGCGAACATCGCTTCGGTCAGTTTTTCCGGAGCAGGGCCGCCATTGCTGATATTGAATTTGATGCCGAAATCACCCTGCGGTCCGCCGGCATTATGGCTGGCCGAGAGAATAATACCGCCAAAGGCTTTATTCTTGCGGATAAGATTGGAAGCCGCAGGCGTCGAGGTAATGCCGCCAAGGCCGACCAGAATGCGGCCAAAACCATTTGCCGCAGCAATTTTGATGGTGCTCTGGATAACCTTGCGGTTGAGATAACGTCCGTCACCGCCAAGGACGAGTGTCTTGCCTTGAAAATCTTCCAGACTGTCAAAGATCGACTGGATAAAATTCTCCGCATAATGCTCCTGAGCAAAGACAGTCACTTTTTTGCGCAAGCCCGAAGTGCCTGGTTTCTGATCTGTAAAAGCTGTGGTGCTGATGGTTTTAAAAGTCATGATCTGGTTTTGTCCTGACAATAACGGCTCTCGCAAAAGATAAATGCATGTGGAATGAACAAGTTGCATTCATGGCGGATATTATAGGCAGTCCTGTGAAGCCGAAGTAAATGATTTCACATAAATAACCGGTTCATTGTTCAAATTTGGTAAGACGGGTTTATTGTATGTGTTTAAAAAGAACATTTTGATCAAAGAGATAGCGGCTGAAGATTGGCAACCGCGCTGCACCCAGTGCTTTGGCATGAACACCGACTGTGCCCTCTTCAATCACCGGCGGAATGATTCCCTGTAAATTGAGTTTGCCGATTTCATTCCGCGTAGTTTTAACGATCTTGGCGCGTAAATTTTCCGGCATCCAGCCGTCAATAATGGCAGCAGGAAAATCAATTACACTGGCGGCCGATGAGATTGCGTGGGCAAGGCTGCGCGCGGTCAGCAATACCCATTCATCAAGCACAGGGTTGAAAATCTCCCAATTATCCGGTGCCGCCCAGAGCAGAGCCGTATCAATATCCTGCTGTTTGAGTCTGCGCTCCAGTATGAACAAGGACGCCGTGTCAATCAGCTGGGCAGGGCGGCTGATCTGTCCTGCCGTAGTGACAAAACCGTTGCCCATCGGCATGGAGCCCAGTGCACCGGCATTGCCGCTGCGTCCGGCATAAAGCGTATTGTTGAGTACAACGCCGCCGCCGATAAATGAACCGATGAAAAAATAGACATAATCCGCATAATCCGGCCCTGAACCGAAGGTCAGTTCCGCGCCGCAGGCGGCGGTAGCATCATTCTGGATCAGAACGGGGAAAGGCAGTTTCAGGCTCAGTGCTTCGCAAATATCGGTACTTTGCCAGGCCTGCAAATCCGCAGGCGGCGCGCCGACTTCCTCAACCCAGTTCCAGAGTTCAAACGGCATGGCAATGCCGAGACCGGCAATGCGGCTTTGCTGAAAAGGCGTGAGCTGCGCCGTGAATTGCTCAATAGCCGAAAGCGTGAAATTCAGAATATTGTCCGGCACCGGCCACAGATAGGTCTGGTGCATACGTGCGCGGATCGTGCCGGTAAAATCAACCAGAACCAGTTCCGCGCTGCGACGCCCGATCTTCAGGCCAAAGGAAAATACCCCGTCAGGATTGAGCATCATTGGCTGGCTTGGCTGGCCGACACGCCCGCGCTGTTTCTCACCGCTGAGCAATAATCCGTCCTGCTCAAGATTGCGGATGATGACGGACACGGTTTGCGCCGACAGGCCGGTTAGTCTGGCAATATCTGCCCGCGGCATGGCACCGTGACGGCGCACAACGGAAAGGATCAGCCTTTCATTATAGGCGCGCATGCCGGTCTGGTCAGAGCCGCGGCTGGTTGTGGCGGGGTCAATAGGGGCGCCTTGCGGATAGTGCATCGGGTGTCCTGTAAGGAGCATTCGGGATAAAGAGCTGGAATAAGAGAATTATTTTTGAAGTAAAGCCTGCGCGGACAGTTTTTGTCATGACACTGATCTTAGACTGACATAGCGAATTAATAAATCAAGTGGATTTATTAATTGACAGGACTGAAAACCCGTGTTTCCATGATCGCGCTTGCACATATTTCTGGGGGCAATAAATTTGCTCTTTCATGAAATCGCAGCGCAGAGGCGGCGGAAGAGGGCGCCTGAGACAATTGATTTGGCTGGTTCAGCTACGCAGTTCGGTGCTTGAACTGATCGTAAAAAATGACTCTGGGAGGAGTTCATGAGAAAAACTATTCTTACCTCTGCTTTTGCCCTTCTGGCATTAGGTGTTGCAGGTGCGGGAGCGCAGGCGGCTGAAGTGACAGCTTGCGTGATTACCAAAACGGATACCAATCCGTTCTTTGTAAAAATCAAAGAAGGCGCGACTGCCAAATCCAAGGAACTTGGCATCAATCTGAAATCCTACGCGGGTAAAATTGACGGCGATACGGAAAGCCAGATTGCAGCGGTGGAAACCTGTATTGCCGATGGTGCAAAAGGCATTCTCATCACCGCTTCTGACACTAAAGGCATTGTTCCTGTGCTGAAACAGGCGCGTGATGCCGGTATGCTGGTGATCGCACTGGATACGCCGCTGGAACCGGCTGATGCTGCGGATGCGACTTTCGCAACAGACAATTTTCTGGCAGGTGAACTGGTTGGTAAATGGGCTGCAGGGCGTTTGGGTGATAAAGCCAAAGATGCCAAAGTCGCTTTCCTGAACCTTACTGCCATGCAGCCGAGTGTTGACGTGTTGCGCGATCAGGGCTTTGCCACGGGCTTCGGTATTGATCCGAAAAACAAGGATGTGCTTGGCGATGAGGATGATGCGCGTATTGCCGGTCGCGACCTGACCGACGGCAATGAAGAAGGCGGCCGCCGTGCTATGGAAAATCTTCTGCAAAAAGAGCCGAATATCAATGTGGTGCACACCATTAACGAACCTGCTGCAGCCGGTGCTTATGAGGCGCTGAAAGCTGTTGGCCGTGAAAAAGATGTGATGATTGTTTCCATTGATGGCGGTTGCCCGGGTGTGAAAAATGTGGCTGACGGCGTGATCGGCGCAACAGCGCAGCAATATCCGATGCAGATGGCAACACTTGGCATTGAAGCAATTAAGAAATTTGCTGATACCGGTGAAAAACCGAAGCCGACAGAAGGCAAGACCTTTGTTGATACCGGTGTGATGCTGGTAACTGACCAGCCGGTTGAGGGTGTTGAATCTATCGATACCAAAGAAGGTCTGGCGAAGTGCTGGGGTTGATCCCCGTGTCTTTCTATTAGAGCATAATTGCTTAAACTTGAATCAGTTGAAGGTAAAATTATGCTCTAATTTCAAGTGTTAGAGCGACCTTTGTGCGCCCGGTCGGACGCACGGCGCTCTAAGAAATCAACCGGCGTGATCCTCGTGCCGGTTCCTTTTCAGGCTGCAGCAACCGGAAGCACCTATGACAGAAACCACGCAAAATCATGAAACGGAAGTCAAGCGCACCCAGCAGGATTTTGAAAAGGTTCTGGTGAACAGCGCCTCCGGTGTTGCCAGTTTTGAGAATGAGGACCGCAGTCTGCTCTACAGAATGCGTGTGATCCTGCATCACAATCCGGCGGCCGTACCGCTGATCGTGCTGGTGCTGTCTCTGGCGATTTTTGCTGTTCTGGTCGGATCCAAATTTTTCTCTGCCTTTGCGCTGACACTCATTTTGCAGCAGGTTGCCATTACCGGCATTATTGCTTCCGCGCAGACACTGGTCATTTTAACGGCCGGTATTGATCTGTCCGTCGGTGCAATCATGGTACTGTCTTCGGTGGTGATGGGACAGTTTACTTTCCGTTATGGTCTGCCGCCGGAATTATCCATCCTGTGCGGTTTTGCTGTCGGCGCTTTATGCGGTTTTTTCAATGGCTGGTTCGTCGCTTATTGGAAATTACCGCCTTTCATCGTCACGCTTGGTATGTGGCAGATCGTGCTGGCGACCAATTTTCTCTATTCCGCCAATGAAACCATCCGTGCGCAGGAAATTACCGAAAAAGCGCCGATATTGCAGTTTTTCGGAAATAATATCCGCTTCGGTGGTGCGGTCTTTACCTATGGTGTGATTGCCATGGTGCTGCTGGTTCTGGTTCTCTGGTATGTGCTCAATCATACGGCATGGGGGCGGCATGTTTATGCGATTGGTGATGATCCCGAGGCGGCACAGCTTTCCGGTGTGCGTGTCAAACCGGTTCTGATGTCTGTCTATATTCTGGCTGGTCTGATCTGTGCATTGGCAGGATGGGCGATGATCGGGCGCCTTGGTTCGGTCTCACCGACAGCGGGGCAGTTTGCGAATATTGAATCCATTACGGCTGTGGTGATCGGAGGGATTTCCCTGTTCGGTGGTCGCGGCTCCATTCTCGGTACATTGTTCGGTGCATTGATTGTCGGCGTGTTTTCGCTGGGACTGCGCCTGTGGGGAACCGATCCGCAATGGACCTATCTGCTGATTGGTGTCCTGATTATCGTTGCGGTCGCAATTGACCAGTGGATCAGAAAGGCTGCGGCATGAAACAGTCAGTTCAGCCGGTTTTGTCGGCAAAAGGCCTCGTCAAACGCTATGGCCGTGTTACGGCACTGGATCATGCGGATTTTGATCTCTATCCGGGTGAAGTTTTGGCGGTTATCGGTGATAACGGTGCCGGAAAATCTTCGCTGATTAAGGCGCTGTCCGGTGCAATCCAACCGGATGAGGGTGAGATTTTCCTTGATGGTCAGCCGGTGAGCTTCCGTTCGCCGATTGCCGCGCGGGCAGCAGGCATTGAAACCGTTTATCAAAATCTGGCTTTGTCGCCTGCTTTGTCGATTGCGAATAATATGTTTCTGGGGCGCGAGTTGCGCAAATCCGGATTGATGGGCAGTGTGTTCCGCCAGCTCGATCATAAGAAAATGGAGCAGATCGCCCGCGATAAGCTTTCAGAACTCGGACTGATGACCATCCAGAATATTTCGCAAGCGGTGGAAACACTTTCCGGCGGTCAGCGCCAGGGCGTGGCAGTGGCGCGTGCGGCGGCTTTTGGTTCCAAGGTTGTGATTATGGATGAGCCGACAGCCGCATTAGGGGTTAAAGAATCCCGTCGCGTGCTTGATCTCATTCAGGAAGTGAAATCACGTGGCCTGCCGATTGTGCTGATCTCCCATAATATGCCCCATGTATTTGAAGTGGCGGATCGTGTGCATGTGCATCGGCTTGGCAAAAGACTGGCGGTGATCAATCCCCGTCAATGTTCTATGTCTGATGCTGTGGCGCTGATGACCGGCGCACTGACTCCGACTGATGAGATGCTGGCTGCATGATGCCTGAAGCACCTGTGATAAAGCGTGAAGCGCTGGCTGCGGAAATTCTGGCGCGCGCAAAGGGGCGCGAGCGTCTGATTGTTGCAATTGCGGGAGCACCTGCTGCGGGAAAATCCACGCTGGCGGAGTCGCTGTGTCAGGAGATCAATGCTTTATCCGCCGCTCAGCCATCTGTTGTCGTGCCGATGGACGGGTTTCATTATGATAATGCCATTCTGGATGTGCGTGGTTACAGGGCGCGAAAAGGTGCACCGCATACTTTTGATGCGGATGGTTTTCGGGCGCTACTGTCCCGTTTGAAAACGGAAACCGGTGATATTGCGATTCCGGTTTTTGACCGGTCAATGGATTTGGCACGTGCGGGGGCTGCCATGGTCACGGGGCAGCATCAGATTTTACTGGTCGAGGGTAATTATCTGCTGCTGGATCAGCCTGTCTGGTGCGATCTGCGCCAATATTTTGATCTGAGCATTTTCTTGCAAGTGCCGCTTCCGGTTCTGGAGCAGCGCCTTATTCAGCGCTGGCTGGATCATGGTGCGGATTATGAAGCAGCCAGAACGCGCGCACTTGCCAATGATATTCCCAATGCGCAAACCGTGACAGAACAGTCCCGTAAGGCAGACTTTATCTTGCAGGATTGAAACTTTCCTGTAGGCTCGGGCAAATTCAGAATTTAACAGCCAGAATTTACCATTAAGAGAATGCCCATGTCTGATACGCTGATCTTTCCTGCCCAGCCGCCGGTAACCTTGCCGATTGAGGGGAGCGATCAACGCTTTCCTGTGCGCCGTATTTATTGTGTGGGCCGCAATTATGCAGATCATGCGCGGGAAATGGGGCATGATCCGGATCGTGAACCACCATTTTTCTTCCAGAAAAATCCGGATAATCTGGTGGCAGATGGGGGTAATTTTCCTTATCCGCCGTTGTCCAATGATGTGCATCATGAAATTGAGCTGGTTGTGGCGCTGCAAAAAGGCGGAAAAAACATTCCGGCAGCACAGGCCAATGAGCATGTTTACGGTTATGCTGTCGGGCTGGATATGACACGGCGCGACATGCAGGGGCAGGCTAAAAAGCAGGGGCGCCCGTGGGAGACTGCCAAGGCGTTTGAGCATTCCGCTCCATGTTCTGCACTGGTGCCTGCAAGCCGTATCGGTCATCCGCAAGACGGTGCTATCTGGCTGAAAATTAATGGTAAAACCGTTCAGCAGGGTGATATAAACCAGCTGATCTGGTCCGTGCCGGAAACCATTGCAATTCTTTCCACACTCTATGAATTACAGGCCGGAGATCTGATCTTTACCGGTACACCTGCGGGTGTCGGCGCTGTTGCACGGGGCGATATTCTGGAGGGCGGTGTTGACGCTATCGGACATCTGACAACAAAAGTTGTCTGACCCTTTTGGTACGGATTGCATTTTACGGCTGGTCTCACGGGCGGAATCTCTGTAAATATTTCATCAACCATGAGATGGAATCCTCAATCTTCGGGATTCTATGACGATTTTTACTGCATGAGCGATACAGTTTCCGGTTGCGTTTAATCAATGCATTCTGCTGTGTCGCTTCTTACGTTTGTCGAGCGATGGCTTGTGCTGCCCGCAAACGAAGACAACAAAAAGGATCGCCCGATGGCATTCGAAGAGATCAAGGCGGAAATCGCTTTACTGTTTGAGCAGATGGTCAACCAGCCGGAAGACATGCATGAACTGGCTGAGTCCATTCGTGAGAAGCTCAATGCGATGAGAGCCAGTGGTCTGCCATTGCCGGAAGATCTGGTTGAACTCGAAAAACGTCTCAACAACGAAACGGGTGCCTGATGCGATTTTCAGCTCTGGCTCTCCGTTCTGCTGTTCTGCTCTCCGGTGTTGTGGCCTTGTCGGCCTGTACCACCACAAATAATTCAAAAACTGCCGCCAATTCGGCAACAACTCAGGCTGTTGATGTCGCCGTGGCAGATATGGCTACTACGGTCAGTGCGCCCGCAGAGGCTGCTGTTATCGACGCTAATCCTGACGGCAGCGCAAAAGGTGCTACAATTGCAGCTTCTGCCTATGCGGCAGAAAAAGGTAATGCTGCACAGGTCGCTGCTCTGGCCGTGACAGATGCAGGTGATCCGGTTTTGCCGGCTTCCGTGCCGACACCGGCGTTCCGCCAGACCGCAACGGAAGCTTTGATTGCAACGGCAACACCGTCACTGGCAACCGGTGCACATAATACACCGGGCGAAGTGAAATATACCGGCGTTACCAAGTCCGGCACTGCGAACCATCTGGTCGAGCAGCGTGCCGAGATCGCGGCAGACAGCAAGCCGGAATTGCATAATCTTATCGGCCAATATGCGGCAGCCTATCAGGTGCCGGAGCGCCTTGTGCACCGCGTTGTGCAGCGTGAGAGCCGTTATAATCCGATTGCACGCAATGGTCCGTATTTCGGCCTGATGCAGATCAGTCATGCCACAGCGCGCGGTATGGGCTATCAGGGCAATGCGCAAGGCTTGCTCAACGCCAATACCAATCTGCGCTATGCGGTGAAATATCTGGCCGGCGCTTATAAAGTTGCCGGCGGGAATGAAACACAGGCCGTGAAATTCTATGCCCGCGGCTATTATTATGATGCCAAGCGCAAAGGTCTGCTGGAAGAAACCGGCCTGCGCAAAGGGCCGAACTCTATCCGCACCGCTTTCATTGAGCCGGGTAAAACCACAGAAGCCGCCAAAGCTGCGACTGCCGCTGCGACCGGTAATGCTGTTGATGTGGCGCAAACCGATCCTATGGTCACACAGTCTGTTGCTAAATCTGCAAAAGCATCGCGCGTGCAGCCGAACAGACGGGATTTCAGCACCCGCTGATCTGAAAATTTTGCAAGTTGTAAAACCGCTTGTTTCTCTTATGAAGCAGGCGGTTTTTATTGTCTGCATTTTTGAACGGGTAATTTTACAGACAGGTCATTTTGTCGTCATGAATCTATAATCATTCTGACGCATACTCATTTTGACCTCGCTTTTTATCATCACCCCGAAATTGTGCAGGCGGCACCATGAACCAGATTTTACAAAAGGCCGAAGCCTCCGTTGCACGTCTCTATGACAAGGCGGAATTATGGGCGGATGGCATCGTCCATGTTGTGGGTGTGGCCATGGCTGTTGGCGGCGCAGCAGTGATGCTGTGGTATTTTGCAGGACAGATTTCGCCGGTGATTTATATCTCGGCACTGATTTATGTGCTGAGCCTCGTAGCTGCCCTGACGATTTCTGCAATTTATAATATCTGGCCGGTTTCTCCGGTGAAGCAGTTTCTGCGCCGCTTCGACCACTCCATGATATATGTGCTGATTGCCGGAACCTATACACCCTTCATTATGAAAATGGGCGAGGGGGCTGGCTGGCATTTGGGGCTGGTCTGGTTGATTGCGTTTTGTGGTATTGCACTGAAGCTGACAATGCCCGGTCGTTTTGACCGTCTGGCAATCCTACTTTATCTGGCACTCGGCTGGAGCGGTGTGCTGATTTATGACCAGCTGTTGCAGTTCCTGCCCCTGCAAGTGGTGGTGCTGATTGCAGCCGGCGGGATTATTTATTCACTCGGCGTTATTTTCCACGTCTGGGAACGCCTGCGCTTTCAGAATGCCATTTGGCATGGCTTTGTCGTAGCGGGAGCGGCGCTCCACTACAGTGCTGTCTTCATCGCCGTCCACTAGGGATTTCGGCTCTGGCGGTCTGCAAATGGTAATTTCCTCCGATCCGGTGCTCATGTACCTTAAAGTACATTCCGCTCCGGTTCTCGAAAATCACCATTTTCGCCACGCCATAACCAAAATCCAACGCCGCGCTCTTTAAAGCATTGCACAGTCAAATTGGATCAATTTTGGCGTCCATGATAATGCGACAAGCTAAAGAAACTAAAGCGAGCGCTATGATCCAATCTGAACGCAAACCGCTCTGGAAAAATCATAAAAAAACAGCCGGAGCGATCCGGCTGTTTTGATGTTTCTGAGATGGGCTAGCCTGATTAACCGCGGTTGCGGGCTGCCAGTGTGCGCAGACGCAGTGCATTAAGCTTGATGAAGCCCGCTGCATCTTTCTGGTCATAAGCGCCGTGATCATCTTCAAATGTCACCAGCTTGTCTGAATAAAGCGACTTGTCGCTCTCACGGCCGGTCACAATCACATTGCCCTTATAGAGCTTGAGTGTCACTTCGCCTTCTACATGACGCTGGCTATGGTCGATTGCAGCCTGCAGCATTTCACGTTCCGGCGAGAACCAGAAGCCGTAATAGATCAGTTCCGCATAGCGTGGCATCAGTTCATCCTTCAGATGCGCTGCGCCGCGATCCAGCGTAATGCTTTCAATCGCGCGGTGTGCTGCCAGCAGGATAGTACCGCCCGGTGTTTCATAAACGCCGCGGGACTTCATGCCTACGAAACGGTTTTCAACGAGGTCAAGACGACCGATGCCATTGTCGCGGCCGTAATCATTGAGTGCAGCCAGCAAGGTTGCAGGCGACATGCGCACGCCATTGATCGAAACCGCATCACCGCGCTCAAAGCCGATCTTGATGATGGTGGCTTTGTCTGGCGCAGCTTCCGGTGAAATGGTGCGCATATGCACATATTCAGGCGCTTCAACAGCCGGATCTTCCAGTACTTTACCTTCCGAGGAAGAGTGCAGCAGATTGGCGTCAACGGAGAACGGAGCTTCGCCCATCTTGTCTTTTGCCACCGGAATCTGGTGCTTCTCAGCAAAGTCGAGCAGGTCTGTACGGCTCTTGAACGACCAGTCGCGCCAAGGAGCGATGATCTTGATATCCGGATTCAGCGCATAAGCGGACAATTCGAAACGAACCTGATCATTGCCCTTGCCGGTTGCACCATGAGCAATCGCATCAGCTCCGGTTTTCTTGGCAATTTCGATGAGGTGCTTGGAGATCAACGGACGGGCAATCGAAGTACCGAGCAGGTAAACGCCTTCATAAACAGCATTGGCGCGGAACATCGGGAAAACGAAATCGCGGACGAATTCTTCACGGACATCTTCAACGAAGATTTCTTTGATGCCGAGCATTTCAGCTTTTTTGCGTGCCGGTTCCAGTTCTTCACCCTGACCGAGATCAGCAGTGAAAGTCACAACCTCAGCACCGAGCTCGGTCTGCAGCCATTTCAGAATGATAGAAGTATCGAGACCGCCGGAATAAGCGAGCACGACTTTTTTAACGTCTTTCCAGTTGTTCATTTTATGCATCCAGTACGTGCCGGTACGGCATCTGAGTGTTTTTCGCTTTGCAGCGATGAAATTCTGATATTTCTTTTATCATCTCAATAGTGTGAAGCAAGCCGTCTTAATGGCACAGTCGTGAGATTGTTAAATTTTAGATATGCCTATGTAAATCCGGTTCCGCAGAAACAAATTCTGCGTTAGTTTGGTAAAACTTAACCGCTTCGGGGCGCATGCATGTCATTCTTAAATTCTCTGACTTTTATTCCGGACTGGCCGGTTCTGGTCCAGTTCGCTATTGCGACATTTATCCTGTCGATCACACCGGGCCCTGATATGACACTGTTTGTCGGACGAGCTTTATCTGAGGGGAAGGCGGCTGGTTTCGCCTGCCTTGCGGGCGCTTCCAGCGGCATCGTCATCCATACCACCATGGTGGCGATTGGTTTGTCTGCACTGATTATCGCATCACCGGGTGCTTTCTGGGTGCTGAAAGTTGTTGGTGCCGGATATCTGGTATGGCTGGCAATACAGGCGCTGCGCAAAGGTTCAGCTTTCTCGCCGGAAAAAAGCAGCGGTAAAAAACATACGATATTTCAGAACTGGGCAACGGGTTTAGGGATTAATTTGCTCAACCCGAAAATCATCCTGTTCAATATGACATTCCTGCCGCAATTCGTCTCGGCGCATGATCCGCATGCACCGGGGAAACTGTTTTTCCTCGGCCTGTCTTTCATTCCGCTCAGCCTGCCGGTGGTGGTGCCGATGATTTTGGCAGCCGATAAATTCGCTGGTCTTTTGAAGAAAAATCCGACGGTCACACGCTGGGTGGATTATGTTTTTGCGGGTGTTTTCTCAGTTTTTGCGCTGAAAATTCTGCTGGCAGAAGGCAAATAATTTATAAGATGTTTCCCAAAAGCGAACACCGGTTTTGGGGAAAGGACATGCGTGAAAAGAAAAAGGCAGAGCATTTCGAATGATTCAACTTAAATATAAAATGCTCTAAAGGAAAATTATTTGGTTTCCGGTGTCTCTTTGCCGGAAACCAGATTGCTCCAACGTCCGGCTACCAGCCAATAGGTAAAGCCGCCGATAATCCCTGCTGAAGCTACGCTCATCATCATCATGGCTTCGTCGGCATTTTTTACATCCGGCTGAAAGCCTGCCACGAAGAGAATAATACCGGCTGCCAAACCGCAGAGACTGTAAAACAGGCTGTCGCGTTTGTTGAAATATTCACCGATGGCAATAGCTGCAAGTGCAGGCCAGAAGGCGAGATAGCCGATGATCATGGCCATAAATGGTGTGGCCACAAACAGCCCGGCTCCGAAGCCATATTCAAAACCATCATTGATAATATCCGGCAGCATACCGATGGTGGATATCAGCATAATATTCAGAAAAAGGCCCGCAGCCAGAACAGCACAGCCATAGCCAAAAATAATGACTGTGAACCGGCCGATCAGTTGCAGGCTTTTATCCATATGATAATTGCTCTCAGTCTTCGCCGTGATTGGCAATCATCATAGCTTCAAAAGCAAGACGTTCGGTTTTGCGCATACGCTCGGATTCCGATTTCAGCTGACCGCAGGCTGCGAGAATATCACGACCACGCGGTGTGCGGATCGGTGAGGCATAGCCTGCTGCATTCACATAATCGGCAAAGCGTTCAATTTGCTCCCAGTCGGAGCACTGGTAGTTGGTGCCCGGCCACGGATTGAACGGAATGAGATTGATTTTCGCCGGAATGCCTTTGAGCAGCTGCACCAGTTTCTTGGCATCTTCCAGGCTGTCATTGACGTCTTTGAGCATCACATATTCAAAGGTGATACGCTTGGCATTCGACAGGCCCGGATAAGCGCGGCAGGCTTTAATCAGCTCTTCCAGCGGATATTTCTTATTGATCGGCACCAGCATGTCACGCAGATCATCACGCACAGCATGGAGCGAGATCGCCAGCATCACGCCGATTTCTTCACCGGTGCGGTAGATTTCCGGCACAACGCCGGAGGTTGACAGCGTGATACGGCGCTTGGACAGGGACAAACCATCGCCATCGGATGCGATGAGCAGTGCCTTTTTCACTTCTTCAAAATTGTAGAGCGGTTCGCCCATACCCATCATCACGATATTGGTGATCTTGCGCCCTTCAGCAGGCACAATCGCACCATCCGGTGTGTTGGCCTCTGGGAAATCACCAAGCCGGTCACGGGCGGTGAGAAGCTGCGAGAGGATTTCTTCAGCCGTCAGGTTGCGTACCAGTTTCTGGGTGCCGGTATGGCAGAAAGAACAAGTAAGGGTGCAGCCGACCTGAGAAGAAATGCACAGCGTGCCACGGCCTTCTTCCGGAATGTAAACACATTCGATCTCAACCGGACGACCGGCGCCACGCGGCGGAAAGCGGAACAGCCATTTGCGTGTGCCGTCGGTGGAGATTTGTTCTTCCACAACTTCCGGACGGGCAATTGTATAGTCTTTGGTCAGAGCCGCGCGTAGATCTTTGGAGATATTGGCCATATCGGCAAAATCCGAAACACCGCGCACATAGAGCCAATGCCAGATTTGCGCAACGCGCATTTTAACTTGCTTCGGGGCTATGCCGGCTTCCAGCAGAACCTCACCCAGTTCCTCACGGGAAAGCCCGATCAGTGTCGGCTTTGGTGCCAGCATTGCACGGGCATTGGCAGCCAGTGCATCACGGGTCTGAGGCGTGGTAAGGTCATAAGAAATAGACATCGGTTTTACTTAAGGCTCACAATTGCATAGCCGCATCAGAAGGACAAAAGCCCTGACTTGAAACTGATAGAACGGCACTGTTGCATGATTTAAAGGGGGCGTTTTTCGCATCGAGATCCGCAAAAATACCCTGAAGTGCGGCCTCATAGCATGGAAATGGCGCTGCGTCACGCTTTTATCAAGGATTATGATTTGCGACTTTTTGTATTCACTGCCGGGATGCAAAAAAGCCGGATATAAATCCGGCTTTTAAACTTTTCAGATTTTGCCGCTTTAGCGGTGTTTCTGACCAGACCGCTTAGCGGCATTTCTGGATAGCAGCGAGAGCTGCTGAAATGCCCTTCAGGGAGTAAGTATAGGTGGTTTTTGTGCCGCGTTTTGATGCAGCATTCACAACCATGTCTGAGCCGCCGCGCATGGCAGCAATCAGCTTAGGCTCTTCCGCAGCATTTTCCATCCAGCCGGACTTACCATTGGTGAACATGGTGAAGCGCGCGCTGCCGATGGTGACAGTTACTTTAGAATTGCCCTGCAATTCATAACCGGCCATAAATTGCGGCTCAAAGGATACATTCTGGCCCGGCTTCTGGCTGACGAGGAAGAAATTATCTCCGTGGTCTACAGATGCAGGCTGCTTCTGGGTCGGGACGGACAGGACATAACATACTTTACCGTTGCCCGACTGATAGCTGTATGCGCCCCAGGCGTTGAACTGGCTGATCTGGCTCGGCGACTGGGCAAGCGCACTGCCTGCCATAGCCATTGTGAACACAGAAGCCGCGACGATCGATTTTCCAAGCATAGGTCCTACCGGTTCTCTTTCGTTTTGCTTCAAACTCAAAATTCGGGAAACATGCTGTTTAAGGCACGTCCCGTTTGTTTGTCTTAATTTGACTTAATCTGGGTTACCAAACCGTGAAGTTTTAAGGCAAAGGAGTTGTTTTTCTGCAGAATATGCAGAAATTCTCACTCACTTGCCCTTATTTGTGACTTCAGCATCAGGAAAACGGCGATAGTTTGTTCTCAGGTTTTTTGATTCTGTATTCTTTGAAATCAGCGATTTGTACCGCCGGTGCAAGTGAGCAGAGATCAGTGCTCCTGCGGTTCCGTGTCAGGATTCTGACTTAAGGATTGTCGTGCGGCGGCATAATGCGCCGGTGTAATATGCCGGCGCACAGAGGCCAGCGCTGCCATTAAGACAGCCATATCGTCAGTGAAGCCGATGCCGACCAGAAGATCAGGTACAAAATCAAAAGGCAGCACAAAATAAGCAAGTGCAGCAAGCAAAGTTGCGCGCACACGGGCAGGTGTTTTCGTATCCAGTGCGCAATAATAGGATGCGACCAGTTCTTCCGTAAAAGGTATTTTGCCTGCGGTCTTTTTCAGAGTTTTCCAGAAATTTTTGCGCACACGTTGTGCACGGCTTTCCTGTTCGCGCTCTGAGCCCGGCTGCAAGATTTCACCTATTTTGACATCATCCATAGCAAATCCTCATCGGGAAAGAGATGGTGTGACCTGAGGGCCTTTACAAGATATGGGCGTTGCTGCGGCACCGGGAACGGATCATCCTGCATAATCATTGATGAGTTGTGCCATGCGCATATCCAGCGCTGTCAGGCCTTTGGCCGAATGGGTGGTGAGGGTAATTTCGACTTTATTATAAACATTTGACCACTCCGGATGGTGGTCGAGTTTTTCTGCAGCCATGGCAATACGGGTCATAAAGGCAAAAGCTGCATTGAAGTCGCGGAATTTGAAACTTTTACGGATTGAGCCGTGATCTTCCGATAATTCCCAGCCGGACAGGCCGGGCATGGTTGTTGAAATTTCTTCACGGGTGAGGGGTGTTCGGGACATGGCAAGCTCCTGATACGGCCAGAAACAGGGATATTAGAACGGGGATATTAGCATGAAACCGGATTAAATTATCGTAACTTGTTTTTTGTACAGTTTCGGTTCATTTCACATTTTATATTGATGCAGTATCAGAGCGAATTCTGAGCGGGTGCCATCATTGATTCAATGATTGCGCAGGCTGAAACACGCCCGCATCCGTTGCCTAGAGCATAATTCCTTAAACTTGGATCAGTTTAAGGTAAAATTATGCTCTAATTTTAAAGTGTTAGGGCGGCCTTTGTGTGCCAAGTCTGGCACACGGCGCTCTATGTGTTTTATGACCTGAATGTCGGGGGGATGTATGTCGCAGCCATTTTCAATACTCTTTATCTGTCTTGGTAATATCTGCCGTTCTCCTCTGGCTGAAGGTATTATGCGCAGTGTTTTACAAGAACGGTTTCCGCAGCGGGAGTTTCTGATCGATTCCGCCGGCACCAATGGCTATCATACCGGTGAGGCTCCGGATGGGCGCTCTGTTGCTGTTGCGGCAAGAAACGGAATCGATATTTCCGCGCAACGTTGTCGCCAGCTTGGGGCTGCGGATTTCAACCGCTTTGACCTGATTTTGGGCATGGATCAGAACAATCTGATGACAATCAACCGTCTTGCACCAGCGGGCAGCACTGCGGTGACAGGATTGTTCACTGCAGTGGCACGGGACGGCTTTGAGGGTAATAATGCTGATCACGGAGAGGAAATCCCTGATCCGTATTATGGTGGTGCTGCTGATTTCGAGCGGGTTTACCTGATGGTTCGGGAGGCAGCGGAGGCGCTAGCCGACAGACTGGCCTGAGGCGTTAGCCGACAGACTAGGATAATGAGGCGCTAGCTGACAGGCTGGGATAATGAGGCGCTAGCCGATAGGTTATACTGCGGTGCCGGCCAACAGACGACTTAATTAGGAAGCGGCAGATAACTCTGCCGCTTTTTTGTTTGTTAGGCGCTGCAGATTACTCTGCTGCACTTTGTCTATTATGGTGCCGCAACTTACTCTGCGGCACCGGCACGAAACTGATAATACAGAGGCGATGCTCCGTCTTCAAAGCCTGTATTGAATGAGGGGTTGCGCAGCGGCCATACTTCTTCCGTCACATAAGGTCCGCCACCGGTGGATTCCTTGGAGGACATCAGCACAAAACGGGTGACGTTGAACGGTAGCGTAGTGAAATTACCGCGCTCCGAGAGATAGCGGGCAATCTGCATATCCGGCAGACCTTTGAGCCGTGCCAGTGTGACATGCGGGGTGAATTTGCGCGGGTCAGGCGGCAGCCGCAATCTCTGGCAGATCCGCTCCATTTCTGCCTGCAAAGCCAGCAGTTCGGGAGACGGCGCAACACCGGCATAAATACTATGCGGTTTTTTGGTGCCGAACGCATCGACGCCGGTCAGCTGCAGCGTAAAGCCGGGCCGGTCAATCCGGTCAAGCGCGTGAACGATCTCATCGGCCACATGACCTTCGACATCGCCGATAAACCGTAATGTGATGTGATAATTTTCCGGATCAATCCAGCGGACAGAACCTTTGGGTCCGATAAGCCCGCCACGCAAAAGTGAGAGTGACAGGGCAGCATCCCGGGAGATTTCAAGGGCAGTGAAAAGGCGCGGCATAGCATCCTCCTCAATGGGATATGGTCTCAAATATGGTTCTTTCCAAACCAGCACCATTGACTTGCGGTCTGATCTGGAGCGGCTCTTCAACCTGCGAACGAAGCAGCCTGTAAAGCCTTAACTGATAGCGAACCACTGATCTGCTCATTGCACAAGTGCTTTATGAGATAAGCCCCAAAACTTTGTTTGTTCGTGTTAAGTTTTGCCGCTTTTTACCAGATCATGTGTTTCTGATTGAATAACTATCATACAGATTGTGTCAGGAAGATGAATCCCGTTTGTTGATAATCTTCCCGCACGATCAGTTCAGATCAATTGATTCCCGATCCAGCATGGCCTTCACATCCGGCAGAATATTGGCAACCATGACCTTCACACCTTGCGGATTCGGATGCATTCCATCTTCCAGCAGCAGTTTTTTGTCAGCTGCCACACCATCAAGAAAGAACGGGTAAAGCCTGACCTGATATTTATCCGCCAGCTTCTGATAAAGCGGATTAAATTTAGCGGCATAATCGGCACCCATATTCGGCGGCGCAATCATACCGGCGAGCAGCACCGGAATACCGCGTTCCTTTAAGCGCGCCAGCATTTGGTCGAGATTTTTCTCGGTCAGCTCAGGGGAAATGCCGCGCAGGGCATCATTCGCACCAAGTTCCAGAATAACCAGTTGCGTTTCATCCGGTACAGACCAGTCGAGACGTGCCAGACCGCCGCTGGTGGTGTCGCCGGAAACACCGGCATTGGCAACTGCGATTTTATAACCGGCTTCACTGAGTGCTGTCTGCAATTGGGCGGTAAAGCCGTCCGTCTGAGCCAGCTGATAGCCGGCCATCAGGCTGTCGCCGAAGCCAACGATCTGCACCGTATCTGCAGCACCTTCCTGTGCCTTTGCGGGTAATGAGACAGCCAAAGAAAGACCCAGCAGCAAAGCCATGCCTGTAAGATGTATGAACCGCAATGCCATTGGTTTTTGATCCTGTCTGAACTTTCTTATTTGCATATGGCGAATATTCTGTGGCTTGCAAGAGCCAAATTGACGATGACTGAAGACAGTATTTCACGTCCTGCCCTGTACATTCACACTCTTTGACCCCAAATAGACAACATTATGCCTTTCCGGAGCATTTCACAGTCAGGTTGTATCAACTGACGGCCGTGATAATGCGACCACTAAAGAAACCAGAGCGAGTGCTGTGATCCAATCTGAACGTAAACCGCTCTAGCCTCCGCCATTTATCAGGGAAATGACGTGACCATGCAGCCTTTACAATCCGGTATTACGCTTGAGAATATTGATCTCACACTGGGCAGCAATGCCGCTCGCGTTCATGTGCTCAATGATATTTCCCTGAAAATACAAAGCGGTGAATCTGTTGGTATTGTCGGCCCGTCCGGCTCCGGTAAGTCTACCTTGCTGATGGTGCTGGCAGGGCTCGAAAAGGTCGATAGTGGTCAGGTGCTTATCAGCGGCGAACGGATCGACCGGATGAGTGAAGATCAGGCCGCAGCTTTCCGTGGCCGTAATATCGGTATTGTTTTTCAGTCCTTTCACTTGATCCCCAATATGACAGCACTGGAAAATGTGGCGGTACCGCTGGAACTTGCAGGGCGTGATGATGCATTTGCCGTTGCCGAACAGGCTTTAAAATCTGTTGGTCTTGGCCATCGCCTGTCACATTATCCGGCGGCACTTTCCGGTGGTGAGCAGCAGCGTGTGGCGATTGCCCGTGCCTTGGCACCGCGGCCAGCTATTCTGATTGCCGACGAGCCGACCGGAAATCTTGACAGTGAAACCGGCAACCAGATTGCCGATCTGCTTTTCTCTAAACAAGAGGAATACGGGCTGACAATGGTGCTGGTGACCCATGACCCGTCATTGGCTGCCCGTTGCGGACGGGAAATTCAGGTGCGCTCCGGTCGCATTCATTCTGATCCCATATCTGGCAAGAGCAATGCGCGTGAAGAGGCTGTTCAGGCGGAAGCTGCGCAATGACGGCGTACATGACAGGGATGACAAGTCAAACTGCAACGAAACCGTCTTTCGCGCTGGCATTGCGTTTTGCTTTGCGCGAAATGCGCGGTGGTTTAACCGGCTTTTATATTTTTCTCGGCTGTATTGCGCTTGGTGTCGCGGCAATTGGCGGCGTCAATTCCGTTGCCCGTTCTATTGCCGATGGTCTGGCGGTTGAAGGACAGGCTATTCTCGGCGGTGATGTCAGCTTTATGCTCAATCAGCGTGAGGTGACGGAGCAGGAACGACAATTTCTGAACGCGCAAGGCACGGTATCTGAAAATATCACCATGCGTTCAATGGTGCGCATGACAGATGGTTCCGATCAGGCGCTGGTCGAGGTGAAAGCCGTGGATAGCGCCTATCCGCTCTATGGCACATTGAAGCTGGCACCGGATCTGGTGGCTTCAGACCGTTTTGCATTGCAAGACGGCGCCTATGGCGCGGCTGTGCCGCAGCTTTTGCTGGATCGTCTGGGCTTGACGCTCGGTGACCAGATTATGCTTGGTTCGGCAAAATTCACTTTACGGGCGATGATCGAGAGCGAACCGGATATGCTGGGTTCCGGTATGGCTTTGGCACCGCGTTTTTTGACATCTGATGAGGCTCTGCGGGCGTCCGGTCTTATTCAGCCGGGTAGTCTGGTCAACTATATTTATAAAATCGCCTTGCCGGATACGACGCAGGCGGGGGCACGGGATACACGTCTGACAGCACTGGAAGCGGCGGCAGAGAAAAACTTCCCTGAAGCAGGCTGGAATATCCGCAACCGTAATAATGCGGCACCGGCTTTATCTGCTAATATTGAGCGGTTCTCGCAATTTCTCACCCTTGTCGGCCTCACATCGCTGATTATCGGCGGTGTCGGTGTTGCCAATGCAGTGCGCAGTTTTCTCGACGGCAAACGGCCTGTTATTGCGACCTTTAAATCGCTCGGCGCATCGGCTGATTTTGTGGTGCTGATTTATCTGTTTCAGATCGTGGCTATTGCGCTGATCGGAATTGTCATTGGACTGGTGCTGTCACTGGGGCTAAGCGCCGCTGCGATCTATGGCCTGTCATCCTATCTGCCGGTCAGCGGCGGGCTGAAGCTCTATCCGCAAGCGTTGCTACTGGCGACTGCTTTTGGATTGATTACCACGCTGATCTTTGCCCTTCTGCCTTTGGGGCGGGCACGGACAATTCCGGCAACGGCTTTGTTCCGCCAAAAAGGTTTTGACCAAAGCGGCTGGCCGCCACTGCTCTACATGCTGACTGCAGGACTTCTGCTGCTGATATTGATCGGGCTGGTGTTGTTTTTTGTTGAAGATCAGCGCATTGCCGGTGTGTTTATCGTGGGAGCAGTTGCTGCATTTATTATTTTGCGCGGTGTTTCCTACGGGTTGCGGATGCTGGCGCGTAATGCCCCGCGGTTTAAGTCTCCGGCTTTGCGGCTGGCAGTCGGTAATATTCACCGTCCGGGTGCGTTGACGCCTTCTGTTGTGCTTTCGCTCGGTCTTGGCCTGACTTTGGTTGTGGCACTGGCTCTGGTTGACGGTAATCTGCGTCGTCAGATCACCCAGAGCCTGCCTGCCCATGCGCCTAACTTCTTCTTTGTTGATATTCAGAATACGGAAATCGATGGCTTCCGCGATTTGTTGGCGAAAACAGCACCGGAAGGCAAAGTCGTCAGTGCAGCGATGTTACGCGGACGCATAGTGGCGTTAAACGGCACTGATGTTGATAAGGTAACTGTGCCGCCGCAGGGTGCATGGGTGCTGCGCGGAGATCGCGGTATTACCTATGCGAAAAATCTGCCGGAAAATTCCACAATGACACAAGGTGAGTGGTGGCCTGCAGATTATAGTGGTGAGCCGCTGGTGTCTTTTGCGGCCAAAGAAGCGGAAGAACTCGGGCTTAAAATCGGTGATACCGTGACAGTCAATGTGCTTGGCCGGAATATTACCGCGAAGATTGCCAATTTCCGTCAGGTACAGTGGGAAACACTGGCGATCAATTTCGTCATGGTATTCTCGCCAAATACATTTGCCGGCGCGCCGCATTCATGGCTGGCGACACTGACTGATGCCAATGCGGCACCGGAGCAGGAAGCCAATGTGTTGCGCACGGTAACGCAGACTTTCCCTGCGGTCACATCTGTGCGGGTTAAAGATGCGATTGAAGTGGCCAATGACCTGATCAGCCAGTTGGCTGTGGCTATACGATGGGCTGCATCGGTTGGCTTGCTGGCGGCAATTTTGGTGCTGGCCGGAGCTTTGGCAGCGGGTAACCGTGCCAGACAGCATGATGCGGTGGTGCTGAAAACATTGGGTGCCACACGTCTCACGCTGATCCGTGCTTTTGTCTATGAATATGCGTTGCTTGGATTGGCAACGGCCGTTTTTGCCCTTGGTGCAGGCGGTCTGGCTGCATGGTTTGTCGTTGTGAAGCTGATGAATTTACAGATGCGGATGCTGCCGGACGTAGCATTTTTCACAGTGCTGACGGCGCTGGTTCTGACTGTCGGCTTTGGCCTTGCCGGTACATGGCGGGTGCTTGGGCAGAAGGCAGGGAGTGTTTTACGGGAATTATAAAGGCTGAAAAATACTGTTTTTTCGCTCCGGGAGAAACAGGACGGAGCGTAAAAGATTCTAAAAACATAGCTTTTTTACTGGTATGAGGTTGTTTGGTCTTGTTTTGAACATGCAAAATAACCATTATATCAGGCAGGCATGCTGGGGTTCCGCCAGCGGCGCCTGGGGAGCGCCCCCGACACCGGACGGAACAAGGCAAGAGGAATATTATGGTAGATTTTCGTAATGTACAGGCGCAGAGCCCGGTCGGGGCGCGCGCAGACGCAGCCGTCGATCAGGGACTGCGCTCATACATGCTTGGCGTTTATAATATGATGGCGATTGGTCTAGCCGTAACCGGTCTGGCCGCACTCGGCACATCCTATCTCGCCATGAACAATCCGGCCTTCGCACAACTTATGTATGGCAGCCCGCTGAAATGGGTCGTAATGCTTGCTCCATTGGCTGCCGTCTTTTTCCTGAGCTTCCGCATTGAGCGCATGAGCGTTGCAACCGCGCAGCTGACATTCTGGGTTTATGCCGGTTTGGTTGGTCTGTCGCTGTCTTCGATCTTCCTCGTCTTCACCGGCGAGAGCATCGTGCGCACGTTCTTCATTACCGCAGCCTCTTTTGGTGCCCTGTCGCTTTACGGCTACACCACCAAACGCGACCTGTCGGCAATGGGCTCGTTCCTGATGATGGGTCTGTTCGGCCTTATCATTGCTTCCGTGGTTAACATCTTCCTCGGCTCCACTGCTCTGCAGTTTGCAGTATCGGTTCTTGGTGTTCTGATCTTTGCCGGTCTGACCGCCTATGACACCCAGCAGATCAAGGAAATGTATTACGAAGGTGATGCATCGGATGCGATGGGTCGTAAGATTGTAATGGGCGCACTGCGTCTTTACCTCGACTTCATCAACATGTTCATGTTCCTGCTCAACTTCCTGGGCAATCGTGAATAATGCTGAAGTTTTTCAGGTTTTGAAATCAGAAAGGGCAGCCGTAAGGCTGCCCTTTTTCGTTGTTGTTTTACCAGCGTATTTTAAATCCGAGATTGCCGGAGAGACTGTAATTGTCACTCATCTTCTTCGTGGCGCCGCTGGTTTCAACTGTCCCGAAGACAGCATATTTGCCGTCATTCCAGCTATAAGTCGATCCCAGCGTTAATTGCAGCTGTGTACGTGCTTGTCCGCCGGTATAGAAAGGTGTGCCGGAGACGAGGATGAGATTGGAGTTTCCTGTGAAGTTCTGTTGCACACCAACCATGCCGTAAATATCCAGTTTTCGCGTAAAACCAGCAGCATCCTGCCATGCATTTTCATAGTTCGTTGCCAGACCAAGGCGACCCAATACATCATTTTCATTGGAATGATGGACTCTGGCATCGTAGAAATCCGTATAATCCTTCAGGTTCAGGCCGGAATAGGTCAGTTGCGCCTGAGGCGTGAATGACCAGAAATCATTATACTGGATACGTTTTCCGACTTCGATGCCAAAACCGTAACCGGTATTATTATGATCGGAGACATGGTTTTTCCGCGTCAGGTCAGAATACAGGTCGGTTTTGTACCAGCTGACTTGTGTCTGGGCATCGACATAAAAACCATTGTCGCCATACCATGTCAGGGCGCCGCCAAAACCATAGGCTTGCGTGTTGATATCGCCATCACCATAGCGCGAATAGCTTCTGCTTTTGGCGTCAATATAATGCACCCAGCCGCTTCCGATCAGACGGCCGGTCTCGGTTTCACGCAATTGGCTGTCGAGACCCGCTTGTACCAGCCAGTAATTCTGGCGGTATTTGCTGGCAATCGTTGATGATTGCGAGCTGTAATTTTCCTGACCGGCCTCCGTGCGTATCCAGAATAACCCTGTATCTGTTACTACTGTACCGGCTTCAGGTGGCTGATAACCAAGACCCGGACCATCGCCTTGGGCAATATGATAGGTTCCTGCACCGCTCCAGTAGCGGTTTCCGGCGCGGGTATAGAGCGATGACATCAATGTCTGATTGATGCTTCGCATGCTTTCAACATTGTTGTTGTAAAGCGGCACGCCCGGTTGATAGCGCGGATCAGGATTTGGACCCGGAGGTGCTGGTGGTATAGGAGGCGTCGGAGGCACAGGCGGGCCTGGGGGAACTGGTGGCCCCGGGGGTACAGGTGGGCCCGGTGGAACAGGTGGGCCTGGAGGAGCTGGTGGTCCCGGAGGTACAGGCGGTCCTGGCGGTACAGGGGGACCGGGAGGAGAGACTATTGAACTGCGTAAATACCAATTGCCGTCATTGGCAGAAGGTTGCCCTTTATGTAAAGTGTAGCCATAGGCACCGGCGATGATTGCGGGTTCATTATTATCAGCTGTTAAGTAATCTTTATTAGCAAGATGCATAGAAGCATTTGATGCTCCTTGAACAGTGATGATTTTGATCCCGTTGACAGTAGCCCCTCCCATACCATTTCTGTTTCTGATAAGAATTTGAGAAGAGCCGGTGGTATTTCCTATAATATCTAATGCGTCTGTTATAGAATCATCATGGCCGAGTTGAGTGTCAATAGTTATATTACTGTTGTTATCTCCGGTATAATTTCCATTGATTTGAGCCGTGTAAAAACTATTGTTATCACCAGGCGACAAATTTCCCTTGTTGATGAATGTTTTTGTATTAAAAAATCCGGATATTGTTGAATTTTGATTTAAATTTATTGTCGCATCAACTGAAATAGGGGCGTTTATATCTCCGAGTTTTACGTCGGCACCATTGTTAATATTAATATTTCCATTTCCGGTAATATTCGCCTTGAACTGAATTTCAGAATTAATGCTGTTGAAATTTATAGAACCGTTTCCTGAGCCAAACGAAATTTCATCAGCAACAATAATTCCTCCCGCTTGTGAATTACTTCCTATATTGATGGTGCCGGTAGATCCTGCTTTTTGCGCTAAGATTATTTTTTTGTTTGTACCCAATGTGGCATTGTCGATTATGTTGATTGTTGCCGTACCTTCGTCAGCGATGATGATGTTATCGTTGGACAGGATGGCGCTTTCAGTGCCTGATATTGTAATCTCAGCGGTAGCTTCACCTTTCTCAGCCATTTTTAACGAGTCTACAAGAAGCTTTGCTCCACCAGAAATATTTGCAATTGTTACTCCGCGATAAGAAAATAAAGCATTCCCAACGCTAACCTCAGAGTTTTTATCTTTGATTGAAAATGTCGTTTGGCTGTTGGCATCCTGAGAGAGAGTGAACTCCTTACCTGCAAGCTGTAAAACTTTACCTTCTGAGCTGATGTCAATATTAGCAATCCCGGCTTGTACCCCGGTGACAAAGCCGCCTGTATTGGTATCACCAAACTCAAACTTCCCTTTATTTTTGATTGTTAAAGATGCGATACTCTTGGCATTTGAGAAAGTTGCGGATGTATTAATGTGTAAATTTCCGCCATCAATTATTAATTGAGGATCAGCGTCGATTGTATTTGCGCCGAAGTTAAGTTCATTGATGACAGCATTATCTTTGATTGTTGCTATATTGTCGCTTTTTCTTGCAATACTTACAGAGTCATTTGCTCCCGGAGTAATGGCTGCAGACCAGTTTTTGGGATTAGCCCAGTTCTCATCTTCTGCACCTATCCATGTATATTCATCAGCATGTAAAATATTGGTTTGAGAGTATAATATTGTCGTAGATAATATTAAAGCATAATATTTATTTGATTTAAGAACCATGATTATCTCCTTGGTTCTTAATTGATATTATTAATCATTACTTAAATCAGCTGTCAGATTTATCAACAATTTAAGTTTTTCGATAATTTAAACATGTTTATCATATGAGTTGTTATTTCATAAAAAAACTCCGGTGAACGAGTTCACCGGAGTTTTTTATAATTTGCCTGTATGTAGAGCTATTCAGCTCGTATGTTTCAGGCTTTGGCCAGATCACGCAGAACGGTCTGCAGAATGCCGCCGTTCTTCATGTAATCCAGTTCATCCAGCGTATCGATACGGCAGATCAGAGGTACCTGCTTCACGGAACCGTCAGCGAAAGTGATAGTTGCATTGGTCTTCTGGCGAGGACGAATGTCTGCCAGACCTTCAATGGTAACCACTTCGTCGCCCTTCAGGCCGAGGGACTGCCAGCTTGTGCCTTCTTCAAACACAAATGGTACAATGCCCATGCCCACGAGGTTGGAACGGTGAATACGCTCGAAAGACTGCGAGATCACAGCTTTAACGCCGAGCAGGTTGGTACCCTTAGCAGCCCAGTCACGGGACGAACCGTTACCATATTCAACACCGGCAAACACAACCAGTGGAACGCCCTCTGCCTTATACTGCATTGCTGCATCATAGATCGAGGTTTCTTCCTTGCTTGGGTAGTGAATGGTGTAACCGCCTTCGCGACCATTTTCACCGAGCATGTGGTTGCGGATACGGATATTCGCAAAAGTACCGCGCATCATGACTTCGTGGTTACCACGACGTGTACCGTACTGGTTGAAGTCTGCTACGGCGACGCCGTTATCGAGAAGATACTTACCGGCAGGGGACTGTGCCTTGATTGAACCGGCTGGCGAAATGTGGTCAGTGGTGATCTTGTCGCCGAACAGGCCGAGCACGCGAGCGCCCTTGATGTCGGAGATTTCGCCGGCTGATTTGCCCATGCCTACGAAATATGGCGGGTTCTGCACATAGGTTGAGTTATCGTCCCATGCATAGGTCTGACCGGCTGGTACCTGAACGGCCTGCCAGTTTTCGTCGCCCTTGAACACATCGGCATATTTTTCCGAGAAGATCTTGCGCGTTACATTCTTGGCAATGAATTCCTGAATTTCAGCCGATGAAGGCCAGATATCACGCAGGAATACAGGGTTGCCGTCTTTGTCTTCACCAATTGGTTCTTTAGTCAGATCCTTGGTGACTGTACCGGCCAGAGCGTGAGCAACAACCAGTGGCGGGGATGCCAGATAGTTGGCCTGAACGTCAGGCGATACGCGGCCTTCAAAGTTACGGTTACCGGAAAGAACAGCAGCGCCGATCAGACCTTTTTCATTGATGGTCTTGGAAATAGGCGCAGGCAGCGGACCGGAGTTACCGATACAGGTGGTGCAGCCGAAGCCGACCAGATTGAAGCCCAGTGCGTCGAGATCTTTCTGCAGACCTGCATTTTCCAGATAGGCAGCAACAACCTGGCTACCAGGAGCCAGCGATGTTTTAACCCAAGGCTTGGTTTTCAGGCCTTTGGCAACAGCATTACGGGCAAGCAGACCGGCAGCAATCAGCACGCTCGGGTTCGAGGTGTTGGTGCAGGAAGTGATCGCAGCGATCACAACATCGCCGTGGCCGAGATCGAAATCTTCGCCTTCAACAGCATAACGTGCGGTCTGACCGGTTGTTTTCTTATATTCTGTTTCCAGAGAAGTCGCGAAACCGGAAGCAATACCTTCCAGAGCAATGCGGCCTTCAGGACGCTTCGGACCAGCCATGGACGGCACAACGTCAGCCATATCCAGCTCAAGAATGTCTGTGAAGACAGGGTCTGTGCTGTCAGCTTCACGCCACATGCCCTGTGCACGGGAATAGGCTTCAACCAGAGCCATGCGATGTTCGTCGCGGCCGGTTGTGTTCATGTAGTTGAGGGTTTCTTTGTCGATAGGGAAGAAACCACAGGTCGCACCATATTCAGGGCCCATATTGGCAATGGTTGCGCGGTCTGCAAGGGTCATATTGTCGAGACCCGGACCGAAGAACTCAACGAATTTACCAACAACGCCTTTTTTACGCAGCATCTGGGTAACGGTGAGCACGAGGTCAGTCGCGGTGACGCCTTCTTTGACTTTGCCGGTCAGTTTGAAACCGATAACTTCCGGCAGCAGCATGGAAACCGGCTGGCCGAGCATCGAAGCTTCCGCTTCAATACCACCAACACCCCAGCCAAGAACGCCAAGGCCGTTGACCATGGTTGTGTGGCTGTCTGTACCAACGCAGGTGTCAGGATAAGCAACGGTTTCGCCGTTTTCTTCTTTGGTCCATACGGCCTGTGCCAGATATTCAAGGTTAACCTGATGGCAGATACCTGTGCCCGGAGGAACAACGCGGAAGTTCTGGAATGCCTGCTGACCCCATTTCAGGAAGCGGTAACGCTCGGCATTGCGCTGATATTCGAGATCAACGTTGTTTTTGAATGCCTGCGGGTTGCCGAATTCGTCAACGATCACGGAGTGGTCGATCACGAGGTCAACCGGTACCAGCGGGTTGATTTTTTCTGCATCGCCGCCGAGTGCCACCATGGCATCGCGCATAGCTGCGAGGTCAACAACGGCAGGAACGCCGGTAAAGTCCTGCATCAGCACGCGGGCAGGGCGATAGGCAATTTCCGCACCGGCTGAACCGCGGTCAACGAGCCATTTGGCGATATTCTCGATATCCGCTTTCTTGACGCTGCGGTCATCTTCGAAGCGCAGAAGGTTTTCAAGCAGAACCTTCATGGAGAATGGGAGTTTGGATACGCCTTCAAGACCGTTTTTTTCAGCTTCGGTCAGGCTGTAATAAACATAGTCTTTGCCGTCGACGGTAAGCGTCTTACGGCATTTGAAACTATCGATGTGAGACACGATGTTCGTCCTTCATGCTTACTGGCCGGAAAACCAGGACGAACGCCTCTGCTGCGTTTCAAGGACGCGCTTAGGTGCGGGTGCAGTCATTTCCGCTGTCCGTCCCGAGGCCTGTGCTTAACAAAGAACTTGTTTAACAAACATCAGGCTTTAGAGATCGGCCAAAAATGGTTTCCACGCCGACCGCTGGCATGGTAGCTGCTATATAGTCAGTTTTTTAAAACTGTTCCAGACTCTTAAAGTACAAAATTATGCTGTTGCGTCGAAATGTTGCGGCTTGTTTATCCGTCGTTCCTGATAGGGAAAACCGGACAATTTTATGAATATTCGTGCTATCGGAGGCCATATGCGGCTTGTTGCGGAAAATCTGAGTGGGGAGCGGGGCGATAATCTCCTGTTCAACTCTCTGTGCGCAAGTCTGCAGGATGGTCAGGCTTTGATTGTTACAGGGCCGAATGGTGCAGGAAAATCAACGCTGTTGCGAATCATCGCTGGTCTTTTGCCTGCCTCTGACGGTGCGGTCTGGCTGGAGGCAGATGGTATGCAGGAGCCGGTGATGGCACACAGCCATTATTTAAGTACGCTCAATGCAATGAAGCCGGCGCTGAGCGTTTATGAAAATCTGAAATTCTGGCAGGATTTTCATGGAAGCCCCCTGCACGACATTGATGAGGCGCTGGAAATTGTCGGCCTCTATAATATTGATCACCTGCCCTATGGCTATCTCTCCACAGGGCAGAAACGCCGTGTAACGATTGCCACGCTGCTTTGTTCGCACCGGCCATTATGGCTGCTGGATGAGCCGACCTCGGGGCTGGACACGCATGCTCAAGCGATGTTTGCCGGTGTAATGCAGGAGCATTTAAAAAAGGGCGGCATGATTGTTGCGGTCACGCATATTGCGCTCGGGCTGGAACAAGCAGGCACAGATGTCGTCCAATATTTGCGGCTTGAAGATTACCGGCCTGATGATCATAGCGCTGAAGCGCAGGGCTGGCTGTCATGAAGGCTCTGTTCTGGCGTGATCTGCGTATTGCCATCCGCGCAGGTGGTGGTGCTTTAACCGGCATCCTGTTTTATCTGGCTGTTGCCGCCGTCGTGCCTTTTGCCGTCGGGCCTGATCTTAAATTGCTTGCACGCATCGGCCCTGCAATGTTGTGGCTCGGCGCGCTGCTGGCGGTGCTGCTCGGTCTCGACCGGTTGTTTCAGGCGGATCGCGAAGATGGTTCTCTGGATGTGATGATCATGGCGCGGGAACACCATTTTCTGACACTGACAATCATCGTGAAGTGTCTGTCCCATTGGGTGGCAACGGTATTACCACTGGTGATCGCCGCGCCGTTTCTGGGACTGATTATGAATATGGAGCCTCTGGCGATCCTCGCGACAACATTGACATTGCTGATCGGTACGCCTGCGGTTATTTTCATTGGTGCGCTGGGTGCGGCATTAGCCGTTTCCATGCCGCGTGGTGGCTTGCTCGTCTCGGTGATGATCCTGCCGCTGACCATTCCGGTACTGATTTTTGGTGTCTCGGCATCCTATGGTGCAGTGACGGAAAATGCTGCATTTCTTTCGCCATTACTGATGCTGGCGGCCAATACGCTGATTGCAGCGATTATCGGACCATTGGCCGCAGGTTACGCGTTGAAAATTTCAACAGATTAAACCCATATTCTGCAAAGAGTATTGCCTCTTGCGAGGCTCCTCTAATGTTAAAGTGTTAGAGCGACCTTTGTGTGCCAAGATAGGCACACGGCGCTCTAAGGATAGCTTAAGCTTACAAATATATCCGGGTATCTATGACTGAACGATCAACTGATAAAGCCATATCCAAAGCTGCGCCGCGGCGCTTTCAGGCGCTGCTGGATCTGGCGAATCCGACACGTTTTCTGAGCCTGAGCAGTGCAATCCTGCCATGGATGACAGCGCTGACGGTGCTGTTGTTGCTGACCGGTCTTTATATGGTGTGGTTTGCGCCGGAGGATTATCAGCAGGGACTGACCGTGAAGATCATGTTCATTCATGTGCCTTTCGCATGGCTGTCGATGATGTGTTATACGGTGATGACGATTGCAGCACTCGGCACGCTGGTCTGGCGCCATCCGCTGGCTGATGTCTCGGCCAAAGCTGCGGCACCGCTTGGCGCCATGTTTACCGCATTGGCGCTGGTGACCGGATCGCTCTGGGGCAAGCCGATGTGGGGCACATGGTGGGTGTGGGATGCGCGTCTGACTTCGGTTTTCATTCTGTTTCTGATGTATCTCGGTATTATCGCGCTGACCCGTGCCATGGATGATCAGGCGAAAGCCGCGCGTGCTGCGGCCGTGCTGACGCTGGTCGGTTTTATCAATATTCCGATCATTAAATTCTCGGTCGACTGGTGGAATACTCTGCATCAGCCTGCTTCCGTGTTGCGTATGGAAGGGCCTGCAATGCCGCCAAGCATGCTTTATCCGTTGCTGGTGATGGCACTGGCAATGACTATGCTGTTTTTCACGCTGCATCTGATGGCGATGCGCAATGAGATTTTCAGCCGTCGTATTGCTGCGATGCGCAAAATTGCAGCGCGTAATGCCGAGCGTGAAAATCGCAGACCTGCAGGAGAGGCAGCATGAGCCATCTTGATTATGTTTTAATTTCCTACGGCGTTTCAGCGGTTGTGATCATGATGATCGTGGCATGGATTGCCATGACCCAGAGAAATCTGCGGGCAGAGCTTGCACGACTTGAGAAACAGGGCATTCGCCGCCGCTCGCAAAAGGCTGATTAATAATGACTGATCCGGTTAAAGCATCTGGCGCAACGGATGCTCCGCAGAATAAAAAACGCGTTGTGGTGGCACTTCTGCCATTGATTATTTTTGCAGCACTTGCCGGTATTTTTACATGGCAGTTGCTGAGCGGAAAAAACATGCAGGAAATTCCCTCCGCTTTGATCGGGCGGGATGCACCGCAGACCGATCTGCCGCCGCTGGAAGGATTGCGGCTGGCTGACGGAGCGCTGGTGCCGGGCTTGAAAGGTGCTGATCTGAAGGGGCAGGTGACATTGGTCAATATCTGGGCATCGTGGTGTGTGCCGTGCCGCGATGAGCATCCGCAGATCATGAAGCTGGGACAGGACAAGCGCATTAAAGTGGTTGGTCTGAACTATAAAGACGCACCGGAAAATGCGTTAGTTTTTCTGAACAGCCTCGGCAATCCTTATGATGTTGTCGGCACGGATCGTTCCGGCCGTGCCGGTATTGAGTGGGGTGTTTACGGGGTGCCGGAAACCTTCATCGTCAACCGTGAAGGCAAGATCGTTTATAAATTTGTCGGCCCTTTGAGCACCGAAAGCCTGATTAAACAATTTATGCCGGAAGTTGAAAAGGCTTTAGCGCAATAATATTGCAGCAACAGAAAGCAGAAGGGCTTCGCACTCAGCGAAGCCCTTTTTCATTTAAAGACTATTGCCGGTTTTCACAGCACAGGTGGCTAAGAAAGTCGGCAGATAGGGATCAATCACAAAGCGCGGTGCAGGCTGATAATCCTCCTGAAAGCCGGCAATGACAAATCCGGCTTTGAGTTGCCCGCCGATCTGGTCAGACAGGCTGTGTCCGAAGACTAAAGCCTCCTGATTTTGTTGTTTTGCCGCGAGTTGTTCCGTACTGAGATGTTTCTGCTCTGCAAAAGGCATGCGATAAAGCGGGCGGATAATGCCTTGCTTGGCATCTTCCGGATTTCTGTCGCCGACGAAAACGACCGGATTGTAAAAGCTGGAGAGTAACCGTCCGCCGTGTTTCAACACCCTGTAGCATTCACGCCATACCGGCTGAATATCCGGTATATAGAGATTGGAGATCGGGTGGAAAATGATGTCGAACGTCTCATCACCAAAGCATGACAGATCACGCATATCACCCTGAATAGCGGTGAGAGACAGCTTCTCCCGCTCTGCAACCATACGATCCTGATCGAGTTGACCTTCGGAAATATCGAAGACCGTGACCTCAGCACCCGCCGCGGCCAGAAGCGGTGCCTGCTGGCCGCCGGCTGATGCAAGGCAAAGGATTTTGCGGGTACGCACATTGCCTAGCCATGTGGCCGGAATTGTACCGGGGGTGAGTTTAACTTCCCACTGACCGGCGCGGGCGGCTGCAACCTGTTCAGGTGAGACAGGTTGTGACCATTCGCAATTAGCGCGGGCCTGCTTGTCCCATGCTTCACGGTTGTGATTGATGATATCGGAATGTGGTTTGGTATTTTGCATGATGAACCTCTGGAATTGTCCGTTGGTCACCGCAAGAAAGATCTGAAGGCGCGGAAGCCGTGGGCATATATCATTGATATACGCAAGATTGGTACTATCCATGTAATGCCGTCATTCATCCTCCTCGCAGGCGAAGATAAGATAAATAATTGAAACGGGCATTACTGGTTCATTGCACGACACTCCTCTGTGTTCTTTGAAAATAGAAGAAAGATCCTTGCCGTCAATAAACAAGGTTGTGATGGGAAGAACATACAAAACAGGCTCCGGTTGTTTAAACCGGAGCCCGCAATATGCATTGTTATCTGCTTAATCTGTTACTCAGGCACGTGTCTCACCGCACCTTTAGCAGCGCTGGTGGCCATGGCTGCATAAGCGCGCAGTGCGGTGGTGACTTTGCGCTTGCGCACTTCTGTCGGTTTCCACGCGGCAATGCCTTTGGCTTCCATCTCTGCACTGCGTTTTACTAGCACAGCATCATCAACAGCCAGATGGATTTTACGGTTCGGAATGTCGATCTCGATCAGATCGCCTTCTTCAACCAGACCGATCAGGCCGCCTTCAGCGGCTTCCGGTGAAACGTGGCCGATGGAAAGGCCGGAGGAGCCGCCGGAGAAGCGGCCATCGGTGATCAATGCGCAGGCTTTGCCCAGACCTTTGGACTTCAGATAGCTGGTCGGATAGAGCATTTCCTGCATGCCCGGGCCGCCGCGCGGGCCTTCATAGCGGATCAGAACAATATCGCCTTCTTTGATCTTGCCGTTGAGAATGCCGAGAACCGCACTGTCCTGACTTTCAAAAATACGCGCAGGGCCGGAGAAGGTCAGGATACTGTCATCCACACCAGCAGTTTTAACGATACAACCGTCTTCCGCCAGATTGCCGTAAAGCACGGCCAAACCGCCGTCCTGAGAGAAGGCGTGTTCTTTGGTGCGGATAACACCGTTTTCACGGTCGCTGTCGGTGTTATCGAAATAACGGTTCTGGCTGAACGCAACCTGTGTCGGAACACCGCCCGGTGCAGCACGGAAGAACTCATGCACGCTTTCATCGGACGAGCGCTTGATATCCCATTTTTCCAGAGCATTTTTCAATGTGCCGGAATGCACTGAGCCGACATCGGTGTTGAGCAGGCCTGCGCGGTCAAGTTCACCGAGAATACCCATAATGCCGCCCGCGCGATGCACATCTTCCATATGTACATCCGGCACAGCAGGGGCAACCTTACACAGCACCGGCACTTTGCGTGACAGGCGGTCAATATCGGACATGGTGAAATCCATTTCCGCTTCATGCGCTGCCGCCAGCAAATGCAGAACGGTATTGGTGGAACCGCCCATGGCGATATCCAGTGTCATGGCATTTTCAAAAGCTGCAAAGCTGGCAACTGCACGTGGCAGCACGCTTTCGTCATTGCCTTCATAATAACGCTTGCAGAGGTCAACAACCAGACGACCGGCTTCAAGAAACAGCTCTTTACGAGCCGCATGGGTGGCAAGGGTCGAGCCGTTGCCCGGTAGCGACAGGCCAAGCGCTTCGGTCAGACAGTTCATGGAGTTGGCGGTGAACATACCGGAGCAGGAGCCGCAGGTCGGGCATGCCGAGCGCTCAATCGCGTCAACTTCTTCGTCAGTATATTTGTCGTCAGCGGCGGCGACCATGGCATCAACCAGATCAAGCTTCTTGACCTTGTCATTCCAGACAACTTTACCGGCTTCCATCGGGCCGCCGGAAACAAACACAACCGGAATATTGAGGCGCAATGCGGCCATCAGCATACCCGGCGTGATCTTGTCACAGTTGGAAATGCACACCATCGCATCGGCGCAATGGGCATTGACCATATATTCAACCGAGTCCGCGATGATTTCGCGTGATGGCAGCGAATAGAGCATGCCGTCATGCCCCATAGCGATACCGTCATCCACCGCAATGGTGTTGAATTCCTTGGCAACACCGCCTGCTTTTTCGATCTCACGGGCAACCATCTGGCCGAGATCTTTCAGATGCACATGCCCCGGCACAAACTGGGTAAAGGAATTGACCACGGCAATAATCGGCTTGCCGAAATCACCGTCTTTCATGCCTGTGGCGCGCCAGAGGCCGCGCGCACCCGCCATATTGCGGCCGTGGGTGGAAGTTCTTGAGCGATATGCTGGCATGATCTTATTCCCTTATGCATTACAACGCTGCGAAACTCCTGTTTGCAGAAGTTGCAGAAATGCAGTGTTATCTTTTCAGATATGTCTTACAGTACCCGAGCGTACGGTGCAAAGTACAAATTGCCTCACATGCAAAATTCTTCGCGTGTAGCAGCTCAAAAATAAAAAAGCATCGCCCGTTTTGATACAGGCAATGCTCTGTCTTTTATATTACCGGCGTTTCTGTGACTGAACTCAGAAAGCTTTGAAAGTCAGCGTTGTCAGCGAGCGGATGATATGCGGGATATCATGAACATTATCATTGATAAATTTGCCGATATCATCACCTTCCTGAATATAAATCTTTGCGAGAAGATCATATTCGCCGCTGGTGGAATAAAGTTCCGAGGCGATTTCACGCTCATAGAGCGTCTTGGCAACATCATAGGTTGTGCCGGGTTTGCACTGGATTTGCAAAAATACTGGTTTCATCTCACATCTTTCCTGTAAGAGAACGGATCACATAAAATTCAAAGCAGATCAGGAAGACTGCTATCTGGCGGCACAAATAGCAGTCTGCGTGCTTTAAGGGTAGTGAAAAATCCCCTTTCAGTCTTACTGTTGTGCAGCTTTATCCTTGTTTACACAATTGCTGAACAATGTCTGTTCTTTGGCGCTGTCATCGGCTTCAAGAAAAGACAGGATGCCTTCATCGCCTTTTGTATGCCAGCGATAGCTGTCCTGTTCATCAAGAGCGATATAACGTGCACCGGAAGCAGCAGGCCAGATACGCATCGGCACAAGCTTGCCTTCCGTATAAAGGACCGCTGCTGATTCATCATTTTTCAAACCGTTGATGTAGACAACATCCAGTTCAACATTCCGCTCGCATATATAGGTCACTTTGGTAAGTGCCTGCATCTCGTCAGCTTCCTGCGCGGCAACACTGCCTGCAAAACCGCAAAGTAAAAGACCGGCAGAGAGTGATGGGATGATTGCTTTCAGCATCAGTTTATCCTTTTCGTTTACAGCACTTACAGAGAATGCAGGGAACCTGCGGGCAGAAAAACAGGTTTGTTTCCGGAATTGAAAATAAGATTCTTATTTTGATCGTCCAATAAAAACCGTATCTGGCATTAATATGATTGTTTGTCAGATATTTAAAAGCAGAGACAGTATAGTTCAGCAGAAAGGCATTATAGCGCGTGATACAGGCTGGTTTGACATTTCGCAAAATATTCACCCCTGCGGGTATGCGCATCAGTGCACTTGCTACCCTTGCTGCACTCACCGGTTGTGCCGGTGTGAATTATGTACAAGCCAAATATCAGGGGCTGCCTTCCGTTGAGTTCGTCGGAAAAAGCGGCACAAATTATCGTATCGTTGATAATCAGCCTGAAAGCCGTCTGCTGATCGGGCCGGGGCTGGCGGGCACAGCCACACAAAATTTTGTCAAAGGCTTCTCTACCGGCACGGGGCTTGGTGTTACGCCACCGGTCGTGTTTCGCGATGTTGCTGAAGAATATCTGAAATCCACCGGCAGACGCTGCGAAACCCGCGATGTGACACTGGTTGTCGATCCCTATTATGAAGTGCGCTATAAGTGCAGTCTGCGCAGTCCTCGTATGAGTCCGGTCATTGGTTTATGACCGGCTCTGAACCGCTCCTTTAGAGACCGCTTGCAGAGTTACCTTTGGCAAGCGCGAATTTTTATTTTATAATGCGGCGTCTTAAGAAAGATTATTTCCGTGGGAGCGGAGTATTGAGGTTCTTGTAGCATCCTTCTCCGTTCCGGCTCTGTTAGTTTGTTTTTGAACATAAAACGGAGGCCTTGATGATGCTGATGCGAAATACCTTTTCCGCCTTTGCTGCGCTGATCGCTGTATCTGCGGTGGCCTTACCTGTGCAGGCACCCGCTGCCCAGACCCTGCTGAATGTTTCTTACGATCCGACTCGGGAATTATATAAAGAATTTAACGAGGCTTTTGCTAAACACTGGCAGACCGAAACCGGTGAAGCGATAACCCTGCGTACATCGCATGGCGGTTCCGGTGCACAGGCACGCTCGGTCATTGATGGTATCCCCGCGGATGTTGTGACGCTGGCTCTGCAAAGCGATATTGATGCCATTGTTGAGAAAAGCGGCAAGATCAATGCGGACTGGCGGCAGAATTTTCCGAATAATTCCGCACCTTATACCTCGACAATTGTTTTTCTGACCCGCAAGGGCAATCCCAAGGGCATTAAAGACTGGGGTGATCTGATTAAGGGCGGGGTGGAAGTGATCACCCCGAACCCGAAAACCTCCGGCGGTGCACGCTGGAACTATCTGGCGGCATGGGCCTGGGCATATAGCGAATATGGCGGTGATGAAACCAAGGTCAAAGCCTATATGACGGAATTGTTCCGCCATGTGCCGGTTCTGGATACCGGTGCGCGTGGCTCAACCACCAGTTTTGTGCAGCGCCAGCTGGGCGATGTGCTGCTGGCTTGGGAGAATGAAGCCTATCTCTCGGTGGCGGAATTCGGAGCAGATTCTTTTGACATTGTGGTGCCGCCGCAATCCATTCTTGCTGAACCACCGGTTGCTGTAGTGGACAAGAATGTCGATGCCAAAGGTACCCGCAAACAGGCAGAAGCCTTCCTGACCTATCTCTATTCCGAAGAAGGGCAGAAGATTGCAGCCAAACATTTCTACCGGCCGTCAAAACCTGAACTGGTGCCGGAAGCTGACCGTAAATGGCTGACGGACGTCAAGCTCATCACGATTGATGATCCTTTGTTCGGTGGCTGGGTTAAGGCGCAGCCGGCACATTTCGGGGATGGCGGTACCTTCGATCAGATCTATAAGCCGGTTAAATAAGTTCCGTCTTTAATGGTGTTACCTATGGCAGAACTCATAACAAAAACGGGCGGCGGGAAACCGGATCAGCCACATAAAAGCGGGAAAAAACCGCGCTTCTGGCAGGCATGGCGCAAGCCGTCCATTCTGCCGGGCTTTGGCCTGACACTGGGCTTTAGCGTGGCCTATCTGTCTCTGCTGATCCTGATCCCGCTGATGGTGCTGATGCTGCATGCGGTGGGGGTCGGACCTGCACGCTTCTGGCAACTGGCGACAGATCCCCGGCTGGTCAGTGCCTTGCAGGTCAGTTTTTTCAGCGCGATTCTGGCTGCGTTGATTAATGTGGTTTTTGGCGGCATTGTTGCATGGGTGCTGGTACGCTACCGCTTTCCCGGCAGGCGGCTGGTCGATGCGATGGTGGATCTGCCTTTCGCTCTGCCCACCGCTGTTGCCGGTATTGCACTGACAGCGCTTTATGCGCCGAAAGGCTGGATCGGTGCATGGCTGATGCCGCTTGATATTCGTATTGCTTTTACACAGGCCGGTATTGTGGTGGCACTGGTTTTTATCGGTCTGCCTTTTGTGGTGCGCACGATCCAGCCGGTGATTGAAGAGATCAGCCGTGAACAGGAGGAGGCAGCGGCAACGCTGGGCGCCAGTCGCTTTCAGACCGTGTTCCGTGTGCTTTTACCTGGTTTGCAACCGGCTATTCTGACCGGTTTTTCACTGGCCTTTGCCCGTGCAGTCGGGGAATATGGCTCGGTGATTTTTATCGCTGGTAACCGGCCTTATTCGACTGAAATCGCACCTTTGCTGATCTTCATCAAGCTTGAGGAATTCGATTATTCCGCCGCCACAGTGCTGGCTACGGTGATGATGCTGATTTCTTTTGTGATGTTGCTCATTGTCAATCTGATCCAGACACGGACACGCAGGAGATATGGCTATGGCAGCTAGTGCCGGAAAACTGTTTTCCCGTCGTCTGAAACATAATCACACGGCTCATAACCGCTCAGCGGTCACAGAAACACCGGCTATGCGCTGGTTTCTGACACTGACAGGGCTGCTGTTTATGGCCTTGTTCATTGTGCTGCCTCTGATCGTGATTTTTGCGCAGGCTTTCAGCAAAGGCACCGGTGCGTATCTGGAAGCACTGACCGATCCGGATGCAGTCTCGGCTATCCGCCTGACTTTGCTGATTGCGGCTATTGCAGTCCCTTTGAACATGGTTTTCGGGATTGCCGCCTCATGGGCGATTGCCAAATTTGAGTTTCGCGGCAAGACCTTTCTCATCACGCTGATTGATCTGCCGTTTTCGGTGTCGCCGGTAATTTCAGGGCTGGTTTTTGTGCTGCTGTTCGGCGGTAACAGTATGCTCGGATCATGGCTTCAATCGTATAATATCCAGATATTGTTTGCCGTTCCCGGTATTGTGCTGGCAACGATTTTTGTAACTTTTCCTTTTGTTGCCCGTGAGCTGATCCCGTTGATGCAGGAACAGGGTACAGGTGATGAAGAAGCTGCTTTATCGCTGGGGGCAAGTGGCTGGAAAACCTTTCTCTATGTGACTTTGCCGAATATCCGCTGGGGGCTGCTTTACGGTGTGTTGCTGTGTAATGCACGTGCGATGGGAGAGTTCGGTGCAGTGGCGGTGGTGTCGGGACGTATTCGCGGATTGACGACGACTATGCCGCTGCATGTGGAGATGATGTATAGCGAAAATATCGTGGCGGCTTTTGCGGTGGCATCCCTGCTGGCGGGACTGGCGCTGATCACACTCGTTTTGAAAACCATACTGGAAATGCGCTTTACGCATGACGGGGGCTGACTTGTAATGCGCTTTGCGCATGAATAGCGCATCCCGAAAAGTGTGAGCGGTTTTCGGATGAGATGCGCGGGAAAACAAAGGGACAAAGCATTTCCTCTGATTTAATCAAAACCGGAAATGCTCTAATCATTAAGATGTAATGCACTGGCATGAGGGTGCCTGAAAGGATTGAGAATGGAAGTACGCGTTGTTGAGGTGCGCAAGGAGTTTGAGCAGTTTCCGGCGCTGCACAACGTTTCGCTTGATATTCATTCAGGCGAGCTGATTGCTTTGCTCGGCCCTTCCGGCTCGGGTAAGACCACTTTATTGCGTCTGATTGCAGGGCTGGAAAGCCCGACAGAGGGCACTGTCTATTTCGGCGATGAGGATGCCTCAAATAAAACCGTGCAGGAACGTAATGTTGGTTTTGTGTTCCAGCATTATGCTTTGTTTCGCCATATGACGCTGGCGCAGAATGTCGGGTTCGGGCTGAAAGTACGCCCGCGTTCTACGCGTCCGTCCAAGGCAGACATTCACAGGCGTGCGGTTGATCTGCTCAATTTGGTGCAATTGCAGGGACTGGAAAACCGCTATCCGGCGCAGCTCTCCGGCGGCCAGCGCCAGCGTGTGGCTTTGGCACGAGCCATGGCGATTGAACCGAATGTATTGTTGCTGGATGAGCCTTTCGGCGCGCTGGATGCGCAGGTACGTAAAGAGCTGCGCAAATGGCTGCGTGAGATTCATGACAGCACCGGCCATACCACCGTTTTTGTAACTCATGATCAGGATGAGGCACTGGAACTGGCCGACCGTGTTGTGGTGATGAGTCAGGGGCGCATCGAACAGGTCGGAACACCGGACGAGATTTATGACAGCCCGAATTCTGCTTTCGTCTATGGCTTTATCGGGGAATCCAGCCGCCTGAATGTGCGTGTTGAGCACGGGGCGCTCTGGCTGGCAGATCGCTCTCTGGGGCTGACAACCGATCAGGCAGACGGAGAAGCGGTGCTATATTTCCGCCCCCATGATGTGGAGCTGGTGGAGGGATGCGGCGGCTGTATTGCCGGTGTGGTCACTGCTACACGGCGGGTGGGCGCCAAGCGCCGTGTTGAGCTGGAAGTCGGCGGCAACCGTGAAATTATCGAGATTGAAATTCCGGCAGAGAATGAAGCGGTTACCGGCAGCCGTCTGGCATTCCGGCCGAAATACTGGCGCGTTTTTGCCTCTCAAAACTAAAGAGATGCAGCTCAGAAAATGATTCTCTGAAACGCCGGATACGGGGCTGAATATCGGCTTTGTTATCCGGCGTTTTCCTTATCAGAAAGAGGGACTTTCAAAATAATTTAATCCGTTTAAAGTGCACTCAGGCAACCTTTCTCACCCTCTGGCATTATATCAAAGCGTGCTGCCCCAGCTTTGTCAGGGCTTGCGTATCGTCGGAGTGCCGATTGCAGAGGGTAGCCTGTTGATTTTTATAACGTAAAGTTAAAATCAGCTATGATTTGTGCTTTGCGATTTTACCAAATTCGACCATGGCATTCTTTGCGGACGTAATTTGGTCATAACTGTTTAACACCACCGATCATGTGAGAATCTTTATGAAATTCACAGGATCTGAAGCATGTGTTTGCGGATATGGCAAATCTGACCATCCGTAGCGGAACTTAAATCTTATAAAAGGCTGTAAAAGGCATATGCCGGCTTTGTCTTTCTCTCTTTCATCGTTGTTTTCCCGCCCTGTTGCTGACCGCCTTTTGCCGGTTCTGCCTTTGCCAATCAGGGGGCACTATAAAACACCAGAAGAATTACAACTGCTCGCTGCGGCACTGGCTCGCAATGAAGCTGTGCGCTTGCCCGATTATGAGAAATTCGACTTTAACAAACGGCTTGCGGAAAATGCTGGTCTGATCCTGCATGCCTATCGCTCCTCCGATGCGGCATCGCGTAACGGCGAGACGATTACGCCGGCTGCTCAGTGGCTGCTCGACAATTATTACGTTGTCGATAAAAGCATGCAGCAGGCACGCCGCGATTTGCCTGACAAGTTTTTGCGCCAGTTGCCGCTGGCAGCTAATATTCATCCGGATGGTGCGGTATCAAAAAACACCGATGCATCTGCCAATCTGAGCACCGAAGGCCTGCCGCGGGTTTTCGCGCTGGCATGGCTGTATGTTGCCCATAGTGACAGTAATTTTTCTCTGAAAAGCCTGAAAGCACTGATCGACGGTTTCCAGAGTGTTGAACCGCTGCGCATTGGTGAATTATGGGCGCTGCCGTCAGTTATTCGTTTTATGCTGGTGGAGAATGCCCGCCGCCTGGCGCTGCGTGTTGAACGCGCCCGTGCGATGCGTAACTTCGCCAATCGCGTGGCTGATAAGATTGTCGTGACTTCTTCACCGGAAGAACTGCAATCCATTCTGACAGAATATAGCGAACCGGCACGGGATGGTACTTTTGCCACCCATCTGCTTTATCGTCTGCGCAGTGCTTCCACAGCGACCGGACCGGCGATTGAATGGCTGGAAGCTCAGCTGAAAGCGACCGGACGCGATGTAGAGGATATTATTGTCGAGGAACATGCCCGCCAGTCTACCGGCGGTATGACCATGGGTAATATTATCCGCTCGCTCAAAACCATTGATGATGTGGACTGGACCTCATGGGTTGAGACCGTCAGTATTATGGATGCGATCCTGCGTGAGAACAGTGATTTCGAAAATCTCGATTTCGCCTCACGCAACAGCTATCGCGTAACCATTGAAAAGATCGCCCGCAATTCGCGTATGACGGAAATTGAGGTGACCAATACGGCTTTGCGGCTGGCGCGTGAAAAATCCGTGCGCGAGCATAAAATCACCGAGCGTGAGCAAAGCGGTGCGATTGCCTATTATCTGAGCGGTAATGCCCGTACCGAATTGGAGCAGATTTGCGGTTATACACCGCCTTTATCATCGCGTTTGCTGCGGCTCTATCGCGGGCTCGGCCTGTGGGGGATAGCTGCACCGGTCTGGGCAATGACTATCGGCCTGCTGGTGCTGGTTTATACCGGTATGGGGCGCATCGGTTTTGGCGAGAGCGAACAGCTGCTCTTCACCATCCTCGCGCTGTTCCCTGCCTATGAAGCTTCACTTGGTCTGTTTAACTCGCTGGTGCCGTGGTTCGTGCAGCCAAACCGTCTGGTCGGTTATGAATATCGTGATGGCTTGCCTGCTGATGCGCGCACGCTGGTGGCCGTACCGACGCTGATTAATTCGCGTGACAGTGTGGATGAACATATCCGTAATCTCGAAGTGCATTATTTGACCAATCCGCGTGGCGAAGTCTATTTTGCGATTGTCAGTGACTGGACTGACAGCGATGTGGAAGTCACGCCTGCCGATATGGAAGTGCTGGATTATGCCCGTGAGGAAGTGGCAAGGCTCAATACGCATTATGCCGGAGAAGATTATGCGAGCAGCGGGCAGGCGCGTTTCTTTTTCCTGCATCGCCGCCGTCTTTACAATCCGTCACAGGGCAGCTGGATGGGCTGGGAGCGCAAGCGCGGTAAGCTGCATGAGCTGAACCTGCTGCTGCGCGGTGATCATGATACCAGTTTCTTCCCGTCGGATGTGCCGCTGCCGCGTGATATCCGCTATGTGATGACACTGGATTCTGATACCCGCCTGACACCGCAATCGGTGACCAATCTGGTCGGTAAGCTGTCACATCCGCTCAATCATCCGGTCTTTGACGAGAAAACCGGTCGTATTACCAGCGGTTACGGTATCTTGCAGCCGCGCGTTACTCCGTCGCTGACCACCGGCGATGATGCATCATTCCTGCAGCGCGTATTCTCTGCCAATCGTGGTATTGATCCTTACGTCTTTGCGGTTTCCGATGTTTATCAGGACTTGCTGGGTGAAGGTACATTCACCGGTAAAGGCCTCTATGATGTTGATGCCTTTGAACGGGTGATGCAGGGCAAGATTGAGGAAAATACAGTCCTCAGCCACGATTTGCTCGAAGGCGGCTATGCCCGTTGTGCGCTCGCCAGCGATGTCGAGGTCGTGGAAGATTATCCGACCGGCTATAATGTTGATATTTCCCGTCATCACCGCTGGGCGCGTGGTGACTGGCAGTTGCTGCCGTTTCTGTTCTCAACCGGCAAAGGTGTCAGCAATGTCACCCGCTGGAAAATGGCCGATAACCTGCGTCGCTCGCTCAACCCGATCATGTGGGTGATTGCGTCTTTTGCTGGCTGGTGTTTGCTGCCGCTCGGCGTTGCCACGATCTGGCAGCTGTTCCTGATTTTGGCGATGTTCGTACCGATGATTTTCGGTATCGTTACCAACCTTATTCCGGTGAATATGGACTATTCGCTGAAAGGTCATGCTCAGTCGGTTCTCACCGATGTGACACTGGCTTTTGCGGATATGGCGCTGCGTCTCAGCTTCATTGCTCATAGCGCGACGCTGATGGGTGATGCGATTGTCCGCACCTTCTACCGTCTGTTTGTCTCGCGCCGCTATCTTCTGGCATGGCGTGCAGCCGCGCAGATGAAGTCTTCCGATACGCTGGATTTCTATGTGCGCCTGATGTGGCCGTCACTGCTGATCGGTGCACTGGCTTTCTTGGCGCCGGTATTGTTCAGCAGCAAAGCGGTGCTGATTGCCGTGCCTTTTGCCGTGATCTGGATTGCCTCGCCGTGGATCGCATGGGCAGTGAGCCGCTCAGCCAAACCGCAGGATACGCTGGAAGTCCGCTCCAGCGATAAAGGCGATCTGCGCCGCTATGCCCGCCGTACATGGCGCTATTTCGAAGCCTTTACCAATGAGGAAGGCAACCATCTGCCGCCGGACAACTATCAGGAAGATCCGGTGGGTATTGTGGCGATGCGCACATCTCCGACCAATATCGGCGTCTATTTCCTTTCCATCATTTCTGCCCGTGACTTCGGCTGGATCAGCTTCAACGATACGCTGACCCGTATCGGCCAGACGCTGGACACGATGGAGAAGATGGAGAAATTCCGCGGCCATCTTTATAACTGGTATGAGACTGATACGCTGAAACCATTGCAGCCGCTTTATGTGTCGGCGGTGGATAGCGGCAATCTGGCCGGTCATCTGGTTACGCTGTCTTCAGCACTGGAAGAATGGGCGCAGGCACCTTCCGTTTATTTGCAGGGTGATTTTGAGGGCATTCTCGACGTCAATGATATTCTGGAAGAGGCAATTGCCGCTATTCCGGATGATCGCCGTATTCTGCGACCACTGCGTCGCCGCTTAGAGGAACGGATTGCCAATTTCCGCCGTGCTGTGCGATCTTTCCGCGAGGAACCAGAAACGGCCTCTTTCCGCACCATCAATATTTCGCTCTTCGCCAAGGATATTGAAAAGCTGGCGCTGGAACTGGATGGCGAGCTGGAAACCACCCAGTCACAGGAAGCGCTGGAATGGGCGCGTACACTGGTTGAAACCTGTAAAGCCCATACGGATGATGCGATCGGTGAGCATAATGCTGAAGAGCTGCGTCTGCAGTTGCAGAGCCTTGCCAGCCGCGCCCGTCAGCTGGCCTTCGATATGGAATTCGGTTTCCTTGAGCGCAAAGAGCGTCGTTTGCTGTCGATCGGTTTCCGCGTGCAGGAAAACGAACTGGATGAGAGCTGCTACGATCTTCTGGCTTCGGAAGCCCGTCTTGCCAGCCTGTTTGCCATTGCCAAGGGCGATGTGCCGGTAGAACATTGGTTCAAACTTGGCCGTCTGCTGGTGCCGGTTGGCTGGAAAGGCGCTCTGCTGTCCTGGTCAGGCTCGATGTTTGAATATTTGATGCCGCCGCTGGTGATGAATGAGCCGCTTGGCTCGCTTCTCGATCAGACTAATAAACTGGTTGTGCAGCGTCAGATTGAATATGCGACCTCGCGCGGTCTGCCTTGGGGAATTTCGGAAGCGGCTTATAATGCCCGCGATCCGCAGATGAATTACCAATATTCCAATTTCGGCGTGCCGAAACTGGGTCTGCAGCGCGGCCTGTCGCGCAATGCGGTGATTGCACCTTATGCGAGCCTGTTAGCCTCGCAATATCGTCCGGCTGATGCGGTTTCTAATCTGAAGGTCTTGCAGAAGCTTGGCGCTTTGGGGCGTTACGGCTTCCACGATTCCGTGGATTTCACGCCGTCGCGTGTGCGTGAAGGTGAAAAATGCGCTGTGGTGAAAAACTATTATGCGCATCACCATGGCATGTCGATTATCGCCGTCAATAACGTGATTTTTGACGGTCGTATGCGCAGCCGTTTCCATTCTGATCCGGTGATTGAGGCGGCTGAACTGCTGTTGCAGGAAAAAGCACCGCGTGAAATTCCGATGGTCTATGCCAAGACGGAAAATCCGATGCGTGTGGACAGCGGTGCCTTTGATGAAGCACCGATGCGTATTATCGAAGAGCCGCTGAAGGCACCGCGCAGTGTGCATCTGATGTCCAATGGTCAGTATTCGCTGATGCTGACGGCTGCCGGCAATGGTTACAGCCGCTGGCATGATCTGGCGATTACCCGCTTCCAGCCGGATGCATCGGAAGGGATGCAGGGTAGCTTCCTGTTCCTGCGTGATATCGAGAGCGGTCGCTGGTGGTCGGCGACCGGTGAGCCGTCGCGCCATCTGGAAACTGAAACCAAGACGGTGTTCACGGAAGATAAGGCCGAGTTCTATAAGACCTCCGGCGATATCAAGACTGTGGTGGAAACCATTGTTACCACCGATGTCGATGGTGAAGGACGCCGGATTGATATTATCAATACCAGTTCGCGCGACCGTGTCATCGAGGTCACATCCTATGCGGAACTGGTGCTGAATAATCCGGATACGGATGATGCACATCCGGCTTTTGCCAAGATGTTTGTGGAAACGGAAATCGCACCGGACGGTACAACAATCTATGCCAAACGGCGCAAGCGTGCACCGTCGGACACGGAAGTGCATGTGGCGCATTTCGTGACTGATTTGTCAGGCGCTGTGCGTGAGACGGAAGCTGAAACTGATCGCCGTGTTTTTATCGGCCGTGGCCGCACCTTGCGCAATCCGGCGGCTTTCGATCAGGAGATGAAGTTTACCGGCAGTCAGGGCACTGTGCTTGATCCGGTTGCCTCATTGCGTACCCGTGTCCGTGTTCCGGCGCATAAAAAAGTGTCGCTGGTGTTCTGGACACTGGCAGGCGGTTCGCGCTCTTATCTGGAAGAGAAAGCAGCAGTTCTGCGTTATCCTGAGGCTTTTGCCCGTGAATATACTTTGTCATGGACACGTAGCCAAGTGCGTTTGCATCATGTCGGCATCAAACCGGCAGAAGCGACAGATTACCAAAAAACCGCTGCTTATCTGATCTATCCGGATCGCGCTTTGCGCCAGCCGTCAGAAGTGATTGCTGCGGGTCTTGGTGCGCAGTCTGATCTCTGGCCATTGTCGATTTCCGGCGATGATCCGATTTTCGTGCTGCGGATTGACAATGAAGCCGATCTTGAAGTGCTGCGCGGTGTGCTGAAAGCACAGGAATACTGGCGTGAAAAAGGCCTTACCGTAGATGTGGTTGTGGTCAATGAACGGGCATTTTCCTATGCGCAGGATACCCAGCGTGCAGTTGAATGGCTGACGGAAAGTTTCCGTGTCCGTTCGCAGCATCAGGGACAAAAACAGCATATTTTCACGGTGCGCCGTGATCAGATGAGCGAGGCGTCCTATAATACGCTGCTGGCTGCTGCACGGATTGTAATGCATGCGCAGAACGGTTCTCTGGCAGAACAGCTCAAGCGTATTCAGGAGCTCTCGGTTGATCTGGCAAGCCGCAAGGAAACCAAGCTTGAAAGCACCGATCCGCGTCTGAGCCGTCGCCGTGCTGCGGAGACGGATGATGAACAGGTCGTCAAGCTTCCGGGCGTGGCGCCGCGTCAGCTCAAAGCGGACAAGCAGGTTTCCGGTGACGGGCTGGAGTTCTGGAACAGCTATGGTGGTTTTGATACGGCGGGCAATTATGTTGTGCGTCTCAATGCTGACCGCACAACGCCGCATCCGTGGATCAATGTGATTGCCAATGCGGAGTTCGGTTTCCATGTTTCAGCAGAGGGTTCCGCTTTCACATGGAGCGGTAACAGCCGTGATTATCAGCTGACCCCGTGGTCGAATGATCCGGTTTCCAATCTGCCGGGTGAGGCCCTCTATATTGCGGATCGTGACAGCGGCAAGGTCTTCGCACCGACGGCCAATGTCATTCGCGATGCGGAAGTAACCTATGAAGCGCAACATGGTCAGGGTTGCAGCACGTTCACCTCTAAACATAGCGATGTGCTCTGTGAACTGACCATGGCAGTTGATCCGGACAAGCCGGTACGTCTGACACGCCTGCGTCTTGTCAATCGCGGCCAGTCGATGAAACGTCTGCGGCTCTATAATTATGCGGAATGGGTGCTGGGCAATGTCCGTGCCAAAAACGCCGCTTATATTGTTCCGCGTTTTGATGAGGAACTGGGCGCACTCTTTGCCCGTAATCCTTATCATACCGACAAGGCAGATCAGGTGGCTTTCCTGACAGCCAATATTCTGCCGGTATCAGTGACCTCTGATCGTCAGGAGTTTATCGGTGCCACCGGTTCCGTTACCGAGCCGGACAGTGTGATGCAGGGTAAATCCTTGTCAGGTACGGTCGAGGCCGGACGCGATCCTTGCGCGGCTCTGAGCTATGATCTGGAGCTGAGTGCAGGAGAGACCAAAGACATCCTCTTCATTCTTGGTAATGCCAAAGATGAAGAGACAGCACAGGGGTTGATTACCTATGGTCGCGGTCTGGATATGGATGATCTGCTGGCGCGTATTTCTGAGCAATGGCAGGATTTTACTGGGCCATTGCAGGTGAAAACGCCGGACCGTTCTTTCGATCTGATGGTCAATCGCTGGTTGCCTTATCAGAGTATGGCTTCGCGTATTCTGGCACGTGCTGCTTTCTATCAGGCCAGCGGTGCCTATGGTTTCCGCGATCAGTTGCAGGATACGCTGTCATTGTTGATGCTGGATCCGCTTTTGGCGCGCAAGCAGTTGCTCAATGTTGCCGGTCGCCAGTTTGCGGAAGGCGATGTGCAGCATTGGTGGCTGCCGGTCACCGGTGCAGGCGTACGCACACTGATCTCCGATGATGTGGTGTGGCTGTCCTATGCGGCAACGCTCTATACGCAGGTGACCGGCGACCTAGCTGTGCTTGATGAGGAAGTTGCTTATCTGCAGGGCCGTGCTTTGGGGACAAGCGAGCATGACGCTTTCTATCAGCCGGAGGTCTCGGACAAAGCCGATACGGTCTATGAGCATTGCGTGAAAGGGCTGGAACTGGCCATGCAGCGCACCGGTCAGCATGGTCTGCCGCTGATCCTTGGCGGCGACTGGAATGACGGTATGAACCTTGTCGGCGTTGAAGGCAAAGGCGAGAGCGTCTGGCTCGGCTGGTTCCTCAGCTATACGCTGCAGCAGTTCATTCCGCTGAGCGTATCACGTGGTGATATGAGCCGTGCGGAAGCCATGCAGAAACATCTGGATGCTCTGAACAAGGCATTGGAAGAGCATGGCTGGGACGGTGAATGGTATCGTCGTGGTTATTTCGACGATGGCGCACCGCTTGGTTCTCACCTGAGTGACGAATGCCAGATTGATGCGATTGCCCAAAGCTGGGCTGTGCTGTCCGGTGTTGCTGATCCTGAACGCGCAGATCAGGCGATGGCTTCACTTGAAAAGCATTTGCTGGATGAAGAGGGCGGCTTGCTGCGCCTGTTCACTCCGCCATTTGACAAGACTGAGCATGAGCCGGGTTATATTAAAGGCTATCCGCGCGGTGTGCGTGAGAATGGCGGGCAATATACCCATGGTGCCACATGGGCGATTATGGCGCTGACCAAACTCGGTCGTGGTGATGAGGCTTACAAGCTGTTCTCGTTGATTAATCCGGTGCATCACGGTGAAAATCCTGAGACCTATCGTGTTGAGCCTTATGTGATTGCAGCGGATATTTACTCCGTTGAGCCGCGTCGCGGTCAGGGCGGCTGGACATGGTATACCGGTTCTGCAGGCTGGTTCTACCGCGTGGCAACAGAAGGTATTCTCGGCTTGAGCAAGCGCGGCAATGCGCTGCTCCTCAATCCGGTATTACCGTCTGACTGGGATGGTTTTGAACTGGATTACCGTCATGGTGAGGCACTGTATAAAATCACTGTGCGCAATAAAGCCGGTCGGGACAGTTTGAAAGTGGATGGCAAAGCAGTCAAAAAACGCGATGCCGGTATTGCTCTGGCAACGCAGGGGCAGCATGAGATTGTGCTTGAACTGAAATAAGTCAGATCAGACAGAACTTTAAATAAAGGGCGGTGAGCAATCATCGCCCTTTATTTTTGCTGAATTCTGCTTATGGTCTGTCCAACAAGAATGATGCTCAGGATGAGAATAAATCTCATCGGATCAGATAAGGACATCTGGCATGACCAGAACAGATATTGCGCAGCGCGTTTATAACCATACGTGGAAGCTGGATCCGATTGTCCGCAGTCTGCTGGATACGGATTTCTATAAGCTGCTGATGCTGCAAATGATCTGGGGGCTTTATCCGCAGGTGGATGCTACTTTCTCGCTGATTAACCGCTCGAAAACCGTGCGGCTGGCGGATGAGATTGATGAAGGCGAATTACGTGCGCAGCTTGATCATGCCCGCTCCCTGCGTATGACTAAAAAAGAAATGATCTGGCTGGCCGGTAATAATTTCTACGGCCGCAAACAGATTTTCACGCCGGAATTTCTGCAATGGCTCAGCACATTCCAGCTGCCGGAATATGAGCTGACACGGCGCGACGGACAATATGAGCTGCATTTCCACGGGCCGTGGACGCATACGACAATGTGGGAAATTCCCGCGCTGGCAATTATCAATGAGTTACGCTCCCGCGCGGCCATGAAATCGCTCGGCCCTTTCGCGCTGGATGTGCTGTATGCCCGCGCCAAAGCCAAGATGTGGGGCAAGGTTGATCGCCTGCGCCAATTGCCGGATTTGAAAATCTCTGATTTCGGCACCCGCCGCCGTCATTCGTTCCTCTGGCAGCGCTGGTGTGTGGAAGCGCTGAAAGAAGGCATCGGCGATGCTTTCACCGGCACAAGTAATGTGCTTCTGGCGATGGATACCGATCTGGAAGCACTGGGCACCAATGCCCATGAATTGCCGATGGTGCTGGCGGCTATGGCCGATACGGATGAAGAACTGCGTTCAGCACCTTACCGCGTGTTGCAGGACTGGAACCGTTATTATGGCGGCAATCTTTTGATCGTGCTGCCTGATGCTTTCGGCACAACAGCATTCCTGCGCGATGCGCCGGACTGGGTTGCCGACTGGACAGGATTCCGCCCTGACAGTTCGCCGCCGATTGAGGGCGGGGAGCGGATTATCGAATGGTGGAAATCCAAGGGCAAAGATCCGCGTGAGAAATTACTGATTTTCTCTGATGCGCTGGATGTCGATACAATCGAGGAGACCTATCGCCACTTTGAAGGGCGTGTGCGGATGAGCTTCGGTTGGGGTACCAATCTCACCAATGATTTCACCGGTTGTGCACCGCAGCATGTATCCGGTCTGAATGCGATTTCTCTGGTCTGTAAGGTGATTGACGCCAATGGTCGTCCGGCGGTGAAATTGTCGGATAATCCGTCAAAAGCCACCGGCGATCCTGAAGCGGTCAAACGCTATATCGAGTTTTTCGGTGGTGAAGATCGTGTCGCCAAAGAAGTGCGGGTTTAAAATACAAAAGGCGGTTTTTTAAGAAAGCCGCCTTTTTCATATCAAGTGATTTCATAATCCCAAGGGGGATTGGCACCGGCACGCGATACGGTAATCGCTGCGGCTTTGATGCCAAACGCGATGGCTTCGGTAAGCTGCTCTTGCGATATGGCCGCAAGGGATTGCTTATTCAGCAGGCCTTGTTTTTCAAGGCTCACCAGCACACCGGCATTGACCGTATCACCGGCACCGACCGTATCGGCTACTGTGACTTTCTCACCGCCGACACTGATTTTACCACTAGATGCATAGGCCACAGCACCATCTGCACCTTTGGTGACGATGATGATTTTAGGTCCGCCCTGCCCGTTTGCGGCCAGCCAGCTGCGGATAATCATATCGTGATCCGTGCCTTCATCAAACCATTGCAGGTCTTCATCTGACACTTTGACAATATCAGCCAATGCAATCATCCGCTTGATCCGTGCCAGATGGGCGGCTTTGTCAGGAATGAAATTCGGGCGGATATTCGGGTCGAGCATTGTCACGCGGTTTGGCGCTTCCCGCCGCATCAACGCTTCATAAGTACTGCCGCAAGGTTCCGGAATGAGGCTGATACCGCCAAACATCAGAGCGCTGATATTATCACCCAGTTCCGGCAGCTGAACTTCACCGAGCAGACGACCGGCAGTATTTTCATCATAGAAATTATAGCTCGCCTGACCATTCTTCAGCCGCACAAAGGCAAGCGTTGTCGGTTGATCCGAGATCGCACAAAACCGCGTATCAACGCGGGATTTTTCCAGTGTATCACGCAGGATTTGCCCGAGAAAATCTGATGAAAGGCCGGAGAAAAATCCGGCCTTTGCACCCAACCGGCCAATGGCAATGGCGGTGTTGAAGACTGAACCACCGGCATGGGGCACAAATCCGGTTTCGCCGCTTGTCGTTTCACGCGGCAGCATATCAATCAGCGCTTCTCCGCAGGAGAGGATCATGCTTTCACCCTTAAACGTGTTGACCGCCATTGATATGGATTTCCGAGCCGGTCACATAGGATGAGGCTTCAGTGCACAGATAATAGATGGTCTCTGCCACTTCCGAAGTTTGGCCAAGACGACGCAGTGGCAATTGCTCTACCAGCTTTTCAGTGCCCGGAGACAGGATCGATGTTTCAATCTCACCCGGAGCGATTGCATTCACGCGGATACCATGCGGGCCGAAATCCGAGGCCATTTCACGGGTCAGACCTGCAAGTGCTGCTTTTGAGGTCGCATAAGCGGTACCTGCAAAAGGATGCACACGGCTACCGGCAATAGACGTGACATTCACCACGGAACCTTGCGCCGCTTCCAGTTCTTTGAACAATCCGCGCGCTAGCATGATCGGTGCAAAGAAGTTCACTTGAAACACATCGCGCCAAGTGGCCATTTGCGTTTCAATGGAGTTCAGGCGGCTTCCGCCTGTGCCTTTTGGTGAGATGCCGGCATTGTTGACCAGTGCATTAAGCTGACCGCCATTGTCTTCCAGACGACGGCGGATTTCTGAAATTGCACGGCCGATATCTTCGGGATCGGCCAAATCAACCTTGATATGATCTTCAGGTCCTGCAGGCCACGGGCAGTTGTCGGAAAAATCCTGCCGTGAACAGGTGATGACACGCCAGCCCGCCCGTGAAAAACGCTTCACGGTTGCATGGCCGATACCGCGGCTTGCGCCGGTCAGTACGATGGTTTTTTTAGGCGTATCAGTCATTTTAATCGGCCTTTGTCACTAATTTTAAGTGGACACTATCACTATAGATTTTACAATTTGCAAGGCGTGTTTAAATTTGGCACTGAAACATTTAGCGTATCCTGAAAAGTGTGCAGCGCCTCCGCGGGGAAATCATTTCACTGGATTGATTTCCTATCCCACTCCGGTCGGAATAAGATACGCGGACAAGCAAATACACATAATTTCAGAAATTTGTTTTTGGGAATCGGAGATATTTATGTCGAAACTGATTTTGGCAATTGATCAGGGTACAACATCCAGCAGAGCCATCTGTTTCGATCAAAATCATAAGATCACCGGTCTCGGACAAAAGGAATTTACGCAGCATTATCCTAAATCCGGCTGGGTCGAACATGATCCGGAGGAAATCTGGCAAAGCGTTGTTACGACCTGCAAACAGGCAGTTGAAAATGCTAAGGCCAATATGGAAGATGTGGCCGCAATCGGCATCACCAATCAGCGTGAAACGGTGGTGGTCTGGGATAAGACAACCGGCAAGCCGGTTTATAATGCGATTGTCTGGCAGGATCGTCGCACGCAAAAAGACTGCATGAAACTGAAGAAGCAGGGTATTGAGCCGCGTATCCGCCGCAAGACCGGACTGCTGCTTGATCCGTACTTCTCTGCGACCAAACTGGCATGGATTTTGAACAAAGTGTCCGGTGCGCGTAAAAAAGCGGAGAAGGGCGAGTTGCTGTTTGGCACAATTGACAGCTTTCTGATCTGGCGGCTGACCGGCGGACAGGTTCACGCCACCGATGCCACCAATGCTTCCCGCACATTGCTGTTCAATATTGCCAGGAATGAGTGGGATGAAGAACTGCTGAAACTGTTCAACATTCCGCGTAGCATGTTGCCGGAAGTGAAAGACTGCGCCGATGATTTCGGCGTGACGAAAGCTGATGTGCTGGGCGCGGAAATTCCGATCCTCGGTGTGGCGGGCGACCAGCATGCGGCAATGATCGGTCAGGCCTGTTTTGCCAAAGGCATGTTGAAGGCGACTTTCGGTACCGGTTGTTTCGCTCTGCTCAATACCGGCAAGGATAAAGTTCTGTCGCGCAATCGTTTGTTGACAACTATTGCCTATCGCCTGAATGGTGAAGTGACTTATGCGCTGGAAGGTTCGATTTTTGTTGCCGGAGCCGCGGTGCAATGGCTGCGCGACGGTTTGAAAATCATCAAAAATGCAGCGGAGTCCGGTGAACTGGCGCTCAAAGCCGATGAGACACAGGATGTTTATCTGGTGCCGGCTTTTGTGGGCTTGGGCGCACCGCATTGGGATGCAGAAGCGCGTGGCGCGATTTACGGGCTGACCCGCAATTCGGGGCCAGCCGAAATCTCCAAAGCCGCATTGGAATCTGTTGCCTATCAGGCGCATGATCTGCTTGAAGCGATGCATAAAGACTGGAAAACGGATACCAGCGATATTGTTCTGCGGGTTGATGGCGGCATGGTTGCCTCCGACTGGACGATGCAAAATCTGTCGGACATTCTCAATGCGCCGGTGGATCGTCCGGTTATTCTGGAAACCACTGCATTGGGAGCAGCGTGGCTTGCAGGTATGAAGGCTGGTCTCTGGGGCGATATGCAGGCTTTTGCCAAAGACTGGCAGCAACAGCAGCGTTTTGAGCCGCTGATGGAGCCAGCTTTGCGCAAACGTAAAATCAATGGCTGGCATAAGTCTGTACGCAGCACACTCCGTGCGAAACAATAAAATGCTGATAAGGGCGGCGACAGCGGAAGATGCTGCAGAGATTTGCACGGTTCTGCACCGCTCAATCACGGAGCTTTGTGTTGCGGATCATCAGAATAACCCGCAGATTTTGAATCCATGGCTTGCCAATAAAACGCCGGATAATTTGTGGGAATGGATTGCACGCGAGGGGCAGGTCTATCTTGTCGCCGAGATTGACGGGCAAATTACTGGTATTGCTGCTGTCTCGGCAACGGACGGTATTTTGCTCAATTATGTTTCACCGGATTATCAGCGTCGCGGTGTCAGCAAGGCTTTGATGGCAGCTCTGGAGAGCTGGTTAAAGGAGCAGGGGCGGGTTGTGTGTCACCTTATCAGCACGGCGACCGCCAGACAGTTTTACGAGACGCTTGGTTATTCGCCGGATGGAGAGCCGGTCATGAGAAGGTCTGGCATGTTGACCTTCCCGATGAAGAAATTGCTATAATTATTCCCCGTTGCCCATAATCACGTCCAGCAATGTGGTGTTTTTGCGCACGGGCTGTCCGCCGACATCACCTTGCGGGCGCGGGCCGTCATAGGCCGGATCTCCGGCCACCGGCGGCGGTGCATTATTGCCCTGCGGTGTCTGTACCGGATAGCCGGAATTGTCAGGCAGAGGTGTCGGATAGCCCGAATTATCCTGAACCGGTGGCACTGTATTTCCAACCGGTGCAGGGTTTTCCTGCACGGAGATCGGCGGTTGTGCAGGCTGATTTTGCTGAGACGGCAATTGTGCACCGTCAGGCTGGCGCGGCGCACCGGGAGCCGGTGGCCAGTAAGTCTCATCATTTTCCGGCAAGGCAGGGTAGCCGCTATTGTCTGATGCTGGCGGCTGCTGGCCGATACTGGCCGTTGCATCCGGCAGCTCGTCGCTACCGCCCGGCAGCACATTCTGAATTTCATAGGTGCTCGGCAGGTCGGCAACAGGTACGCCTTTATGAGCGGCAGTCATGAAGGTTTTCCACGCCATCGCAGGCAGACCGCCACCGGTGACTTTCTTGGTCGGCTTGCCGTCATCATTACCGAACCATACGCCGGTCGTCAGATTGGCCGTATAGCCGATGAACCACGCATCGCGGGAGCTTTGGCTGGTACCGGTTTTGCCCGCAGCAGGCCAGTTGCCGAATTTGGCACGTTTTGCCGTGCCGTCTTCAACGGTACGGCGCAGCATGGCATTCATCATGCCAAGTACCTGCTCGGTGATGATGCGCTGCTGCTGTTCAGCCGGATAGTCATAGAGCACCTTGTCATCATTACCGGTGATTTTGGTAATCATATGCACCGGTGCACGATAACCGCCATTGGCAAAAGGCACGAATGCATCCGTCAGTTCCATCAGGGTAACTTCCGATGTGCCAAGCGCCAGTGAGGCATTGGAGGTGAGAGCGGACTGAATACCGAAACGATGGGCGGTATCGACCACGGCCTGCGGACCGACTTCCATTACCAGCTGCGCGGCAACCGAATTGAGCGAGTGGGACAGAGCTGTTGCCAGTGTCACTTCGCCGAAATATTTGCCGTTATAATTGCTTGGCGTCCATTTGCCGATGCGTACCGGCGCATCATTACGCACGGAATCCGGTGTGCGCCCCTGTTCAAGAGCAGTCAGATATACGAACGGCTTGAAAGTGGAGCCGGGCTGGCGGCGGGCTTCCGTTGCGCGGTCAAACTGACTATTGGCATAATCATAGCCGCCGATCATCGCCCGCACCGCACCGGTACCATCAATCGAGACGAGGGCACCCTGACTGACATCCATTTTCTTACCGTTTTGCGAAATCAGATCGCGGATGGCCTCTTCACCAACTTTCTGCAAATCCAGATCAACAGTGGTGTGAATGGTTACGTCGCTTTTGGTCTCGCCGATCAGCTTTGGCAGTTCCGACAATACAGCATCTGCAACATAATTTTCCGACCCTGACCAGTAAGCAGCTGCACGTGTCGGCGGTTCGCTTTCGGCAATGGCTTGTTCTTTGAGACCGATCATGCCCTGATCCCGCATTGCTGCCAGCACCAGTTTGGCACGATCATTGGCAGCTTTCGGGTCGCGGGCAGGCGAGAGGCGTGACGGTGCTTTCAACAGACCTGCCAGTGTGGCGGCTTCGGTGAGGTTCACATCCTTGGCGGATTTATCAAAATAGCGCCGTGAGGCGGCATCCACACCATAGGCGCCGGAGCCGAGATAAACACGGTTGAGATACATCTCTAAAATCTGGTCTTTGGTGTAAGTATGCTCCAGCCACAAAGCGAGCATGACTTCCTGCACCTTACGTTCCAGTGTTCTGTCCGGTGACAGAAACAGGTTCTTGGCCAGCTGCTGGGTGATTGTAGAGCCGCCCTGTACCGCACGGCCTTTAGTAATATTGGTAAAGACTGCACGGCCGAGACCAATCGGATCAACACCGTAATGGGAATAGAAACGCCGGTCCTCAATGGCTATAACCGCTTGCGGAATGAAAGGCGACATTTCCCGCAAACCGATGGCCTCGCCACCGGTCGTGCCGCGATTGGCGATCAGCTTGCCGTTCACATCAAGGATTTTGACATTCGGCGGACGATCCGGAATGGCCCAGTCGCTGGTCGGCGGCATTTTGGCAGCGATATAGATCACCACACCGGCAACGGCGATGCCGCCCCATAGCATCAGGACAAATGACCAGTAGAACAGGCGGCGCAGCCAGCGGAAAGAACCGGAGGCTTGCTCGTGCTTTTTTGATTTTCGGGAGGCGCGTTCAGCGCGTGATGCACGTTTTTTGGACGCGCTGCCATTTACGCGATCACCCTCATCAATGCGCATTTCATCTTTATTGGCAGGCGTCTCTGGCTTTCCGAAGGACGGTTCTATGCGTCGGTCTTTTGAATCTCTGGAAGCCATATGCGTTGGTAAACCTGCTTAAAAAATTGAATAGCTGTGCTTTGCACCGTAATTGAGGCAGTTTAAAGAGCAGTAAAGTTTTGCTAACAGTATAATGCTGTCATCAGGGTTTTGAAATTATGCTTTGTATTCAAGAATGTACTTAAGAGCGCATTCCGAAAAACGTGCAGCGGATTTCGGTGAAAGATGCGCGTAATAGCAAATGGATAGAGCATTTCTAATATTCAAATGAAATTGAAGATGCTCCAACTCATTTGATGCAGGCTGTACACGAAAATACTATTCAGCTTTTGTGATATTTTATTATAGAAAACAGGTTAAACTGGTTCAGATAGGTATAGCGTGACACAACGGATTGACTGGGTCGATATCGCCAAAGGGATATGCATCATTTTTGTTGTGATGATGCATTCAACGCTGGGCGTGGAAGAGGCCGCCGGTCAGACCGGCTGGATGCATTATGTTGTCGCCTTTGCCAAACCATTCCGTATGCCTGACTTTTTTCTGATTTCCGGCCTGTTTCTGAGTGCTGTGATTGACCGGCCGTGGCTGCGCTATCTTGACCGCAAAGTCGTGCATTTCCTGTATTTCTATGTGCTGTGGCTGACTATTCAGTTTGTTTTTAAAGCGCCGGGTATCATGGCTGAGGGCGGTGCTTCCGGTGTTGTCAGTGCTTATCTGATGGCTTTTATCGAGCCTTTCGGCACGTTGTGGTTTATTTATATTCTGCCGTTTTTCTTTCTGGCAACGCGTTTTATGCGTGACGTGCCACATTGGCTGGTATTGACCATGCTGGCCATTCTGGAAATCCTGCCGATCCATACCGGCTGGATTATGATTGATGAATTCTGCTCACGCTTTGTCTATTTCTATGCCGGTTATGCACTGGCACCCCAGATTTTCCGTATGGCCGAATGGGTAGCGCGCAACAAAATGATTGCCGTAACCGGTCTGTTGCTCTGGGCTTTTGTTGAATATCAGATGGTGTTCACACCTGTGCCGGAATTCGGCAAATCGCTGCTGAGCGGACAGGCATGGCAGGCCGGTGGTCTGGGCGGTTATAGTGAGTTGCCACTGGTCTCGCTGTTCCTCGGCTTCCTCGGCGCTTTGGCGATTATCAGCATATCATCGCTGCTCGCCTGTTTAAGCTCAGCGAATATTGCGCATCGGGTGCTAGGTTATCTCGGCGCACATTCCATTGTTGTGTATCTGGCATTCTTCCTGCCAATGGCTGTCACCCGCACGGTACTGCTGAAGACGGGCATCGTCACCGATATAGGTACGATTTCGCTGCTGACCATGCTGATGGGCGTGATCCTGCCGGTTATTCTCTATGTGCTGATTGAGAAAACCGGTTACGGACGTTTCCTGTTTGTGCGCCCGCAATGGGCTATCATTGATCGCAGCGGGACTGTTCCGGTGCGTGTATAAAACAGATCATAAAAAAGCCCGCTTAAAGCGGGCTTTAAATTTTTAAGCGTGGGCAAAGATGTCCTGCTCGTCCCAACCCATCAGATCAAGCTCTGCGCGGGTTGGCAGGAATTTAAAGCAGGCTTCAGCCTGTTTCTCACGACCATCGCGCTCCAGACGATATTCCAGAACCTTTTTCAGGCGGTGCAGATAAAGAACATCTGAAGCAGCATATTCAAGCTGCGCCTGAGACAGAGTTTCCGCTGCCCAGTCGGATGATTGCTGCTGTTTGGAAATCGAAACTTCCAGAAGCTCCGAGCAGATTTCTTTCAGACCGTGGCGATCCGTATAGGTACGGGTCAGTTTTGAAGCGATCTTGGTGCAGAAAACCGGCTGCGGCATCACGCCGAATGTATGTGCCAGAACGGCCAGATCAAAGCGGCCGAAATGGAAGATTTTGGTGATTGAGCGGTCTTTGAGCAGTTTGACCAGATTAGGGGCTTTTTTCAGCCCCTTCTCGATCTGAATAATATCCGCGGTGCCATCGCCCGGTGAAATCTGCACAACACACAGACGGTCACGCAGAGGATTGAGCCCCAGCGTTTCCGTATCAATAGCGACGGAATCTACCTGATAATTATCAAGATCAGGCAGATCGTTTTTATGAACGCGGATAGTAGTCATTGAAGGTTCCGTTATCTTATTTCTGAGAAAGAGCCGCAATAATGCGAGCCCAAGAGCGCTGGCCTTTATGGAAGGAGGACAGCTCGTATTTTTCATTCGGAGAATGGATGCGGTCATCCTCAAGGCCGAAACCGACCAGCAGGGAATCCATGCCGAGGAATTTGTCGAAGTCACCGACAATCGGAATAGAACCGCCCATGGCAATCAGTACAGCAGGGTTCGGCCATTCATCAGACAAAGCCTGCTTAGCCTGTGTGACCAGTGGTGAATCATAGGAAAGCTGGATAGCCGGTGAACCGCCATGCGGGTGGAATTCTACGCGGCAATCAGCAGGCAGACGGGCTTCAACGAATTTGCGGAAATTGGCGCGGACTTTATCCGGATCCTGCTTATGTACGAGGCGGAAGGAAACTTTGGCCGAGGCTTCCGCAGCAATCACGGTCTTGAAACCTTCACCGGTATAGCCGCCAATCATGCCGTTGACTTCGGCAGTCGGGCGCGCCCATGTCTGTTCCAGCACGCTGCGACCCTGTTCGCCCGATGGTACAGACAGGCCGATAGGGCCGAGGAAGTTTTCAGGGGTACGGCCAAGACCTTCCCAGGACTTCAAAATCTGGCTTGGGGTTTCTTCCACGCCTTCATAGAAATCTTCTACAGTTACACGGCCGGTTTCATCATGCAGGTCAGCGAGAATTTTTGACAGCACATGCAGCGGATTGGCGGCGGCACCACCAAAGAAGCCGGAATGCAGGTCGCGGTCAGCGGCTTTAATGGTTATCTGTTCGCCTACCAGACCACGCAGACCAACGCAGATCGCCGGTGTATCACGGTTCCACATCGAGGTGTCGCAAACCAAAGCAACGTCGGCTTTGAGTTCTTCTTTGTGACTGTCGAGGAATGGTTTGAGCGATGGTGAACCGGATTCTTCTTCACCTTCAAACAAGATGGTTACTTTGACCGGCAGCTGACCATGTACGGCTTTATAAGCGCGGCAGGCTTCGACAAAAGTCATCAGCTGACCTTTGTCATCGGATGTGCCACGACCGGTCAGGATTTTACGACCGGCTTCAATTTCTTTAACGGCAGGATCAAACGGGTCATTTTCCCAGAGATTCAGCGGGTCAACCGGTTGTACGTCGTAATGACCGTAGAACAGCACATGCGGTGCATCTGCCGTTGCGCCTTCATGATGGGCAACAACCATCGGGTGACCCGGTGTGTCGCGCACACTTGCATCAAAACCAATGCTCTTCAGATCTTCTACCAGCCATTCCGCAGCTTTGCGGCAGTCGGCTTTAAAAGCCGGATCTGTGGAAATGGATTTAATGCGCAGAAGATCAAACAGATGATCGACACTGTGGTCGAGGTTCTGATCGAGGTGCTGAAGAACAGGTTCAAGTGCTGACATGTTACCCTCATGAAAAAGCATACTTCGACTCGCAAAGCATGAATGTGTTTTTAAAGTCCGGATGGTTTTAGCGTAAATGGCCGGAGACTGTACAGGGAAGATGTCGGGCATTTCCTGCAAAAGTAGAAACAGGTTTTACCTTGGCACAATGCGTAGCAGTAAATGGTCGCGCTTGTCTTTATCCGGAAAAGCAAAAGCCGTTACGGTGAGGGGAACCGTAACGGCTTGTAATAAATGGTGGCAGCCAGAGGGGGGGGAGGCTACCACCCCGGTTTTCCGGCGGGGGACATGCCGAAAAACGGAAACCGACAATGTTGTCGATAGGGCTAATGTGGCCAGAAAAAGTGGCAATACAAGGGCTGAAACGGGGCGTGTCAGTCACAAAAAAGTTATTGCTTATAGAGCGCCGGACAGGGTGAAAGATAAGCGAGGATTATTTCGTGACGAGCGGTATGGCGTGATTTCTTTTTTCGCGCTTATGCTTTACATCTTTTACCATGAAAAAAGGTGATCATCTCTTCCTCGTCGACGGCTCCGGCTATATTTTTCGCGCATATCATGCTTTGCCGCCGCTCACCCGCAAATCAGACGGTTTGCCGGTTGGTGCGGTGTCCGGTTTCTGCAACATGCTGTGGAAGCTTTTGAAAGATGCGCGCAATACGGATGTCGGCGTGGTGCCGACCCATTTTGCGGTTATCTTTGATTATTCTTCGCAGACTTTCCGTAAGGAAATCTATCCGGAATATAAGGCTAACCGTACCGCGCCGCCGGAAGATCTGATCCCGCAATTCGGCCTGATCCGTCAGGCAACACATGCTTTCAACCTGCCTTGCATTGAAAAGGAAGGGTATGAGGCCGATGATATTATCGCCACCTATGCGCGCCTTGCGGAAGAAGCCGGTGCGACTGTCACCATCGTCTCATCAGACAAAGACCTTATGCAGCTGGTGACAAATCAGGTCTCTATGTATGACGGCATGAAGGACAAACAGATTTCAATCCCTGAAGTGATTGAAAAATGGGGTGTGCCACCGGAGAAAATGATCGACCTGCAATCGCTGACCGGCGATTCAACCGATAATGTGCCTGGCATTCCGGGTATCGGGCCAAAGACGGCTGCACAATTGCTGGAAGAGTTCGGCGATCTGGATACGCTGCTTGCCCGCGCTTCCGAGATTAAACAGAATAAACGCCGCGAGAATATTATCGCTTTTGCGGATCAGACCCGCATTTCGCGTCAGCTTGTGACATTGAAGAATGATGTACCTCTGGAGATTGATCTTGACGGGCTGATGCTGGAGCCGCAGGACGGGCCGAAGCTGATCGGCTTCCTGAAGGCGATGGAACTGACCACGCTGACCCGCCGTGTGGCAGAGGCCACAGATACGGTTGCTGCCGAGATTGAGCCGGTCACTGTTGAAACAGAATGGGGTGCGGAAGCACGCGGTCCTGATCTTGATCGCGGCACGGATATTGCTGAAGCTTCGGCACCGGAAAAAGCAGTTGCGACTGTAACTGCAGAACACAGCGGCCAGCTGATGCGGCCGCAGGCTCTGGTGGAAGCCCGCAAAGCGCAAGGCATATCAGCTAAAATCGATCATTCTGCTTATGTTGGTATTGCCGATATTGCGGTGCTGAAAGACTGGGTCGATCAGGCGATTGATCAGGGTTTTGTCGCTTTTGACACCGAGACAACCTCGCTTGATCCGATGCAGGCGGAACTGGTTGGTTTCTCACTGGCCTTGGCAGCAGGCAAGGCCTGTTATGTCCCGCTGATACATAAATCCGGTCAGGGCGATCTGCTCGGCGGCGGACTGATCGAAGGGCAGATTCCGCTGGATACAGCTCTTGCAGAACTGAAGCGGCTGCTGGAAGACCCGTCAGTGCTGATCATTGCCCAGAATATGAAATATGACTGGCTGGTCATGCATCGTCTCGGCATTAATATTGCGCGTTTTGACGACACGATGTTGCTGTCCTATGCGCTGGATGCCGGTACCGGCACCCATGGTATGGATGTGCTTGCAGAACGCTGGCTTGGTCACACAACCATTCCTTATAAGGAGGTGGCTGGCAGCGGGAAGTCGGCAGTGACTTTTGACATGGTGCCGATTGATCGCGCCATCGCCTATGGTGCGGAAGATGCCGATGTCACATTGCGCCTGTGGCAGGTGCTGAAACCGCGTTTGGCGGCAGATGGTATGGCCTCAGTTTATGAGCGGCTGGAACGCCCGCTGGTTGAAGTGCTGGCGCGGATGGAAGAGCGCGGTGTCAGCGTTGATCGCCAAATTCTCTCCCGTCTTTCCGGTGATCTGGCGCAATCGGCTGCGGCTATTGAAGATGAGATTTATACGCTTGCCGGTGAAAAGATGAATATCGGCTCACCGAAGCAGCTTGGCGATATTCTGTTTGGCAAACTCGGCTTGCCGGGTGGTTCAAAAACCAAAACCGGCCAGTGGTCGACCTCTGCGCAGGTGCTGGAAGATCTGGCGGCGGAAGGCCATGAGCTGCCGCGCAAGATCGTTGACTGGCGCCAGCTCACCAAGCTTAAATCCACCTATACGGATGCACTGCCCGGCTATATTCATCCTGAAACAAAGCGGGTGCATACCTCTTATTCTATGGCGGTAACGACCACAGGACGTCTGTCTTCGTCAGAACCGAACCTGCAGAATATTCCGGTGCGCACCGCAGAAGGCCGTAAAATCCGCACAGCCTTTGTGGCGCCGCAGGGTAAAAAGCTGATCTCTGCCGACTATAGCCAGATTGAACTGCGTGTACTCGCGCATGTGGCGGATATTGCCCAGCTGAAAAAAGCCTTTGATGACGGTATCGACATTCACGCGATGACAGCATCTGAAATGTTCGGCGTACCGGTAGAAGGCATGCCGTCCGAAGTGCGCCGCCGCGCCAAGGCAATCAATTTCGGTATTATTTACGGTATTTCGGCCTTTGGCCTTGCCAATCAGCTGTCCATTCCGCGTGAAGAGGCAAGCTCATATATCCGTACTTATTTTGAGCGCTTCCCCGGCATCAAGGATTATATGGAAACGACCAAGGCTGCCGCGCGTGAACAAGGCTATGTCGAAACTATTTTCGGCCGCCGTATTCATTATCCGGAGATCAAAGCCAGTAATCCGCAGGTGCGGGCGTTTAATGAACGGGCTGCGATTAATGCGCCTATTCAGGGTTCGGCAGCGGATATTATTCGTCGCGCGATGATCCGCATGGAACCGGCACTGGCAGACGCGAAGCTCGATGCGCAAATGCTGTTGCAGGTGCATGACGAACTGATCTTCGAGGTTGAAGATGCGCAGGTTGAGCATACTATTGAGGTGGTGCGTGAGGTTATGATCAATGCGGCAATGCCTGCAGTTTCAATGACAGTACCGTTACAGGTTGATGCTCGGGCTGCACAAAACTGGGATGAGGCGCATTGATCTTATACAGTTAATGCAGTAAGAGGCACCAGAACATGTTGCAAAACTCCGGTTTTGCAACATAAGCGCCTTAAAAGGTGAAAGACTGGTCTGCTGCGCGGAATAGATTGTAACAATCGCCCGTTGCAGGTTGACCTCAATGTCATTCGCCTTTACGTAGCGCAGCATCATCACTTATTGTTGTTTGCTTATTTACGTTACCGGTCACGGATGTGTGAAAGCATGGTATACGGCTTTTTGCCGTTTCATCATGAATGAAGCCAGGGATGGGACATTTGCTTCTGAAACTTCAGAGCAAATAATGTCGGGGCCAGTTGATGCGTGGGTGAGCCATTGCTGAAAGTCATTCATGACCTTGCCTTCTACTATTGCACCTGCCCTTGCCGGTGCGCTCAAAGCTCGTGGCTATGAGGAACTGACCTCCGTTCAGGAGGCTATGCTGACGCCTGACAATGACGGTCGCGATCTGCTGGTTTCCGCTCAGACCGGCTCCGGTAAAACTGTTGCTTTTGGTATTGCCATGGCAGCTGATCTGCTCGAACAGGGCGATCGTCTGGAAGCCCCGCGTGCACCATTGGCTCTGATTATTGCGCCGACACGCGAACTGGCTTTGCAGGTTGCCCGCGAGCTGGAATGGCTCTACGCACCAACCGGTGCCCGTATCACCACTTGTGTTGGTGGTATGGATATCCGTACCGAACGCCGCAATCTGGAGCGCGGTGCACATATTATCGTGGGTACACCGGGTCGTCTGCGCGATCATATCACACGCCGTGCGCTGAATATGTCTGATCTGCGCGCTGTTGTGCTTGATGAAGCTGATGAGATGCTTGATCTCGGCTTCCGCGAAGATCTGGAATTCATTCTCGGTGAAGCACCGGAAGATCGTCGTACACTGATGTTCTCGGCAACGGTTTCCAAATCCATTGCGTTGCTTGCCAAGCGTTTCCAGAAAGATGCATTGCGCATTACTGCAACCGCCAGCCATGAAAAACACGCTGATATTACCTATCAGGCAATGATTGTGCCGCCGCATGAGCGCGAAAACGCGATCATCAACACGCTGCTTTATTATGATAATGTCAACACCATTATCTTTGCTTCCACCCGTGAAGGTGTGAAACATCTGGCAAGCCGTCTGAGCAATCGTGGTTTCTCGGTTGTGGCGCTGTCCGGTGAATTGTCACAGGCTGAGCGTACCAATGCGCTGCAATCCATGCGCGATGGCCGTGCCCGTGTTTGCGTAGCAACAGACGTTGCTGCACGCGGTATTGATCTGCCAAATCTTGATCTGGTTATTCATGCCGATCTGCCGAATAACGGTGAAACACTGCTGCACCGCTCCGGTCGTACCGGTCGCGCTGGTCGTAAAGGCACCTGTATTCTGGTGGTTCCTTTCTCCCGCCGTCGTTCGGCTGAGCGTCTGCTGCAAATGACACGTCTGGATGCCAAGAGCATTGCAGCGCCGACTATTAATGCGGTTCAGGAAAAGGTTCGTGAGGTTATCCTTAGCAACGAACGTCTCAGCGATGAGATTCCTGAAGACATGCAGGAGCTGATGCGCGAATTGCAGGCGCGTTATACGCCTGAACAGATCGCAGCTGCTTATTTACGCCGTGAAATTGAAAGCCGTCCGGCACCGGAAGATGTTTCTGAAGGTCCTGTACGCGCTTTGGGCGCACCGGCACGCGAGCGCGGTGAACGTGGTGAGCGCTCGGAGCGCGCTCCGCGTGAAGATCGTTCCTCCTTCAATGGCGGTGCATGGTTTACACTGTCTGCCGGTCGTAAACATCGTGCTGATCCGAAATGGATTCTGCCTTTGATCTGTAAAGCCGGTCAGGTTTCCAAGGGCGATGTTGGTGCAATCCGTATTCTTGAAAACGAAACCCGTTTCGAGATTAACAGCGAAAAAGCCAAGGAATATTTCGCGACTGTTGAAGAACAGGGTACAGGCGAAAAAGGTCTGGTGATCCGCACTTCAACTGCGCCTGAGCAGGAAGGCCGTGGCCCGCGTTCTGATCGCGGTGGCGAACGCCGCTTTGACAAGCGCGGTGGTGATGACAAGCCGGGCTGGGGCGCGCCGAAAGGCAAGTCCCGCTTTAAAGGCGGTGAAGGCAAGCCTTACGGCGATAAGCCAAAAGGCCCGCGCAAGCCGCGTGAAGGCGGCGACCGCAAATTCTCCCGCTGATATCTAAGCTTTGAAGAACCCGCTCTCTGAGCGGGTTTTTTATTTTAATAAGGTAATAACTTGCTGTTTTGTAATGGCTGGGTTAGGTATCTGATATATTAGACTGTTTTTAAAGCAGGCTTTATACGCAGGGAGGATACCGCAGCCATGACCGCCACCATTACCATCACACTGGATGAAGCTTACAATCTTGCGGAAAAGACCTTTATCAAGCTTGGTCTTTCTCAGGAACATGCGCAGGCCAATGCGCGTTTGCTGCAAAGCTGCCAGCGTGATGAATGCGATTCACACGGGCTTTATCGGGTGCTGAGTTGTGCTCAGACCATTAAAACCGGTGCTGTTGTGCTGGATGCTGAGCCGGAGGTGGAAGACCGTGCAGGCGGTATTGTTGCGGTGGATGCCAGAGGTGGTTATTCTCTGCTGGCACTGGAAAAAGGCCTGCCGATGCTGGTGGAGAAAACCCGCAAGCTTGGTATTGCCGCGATGGCCATCAATCATTGTGTGCATTTCTCGGCTCTGTGGCCGGAAGTGGAAATGCTGGCAGAGCATGGTCTGGTATCGCTGACAATGGTGCCAAGCCATTCATGGGTTGCGCCTGCCGGTGGCAAGACCGGTGTGTTCGGCACCAATCCGATTGCTTTCGGCTGGCCGCGTGCCGGTAAATATCCGTTTGTTTTTGATTTTGCCACCAGTGCTGCGGCGCGTGGTGAGATCGAATTGCATCGCCGTGCAGGCAAACCGATACCGGAAGGCTGGGCGGTTGATAAAAACGGTGAGCCGACGACTGATGCAAAGACTGCATTGGAAGGCGCAATGCTGACCTTTGGCGGTTATAAAGGATCAGCGCTTTCTGCCATGGTAGAGTTGCTTGCGGGGCCATTGATCGGCGATATGCTGAGCCTTGAATCTCAGCAATGGGATAATGGCCGTGGGGCAACGCCGAAACACGGGGAAATCGTGATTGCCTTGAATCCGGAGAGTTTCCTCGGCGCAGCAATGGCTGAACATATGGCGCGGGCGGAGAAAATGTTCTCGGCGATTACAGATCAGGGCGCACGGCTGCCGTCGCAGCGCCGCTATGAAGCTCGTGAACGCAGTCTGGCCAATGGTACGGTGACAATTCCGCAAAAACTCTTTGATGATATCCGTGCGCTGTAACGGATAAAGCGGCTATCTTTTTGAAACTGCGGCACAAGTATCACGCCCCGTTGAAAAACGCAGTTCATAATTGCTTAAGAATTGACCGTGAAGCGGTGCATTGTTATCGCTTTACACGGAAAAGGTTTTGTCTGAGCATTATTGCTTCAGACAAATGAAAAGGGAACACGGTGTCCAATCCGTGACTGCCCCCGCAACTGTAACGGTGAGCGGCCTCCGGTAAGCCACTGTCCCCGAGGACGGGAAGGCGGAGCGTTCGTGATGACCCGCAAGTCAGGAGACCTGCCTTTTCCGGTCACCAGCCGGTGCACGAGGGGTGCGCAGGCGCGGACGTCCGTGACGGTGACATTGTTAAAATGTTGCCGCATGCGGATATGCCTGTTGTTTTCAGCCTGTCTCAAATGCGGTTTGTATCATTCAGGACAATGCAATGCTGAAGAAGCGTGCATTGTCTGATCTATGGCGGGACAGCATGACACGCAATTTGTTGCAGCATAAAAAATCAGTTTTGGTACTCGGAACGGTTTTGACAGTTTTCAGCCTTGGCAATGCGCTGGCGCAAGAGAAAAAGCAGGAACCGGTACAGCTTAAAGAAATCCTCGTAACAGCCGGTCGCACGCCGATTGAAGAAGGCAAGACCGGCCGTGCTGTAACTGTGATTACCGGCAAGCAGCTTGAGCAAAATCAGGTGCGTTATGTGGCCGATGCGCTGCGTATGGTGCCGGGTTTTGCCGTATCACGTTCAGGCTCCAAAGGCGGTATGACCAATATTCGTGTGCGCGGTGCTGAAGCAAACCATCTTCTTGTAATGGTTGACGGCGTTGAAATGAATGCTGCTTCCGGCGATGCCTATGATTTCGGCGCTTTGCAGGCGGAAGATATTGACCGGATTGAAATTCTGCGCGGCCCTCAGAGCGCATTCTGGGGCTCAAATGCACTGGCTGGCGTTGTGAATATTATCACAAAAGGCGGCAAGCGCGATGGTTTCAAAATCAGCGGTACAACGGAAGCCGGCAGCCAGAATTCATGGCTCGGTGGCGTGCTGTTGCAGGGCGGTGCTGAAAATTATGATATGGCGCTGGCCGCCTCCTACCGCCGCACTAAAGGTTTCAATATTTCCAATGTCGGCGATGAAAAAGACGGCGATGAAAATCTGACGCTGAATGGTAAGGTCAATATTGATCTGTCGGATACAGCCAAACTCGACGCGACTTTGCGTTATGTGAAGAACCGCACTGATCTTGATAATATGACATCCCTTAACCCGCTGGATTCAATCGGTCTGGAAGGTAAGACGAATGAGCTTCTGGGAAGTGTTGGTCTGACATGGACAGCATTGGATGATGCGCTGACGCAGAAATTGCGTTTCACCGGCAGTGACCGCAAATATGAATATATTGCACCGGACTATCCTGCTGAAAATAAAGGTAGCCGCTATACGGCCTCCTATCAGGCAACCTATGCTTTTGATACGCCGAGTTTTGCGGATGCACATCACAAAATTACCGGCGGTATAGAGTGGCAGCAGGAGCGTTTCCGTCAGGTGGCGACGGAGAATGATTTGTCCAATCCGTGGATGGATCCGACCCAGTTTGAGCATCACAAGCGTTCAATGTATTCCTTTGTCGGCGAATATAATGGTGAGTTTGCGGATCAGTTCTTCGTCAATCTTGGTTTGCGCCATGATGTGAATAAAGATTTTGACGACGCCACAACTTTCTCTCTGAGCGGTGCATGGGCAATTCCTGATACAAATGCCCGTCTGCACAGTTCCGTTGGTACCGGTGTGACCAATCCGACTTTCTTCGAGCAGTTTGGTTATACGCCGAGCACTTTTGTCGGCAATCCGAATTTGAAGCCTGAGAAAAGCCTTGGCTGGGATATCGGGCTGGAATATGCTTTCTTTGATGGTCTTTTGGTTACGGATGTAACCTATTTCAATCAGGATCTGCAGGATGAGATCGTGACCGTCTATAATCCGGACTGGACATCAACTGTGAAAAACCTCGACGGAAAAAGCCGTCGTCATGGTGTGGAACTGGCTGCAACGCTGAACCTGTTCCATGGCTTCACAGCAGGCGGCAGCTATACTTACACATCTTCGAAAGGGGCTGATGATTTAGATGCTGTACGTCGTCCGCGGCATTCCGGTTCTGTGAATGTGGCCTATACATTCTATGAAGATCGCGCGCGTCTGTTCGGTGAAGCAGTATTCAATGGCAAGATGGAAGATGTTGCCTTCATAGGTGGTGCATCATCCCGCGTTAATCTGAGCAGCTATACCGTCGTTAACATCGGCGGCAGCTATAAATTCACAGATAAACTTGAAGGTTATGCCCGTATCGAAAACCTGTTCGATAAAAAATATCAGGAAGTCTACGGCTATAATACACCGGGTCGCGGTGCATTTGCCGGTTTGAAAGCCTCTTTCTGAGAATGGTGCGTTTAATCGCCTTTATTCGTCATAGTAAAAGGCAGGCCGTTCTCGCGGCCTGTCTTTTGTGCTTCTGTGCCTTACCGTTGCAGGCGCAGATATTGCCGAAGCGGGTGGTTTCGCTCAATCTTTGTACGGATATTCTGGCACTATCTCTGGCTGAACCGTCTCAGATTGTCTCGGTCAGCCATATTGCGGCAGATCCGGTTTCTTCGCCGGTCGCAAAACAGGCCGGAAATTATCATCTCAACCGTTCCGGTCTTGAGGAAATACTGGCGCTGAAGCCCGGTCTGGTTTTGGCCTCGGTCTACACAGCGCCGGACAAGCTTGCAGTTCTGGAGCGGGAAGGTGTCAGGATTGAGCGTTTCGGCTATGCGCAGAGCTTTGCTGATATCCGCCAACAGATCGCGCAAATGGGGCAGGTTCTCGGACAGCAGGAAAAAGCACAGGCACAAATTGCTGAAATTGACCGGACATTTGGCACTTTGCAGAAGAATGCACAGCCGGTAACTGCACTGCTTTATGAACCCAATGGCTATACATCGGGTGCGGGAACGCTGTCTGATGAAATCATGAGAATGCTGGATATTACTAATCTTGGTGCCAGTGACAGCAGACTGGCAGCAGGGCGCGTATCGCTGGAAGATCTCATTCGTCTGAAGCCGGATATGATCATTGAGCCTGAATTTTATGAGAAACCGGCACTGGCCTATCAGAATTACCGGCATCCGGTTATGAAAGCTTTGGTAAGTGATCAGGGGCGTAAAACACAGCATGTGGCTGTGCCTGCGCGCAGCTGGTCGTGCGGTTCAGTCTATACGCTGGAAGCAGTGAGAATTTTGCAGCGTGCCAGACAGGCAAACGGAGAGCGATACAGCATGTCTCCCAAAAGTGGATACCGGTTTTGGGACAAAGACATGCGTAAAACAAAAAAGATAGAGCATTTTGAATGAGAAAACTTAAGTGGGAAATGCTCTAATGGATCAGAACCGGCGCTATTATGGTCTGTTGCTTGTGCTTGGCGTGGTGCTGATCGCCCTGTTTGCTATCTCGCTGCTGACCGGCCCGTCTTCCATCAGTCTTATGCAAGGGCTGTCCGGTCTGTTCGGAGCGGGGGATAGCGATACAGTGCTGATCATGCAGCAATTGCGGCTTCCCCGTGCCTTGTTGGGGCTAATGATCGGGTTGACATTAGGTTTGTCCGGTGCGGCTTTGCAAGGTTATTTGCGCAATCCCTTAGCCGAGCCCGGGTTGTTGGGGGTGAGTTCTTCCGCCTCACTTGGCGCGGTTCTGGCGCTTTATAGCGGTTTGTCTTTGCTGTTTCCTTTAAGCCTCCCGCTGATGGCACTGGGTTTTGCATTTATAGCTGTAATCTTGGTGCAGTTTCTGGCAGGCGGCAGCGGCTCTACTATTACGGTTATTCTGGCCGGTGTTGCAGTCTCGGCCTTTGCCGGTGCGCTGACGTCACTGGCACTGAGCCTTGCGCCCAATCCTTTTGCCCTGATGGAAATTGTCTTCTGGATGCTCGGTTCCTTAAATGATCGTTCCATGAGCCATGTCTGGCTGGTGTTGCCGTTTATGAGCCTTGGCTGGATCATGCTGATCCTGTCCGGCCGTTCACTGGATGCGCTGACTTTGGGGCAGGAGACAGCAGCGAGCATGGGTGTCGATCTGCGTAAAGTGCAATTTCTGGTGGTTGCAGGCACGGCGATGAGTGTCGGCGCGGCAACGGCTGTGGCAGGAGCAATTGGCTTTATCGGGCTGGTGGTGCCGCATGTCTTGCGCCCGCTAGTTGGTTCCCGCCCGTCGCGCCTGCTACCGGCTTCGGCAATAGGCGGGGCAGTCATGCTGCTGGCAGCTGATATTTTTGTACGTCTTATTCTGCCGGAGAAGGACCTGAAGCTCGGTGTACTAACAGCCTTGATTGGTGCCCCATTCTTCCTGCATCTGGTGTGGAGATTGCGCAAAGGAGCAGAAATTTGAGCCTGTTACGCGTTGAAAATCTCTCGGTTTCCCGCCAGAAACGTATCATAATCGGCGGAGTTTCTTTCACCATAGGTGAAGGCGAGTTTGTCGGTCTGATCGGCCCGAATGGTGCAGGAAAGTCCACGTTGTTGCGTGCTCTGCTGGCGCAACTGCCTTATCAGGGTTTAGTCACCTTAAACGGGCAGGAAACTGCGCAGCTTAAAAGCGTAAAGCGTGCGCAGCTTCTGTCTTATATTGCGCAGGATCGGGAGATCAGCTGGAATATGCGCGTTGAGACTGTAGTGCAGCTCGGCCGTCTTGCCCGTCTGCCGCAATTCTCCGGCCTGAGCAGAGAAGATCAGTACCAGATTACATCTGCCATAGAAGCGCTGGAGATTACTCATCTGCGCGATAAACCGGCGCGGGAATTATCCGGTGGTGAACAGGCACGGGTACTGATTGCCCGCGCCATTGCGCAGGATACGCCTTTGATGCTGGCCGATGAGCCGGTGGCAGGGCTTGATCCGGCACATCAGCTTGGCCTGATGCAGATTTTTCGTGAGCTTTCCGCGAGCGGTCGCGGCATTATCTGCACATTGCATGATCTGGGGCTGGCTGCACGCTGGTGTACCCGCCTGCTTTTGCTGAAAGACGGTTGTCTGGTGGCTGATGGCGCACCAGCGGATATTCTGAGGGAAGACGTGATCCGCGATCTCTATGGTGTAGGAGTGTATCGTGCGCAAACACCGGACGGTCTCATTATCCAGCCGACACATATTGTAAGATAAATAAAAAACGCCGGAATTTCCGGCGTTTTTTGTGATTATGCAAAATGGATTAAACGTCCAGATTGGCAACGCTAAGCGCATTGTCCTGAATGAACTCGCGGCGTGGTTCCACTTCGTCACCCATCAGGCGCGAGAACAGAGCATCGGCGCTGGTTGCATCGGTCACTTTTACCTGCAGCAGCGAGCGTGCATTCGGATCCAGTGTCGTTTCCCAAAGCTGCTCGGCATTCATTTCGCCAAGACCTTTATAGCGCTGCAGCGACAGGCCTTTGCGACCGGTTGCGAAAACTGCTTCCAGAAGCTGAAGCGCACCGGAAATGGTTTCGCTCTTATCTTTGCGGCGCAGAGCCGGCGGCGTGGAATAAACCTCATGCAGACGTTCGCTGAAACGATCCAGCTGACGGGCATCGGCAGAACCAAGCAGCGCCATGTCGATAATCGCGGTATCTTTTACGCCGCGCAACATGCGTTCAAAGCGGAAACCTTCTTCCGGTGAATAGGTGCCGCTCCAGCCGCGTTCCATATCCTCGGCGATCATGTCGAGGCGTTTGGCGACAGCATCGGCCAGAGCCTGTGCTTTCGCCGGATCGTTGGACGCTTCCACATTCATCGCACCGGCAATCACAGCCTGTTCGATCACTGCACGGTCATAGCGTGTATGCAGACCGTTCAGCACTGTACGCAGATTGCGGGCATCATTGATGATCGACAGCAGATCGGCACTGGCACGGACTTCACCATTGCCGAGTTCCAGAGTTGCTTCTTCGAGGCCGGTTTCAATGAGGAAGTCCTCAAAGGCAGCTTCGTTCTTGATATATTGCGAAGACTTACCGCGTGTCACTTTGTAGAGCGGCGGCTGCGCAATATAGATGTGGCCGCGCTCAATCAGCTCCGGCATCTGACGGAAGAAGAATGTGAGCAGCAATGTGCGAATGTGAGCGCCGTCGACGTCAGCATCCGTCATGATAATGATTTTGTGGTAGCGCAGCTTTTCCGGATTGAAACCGCTGGTCTCGTCCTTGCCGATCGAGGTGCCGAGCGCAGTGATCAGCGTACCGATCTGGTCGGAGGAGAGCATACGGTCAAAACGGGCGCGCTCCACATTGAGGATCTTACCGCGCAACGGCAGAATAGCCTGATTTTGACGCGAACGTCCGCCCTTGGCAGAGCCGCCAGCGGAGTCACCCTCAACGATGAAGATTTCAGATTTGGCCGGATCACGTTCCTGACAGTCTGCCAGCTTGCCCGGCAGGGAGGTGATGTCGAGCGCACCTTTACGACGGGTCAGATCGCGGGCTTTACGCGCTGCTTCACGCGCAGCCGCCGCTTCCACAACTTTGGACATCAGCACCTTGGCTTCACTTGGATGTTCTTCCAGCCATGTTGCCAGCGCTTCATTGACGAGGCTTTCCACAACAGGACGAACTTCCGAAGACACCAGCTTGTCTTTGGTCTGGGATGAGAATTTCGGATCCGGTACTTTAACGGAAAGCACCGCTGTCAGACCTTCACGGCAATCATCGCCTGTCAGATTGACTTTCTCTTTTTTGGTCGTACCCGAGCTTTCCGCATAACCGGTCATCTGACGTGTCAGTGCCCCGCGGAAACCGGCAAGATGCGTGCCGCCGTCGCGCTGCGGAATATTGTTGGTAAAGCACAGCACGCGCTCATGATAGGTGTCGTTCCACCACATGGCGACTTCCACAGTCATGCCGTCTTTTTCGCTGATAATATAGATCGGGTCTTCCAGCAGTGCTTTTTTAGACTGGTCGAGATATTTGACAAATTCCTGCAGACCACCGTCATAATGCAGAACCTGCTCAATCACATCCGCATGGCGTTTATCGGCCAGCTTGATGCGCACGCCGGAATTCAGGAAAGCCAGTTCGCGCAGACGACGTTCCAGTGTTTCATAGCTGAATTCAACCATGGTGAAAGTGTCCGGCGATGGCAGGAAGCTCACTTCCGTACCGGTTTCATCGCCCGCATTACCGGTTTCCACCAGCGGTGCATCAGCCACACCATGGGTAAAGCTCATTTCATGAATTTTACCGGCGCGACGGATTTTAAGCTTCAGCCAGATGGAAAGCGCGTTCACCACGGAGACGCCCACACCGTGCAGACCACCGGAAACCTTATAGGAGTTCTGGTCGAATTTACCGCCTGCGTGCAGCTGGGTCATGATAACCTCAGCGGCAGAAACGCCTTCCTCTTTATGGATATCAGTCGGAATACCGCGGCCGTTATCGGTTACGGTGCAGGAACCGTCGGCATTCAATGTTACGGTAACCAGTGTCGCATGACCGGCCAGCGCTTCGTCAATCGCGTTATCCACCACCTCGTAAACCATGTGGTGCAGGCCGGAGCCGTCATCCGTATCGCCGATATACATGCCCGGGCGCTTGCGCACCGCATCAAGCCCTTTCAGAACGCGGATGGAATCCGCGCCATATTCAGGATTAGTCGCATTGATATCTGCGGAAAGGTTCTCGCCGTGAGGATTTTCAGTGGTCTCGCTCATGAAAGACTTTCGTTAGCGTTGCCGTAGGGCTTATGCCGTCCGGTAAAAAATTTGGCTGATTATATATTTCGGCTTACCGGAACAGGCCGGAAAGTGCTGAAACGAATCAGGCTAAAATGGTATCTTTAATATAGTCGCTGAGAGCCGATTTACCAAATTTTACCGCGAAAAATCGGCATAATTACCAGCTTTTGTGATGAAAACCTGCTTTTAGGGGCGGGAGAAAATAAGAGTAAAAAATTAAACGCCCGCGGTCTTTTTCTGCCAGCGTTTGTCGTTACCGGTTTGCGGCTCGGCCACGGGTCTTGTAATCCACTCAAATGGCGGCAGATCAGCAAAAATCGTATCATTGGGGTTCTTGATACGCTCTTGTTTTAAGCGCTGCTGAAAGCGTTTCATCATATTCGAGAAAGCACTGGGCGTATAACCAAGATCAGCGGCCACGATTTTTGCCGCAGTGCCGCGCTCCAGTTGTGCGCAGGCATAATTAAACCGTACTGTTTCCAGCCAGTGACGATAACTCATGCCGAGTTCGCTCTGAAACTGGCGGGCGATGGTACGTGGTGTACTGGCAGCTTTGTCTGCAAGCTGGGCGAGAGAAAGAGTTTGTGACAAATCATGCATGATTTCTTTGCACAGCAGGGTCAGTTTATCACCGGAAGGCATAGGCACAGTACAGGAGACGCGTTGTGCTGCGGCAATTTCCCCGCGCAACAATTGCAGGATTGCCTGCTCGCGTTTGATGTTGCGCTGTGCCTGATTAAAGCCCAGCGTTTCTACCAGCAAAGCACGCATGAGAGCCGGCATTTCAATGACGCGGCAATCCAGAGTTTCGAGTTCGGCATCACTTTGCAAAAGCAGGGATGTAATATTGACGTCGGTCAGCATTCTGACCTCATGGGCGCAATAGGGAGGCAGCCACATGGCGCGATGGGACGGAATAATGAAATTGCCGTGTCTGGTGATAACGCTGACTATGCCGGAATTTGCATAGAGCAATTGCCCGAACGGATGCATATGATCTTCAATCACCAAACCGCGGCTGAAATTACGCACAAGCGGCGCAAAACATATAGCATCGCCCGCCGCAACATTATCCGTTGTCTGCAAGGCCCTTCTCCCGTTTTATTCGCTGTTCCCGATAGGGTGAGTGTTTTTTATGTGTCCTGTTAGCGCAATCGAATGTCCGTTTCGCAATAGCAGAACAACTCGCTTCATTCCCTCATATCGTCAGATAGTACACCGCGATGACCGCGGACAACAATAAACTCCGTCAGGATTTTTACATATATGCGTTGTGCTGCGGTCTTTTCTGAATGATCGGGAGGACTATAAGGGATGACGATAACCCGTAAAGAGCTGTTCCGGCTCGGTATAGCCGGTCTGGCAACAGCTGCTGCCACCGGTGGCAGCGCTGCTGCATCACCGGCAAAACCTGCTGAAGCAAAAAAGACGCATAATCCGCAACCGTCACGCGCCACATTAATCCGCAATGCGGATATTCTGACAATGGACACGAAGCTTGGTGAATTGACCGGCATGGATGTTCTTATCAAAGACGGTAAAATCGCCGCCATTGCCAAAGGCATGAAAGTTGATGATGCCGAAGTCATTGATGCGACCGGAAAAATTCTGATGCCTGGCATGATCGACGGACATCGTCATGTCTGGCAAATCATGAATGCGGGCATGCTGGTGAAAACCCATGCGGCTAAATATGATCATTATCAGACATGGAAAGAGCGTACGGTTGTTTGCATGACGCCGGAAGATTTCCATCTGGCGGGTTATGTAGGTGGCCTGCTGGCGATTGATTCCGGTGTGACCAGTGTGGTGGATTATGCGCATGGACAGCATAATCGTGAAAAAGCATTTGCCGGTGCACGCGGGCTGATCGAATCCGGTGTCGGTGGTGTTTTTTGTTACCAGATCGCCCATTCTACGACCTATGGGCCCGGTGATACAATCTCGCTTGCGGAAGCGTCTGCACAGCGCCTCGCACCGCCGACGGAAGAGCATTATGAAACGGCCAGAATGCTGCGCGATGAGCTATTTTCTTCCAGCGATAGTCTGATCCGTTTCGGTATTGCATCCAGCAACGGGCTGGGGCGCCATACAATGCGGCAGACGAAAACGGAATTTGACCGTGCCCGTGCGCTGGAACCTTTCCTGATTGCTTTGCATATTCACAAGCAAAATCCGGTGCCGCCGGAGGGGATTTATCGCAATATTTCGGATTTGTATAAAGCCGGTTTGCTCGGGCCCGAGATTCATGTGTCCCACGGTGTGCAGATGACGGATGAAGAGATCATCATGCTGCGCGATACAGGCGGTATGTTATGCGCCACGGTGATGGGGGAGTTCCCCTATGTGGAGCCGGCCATACATGGGAAAGCCCGTAAAATGGGGCTGCCGTCCGGTATTGGCATCGATGTCAATCTGGCACTGACACAGGATTATTTCGAGCATGTGCGCGCTGCTTTGTGGAATATGCAGCGTTCAGAGGAATATGCCCGCATTGCCCGTGAATATGAACCAACAGACTTGCTGGATTTTGCCACCAATTCCGGTGCTAAAGCTATTCGTATGGGCGATACGACCGGCACAATCAGTGTTGGAAAACAGGCTGATCTCGTTTTGCTGAGCACCAGCCGTTACGGTTTAGCCCTTGCCGGAACTCTGGCAGATCGTGTGTTCAGTTTTGCCAATTTGTCGGATGTCGACAGTGTGTGGGTACGCGGCACATTGCGTAAGCAAAACGGCAAAATGCTGAATGTGGACTGGGACAAGCTGAAGAAAGACATGCGTGAGGCACAGGCGCGGATCGTGCGCGATGCCGCCACTATTAATTTTACCTGAAATCTTCGGAATTGAATGCAATCCGTCATTTTCGGCCGGTCGCGCTCATGCCTGCATCAGATGTTTCATCATTGCGCAGATGCGGTGTCAGGCTTACCGGAACAAGGGGAACCCGTTTATGGAACTAACACGCAAAGAGTTTCTCAAACTCAGTGCAGCCGGTGCAGCAGTTGCTGCCAGCGGTCTGCCTTTGCAGGCGGCGCAAAGTGTTGCTGCCAGTGCAAAATCTGTCACGCCGACATTGATTAAAGGTGCAGATATTCTGACAATGGACGCAAAACTTGGCGAATTAACAGCCACGGATGTGTTGATTGCCGACGGAAAAATCATCGCCATTGATAAGGATATCAAGCACGATAATGCCGAGGTTGTTGATGCCGCCGGTATGATCCTGATGCCGGGTATGGTCGACGGGCATCGCCATGTCTGGCAAACGGCTGAAGCCGGTCAGATTGTCAAAGGCTCAAAGCTTTACCGCCATTATGACCGCGAGAATAACCTGAAATACGGTTTGTGTTTTACGCCGGAGGATATGTATTTCTCCTGCTATATCGGCGGGCTTGTCTGTCTGGATTCCGGCGTTACCACGGTGCTGGATCATATGCATGCCACCAATGGCAATGAGATTGAGGATGCGGCAGCGCGTGGGCTGAAAGATTCCGGTGTCGGTGGCTATTTCTGTTATCAGATGCGGCAGTCACCGCATTACGGCCCCGGCGATACCTATCCGCTGGCACAGGCACGCGCTGATCGTGACGGGCCGCCGGACGAGCGTCATTATAAACAAGCGGAGCTGCTGCGTGACCGGTATTTCTCCGATCCAGACGGAGTATTGCGGTTTGGTATCGGCCTGACCGGATCTGTCGGTACGCAGAGTGTTGCGCAGGCGGCTGAGGAGTTTAAACGCTGCCGCGAATTGCAGGCTGCCATTCTGACACAACATATGAACCAGACTTTTCCGGAGCCTAAACCACCGGTTTTGCGCGGTATACGCGATCTTCATGAGGCGGGCTTGCTGGGGCCGGATTATCATATTTCACATGGTAATGATGTGACAGATGAAGAACTGCTGATGATGAAGGCAGCCGGTTCAAAACTCTGCTCAACGACACTGGGTGAATTTACCTATGATACGCCAAGCCTGCATGGTCGTGCGCGTGCGCACGGGGTGGATACCGGTATCGGGCTGGATGCAGCGATTGCCATGTTGCAGGATTATTTTGAACATGCCCGATCAGCCTTCTGGATTCTATATAAGACAGAAGACGGCTCAGCCATTGCGAATAATTACACGTCAACCGATGTGCTGGAATTTGCAACAATTAGTGGCGCAAGGTCGCTTGGATTGGGAGATGTGACCGGCTCTGTCACTGTGGGTAAGCGGGCAGATCTGGTATTGTTGCGCACAGACCGGATGGGCTTTGCCAATCTTGGCACACTGGCGGATCGCGTGCTCAATTTTGCAGCTATGCAGGATATCGATAGTGTGTGGGCAGCAGGTCGTGCAGTGAAGCGCAATGGTATTATGGCGGGTGTGGACTGGGTGGCAGCACAGAGACAAACCGCTGAAGTTCAGCAGCGCGTTTTCTCATTGGCACAGACGATTAATCTGACTGAATAAAATAAAACCTCCCCGCAAGAGTAATGTTTTGCGGGGAGGCCATATTGATCAGGTCATCACAGGTCAGACAGTCACAAACTGTCCCATCATGCCGACATCTTCATGTTCCAGCACATGGCAGTGGAACATGAACGGATGTGAGCGTTTACCTTCTGCTTTGAAGTGAACCAGCAGTTCGGCTTCTCCGTCGACCAGCACAGTATCTTTCCAGCCTTGCTGATAATCCGGTGCTGCCTGACCGTTCTTGGAGAGCACACGGAAATTCGCACCGTGAATATGGAACGGATGCCCCATTTCAACGGCCTTCAGTTTCCAGATTTCCATAGAGCCGAGTTTGGCTTCCACATCCACGCGGCTCATGTCAAAAGGCTTGTCGGCAATCGACATGGTAATGCCGGAGGTGGCGGCTGTCAGGGATGGTCCCATCTGGTCAGCCGAACGTGCAGAATGTTCGCCATGATCCATCGCACCGGACATCATTTCCTGCATTTTAGATGGTTGAGGCATTTGCATCTGCCCCATCTGGCTGTGATCCATTTTACTATGGTCCATCTGTCCCATTGGGGAACTTTCGCCGCCCATCATTTTCTTGCGCATCATGGCCATATTGCCGGCCATGTTTTCATCAAAGACGAAAGAACGGGTTTTGACAGACTTGGCCGGATCGGCGGCAGCCGGTTCTTCCAATGCGGAAACAAGTTTCATCACATCGGCCTTCAGACCATCACTCACTTCAAAGCGCATCAGATGTTCAAGGCTTTGTGCATCACTCAGTTTCGGTGTTCTGCCGGAGCCGTCATCAGGCAGGCTGGTAAAGTCCGCCGTCAGACCATTGGAGAAATCGACCAGCACTTCATAACGTTCCCCCGGTGCAATGGTCAGAATATCCACGGCTACAGGTTTGGCGAGGAAGCCGCCATCGGAAGCGATCGCGTGCATCATCCGGCCATCGCTGAAACGGAAGTGATAATTGCGCGAATTGGAAGCATTGAGCAGACGCAGACGCACAATGCTCTGCGGCACAGTTGCGATTGGTGCAATGGCACCGTTCACAGTCAGATATTGGCCGCGGAAACCATGCATCAAATCCATAAAGTCCGGCGCATAGACATTGTCACCGTCAATGACGCGGCGATCCTGAAATACCAGAAACAGATCGTCAGTGCCGAATGTATCCGGCAGGCCGCGTTCACGGTCACCACCATCGCTGACATGCAATAGACCGGCTGCCCCCATATGTGCCTGACGGGCAGTTTCCATATGCGTATGCGGATGAAACCAGTTGAATGATGCCGGTTGATTGATGTCAAATTCCGGCTGCCATACAGCGCCCGCATTAATCACATTATGCGGGCCACCATCCATATCAGACGGGATCATCAGCCCGTGCCAATGCAGGGTTGTCACTTCATCCATGGCATTTTCAACGGCAAAGCGCACATGCGATTTATTCTGCAGGCGTACAACCGGCCCGAAATAATTGCCGTTAATACCGGCGGAAGCGGCACTGCTGCCTGCCTGAAAACTATGACGGCCTTTAGCGATCTTCAGCTTAACCAGACCGTTATTATCCGGCTGTAAAAGGGCAGGATGGGGCAGTTTTACACCTGTAGCCTTATTGGCTGAGACAGGTGCCATGTTGTGCATGTCATGTGCGCCTTGTGCACTGGCGCGATTGAGGTGCAAAGCTGGCAGCGCAACAGCAGACATACCGCCGAGGCCGAACATTAAAGCTTGACGACGATTGATGATTTTCATCGGAATACTCCATTTATGTCAGAAAATAGCTGTCCTCCGCACGAATGATTTGTGCGTCAGGAAATTTGATTTTCAGGCAAAAACAGAGATCGGAGGGCGATCGGAAAGAGCAGGTGGCAGTCCATGCAGAGCCTGCATATAGGGCGCACTGAGTGTGCGCGGAAAGGCATCAATTTGTGCCATAACCGGTGCCACCGGAACAGGCACAACACAGCCGCTGACCGCGCAGGCCATGCCTTTGGTGCTGTGATGCTGACCGGATTCCGACGCTTTATTGTGCTGCCCGTGATCCGTTGTTTCATGCGTCGGCGCAACATGCGTAATATCGGCTGCAAGCGGCATAACAGGTGTGTAAGCCTGTGCAGACATCTGAAAGGCACAGAACTGCAGCATCATAAATGCAAGCAAAAACAGCATAAGCCGGTAAGGCAGCCTGATGATGTTAATTGCGGATGACACGGAAGCGGGCTTTCATATTTCTCTGGAGTTAACAGCACATATAGGCAGGCGGAACAGCCTTGACCAGTGCGCCTTTTAAATTTCATGTCAGATAATTACGGCAAAATTTAACAAGTCGCTGTTTTGCCTTATTGTCTTTCCTATATCTGTTTGGGGTAGTCGCTGTTTCCGGTGCCACCAGAGCCTTTGTATTCTATTTGCTATGTCCGCTCTGGATTCTTGAGTGACGCATGTTCTCGGACGTTAAATAAAAATATTTAACTGTGACATGCGTTTGGGGGCACAAGACTGATACCAGAACAGCATGATGAAACATTTTCAGGATGGCATCATGACTGAATTACTACAATCTTCATTTTCAAATACCGGTGCAATTCCGGCAAAGCATCCCTTTGTGCCACCGGCACCGGTTCCGCGTAAAGATCCGGTCGGGCGGCTGGAGCTGATGCGGATTGTCTATCGCAATCCTTTAGAGCTTTGGGGCGAGCCGTCCTATAATGAACCGTGGGTTGAGGTAAACTGGCTTGGTATGCATACGATTATCGCCAATGATCCGGCGCTGATCCGTCATGTTTTGGTGGAAAATCCGCAAAATTATCCGATGGGCACCATCCGTCAGCGCGTGTTGCGCCCTATCCTGCGTGACGGATTGCTGACCGCCGAAGGCTCCACATGGCGGCGTTCACGCAAGGCTATGGCGCCGGTTTTCACGCCGCGCCATATTCATGGTTTTGCCAATGCCATGCTGAAAAGCGTACAGGACTTTACCACGCGCTATCAGATTGCCGGAACTGTAACGGATGTATCACGGGATATGACCCTGCTGACCTATGATATTCTGGCAGAGACATTGTTTTCCGGCGAGATTGCCGGTGATCCGAAGGAGTTCGCCCGACAGACAGACCGCCTGTTTGAAACGATGGGGCGGGTTGATCCGTTTGACCTGCTTGGTGCGCCGGACTGGCTGCCCCGCCTGACACAATTGCGTGGCCGCCGTTCCCTCGGCTTTTTCCGCTCGATAGTTGCGCAGACCATTCAGCTGCGCAAAGAGCGGATGGATCGCGGTGAAGCCGTGCCAAGTGATTTCCTGACGCTGTTATTGCAGGCAGAAACCTCACCCGACAAACCTGATGGTCTGTCGCGGGATGAGATTGAGGATAATCTGATTACCTTTATCGGTGCAGGGCATGAAACAACCGCACGGGCACTGGGCTGGACGCTTTATTTGCTGGCGCAGGATGCGCAGGAACGGGCTGTTGTTGAGGCAGAAATTGATGCATTCATGAATGATAGAGGCAAGGATTTGCCGCCGCATCAATGGCTGGAAAAACTGCCGCTGACACGCGCCGCTTTCGAGGAAGCGATGCGGCTTTATCCGCCTGCACCTTCAATCAATCGGGAGGCACTTGCGGATGATCAGTTTGGTGATCTGAAAATTCCGTCCGGTACAGCAGTCATTGTGATGCCGTGGACAATCCACCGGCACCGGAAATACTGGGACAATCCGGAGGCTTTTATTTCGGCGCGGTTCCATCCGCAAAACCGCGATAAAATCGACCGTTTTCAGTATCTGCCATTCGGTGCGGGGCCGCGTGTCTGTATCGGCGGCAGTTTTGCCATGCAGGAGGCGGTGATTGCTCTCGCGGTTCTGTTGTCCCAACATCGTTTTGACATGGTGGGCGATGCAAAACCATGGCCGGTACAGAAACTGACCACTCAGCCTAAAAACGGCCTGCTGATGAAGGTGACGCCGCGCTGAGTTTCAGCGCCGCATACATTATAGCATTTCCAGCAAAAGTGGGAACCGATTTTGCGTCGGATAATGCGTAAAAACAAATAGTTACAGCGGTTCCAACGATTCAGTCTTAACTGGGACCGCTGTAAGGCTTTTGCAGCCCGTCAAACCCGAAACATCACAGGCGGGCGGCGTGCCAGCGCAGGTGCTCATCTATAAAGGTTGAGATGAAATAATAGGAATGGTCATAGCCTTCCCGCATATTCAGCGTCAGTGGGATGGCGGCCTTGGCGCAGGCCTCTTCCAGCAACCACGGGCGCAGACCATCATCAAGAAAACTGTCCGAAGTCCCCTGATCAATCAGCAGGCTCTCAATCCGGTGGCCGTCTTCAATCAGCGCAGTTGTATCATAAGCGCGCCATGCGCTCTGATTGTTTCCGAGATATTTCTCAAAGGCTGGCTTTGACCATCCGGCAGTGGAGGGCTGGGCAATCGGTGCAAAGGCCGAAACAGATTTGAAGCGTTCAGGATTTTTCAGCGCAATGGTGATCGCGCCATGACCGCCCATGGAGTGACCGGTGATCGCCTGACGGGACATATCCAGCGGAAATTCTTTAGCCACCAGTTCGGTCAGTTCTTCCGTAATATAACTGTACATCTGATAGTTTTTGGCAAAGGGTGCTTCTGTGGCATCGAGATAGAAACCGGCACCTTTACCAAACTGCCAGTTATCCGGTTCGTCCGGCACATCATCACCGCGCGGGCTGGTATCAGGGCAGAGAATAGCAATGCCAAGCTCGGCAGCAAGGCGGCGATATTCGCCTTTATCCATCACATTCTGATGCGTGCAGGTCAGGCCGGAGAGATACCAGAGAACAGGTACGGGCGCGTGTTCTGCCTGCGGCGGCAGAAACAAAGCAAAAGTCATATCGCACTGGCAGGCCTCACTTTTATGACGATAGACGCCCTGAGTGCCGCCGAAGACTTTTGCTTTTGAAATGATTTCCATGAACTAACTCCCCAGAGCCACAGCGACATTGACCGCCGCAGCCACAAGTACGGTATTGAAGAAAAAGGAGACGATACTGTGCAGCAGAACGACCTTGCGCATGGCCGGTGTCGTGACGCTGGTATCGGAGGTTTGTGCGGTCATGCCTATTACGTAAGCGAAATAGGCAAAGTCATAACCGGAGGGCTCCGGCGTGTTCGGAAATTCAAATCCGCCTTTATGGGGTCGCCCTGAGTTCCCGCTATTGGATTTATCCTGATCCGGCTCCCAGTACAGATGGGCATAATGCAGCGCTGTCATCATATGAATGGTAAACCAGCCAAGCGGCACCGCGGCCAGTGTCGCAGCAAATGTGAACAGATCATGCTGTTGCTGCTGCTGATTTATCAGGATGAACAGCGAGGTGATGGAGGAAACCACAGTCGCAAAAGTGACCAGAAAAATAATCCAGACCGGCTCGTCAGTGCTTGCAGCATGTTTCTTCAAATAAGCTGCACTTAAATGCGGCAATGCCCTGAAAGTCATCAGCAGATAGAGAATGAAGAAACAATTGACCGCAATTACCGGTGCCGGTGAAAGGGAGAAAGTCCGGCAGATCAGAAAGACTGCTGCGCCGCATACTGCTGCAATATAAAAGGACATATGACGGCGCAGCAGAAAATTCATGTGCCAGCTCCGTTTGCCGGTTCCAGACGCATATCAATATGCGGAATACCGTCTTCCAGATATTCTTCGGAAATGGCTATAAAACCAAAAGAACCGTAGAATTTCTGCAAATGGCTTTGTCCGCCAAGCTCAATCGGCTGGTCAGGAAAACGTGCTTGCGCAAAATCAACAGCTTCCTGCATCAGACGCTGACCGAGTTTGTAGCCCCGATAGTTTGGCGCCACCACAACGCGGCCGATCTTCACTGCTTCATTCTCTTCCGGTGGAAGAACCCGCAGCGTCGCCGCGAGCTCCTCACCATCAAGAATGCTTAAGTGAAATGCGCCGATATCCTTGCCGTCAATTTCTGCAAAAGCGCAATTCTGCTCGACGATGAACACATCCATGCGCAGTTTCAGCATCGCATAGAGTGCGCGCGGTGTCAGATCGTCGATTTCGTTCCAGCGGGAAGCAAATTGTGTCATCAGAATGTAATCACCGAGCGGATCGACTTGCCTTCATGCATCAGATCAAAAGCGGTGTTGATCTCATCAAGCGGCATTTTATGGGTGATCAGATCATCAATATTGATCTTGCCGTCCATGTACCAGTCAACGATTTTTGGCACATCGGTGCGGCCGCGTGCGCCGCCGAATGCTGTACCTTTCCAGACGCGGCCGGTGACCAGCTGGAACGGACGGGTGGCGATTTCTTTGCCAGCTTCGGCCACGCCGATAATGATGCTTTCGCCCCAGCCACGATGGGTGCATTCCAGTGCCTGACGCATCACATCCGTATTGCCGGTAGCATCAAAGGAATAGTCGGCACCGCCGTCAGTCAGGTCCTGAATGGCTTGCACCACTTTGTCATTGCCGATTTCACGCGGATTGATGAAGTCGGTCATACCGAATTTTTTCGCCATTTCCGCTTTGGCCGGATTGATATCAACGCCGATAATCTTATCTGCGCCAACCATGCGGGCACCCTGAATAACATTGAGACCAATACCGCCGAGGCCGAACACCACAACATTGGAGCCTGGACGCACTTTTGCGGTATAGATCACAGCGCCGATGCCGGTGGTGACACCGCAGCCGATGTAGCAGATCTTGTCGAAAGGAGCATCTTCACGCACTTTGGCCAGCGCGATTTCCGGCAGAACGGTGAAGTTTGAGAAGGTCGAGCAGCCCATATAATGAAAGATTTCTCCACCGTCACAGGAGAAGCGCGAGGTACGGTCCGGCATCAAACCCTGACCCTGCGTTGCGCGGATCGAGGTGCAGAGATTGGAGCGCTGCGACAGACAGGTTTTGCACGAACGGCATTCCGGTGTGTAAAGCGGGATCACATGGTCGCCCGGACGCAGCGTGGTGACGCCTGCGCCGACTTCGCGCACAATGCCTGCGCCTTCATGGCCGAGAATGGCCGGAAACTTGCCTTCGGAATCAAGGCCGGACAGCGTATAGGCGTCGGTGTGGCATACACCCGTTGCCATGATTTCCACCAGCACTTCACCTGGCTTCGGACCACCGATTTCGATTGTTTCAATAGTGAGGGGCTTATTGGCCTCCCAGGCAACGGCTGCGCGCGATTTCATGGCTTTGTTCCTCTTAAGTCAGTAGTCTTTTATTTCAGATAAGAGCGGATGATCCGCATAAGCTGGTCGATTTCTGTATCCATTTCAGCCGGTGTCAGAGCTTTCTGCGGCTGTTGGAAGGTCTCTTTTAAATGGCTTTCCAGCACTTCAGCCATCAGGCCGGTAGCGGCGCCGCGCATGGCGGCAAGCTGCTGTAAAAGCGCACCGCATTCCGTACCTTCCTCAACGGCGCGTTCAAGTGCCTCCGCCTGACCTTTGATGCGGCGCAGGCGTGTCATGACGCGTTTCTTGGCTTCCGGTGAGTGGGGCATGGTTTTCTACCGATGAATATGGTGGTGAAAATATATACTATGGGGGAGTATGTCAATTGATGTGCCATCTCTGCTCCTCAAGAATAGTAAAGCAGATTGCGGCTGTTTATAGTTCGCAGCAATCAGAATCATTTATCAGGTGCGTTGTCTTTGCCTCAGCAGTCCGTTTCATCCCTTCCGCTTTTGCCTGTCCGTGAGGCGCTGCCGCAACTGGATCATGCCTTGCAGGCTGGTGGCTCTGCCGTTCTGGTTGCGCCGCCCGGTGCGGGTAAGACGACTTTAGTGCCGTTGCATTTGTTGCATGCAGACTGGCGGAAGGACGGGCGGATTATTGTGCTGGAACCGCGCAGACTGGCAGCACGTGCCGCAGCCACACAAATGGCACGTCTGTTGAGCGAAGAGGTTGGTAAAACGGTCGGTTACCGGATGCGCCTCGACAGTCGCTATAATGCACAGACGCAAATTCTGGTGGTGACAGAAGGCGTGTTCGCCCGCATGATCCTCGATGATCCGGAATTGTCCGGTATCAGTGCGGTGCTGTTTGACGAATTTCATGAGCGCAGTCTGGATGCTGATTTTGGATTGGCACTGGCGCTGGATGTGCAGGGAGCCTTGCGTCCCGATCTCAAAATTCTGGTGATGTCGGCAACACTTGACGGTGCGCGGGTAGCGGAACTGCTCGATAATGCGCCGGTTGTGGAGAGTGAAGGCCGCAGTTTTCCGGTTGAAATCCGTTATCAGGAGCGCAAAACCGATGAGCGGATTGAAGATGCTATGGCGCGGACAATCCGCGCCGTTCTGGCGGATGAACAGGGCAGTTTGCTGTGTTTTTTGCCCGGTCAGGGCGAGATTGAGCGCACAGTCCGCGCTCTTGAGGGGCGTGTCGGCGAGCATGTGATGCTCTGCCCGTTATATGGCGCAATGGACGGGCGCGATCAGGATGCGGCGATCAAACCTGCTCGGCAAGGCACGCGCAAAGTGGTGCTGGCGACTTCGATTGCCGAAACCTCGATTACTATTGATGGTGTGCGGGTGGTGATCGACAGCGGTCTGTCGCGTCAGCCGCGTTTTGAACCGGCAACCGGTCTGACGCGGCTGGAAACCGTGCGCGTATCACAGGCGGCGATTACCCAGCGAGCAGGTCGTGCGGGACGAACTCAATCGGGTATAGCGATCCGGCTCTGGCATGAGGGGCAAACTTCCTCGCTGCCGCGCTTTACCGGGCCGGAAATTCTGGAAGCTGATTTGTCGTCGCTGCTGCTCGATTGTGCGGCATGGGGCGTGCAAAATGTCAGCGATTTGCGGCTGCTGGATCAGCCCTCAGCAGCCAGTCTGAAAGAAGCGGCTACCTTGCTGAAACGGCTGGGCGCACTGGATGATGACGGACGGCTGACGGCTTCCGGTGAGCAGATTAGGAAGCTGGCTTTGCCGGTGCGGCTTGCGCATATGGTGGCAGAGGCGGCTAATCGTGGCGAGGCTTTGCAGGCGGCAGAGCTTGCCGTGCTGATGACCGAGCGGGGGCTTGGCGGCAATGAGGTTGATCTCGATGCGCGGCTTTCCCGCTTTCGCCGTGATCGCGGTGACCGTGCACAAAAGGCACGGGGACTGGCACGCTCACTGATTAAAGATTTACCGGCAGCCAATGCGCAAAGCAAAGAAGATGCCCATGCTGGCCGCCTGCTGCTGGATGCCTATCCGGACCGCGTGGCCAAAGCGCGTGGCAATGGCGGTCAGTTTATTCTGGCCAATGGGCGTGGTGGTGAGCTGGATGCCAGCCAGCATTTGTCGCGTGTATCGTGGCTGGTGGTGGCTGATCTGACCGGACGGGCAGGGGCGCAGCGTATTCTCTCTGCCGCTGAGGTCAGTGAGGAGGATATCCGCGAAAGTCTGGCAAGCCAGATCGAAAGGGGACAGCAGGTTATTTACGACCCTGAACGCAAAGCTTTGCGTGCCCGTGAGGCGGTGCGACTGGGGGCAATAACCCTGTCGGAGAAAAATCTGGCGGCACCATCAGGAGAGGCCGCCGATCTGGGCGTTGTTCAGGCGGTGGGCCAATATGGTTTGGATACTCTGCCTTGGGACAAGTCAGCTTTGACGCTGCGCCGCCGTCTTGGCTGGCTTTATCGCGGGCTTGGTGAGCCATGGCCGTCTATGGATGACGAGCACCTGCTGGTAACATTGGAAGACTGGTTACTGCCGTTCCTGACCGGTGAGGCACGGCTCGATAAGATCAGCCAGTCTGCCCTGATGAATGGCCTGCGCTCTCTCGTGCCGTTTGATCTGCAACGGCAGATTGATACTTTGGCACCAACACATTTTACGGTGCCGACCGGCTCCAATATCGCGATTAATTATGAGGGTGATGAACCGGTAATCGCCGTGAGGGTGCAGGAATTGTTCGGTTTAACGACGCATCCTTCTATTGCCCGCGATACGGTGCCGCTGCTGCTGGAATTGTTGTCTCCGGCACACAGGCCAATCCAGATCACCCGCGACCTGCCGAATTTCTGGAAAGGTTCATGGGCAGATGTGCGCACTGATATGCGCGGCCGTTATCCGCGCCATGTCTGGCCGGAAAATCCCGCCGAGGCTGATCCAACTCGGCGTGCCAAACCACGGGGCACGTGAGATATTTCGGCTTTGGCGGGCTGCAAATGGCACTCTTCTCCGCTTCCGGTGCTCATGTACCTAAATGTACATTCCGCTCCGGTTCTCGCAGAGCACCATTTTCGACTCGCCATAACCAAAATATGACGTAGGCGATATGCTGATTTAACCTGCGGCAGGATGGCGCAGATTAACTTGCGTGTGCTGTGATTTTGCCGCATAAGGCATTTTATGCGCGATAATTTACGGGGAAAGACTGAATGGCAAATGGTGATCTGATTAACCGGGCCTCGTCGCTTTCCCGTCGCCTGCGTCTGACAACATTGGTGCGTGTGCGCTGGTTTGCCATTACCGGCCAGACCGCAGCCGTTTTGTTCGTTTCTCTGTCTCTGAAATTTGTTTTTCCGCTCGGAATCAGTTTTGCGCTGATTGCCGTATCAGCATGGCTCAATCTGTTTCTGTCTTTCCGTTATCAGCTCAATCATCGTCTGGATTTGCGTACGGTTTTGCTGGTCTTGGCCTTTGATATTCTGCAGCTCACCGGCCTGCTATATCTGACCGGTGGTTTGCAAAATCCGTTTGCCGTGCTCTTGGTCGTGCCGGTGATTATTGCTGCAACTGCATTGTCGGTGCGTAGCATCTTGTTACTTGGTTTGATGACCATTGCTTGCGCCAGTGTTCTGGTGGTGTGGCACTTGCCTCTGCCTTGGTATAGTGGTGTGACCCTGGAATTACCGCTGATGTTTGTCATCGGCGTCTGGTGTGCCATCGCGTCTACACTGATTTTCAGTGGTATCTATGTCTATCGTATCGCTGAAGAAGCGCGTCAGCTGGGTGATGCTTTGAGCGCTACCGAACTGGTGTTGCAGCGCGAACAGCATTTGTCAGCGCTGGATGGTCTTGCCGCCGCTGCCGCCCATGAGCTGGGTACGCCGCTGGCGACCATCACACTGGTGGTGAAAGAGATGCAGCGCGCTCTGAAAAATGATGACCGTTATGCAGAAGATATCCAGCTGTTGTCTTCGCAGGCACAGCGTTGCCGCGAAATTTTGCAACGCCTCACCAGCCTGTCTTCAGAAGGCGAAGAGCATATGTCAAAGCTGGCATTGTCTTCACTGATTGAAGAGGTGATCGCGCCACACCGCAATTTTGGTATTCAGATTGATGTTGAGAAAAAGCCTGACCCTAAAGCACTGGTTACCGAGCCGGTTGTCCGACGCAATCCGGGGGTAATTTATGGTCTGGGCAATCTGATCGAGAATGCCGTGGATTTTGCCAAAACCGAGACACAGGTGATCTGGGGTTGGGACGAGAATTCAGTGCGCATCACGATCCGTGATGACGGCAAAGGCTTTTCAGTGGATATGCTGGACAGGATCGGTGAACCTTATATGTCGCGCCGCAGCGATGAGCGCAATGGTGGCGGATTGGGGTTGGGGCTGTTCATTGCCAAAACATTGCTGGAGCGTTCCGGTGCGCATATCTCCTTTGCCAACCGTCCTGAACCCGGTCAAAGCGGTGCAGAAATTACGATTGTCTGGTCGCGGCAGGCACTGACAGCATAAATCCGATTCTTCTTAGAACGAAGCAGAGTGTCTGAGACTGAAAGATTCGTTTTTCAGTATTTGAAACTGTGGTCTTCACAGCCATATTTTGAATAAAATCTTTGTGAAATGCTATGAATTTGGTCGTTTTACATGAATAGTTACATTGCATATTTGACTTTTTGACGCAGGCGCAGCAATAAGTAAAAAGACAAAAGACGAGTAAGGAATACCTGATGGATGATATGAATCAGGATGATCACCTTGCCATCGGCAGTGATCCTTCGCTTCTTCTGGTTGATGACGACAAACCGTTTTTGCAACGGCTTGCGCGTGCTATGGAAAGCCGTGGTTTTACAGTAACAACAGCAGACTCCGTTGAGGAGGGCATTGCTGCGGTGAGGCTGGCAGCTCCGGCCTATGCCGTTGTTGATATGCGCCTCGGAGACGGTAACGGTCTGGACATTATTGAGGCGATCCGTGCCAAGCGTGAAGATACCCGCGCCATTGTGCTGACCGGTTACGGAAATATTGCCACGGCTGTGAATGCCGTTAAAATCGGTGCGATTGATTATCTTTCCAAGCCTGCGGATGCGGATGAAGTCTTTGCAGCGCTTACACGTCGTGACGGTGAGAAGATTGCACCGCCGGAAAATCCGATGTCGGCAGATCGTGTGCGCTGGGAACATATTCAGCGTGTTTATGAAATGTGCGAGCGCAATGTTTCTGAAACCGCACGTCGTTTGAATATGCATCGCCGTACTTTGCAGCGCATTCTGGCCAAGCGCGCTCCGCGCTAATTTGTTATGATACCGTGCCGGCTGGTTCATCAGTCGGCATCGAGACGCCTGCCATTTCCGCGAGCGTCAGCCGGTTAGCGCCAATCCGTGCCAGCTGTAATGTCAGAGCCTTTCGTGTGGCCGGTGCCAGTTTGTGCTCCGGTGCATCGCGCAGAATTTCCCCGCCATAGCCGTCCGAGAGTATAAAACCGCAATCTTCCGGAAAGATTTCGCGCGGCACCTGTGCATGGGTAGCAAAAAATAACCGGTCGCAATAATTGCGGTAATCCGGCCATTTCTGATCGGCTTTCCAGTCCTCGACGGAAGATTTGATTTCAATAATCCAGATTTCACCTTTGCGTGTCAGTCCGATCAGGTCGGCCCGTCTGCCGGAACGTAAGGAGACTTCCGGCAAAACATGAATATTCAGATCAAGGCACAGGCGCTGTACACCGCGCCGCACCAGTAATGCCAGTTCAGACTGACGGCCGTCACTGAGTGGATGTTGTTGAAAAGGTGAGATGATTGGCATGTTTCTCTGTCAGTATAAGTTCCGGTTTATCTTGGCTAACGTATTTTATAAAAGATAATCATGGTTAATGGTTGATTAAGAATCAGCGGTTAACTTATTCCCAACAAATGTTGACTGTCATTACGGTTTTCTGAGGGGAAAAATGGTATACAGAAATGCACTCTCTGCCACGGGTTTTGTTTTGACAATGGCGCTGGCCGGTTGTTCGACAACCTCACCTTTTCAGACCAGTACGGCATCCTATTCCAGTGTTGCAGATGCAGCCTATGTGCTGCCGACTGTCCCTGTTCAGAAAATCGCACCGGAATATCGCCGCCAGCAGGTTAAATATGAAACGACAGAAGCGCCCGGTACAATTGTCGTCGATACGCAAAACAAGTTTTTATACCATGTCGAGCCGGATGGTAAAGCGATGCGTTATGGTATCGGTGTTGGCCGTGAGGGCTTTCAGTGGAAGGGCAATGCCAAGGTTGCCATGAAGCGTGAATGGCCGACATGGACACCGCCGGCGCCAATGATTAAGCGCCAGCCGGAACTGGCAAAATATGCCGGTGGTATGCAGCCTGGTTTGAATAATCCGCTGGGCGCCCGTGCGCTGTATTTGTATAAAGGCGGACGCGACAGCGGCTATCGTCTCCATGGTACGCCGGAATGGTGGTCCATCGGCAAGAACGTGTCTTCCGGCTGCATCCGTCTGATTAATCAGGATATTATGGATTTGTATGACCGTGCCGGCGTTGGTGCCAAGGTTGTTGTGCTGTAATCTGGCATGGCAGAGATAATAAAAAAACGCGGCTTTTAAGCCGCGTTTTTTTATTTGATGAAGACATTTAAAATATCAAATTGCTTCGACCTGCAGGACTTCCGGAACGAAATGTTTCAGCAGATTCTGAATACCGTGTTTCAATGTTGCTGTTGAAGACGGGCAGCCGGAGCATGCGCCCTTCATATGCAAATAAACAACACCGTGTTCAAAACCACGGAATGTGATGTCGCCGCCGTCTTGTGCCACAGCTGGGCGCACGCGGGTTTCAATCAGTTCTTTGATGGTTTCAACGATTTCCGCATCAGCGTCAGCGAAGAATTCACCTTCTGTATGATCGTGACCTTTGGACTGTTCTGATGCCATGACCGGTGCACCGGACATCATATGTTCCATGATCGTACCGAGGATGGCCGGTTTGAGATGCTGCCATTCCGCACCGTCTTTGCTGACAGTGATGAAATCATAACCGAAGAATACGCCATTCACGCCCGGAACTGCAAAGAGTTTAGCGGCGAGAGGCGAGGTACTGGCGGCGCTGTCCGCATCGCGGAAATCAGCAGTGCCTTCCGGCATAACCACTTTACCCGGCAGGAATTTCAGGGTCGCCGGATTAGGTGTGGCTTCAGTCTGGATGAACATTGAAGTTCTCCCGTGTTAAATGAGGGCTGTAAAGAAAATACGGCAACCATGACCACAGAGTTGCGTGATTGCTCTTAATATAGTTGTTTCAGGCGACCGCATCAATGTCATCATCAGAAAGATCTGACGGAATGACCGTAACCGGAACAGGGAAGGATGCGCCGCGTCCTGCAATGGACTGTACCAGCGGTCCCGGACCTTCTTTGCCCGAACCGGCAGCCAGTACCAGAATGGCAATATCCTGATCCTCTTCAATCAGACCGTGAATTTCTTCTGCAGTCTGCCCTTCACGCACAATCAGCTCAGGCTCAATGCCGTATTGTTCACGTAATTGCGTCGCATATTTATTCAGTGCTGTCTGTGCCCGTTCCAGTGCCTCGGCGCGCATAATATTACCAACACCTAGAAATTGCTGGAAATCTGACGGGTCGATGACGAACAGCAGCACCAATGCGCCGCCGGTATTGCGTACACGGCGTGAGGCATAGGCAACCGCACGCCCGCATTCGGGCGTTTCATCGATTGAAACAAGAAATTTACGGCGGTGGCCGGCTTCCCGGCTAAGACGTTTTGAAACCATGCGCGGGAATTTGCCACTCAATGCACGAGACTGCAAGATGACAATTTTGTGGCGACGGGAAAAATTAGCACATTGGCCGGAGTTAAATATCCGTTCTGATCCGGAGAAATAAGAAGGGAAAGATATAGAAACTGCTTTTGCCTTGTTTTTAAAGGTGTTTCGTGTTTGAAAAGAAAAGCTATCGTCCTGCATTTTTTGCCGTTTCACATTGCTGTGTAACGGAATGATTTTTTATGTGCGGCAGAGTTTGCGGCTTCAAAGCCGGTCTATGCTCGCTACGGACAAGGCAAAATTCAAAATGACGAAGACTTATGGCAAGCTGGCCTCGCGTGTTTACGAGCTGGACAAACCGGTCGGGCGCTCTTTCGGTGACGTGGAATTCTATCTCGAACGCCTGAAAACCGTCACAGGGCCGGTGCTGGAACCGGCAACCGGCAATGGCCGTATACTGGTGCCGCTGGCACAGGCAGGGCACAACGTCAGCGGTTTTGATCTGTCTCCTGAAATGCTTGCTTTATGCAAAGCGAATTGCACGCAACATGGTGTGGAAGCTGAACTGAGTGAGCAGGGTTTTACGACATTCCGTTATGCGGAGAAATTCGCGGCTATTGTGCTGCCAGCCGGTTCTTTTCAGCTGTTGACCGATGTTGTTGATGCAATGAGTTTCCTGCGACGCAGCAAAGAGGCGCTGGCACCAAACGGCAAATTGCTACTGGATATTTCTGTTACAGGTGGTTTTATGGACCATGCACCGCGTGCGCGTCACTGGCAGGATGGCGAGGATTTGCTGACCTTGCAGGAAATGCGCACCGCAACGGACTACGTCAAACAGGTTGTAACATCGCAGCTGCGCTATGAACTGTGGCGCGATACGCAACAGGTGACAACAGAGATGGAATTATTCAGCTTGCGCTGGTGGGGGATGTTCGAGCTGGAACTGGCACTGCGTGAAGCAGGCTTTACGCAAATCAAAATCTTTGGTGACTATCAATCGGGCGCAGCTGTCACCGCTTCTGCCGATACGCTGACTTTTGAAGCACAATAGATAGAAGACAACAAAAAAGGCAGGAAATTCCCTGCCTTTTTAATTTTCGGTTTAGGCTCTGTTACTTCTGCAGAAAGCCGACAATATCACGCACATTGTGCATGGTTTCTTCCGCGATCACGGCAGCGCGTTCGCCGCCATCACGCAGAACACTGTCAATATAAGCCGGATCGGCTACTAAGCGACGCATTTCATGTGTGATTGGTGAAAGCTGCGAGACTGCGAGTTCTGCAAGCGATGCTTTGAACTCAGAGAACTGCTTGCCGCCGAAATCACGCAATACGGCTGCTTTATCCGTGTTGGTCAGAGCCGCGAAGATACCGATCAGATTATCTGCTTCCGGACGACCTTCCAGCCCTTCAACTTCTGAAGGAATGGCATCGGCATCCGTTTTAGCTTTGCGGATCTTCTTGGTGATGGTTTCTTCATCATCAATCAGATTGATACGTGACAGATCCGACGGATCGGATTTCGACATTTTCTTGGTGCCGTCACGCAGCGACATGATGCGCATTGCAGGGCCGGAAATCAGCGGCTCTGTGATCGGGAAAAAGCCCGATACAGTTTCATCACCAACGGCCATTTCCACGCCGATGCCGAGCGAGGCAATGCGGTCGGAATAGTCATTGTTGAATTTCTGCGCAATGTCGCGTGTCAGTTCGAGATGCTGTTTCTGGTCATCGCCAACCGGCACGGCGGTGGCACGGTAGAGCAGAATGTCAGCAGCCATCAGGCTCGGATAGGCCAGCAGACCGAGCGAGGCATTTTCGCGATCCTTACCGGCTTTGTCCTTGAACTGCGTCATACGGTTCATCCAGCCGATACGTGCAATACAGTTGAACACCCATGCAAGTTCCGCATGCTGCATCACACGGCTCTGATTAAAGACAATGCTCTTTTTCGGATCAAGACCGGCAGCCAGATAGGCGGCGGTGATTTCACGCGTGGAATTTAAAAGTTCCACAGGATCCGGATTGATTGTCAGCGCATGCATATCAACGACGCAATAGATGCAATCCTTATTGTCCTGCAAGGCGACCCAGCGCTTCAATGCGCCAAGATAATTGCCGAGGTGAAGATTGCCGGTTGGTTGTGCGCCGGAGAAAATGCGTTCTTTGAAGGTGTTCATTCTTGGTAAATCCTGAAGCTGGTGGAGAGCCGGTCGAGCGTGATTATCGTCAGATCGTAAGGTTTGATAATCAGAGTGCTCTGGGGTTGCTTTTAAGGCTGGCATATGTGGTTTGGACGCATGCTGCCAGTCTTGGCTAAAAGTCTCATAAAAAATATCCGGAAGGCAGGCGTGTAATCCTGTCTTCCGGACGTGTCATTACTGCCAGAGTGCTGAAAAGCAATCAAGTGCAATTTATTGATCTGTTTTAGCCGTAACGGCTTTTTTACGGCGGCGCATATTACCTTTCAGGGCGGAGAGGCTGGCACCGCCAATGGCAAAAACCGTAGCAAAATAAACCAGCATACTGCCGGTTACGAGCAGGCCGAGCGTTGTTGCCTGCACCAGTAATCCGGCCTGTCTGCTCAAATAGGTTTCAAAATACTGGGAAGCAAAATATAAGGCTGCAGCCATGATGCTTGCTGCGATAATCAGGCGCGGAATACGGCGGATGAGACCGGCATCATAATCCCAATGTTTGCGCCAGATCAGCACGGACAGCAGCAGAATGGCATTGACCCAGCCCGCTGTTATTTCCGCCGTGGCAATGCCTGTGGGACCGAGACGCGGGAACAATGTCAGTGCCAGTGTCACATTCACCACCACCGAAATACCGGCGAAAATCATCGGCGTGCGGGTATCTTCGCGGGCAAAAAAGCCCGGAATAAAGGCTTTAATCAGCACAAAGGCTGGCAGGCCGAGACCATACACTGCGAGAATTTGCGAAACAATCAATGTGGATTCAGGGCCGAATTTTCCACGCTCAAAGAGCAGGCGCACAAGCGGTTCGGAGAAAACCAGCAGAGCGGCAGCTGCAGGCAGGGTCAGAAATAATGTGAATTCAACTGAGCGGTTTTGCAGATTTCCGGCTTCCTGCATATTACCGCCGCGTAAGGCACGCGACAATTCCGGCAGCAGAACGGTTGCAACAGCAATGCCGACCACACCGAGCGGTAACTGATAGAAGCGGTCAGCATAGACGAGGGAAGACACCGCACCGTCCGAGCTGGACGCAATGTTGGTATTGATCAGCAGATTGATCTGGGTGATGCCGCCGGTAATTGCGGCGGGAAGCGCCAGCACGAGCAGGCGGCGGACGTTGGGCGTCAATTTGGGGCGGCGGAAGCCGATTTTAATACCGGCACGGCGCACGGCAAACCAGACAATGCCCAGTTGCACTATACCCGCCGCCATCACACCCCAGGACAAGGCATAGCCGATCTGCAGCGGGTCGTAATTTTGTACCCATGCCAGCAACAGCGCACCGATCAGAATGAAATTCAGGAAAACCGGTGCGATGGCTGCTGCAAAATATTTATGCAGACTGTTGAGCATACCGCCCATCATTGCCGCCAGCGACATACAGGCGAGATAGGGAAACATGATCATCGCTAGGTTGACCGTATTCTCAAACTTGACCGGATCACTGGTGAAGCCCGGTGCAATCACGGTGCTGACCAGAAACGGCATGGAAAGCTCCATAGCAATGGTCAGGCCGAGAAGAATAGTGAACAACACGCCGAAAACTTCTTCAGAAAAGCGCTTGGCACCATCCATACCATTTTGCTCGATCTCTTTGGCAAAGAGCGGCACGAAGGCAGCATTGAATGCACCTTCAGCAAACAATCGGCGGAAGGTATTCGGGAAGCGGAAGGCGGTGTTGAAAGCATCCGCAACAGGGCCGGTACCGAGAAAAGCTGCCATCAGCATTTCACGGGTAAAGCCGAAGATTCTGCTCATCAGCGTGCCGGAAGCAACAGTTGCGAATTTTTTCAGCAGGCTCATGAATTCATCTCGTTGATAGGGAGTGACAGACAGATATAGCGGAAAATCTTAAAAAAGACGCAAGCCGGACTAGAGCGCCGTGTGCCAGACTTGGCACACAAAGGTCGCTCTAACCTGCCGTTTCGCGCAATTTTTTCAGATCGCCGTTTTTATTATCTGACGCTCTGCTATCACTCCCGCTCTTGTCAAACAAGCTGAGGAGGCGTTTCTGGATATTTGCCTGTTTGGTCGTACTCGTGATTTTTTGTCCGTCGAGACCGGTAACATAGAAAGTATCAATCACCTTCTCCCCGAATGTCGTAATATGAGCCGAAGCAATATTGAGCGAAAGATCGGAAATTGCATTGGTAATTTCTGACAGCAGGCCGGTACGATCGAGACCTTTGACCTCAATCACAGTGAATTTTTCCGAAAGTGTATTATTGATATGCACGCGTGGCGTGACATGGAAGGCACGGGCGGAGCGGCGTGCTTTTGCCCGTCTTGCCAGCACCTCAGGCAAGTGGGTTTTGCCGGTCAGCACATCTTCAATCAACTGGCCGACACGTGCAGCGCGGCGCATTTCATCATCATTGGTATCAAATTCGCGGCTGATCAGGATGATGTCCAGTGCCCGCCCGTCGGTGGTGGTGAAAATTTGCGCATCAACAATATTGGCACCGGCGGCCGCACAGGCACCGGCAATAATTGACAGCAGGCGCGGATGGTCGGGCGACAGAATTGTCAGTTCGGTTACAGCTTCAAATTCATGTGGTCGTGCCAGAACATTGAGGATTTTACCTGCTTCATCGCTGGCACGGATGAAATCGGCATGGCGCTTCTGATCTTCCTGCGGCACGGTCAGCATGTAATTATCATAATGCAGGGACAGCACGGATCTCCGCTTGTCTTCCGGCCAGTCACCGAGCTGTTCAGCCAGTTGGGCGCGCGCCTGATTGCTGCGCTCGGTCTGGCTCACTTCCGAGAAACCGCCGGTCAGCAGTAATTCTGTTTCATGATAAAGTGTGCGCAGCAACTGGCCTTTCCAGCCGTTCCAGACACCGGGGCCGACCGCTTTAATATCGCAGATAGTGATCAGCAACAACAGCTTCAGCCGCTCGGTCGTCTGCACAATAGCGGCAAAATCGGCAATAGTTTTGCGGTCATTGAGATCGCGCGATTGCGCAACCTTGCTCATGGTCAGATGTTCCTGCACCAGCCATGCCACCAGTTCTGTCTCTGACGGATTAAGCCCGAAACGCGGGCATAATTTACGGGCGATTTTGGCTCCGGCGATGGAGTGATCCTCCGGCCTGCCTTTGGCGATATCGTGCAACAGCAAGGTCACATAGAGCAGATGCCGGTCATTTTTCAGTGTCGGCAACAGGCTGTGAGCAAGCGGATGCTCGTTCTTCAGCGTCTCATGTTCAATCTCAGACATGATGGCAATGCAGCGCAGCAAATGTTCATCAACCGTATAATGATGATACATATTGAACTGCATCATCGCGACGATCTTGCCAAAATCAGGAATGAACTGCCCGAGCACACCGGATTCATTCATTCGGCGTAATGTGCGTTCGGGTGTGCGGGGCGACGCAACAATTTCCAGAAACAGCCTGTTGGCCTCCTTGTCATTGCGCACATCGCTTTTGATCAGTTTCAGTGAGCGGCTGACACGCTGAATGACATGCGGGTGATATTGCAGCCCGTGTTTATCTGCCAGATAAAACAGCCGGATCAGATTAACCGGATCGCGCTGAAACACCTCATCATCGGCAATATTGATGCGGTTATGGTCGAGAATAAAATCTGTGCTGCCGGTAATTTTGCGCTTTTTCCGCGTCAGCGTGGAATAGATCTGGCCGGTGCCCGGTGTTTCTTTGAATTGCTCTTCTTCCAGTGCGGCACTGATAATGCGGGTCAGATCACCTACATCCTTGGCCACCAGAAAATAATGCTTCATGAAGCGTTCAACACCGGTCTGTCCCGGATGATCCGTGTAGCCGAGGCGGGTGGCGATCTCGCGCTGAATATCGAAGGACAGGCGCTCTTCCGCCTTGCCATAGAGAAAATGCATATGGCAGCGCACCGCCCAGAGAAAATCATCGGCTTTGCTGAACAGTTTTGCTTCGCTGCGGGAGAAAACGCCACGCTTGATCAGCTCTTCCGTAGAATGAACACGGTAGATATATTTGGCAATCCAGAACAGGGTTTGCAGGTCGCGCTGACCACCTTTGCTCTCTTTAACATTCGGTTCGACCAGATAGCGCGTTGAACCCGCTTTTTTGTGGCGGATATCGCGCTCAATCAGCTTGGCCTGCACAAACTCCGCACCACTGTCGGCGACGATCTCCTGATCAAAACGGGCGGTAAGTTCGTTGAAAAGCGCATGGCTGCCGGTTAGAAACCGCGCCTCCAGTAATGAGGTGCGGATGGTCATATCCTCGCGCGACAGGCGGATAGCATCATCAATATTGCGCGTGGAGTGCCCGACTTTCAGCCCCATATCCCAGAGCATATAGAGCACATATTCCACGACCTGCTCGCCCCATGGCGTCTGCTTATAGGGCAGCAGAAACAGCAAATCGATATCAGAACCCGGTGCCAGACCGCCGCGTCCGTATCCGCCAACCGCTATAATGGCAAGGTTTTCCGCTTTTGACGGGTTAATTGCCGGATAGATATGCTCAACAGTGAAGTCATGGAGCGCGATAATCAGCTGATCCATCAGACCGCTGAGCCGTCGGGCGCAGGCAATGCCGCCGCCGTCTTCCAGTAGCATGATTTCGGCGCGGGCTTTACCGTCTTTCCATGCGTTTTTAAGCGTTTTCAGAACCTGATTGCGTGTCTGATCTTTGCTTGCATCTGCATTGACGATCTCTGTGAGAGCGGCGGCAAGCGCCTGCCTGTCAATGATGCGGTCAAGATGAAGATCGGACAAGCGCATGGATCATGGTTCCGTAATGGCAAAGTTACAATGCAGAAAATTGAGCATGGTTTACAGGTGAGCGCAACCGTAACCACAGATTATGCCGGAAACAAGAAAGGCCGGAGATTGCTCCGGCCTTTTGAGTTCGGGTGCTGAAATAATCAGTTGGTTGCTCCATAGGCGGCAAAGGCTGCCATATTGGCAATATCAGAATCCTTGGCGCTTAGCGGCACGATCTGTACGGCTTTGTCCAGACCGGTCAGAAGCGGGCCGATCAGTGTGGCTCCGCCCAGTTCCTGCAACATATCAGCGGCAATGGAAGCCGCATGATAATCCGGCATCACCAGCACATTGGCAGGGCCTGTCAGGCGGGTGAACGGATAGGATTCCATCAGCTTGCCGTTAAGAGCAACATCGGCACTCATCTCACCGTCAAATTCAAAGTCAACATGGCGTTTTTCGAGAATACGCACGGCTTCCTGAATATTCTCCGAGCGTGCGCCGGACATATGGCCGAAGGTGGAATAAGCCAGCATGGCAACGCGCGGCACATAGCCCATGCGGCGTGCTACATTGGCGGCTTCCACGGCAATATCCGCCAGCTCTTCCGCTGTCGGCTGCTCATGCACCGCGGTATCGGCGATGAAAACGGTACGGCCGCGGCACAGTGCGAGCGACACACCGATCATACGGTGACCCGGTTTCACATCAATCACACGACGCACATCTTCAATGCTGGTGGCATAATTGCGGGTTACGCCGGTAACCATGCCATCCGCATCGCCCATTGCGACCATGCAGGCGGCAAAATGATTGCGGTCATTGTTGATCATGCGCTGGCAGTCGCGGAACAAATAGCCTTTACGCTGCAGCTTCTCATAAAGATAATCGGCATATTCCGAGGTACGCTTTGACAGGCGGGCATTGGTGATTTCGATGCCCAGTTTGCCAAGGTCGATACCGGCCTGTTCAGCTGTCTCACGAATGCGGTCTTCGCGGCCGAGCAGAATGGCTTTGCCCAAACCCTGAGATGTGAAGGAAACGGCTGCACGGATGATTTGCGGCTCTTCACCTTCGGCAAAAATCACACGTTTGGTATGACGGCGGATACGGTCATAAATGCCGGTCATGGCCGAGGCGATCGGATCGCGGCGGGCAGCCAGCGAGCGTGCATAGGCATCCAGATCTTCAATCGGCTTACCGGCAACACCGCTGTCCATTGCGGCTTTGGCAACGGCTACCGGAATTGTGGAGAGCAGACGCGGATCAAACGGCACCGGAATGATGTAATTCGGACCGAAGCGCGGACGGTTGCCCTGATAGGCGGCAGCCACATCATCCGGTACATCGGTACGTGCCAGTTCTGCCAGCGCATTGGCCGCAGCAACTTTCATCGCATCATTGATGGTTGTGGCGCGAACATCGAGCGCACCGCGGAAAATATACGGGAAACCGAGGACGTTGTTGACCTGGTTCGGATAGTCAGAGCGACCGGTGGCAACAATCGCATCGGAGCGGATGGCTGCCACTTCTTCCGGTGTAATTTCCGGATCAGGATTAGCCATAGCAAAGATAATCGGGTTATCTGCCATGGAGCGAACCATATCTTCTGTCAGTGCGCCTTTGGCAGAAACACCGAAGAAAATATCCGCGCCTTCCATGGCTTCCGCCAGTGTGCGCTTGTCAGTCTTGACCGCATGGGCGGATTTCCACTGGTTCATACCCTCAGTACGACCCTGCCAGACCACGCCTTTCGTGTCGCACAGCGTTACATTTTCTGACGCAAAGCCCATGGCTTTGACCAGTTCGATACAGGCAATACCCGCAGCACCAGCACCGTTGCAAACCATTTTCGTGGCCTTCAGGTCGCGGCCGGTAAGGTGCAGGGCATTGAGCATACCGGCAGCGGCAATGATTGCAGTGCCGTGCTGATCATCGTGGAAAACCGGAATATTCATCAGTTCGCGCAGGCGGCTTTCGATGACAAAGCACTCAGGCGCCTTGATGTCTTCCAGATTGATGCCGCCGAAGCTCGGGCCGAGATAACGGACGGAATTGATGAATTCTTCCACATCTGTGGTATCGACTTCCAGATCAATGGAATCCACGTCGGCAAAGCGCTTGAACAGCACGGATTTGCCTTCCATCACCGGCTTGGAGGCCAGTGCACCGAGATTGCCGAGACCCAGAATGGCGGTGCCGTTGGAGATCACCGCAACCATATTACCCTTCGATGTATAGTCATAGGCTTTGGCCGGATCTTCCGCGATTGCTTTCACCGGTACAGCCACACCCGGAGAATAAGCCAGCGACAGATCGCGTTGTGTTGCCATTGGTTTGGTCGGGGTAATTTCCAGTTTGCCCGGACGTCCGCGGGAATGGAAATCCAGCGCTTCCTGTTCAGTCAGGGACGGGCCCTTTCCTGTATGCGGCTTCTGGGCGGTCTTATCGCTGGTCATTGACCTCTCCGATCTTACTGCGGGGCGGTTATCAGCTTCTGCAAGCGTAAACGGCCATAATATATTGAAACATCCTTTCGGATGGTTGGGCAGTGTGTTTATCTCAAGTCACTCTGTTTGGGTAGCGCAATATTTGAAAAGATTCCGATGTTTAAAGACAATATTCGTATAATCTCTGCATTCCGGTGAAAATCACGGGGATATAAGCAACTGGCTGCTTCACAGGGCTTTGCACAAGGTTCTAAACTGAAGCGTACGCGTAAAAGTGCGAAGCGGTTTTCGGAACAAGATATGCGGAAAACAAAATGGCAGAGCATTTCCTATTGGTTTAATCAAAACCGGAAATGCTCGCGCAGAATATTGAAAAATTATTTCAGGAACGTGTGTATTCCCTATGACGCAGCATGAAAAAGCCCCGACGACATCTGAACTCGCTGATGAGCCACAGAGCACCTATGATGCAGGGCTAAATGCGCGTCCGACACCGATGATGGAACAATATATCGAGATCAAGGCTGCCTATCCCGACAGCCTGTTGTTCTATCGTATGGGCGATTTTTACGAGCTGTTTTTCAATGATGCGATTGAGGCATCAGAGGCTCTGGGGATCACGCTGACAAAACGCGGCAAACATCTGGGTGAAGATATTCCGATGTGTGGTGTTCCGGTGCATACTGCCGATGATTATCTGCAGCGTCTGATCGGTAAGGGCTTTCGTGTTGCGGTTTGTGAACAGGTGGAAGATCCGGCGGAAGCGAAAAAGCGTGGCTCCAAATCGGTGGTCAAACGTGATGTGATCCGTCTGGTCACACCCGGCACGATTACGGAAGAAAAGCTGCTCGATCCGGCACGAGCTAACTTCCTGATGATCCTCGGCCGTGTGCGTGGTGCGGAAGAGGGCAGGCTGGCACTGGCATGGATTGATATTTCCACCGGTCAGTTCCGTATGACGGAAACCGCACCGGAAAAACTCTATGCCGATATTATGCGCGTTGATCCGAGCGAACTGATTGTGCCGGAGACAGCTTTTCAGGACCCGCACATCCGTCCGGTGCTGGATCTGCTCGGGCGTGTGGTGATGCCGCAGCATCCGAGCCTGTTTGAAAGTTCGACCGCAGAAGAACGCATCAAGCGCTATTATGGTGTGGCAACTTTGGATGGTTTCGGCGAATTCAACCGCACTGAACTTTCAGCCATTTCCGGTGCTATTGCCTATCTTGAGAAAACCCAGATTGCTGAACGCCCGCCGCTGATGCGTCCTGAACGTGAGACGGATGGTTCGTCGCTGTTTATTGATCCGGCAACCCGCGCCAATCTGGAACTGATGCGCACACTTTCCGGCAATCGTGAAGGCTCGCTGCTCAAGGCCGTTGACCGCACAGTCACCGGTGCCGGTGCACGTTTGCTGGCCGAGCGACTGACAGCCCCGCTGACCGATCCGGAACAGATTGCTGCAAGGCAGGATTCCGTTGCGTTTTTCCTAAGTGAAACATCGCTGGCACAGGGGCTGCGTGCCGCTTTGCGCGGAGTGCCGGATATGCCGCGTGCTTTGTCTCGCCTTGCCGTGGGGCGCGGTGGCCCGCGTGATCTTGGTGCATTGCATGCCGGTTTTCAGGCGGCACATCTGGTGCGTCAGCTGTTTCAAGGCAAAGATTTGCCGGCGGAACTGGCGCAGGCCTGCCACGCTATTCTCACTTTGCCGGAAGATTATGCGCAATTGTTGGATCAGACTTTGGCGGAAGAACTGCCATTGCTGAAACGTGACGGCGGTTTTATCCGCACGGGCTATCATGCAGAGCTGGATGAAATGCGTAGTCTGCGCGATCAGTCGCGCCGCGTTATCGCCGGACTTCAGGCTGATTACATGGAGGAGACGGGCGTTAAATCGCTTAAGATCAAGCATAATAATGTGCTTGGTTATTTCATCGAAGTGACTGCCAATAATGCCGGTGCACTGACGGATACAGATGAAGCCAAAGCACGGTTTATCCATCGTCAGACTATGGCAAGCGCCATGCGCTTTACCACCACGGAACTGGCGGAACTTGAAACCAAAATTGCCAATGCCGCTGATCGTGCGCTGTCGATTGAACTGGCGATTTTCGAAGAACTGATCCGTCACACAGTGGAAAATGCTGATGCTATCCGCGCCGGTGCTGCAGCTCTTGGTGTTATGGACGTGTCGGCAGCACTGAGTGTGTTGGCGGATGACCAGGGCTATTGCCGCCCGAAAGTCGATAATAGTCTGAATTTTGCCATTGATGGCGGCCGTCATCCTGTGGTTGAGCAGGCATTGAAAAAGCAGGCCGCTAATCCGTTTGTGGCCAATGATTGCGATTTGTCACCAGAAGGCGATCAGAAATTTGGCGCGATCTGGCTTTTGACCGGTCCGAATATGGGCGGTAAATCGACCTTCCTGCGCCAGAATGCATTGATTGCCATTCTCGCTCAGATGGGCTCCTATGTTCCGGCGACATCTGCGCATATCGGGATTGTTGATCGTCTGTTCAGCCGTGTCGGTGCATCGGATGATCTGGCGCGCGGCCGTTCCACTTTCATGGTGGAAATGGTTGAAACCGCCGCTATTCTCAATCTCGCCGGTGAGCGCTCATTGGTTATTCTCGATGAGATTGGCCGTGGTACTGCAACCTTTGACGGCCTGTCGATTGCCTGGGCGAGTGTGGAATATCTGCATGAGAAAAACCGCTGTCGCGCATTATTCGCCACGCATTTCCATGAAATGACCGCTTTGTCAGAGAAACTGGCACGGTTGGGTAATGTCACTATGCGGGTGAAAGAATGGGAAGGCGATGTCGTGTTCCTGCATGAGGTGGCCAAAGGCGCTGCTGATCGCTCCTATGGTGTGCAGGTTGCCCGTCTTGCCGGTCTGCCGGATGCGGTGGTTGAGCGGGCGCGTGATGTGCTGCATCGCTTAGAGGAGGGGGAAACCTCAGGTAAAGCTGAAAAGATCATTGATGATCTGCCGCTTTTCGCTGTTGTAGCCAAACCGCGCGAGGTAGCAAAGCCCGTACAGGACAATGCATTGCTGAATGCAGTACAGGACATTAACCCTGATGATCTGACGCCGCGTGAGGCACTGGAAGCGTTGTATCGCCTGAAACAATTGTCGGTTAAAAGTTAAACTTTGGCAGGAGAGTTTATATGGCAGTTCTGAGGATCGTGGCTAATCTGGCAGGCTCTGATCTTCAGGCTGCGCGGATCTTTTATGAGGAATTGCTGGGGCTGGATGTGATTATGGATCACGGCTGGATAGTGACGCTGGCTGCCGGAGCAACCGCAGAAAACAGGCCTGTTCAGCAACTCAGTTTAGCGACAGAGGGCGGCGGCGGAACGGACGTGCCCCGTCTGTCCATTGAGGTCGATAATCTGGATGAAGTTTATCATCGTGCACAGGCAGCAGGATATGAGATTACCTATCCGCTTACAGAAGAACCGTGGGGCGTGCAGCGTTTTTATGTTCGCGACCCGCTCGGATATGTCATAAATATCTTATCGCATCAGGCATAAAAAAGACCGGTATTACCGGTCTTTTTGTTTTTATCTGATCACACGAAACGGTCCGCTTCAGCACCGTAATAATTGATGTAGCGACTGGAAATGCGCTCGACCGGCAGAATAATCAGCACATCGGTTGTGCCAAACTGATGGTCAACTACGGCACCATCACCGATCATTGCACCAAGGCGCAAATAGCCTTTGATCAGTGGCGGCATGGAAAACAGCGCCACTTTCGGATTAATGGCTTCCTGCGGAACAATGTCCATTGAGCGGTAATGCTGCTCAAGCGCACGCACATCCCATTCCGCATCGGCGCGGCAATTGTGCTGCAGGAAGGACAGCGGCACAGCATGCGCTTCCGGCACTGTGCCGTGGAAAGAGGCGCAGCCGAACATCACTTCAATTCTGTGCTGACGGCAATAGGACCAGATGCCTTGCCACAAGAGTTCAACCGTACGTTTGGAGCGGTATTCCGGCTTGACGCAGGAGCGGCCGAGCTCAAGAAATTGCAAATGCGGTTTACGTGCGGTCAGCCTGGTGATTTCATATTCACCGGCAGAATAGAATGAGCGGCCTTCTGTGATCATATCACTGCGCATCAGGCGGTATGTACCGACAAGCTGCTCTGCCTCACCACCGGAAATTGATGTATCATAAACTACCAGATGATCACAGATCGCATCATAATGGTCGCTGTCGCGCTCTTCGAGGATGGTATTCTGAGATTTTTGCGCACCGAGTTCGGTGTAAAAAACGTCGTAGCGTAATTTTTGCGCAATGCGGATCGTGTCCGGATTGTCTGCAATCCGCACAATAAGACTGCCCATACGCCCCAGTATTTGGCCGGTCAGTGAAGAAAAACCGGCATCAGCTAAAATGGCGCCTATTTCAAGCGTATCTGGTGGTGTCTGCTTCATACCTGCATCATGCGCGGTTTGTGAAAAAATTCCAAGAGCCTGTGGCAAGATATATCCTCCGCCGGATTCGACTGTCTCAGTACTGTTCGCGAATGTTTTGTCTGCTTAGCCACGTTTCTGAGTTGCGGTATTTATAGAGGATGTCTGCGTCAGGCATGTGACATATGCCTTTTAGATTGTCTTGTCAGGCCGGTGAAACTGACAGGTATAAGAATAGCAGCATGTGAAAAAGCCGCCGGCAAATCCGTTTAAATTGATTTGCCGGAGATTTTGTCAGGGAAATGACCGGATTTGATGAGAATTTTGAGCTGTTTCAGCCCGCAGAGCGGGGCATTTTCCTCTCAACCCGCAGAGCGGGACTTTCTCCATTGCACAAGTTCATCGAGAATAATCAGTCCGGCACCGGTAGAGATGTAAACATCGGCCATATTGAAGACAGCGAATGACCAGCTTGGCAGATGGAACAGGATGTAATCTACCACATAGCCGAGCAGACTGCGGTCGATGAGATTGCCCAATGCGCCGCCGATAATCAGCGCAAAGCCGATACGACTGATGACCCGTTCCGGCGCAGTAGTCCACCACAGATAGGAGACAAAGCCGATGACAGCAACGGTCATGGCTATCAGGCCGCCGTCATGCAGCCACGACAGCATGGAGAAAGCGATGCCCTCATTATGGGTGCGGTAAAGCGCCAGAAACGGCAGCAGATCAATCTGCTGATTATAGTCCATGCCGCTCTCTACCAGAAACTTGATATACTGGTCTGAGGTGACAGCAAAAACGATAATCAGAACAGACCAGAGAGTGGCACGTTGGGACATAGGGGCTTAAACTCCTGCAGCCATTATTTAGAGCGTGTCTCGCTAAAGTGTATGCGTAGCGCTCGCTCTAAACTCTTTTTATTGTCGCATGTTCGCTAACGCTAAATGAATCCATTTAGCTGCGACATGCTTTAGCGATCATCCAGAACCAGAGCGTCACGGCGGATTTCGTAAAGCATGACGCCTGTGGCAATGGCAAGATTAAGCGAATCCGCACGGCCAGCCTGAGGAATACGTGCCAAATGTGTGCAAATTTGAGCAAGATCATCAGGCAATCCCTGCTGCTCATTGCCCATCATCAGTACAACCGGCTGTTTGTTGTAAGGAATTGTACGATAATCAACTGCGCCTTTGAGATGTGTACCGACCAGCACGCCTTTATAGGATTTACGCCAGTTGATAAATTCCTCGTGGCGGGCACGGTAGAGCGGCACGGCAAAAACCGACCCCATGGTCGCGCGTACGGTTTCCATCGAATAAGGGTCGGTGCAGTCACCGATCAGAATAATACCTTTGGCACCAACCGCATCAGCGGTACGGATGATGGTGCCGAGATTGCCGGGATCGCGCACACGATCAAGAGCAATATAGGTGTCGTTACCCTGCGGGCGCAGATGATCCAGTGTTTCAAAACGCTGATCAAAAACACCGGCAACCATTTGCGGATTGTCTTTGCGGGTGATCGCCGCAATCACTTTTTCTGAAGCTTCAAGAACCAGACCGCCACCGGCTTTGGTGCGGGCTGCCACTTTTTCTACCAGCGGGTTGCCTTTACCGGCTTTGGAAAACACCAGAGTGCGGATGCGCCAGCCCTGATCAATCGCATCAATAACCAGTTTCAGACCTTCAGCCAGAAACACGCCCTGCTGATCGCGGAACTTCTTCATCGACAAAGCACGCAGGTCTTTGACGATCGGATTGGTCAGGCTGGTAACTTCTTTGACGCTACCGGTGCGCGGAGTATCTTTGCGGGAAAAATCATTATTCTGGGTCATGAATTGGCAATCCAGCGGGAGAACATGGAAGTGGAAAGTGCGCGTTCGGCAGAGCGTTCACGCAGGATCAGCTCGCCTGATTCAATCACGCCGCCGCGACCGGTAAAGCGGTCGCGCATCAGTTCGTGAATGGCAAAGAACGAAGCACGGATCGAATAGGCGGTCAGCACAACGCTGAGAGCATCCGGTGAGAGAATGGCGCGGCACATATCAACCATCTGCGGCAGATTATCAAAAAGCTGCCAGACTTCGCCATTCGGACCGCGGCCATAGGCGGGCGGGTCGAGCAGAATGATGTCATAAGTATTGCCACGACGCTCTTCACGCGCCACAAATTTGGTTGCGTCTTCACAGATCCAGCGGATCGGCTTGTCTTCCAGACCGGCCAGCGCCTGATTTTCACGCGCCCAGTTGATGGCTTTTTTGGAAGCATCGACATGGGTCACTTCAGCACCGGCATGGGCGGCAATCAGCGAGGCAACGCCGGTATAGCCGAACAGGTTGAGGACGCGCACGGAACGGTTGATCTGTTTTTTACGGGCATCGCGCACCTGTTGCGCCATGAAAGCCCAATGGGCTGCCTGCTCCGGAAACACGCCGACATGACGGAATGAGGTGAAGCGGCCGAAAAAGCGCACATCCTGTAGTGACATCGGCCAGGTTTCACCCAGCTGCTGTTTCGGAAAATGCCAGCGTCCCATACCTTCTTCATCGGTATTGCCGGTGAAGATCGCATCGGCTTTATCCCAATCGCTCTGCGGCCATGCAGGCTGCCAGATTGCCTGCGCCTCAGGGCGGATGATGCGGTAAGGGCCGTATTGTTCAAGTTTGAGACTGTTGCCGCTATCGAGCAGAGCGTAATCTTCACTCGGGCTGGTCTCAAGAATAACCGGCAGGTTCTGCCGTGGTCGTTCGCCTGTCAGTTTCAACAGCGGGCGCTGGGCAACAGCCGGTTCAGCCGTTACTTTTTTCGGTGCAGCCGGTGCGGGATTTTCAAAAACCGCAGCATTCTGTTCGGTTTTAGCAAATTTCGGGCGCGGTTTTTTAAAACCCTGCGAAGGTGCAGCCGATACCGCTTTACGGTTGTCGCGTGACTGTGCGGCCGGTTTGCCCGCAGATCGCGCTGATGAACCATTATGAGATTTGGCGGCTTTTCCTTTTGGAGGTTTCACCCTGTTTGCTCCGAAACTGTTAAACTCAAAATACTATACCATCAGATGGTGCAATATTTTCTGTTTCGTAGAGCATGGCAGCCTTTTGGGAAAGCTGAATTTAAGCGTAAATATCTTATAAATGCATCTTTGCCCCGAAAAGCCGCCATATCCGAGGTTCTTCAGGGCAAAATAACGGGCAGGATCAGCCTTGTTGTTTCTGGCTCTTTTCATAGACCATAATGCCGGCGGCAAGGTCTTCCATGGCTGCGCCAACGGATTTAAACAATGTAATATCCTGATCGCTTACGCGGCCTTTGACTGTTCCGCGTGCCAGATCAAACAGATCACCGAGAATATGATCCGGTTTGATAATGCCGTCACGCAAAGGCTGGGTAATGTCGCCGCCTTCTTTCAGAGCGCCGTCTTTGGTGTCGACAAAAACACGGGAGCGCAACACGGCTTCGTCATCACTTTCACGCATATCCGGCGTGAAAGCTCCAACCAGATCCACATGGGTGCCGGGACGCAAATGTTTCCCGTGAATCAGTGGCTCGGTTGCCAGAGTACCGGCGGCAACAATATCCGCCTGCTGAATGGCTGCGATATGATCTTCAGCAATATAGGCATTATAGCCTTCATCACGCAGTTCTTTGATTGTTGCTTCGGCCCGTTTCGGATTGCGCACGCAGAATGCAATATCGGTAATCGGACGCACAGAACTATGGGCACGGACGAGATTGGAAGAAACCGCTCCGGCCCCCATAATGACAAGACGCGATGCATCTTCCCGTGCCAGATAGCGGGCGGCAAGGGCGGAGGCTGCGGCCGTGCGCCAGCGGGTCAGGCTCTGGCCGTCAATCAGGGCTTTCGGTTCGCCGGTAATGCCGTCAAGCAGCAGGTACACACCCATAACCGCAGGCTTGTCGATCAGACCGTTGTCCGGTGACACGGTGACAATTTTGACGCCCATATAGCCTTGCGACTGATGCTCAAGTTTATGGAAATCTGACCATGCAGGCATCAGCAGCAACATGGACGGGCTGCCCTCAGGGCGTTCAACCGGATGGTGATGGCGCACAGGTTGGATCATGCCGTTACGGAAGGCGTTGTCCAGTGCATCGACCAGTTCCGGCCAGGTCATCAGATCATCAACGGCAGCAGCGGAAATATGAAGCATTATTTGTCAGGCCTTTTATGATGCCGCCCATTGTCTCCTGCAATGCGCGGACATTTATTTCCATTAGAGTGTAGCGCATTTAATTCTATCCACGACGCCCGCTCTATCTCCTTGTTTTTACGCATGTCGTAAGCGGAAAACCGGTGCCCGTTTTTCCGCGACATGCTTTAGAGCGCCTTGCGCCAGATCGGGCGCAAAAACTCGCTCTTACAACAACAGATTGTTCCCATGCCTGAGGGTGGGAGACAAGCGTCGATCTGTATGAAGTTGATGAAAAAACCTGATAATATAGGTCTGTCTTTAAGGGCGTGTATGCAATCAGGACAGGGAGGATGCGGATGGCAGGTTTTTGGCTTCTGCCTGTTTGGCACGGGTCAGGAGTGCGTCGGCTTCTGCTTTGCGCTTGCGTGCCAGCTTGCGGTGCCGTCCCTGTGTGAACCAGATCAGCAGGCCGCCGGTAACAATACCAACAAGAAAAGCCCCCAGCACCCAGAGAAACAATGGCGCTGTATAGGTCAGAGCAGGATTGCCGGGATTGAACGGATCAAGCGTCAAGCTGACTGCACTGCGATTGGCGACCGACAGTACAATTAAAATCACTGCAAGCGGCAAGGCAATGACAAGTGTCAGAAAACGGTTGGTCATGTTTAATATCCGTAATTCTCGGGCTGCACTGCACAAAATATAAGCGCTATCAGGCATAAATATGCCCGATAGCAAAAGTGCTGATTTTGGCGCTGCATCCGGAAAATTTCCACTTTTGGAATCCGTTTCAGGTACCTGTGGCCGATGCAGCTTTTAAGGATCAGAGTGCCGCGCACCCATCGGGCGCACAAACGCGCTCTGACACTTTAAACTATGCTCTAGAGCGGTTTACGTCCATATTGGATCATAGCGCTCGCTCTGGAGTCTTTATTTGGTCGCATTATCACGGGCGTCAAGTTGATCCAACTTGACTGTGAAATGCTCTAGTCGTGGCCGTTATTGAGGCGATCACGCAGTTCTTTGCCGGTTTTGAAGAACGGAACCCATTTTTCCTCAACATCGACCGATTCGCCCGTGCGCGGGTTGCGTCCGTTACGGGCAGGGCGGTTTTTCACGGAAAAAGCGCCGAAGCCACGGAGCTCTACGCGGTTTCCTTCCGCCAGAGCTTCAGTAATTTCATCGAAAACTGCACCGACAATATTTTCCACGTCGCGCTGGAAAAGATGCGGATTGCGGCTGGCGATGATCTGCACGAGTTCAGATTTAATCACTGCGTTCGACCTCTCTGCAATATTAGCGCTTCATCCGGCCGTTAGTAACTGGCCGCTGCGCTTCCGGTTTTGATATACTGCGCATCTGACCCGCACCTTAAATAAGGATCGGGGAATGCGCCCTAAAGGAATACTTTCAGAACCTGTATGCGGGCTGCCCCCGTCGGAACAGAGGCAGCTTAGTATGAATAATATGTCTATGCTATTAATATTTCATAGCATAACTATCTGAAAACACGCATTATCTTTAACGTTAAGCGCATTTTGCGGGTCTTGGAGCGGTTCCGGTTCTGACTGAAACGTTGAAACAGCTCTCATTATTTGTTTTTACGCATTATCCTTATGCAAAACCGGTTTCGACTTTTGCCGGAAATGCTTTATTGCGGTTTTTCTCCGTTGCTACCGTGCCAAACTGAAAGCATGCCGTCAAGGAAGATACGCTGACCGATCTGTTCGTCAAATAGTGCACCGGCTTGATCGGACAAGCCCATGTTCCGCAACAATAATTTCATAGCAGCAGAGGAAAGCAGGTCATTATAGGATGAGCTTTCAGCTTTCCATTCGATAACCGGCAGTTCTTTGTCGACGCCTTTGGTCTCAAGCCACGCAACAGAGGTTTCCTCATCGCCGATCGCGTCAATCAGCTTGTGCTGCAATGCCTGACGGCCGGTATAGACAGAGCCGTTGGTCAAAGCAGGGAGTTTGTCGGCTGTTATCATCGGGCGGCGTTCTTTAACCAGACCGACAAACCAGTCATAAGTGTCTTTGACGGTGTTATCGATCATGGCCTTGGCTTCTTCGCTGGCCGGAGAGAAGAAATTCGGCTCGGCCTTCAGCGGACTGGATTTGATTGTTTCAAATTTTACACCGACTTTGTCCAGCAAACCGCTGATATCAGGATACTGAAACAGCACGCCAATTGAGCCGATCATTGAAGTCTTGTGGGCAATCACATGATCAGAGGCGATAGCAATCATATATCCTGCTGATGCTGCCAGTGTGCCGACCTGTGAGACGACTGGTTTCTTATCTGCGATTTTGCGCACGGCATCATAAATCACTTCGCCGCCGGTCGTGGTACCACCGGGGGAGCTGATATCCAGAATGACGCCTTTCACCATATCGCTCTCTGCGACATCTTTGAGACGTTTCAAAAGCTCTTCATTGTTATAAATGGTGCCGGTGATGGAAATTTTTGCAATGTGAGGCACATTGCGGGAAGACTTGCTGCCGTTGATGTAAAGCGCGGCGAAGAGTATCATGGCCGCGACAAGCAGCAAAGTGACGGCGCGCCAGAAAGTCAGCTTACGGCGAATTCGACGACGTTCAAGCACTGCATCGGCAGTATAAGTCATGAGATATGTCCGTTCTTGGGCTTATATGAAGTCTCTATATGTCGCATAAACAGAGTGTACTTTGGAAGCGGGGATAATATCCGGGAAAGACCTGAGCATGGTATTATCAGGTTTTTTAACGTCATTTCATTTAAAAGTGATCTGAATTAAACCTCCGGAACGAACAACTGCAGCAATGCAGCTTGTTTTGGACGCGGTATCATCCCATTTATACCACAATAAAAAGCGATTTGAGCGCACTGTACAGAATAGTCGTGCATTTCACTGATAAATATTAATACCTTACGTGTAGGCAGCTGGCAAATTGCCGGTTTCAGGAGTTTTGGACTGTGTCAGACCATAAGATGGTTTTCGGAGCGTCACATAAAAGTACCGCTGTGTTTCACGCTGCGAAGAGACACAGCATGCGCGTGCGCGTTTTGAAAACCGCCTTACCGGTTGTTGCTCTCGCCGTCGCGGCTGTTTTCTCATGGTACACATTTCTGGCAGCACCTGCTTCAACTGTGAAAGTTGAGCTTGATCCGTCTGAAAGCGGCAAGCTGGTGATGACCGGCCCGCAGCTTAAAGGATATACCAAGGATAACCGTGCTTTTTCCATGGTTGCTGTGCGTGCCGTGCAGGATGCCAAACAGAGTGGTGTGGTGGCGCTGGAGGGAATCAAAGCGCAATTACCCATGGGTGATAAAGACAGTGCCGAGATTGATGCTTCGTCGGGTGTTTATGACAGCAATAACGGCCATTTGCAGTTTGATAATGCTTTCACAGTGAAGACAACCGATGGCATGGAAGCCAAGCTGGGGTCTGCTAATGTGAATGTATCAAATGGTGAGATGTCGACGGACAAGCCGGTTGATATCCGCACAAAAAATGCACATATCCGCGCGAATAAAATGCTGGTTCAGGAAAGCGGCAAGGTTATGGTTTTTGAGGATCGGGTGCAGCTGACAATCGAGCCTGTTAAGGAAACCGCTTCCTCAGCGAAAAAGGGCAGCTGATTGCAGCATCGCTTAGTTGCTCTTATTCGCATAAAGCAGTCTTTGTTTCGCTGTTGAACAGAGTGTGGTAGTGATTTACACCAATAAGTAATACGCCTGTTATAAATATGATGGCAACCTGCGTATATTCCGGCCGGACATATGATCCTGCGACAAGAATATATTCAGAAGTTTGTTGTTTAATTCTCAAACTTGCGATTTATAACAAGGGTGATTTTCGAGGGAATGAATATGATGCGGCAACAGGCAGGCAGCGAGCTGAAAACAAGCTCACAGAATACAGTTTCGGGCAAGTCTGCGCTGCGCCTGACAGGCGTGAAGCAAATGGCCGCTCTTCTCATGTCCGGCTTGCTGATATTGCCTTTGAGTCTTTCAGTTGCTCAGGCTCAGCAAGGCGTTCCTCTTGACGGATTAAAATTATCTGACAGCAAAGATCCTGTGTCGATTGATGCCGGTAAAATGGAAGTGCGCGATAAAGAGGGCATTATCATTCTCACCGGCAATGTGTCGGTCAAGCAGGGCGACATTCTTCTGCGCGCCGGTCGTATGCAGGTTTATACCGGTAAGACAAAAGACGGCGGCGATAAAGCCGGTGCTGATAAAGCTAAAGGCGGTATTGGCGGTCTGAGCGGTGCTGGTCTGGATGCCGGCGGCATTGAGAAGATTGAAGTGGACGGAAAAGTCTATCTGAAATCCGGAACACAGGTCGCAACCGGTGATGCAGGTACTTATGATGCTAAAGCACAAACAATGGTACTGACCGGACAGAAAGTTGTATTGTCTGACGGTGATAATATTGCCTCCGGTTGCAAGCTGACTGCCAATACCCAGACAGGCAAAGCCTATCTGGAAAGCTGTAAAGGACAGTCCGGCCGCGTCTCTATTATCCTGTCTCCAAAAGCTGAATAAAAGTTCGCAGGTCGGGCCTGACCTGCATCTGAGCTGATAAATTTAATTTTGCTTGTGCTTTAAATGCAGGCACCGGCATTGATAACTGGTCTGGATTCCTATTGTCCTCTTTAAACGCCAACACTGATCATGCTCCCGATAATGCCGTTGCCGATGCTGCGGGCAATTTGCAGGCGCAGTCTGCAGGTGCGGAAGGACAACGTCCGCCTCAGGAATTATCACGGCTTAAAGGAACGCTGGTTGCCAGAGGCATCAGCAAGAGTTATCGCGGCCGTCAGGTTGTGAATGGTGTGTCCTTTGGTGTGCGTGCCGGCGAGGCTGTCGGCATTCTTGGCCCGAACGGTGCCGGTAAAACCACCTGTTTCTATATGGTGACCGGTCTGGTGCCGGTCGACAGCGGTACGATTGAGATTGACGGTTTTGATGTGACATCCATGCCGATGTATCGCCGTTCACGCCTTGGTATCGGTTATCTGCCGCAGGAAGCTTCGATTTTTCGCGGTCTTTCCGTAGAGGATAATATCAAGGCTGTGCTGGAAGTGGTCGAAAAAGACCGCAAAAAGCGCGCTGTTGAGCTGGATGCACTGCTGGAAGAATTCCATATCACGCATCTGCGCAAGGCACAGGCGATTTCACTGTCGGGTGGTGAGCGCCGTCGTCTCGAAATTGCCCGTGCGCTGGCATCCCGCCCGAATTTTATGCTGCTGGATGAACCTTTTGCCGGTGTGGATCCGATTGCGGTTGCGGATATTCAGCAGCTTGTGCGCCACCTGACTAGTCGCGGCATCGGTGTTTTGATTACCGACCACAATGTACGTGAAACACTCGGCCTGATTGACCGCGCTTATATTATTCACGCGGGACAGGTGCTCACCCATGGCCGCCCGAAAGAAATTGTCGCCAATCCTGACGTACGCAGATTGTATCTGGGTGATCAGTTTACTCTGTAAGTTCAGAATTTTACGCTAAGAGCTACAGGTCAGCGAATCCAGGGAGCAGTTTCTGCTCCCGAATTTATTTGAAAACATTGATGATTTTGATTGCGGGCATCTATTTCGCCTGAATTTTCGGCAGACGCTTATATAGTGACTGATTGTGTCAATCAAAGAGCTGTCCGCATATTCTTTTGGTACATGCAAAGTTTATTTTATTTTATGTCAGTTCGCTTTGCGCAATGCCTTCGCTTGTGGTTAGATTGAGGTGTTCGAATATAGACAGCGAGGTACTGCCACATGAGTCTCCGCGTTTCGGGTAAACATATGGACATCGGTGATGCTTTCCGCATCAGAATTGAAGACCGTGTCCGTGATGCTGTTAGCAAATATTACGAAGGTGGCTTTTCCGGTACAATTACAGTCGTTAAATCAGGTTCCCGTTTTACTACGGATTGCACTTTGCATTTGGATACCGGAGCGACTCTGCAGTCTTCTGCAGAAGCGCAGGATCCGCAATTTTCTTTTGACGCAGCGGCTGAAAAGCTGGAGACACGGATGCGCCGCTATATGCGCCGCCTCAAGTCCCGTTCTCTGGTTCAGTCAGCGCGCAATAATCATCAGAATATCGCCTATAGCGTGATGGAACCGGCTCCCGACGAAGATCATGATCTTCCTGAGGATTATGCGCCGACGATCGTCGCGGAATCATCCGTTTCCCTGCGCACGCTGAGTGTTGCATCTGCTGTTGTTGAGCTTGATCTGACAGAGCATCCTGTATTGGTCTTCCGTAATGCAGGAAGTGAAGAAGTCAACATTGTCTACCGTCGTCCGGATGGCAATATTGGCTGGATTGATCCGTCCAGAGTCGCACAGGCAGCCCGGATATAAGGCTGAACTGAACAAGCCCCGCTATTTGCGAATCTGCAGATGGCGGGGTTTTACTTTTCCGGAACAGGTTATTGAAGTGGCGATTTGGTTGCCTCTTTTCATTTTCAGGCAGGTTTATGCGCTGACCAGAGCATTTCGCAATCAAACTGATTCAATTGGGCTGCTTTGAGAATGCGACCAGTAAAGAATCTGAGGCGAGCGCTGAGATTCAATCTGAATGTAAGCCGCTCCAGAAAAACTTGAAATTTTTCTCATATTTTAACTCACTGAAATAACATATAAAAAAGCAATTAATATTTTCTGCTCTGACTTCTGCGAGTTTGCAGCTGTTATTCACGATATCTAGAGATAGGAATTTTTGTGTTACTGGTGTACCTTGAGCGGAATGCCGCAAAGCAGGCGTCAGTGAATGCGTATTGTAATCTTTTTTTAATTTTTATTTATGATTGAAATCAATGCGTTACGGAGTTGATGCGTGAAAAGTGTGAGTAGAATCGCGAATTTGACTTGAGTATCTGTTGAATGGGCAGTAGATCACTGCACCTCCCGGTTACGGAGATGATTACTCCGCATGAGAGAAGGAATGGAGAAAATGGATCTTAGCGATCTGATTCAGCCAGGGGCGATTATCCCTTCGCTGAAGGCAAGCTCCAAGAAGCAATTATTGCAGATCTTGGCTGAGAAGGCTGCTGAACTCACAGGTCTTTCTGAGCGAGAAGTTTTTGAAACTGTGACTCAGCGTGAGCGTCTGGGGTCTACCGGTGTTGGCAACGGCATCGCGATACCGCATGGCAAACTGCCGAATATCAGTAAAATTACCGGTGTTTTTGCGCGTCTTGAGCAGCCGGTGGATTTTGAAGCATTGGATGATCAGCCGGTTGATCTGGTATTTCTGTTGCTTGCACCGGAAAATGCAGGTGCAGATCATCTGAAGGCGCTGTCCCGTATTGCGCGTTTGCTGCGCGATCCGGATATGGTTGCTAAATTGCGCGGCACCGTTGATGCGCAGGCACTGCATTCATTTTTGATTGCGCCACCTGCATCCAATGCTGCCTGAAAAGCTGACAGTCCTGTTGATTAAGCAGGGTTGAGTTGAATTTAAAATGCCGTGTTTGCCCTGTGCAGCACGGTATTTTTCATTTTAAAGCATATTCATTTTTGTTTGTTTTTTAAAAAGGCATGTTGCTATGGCTGTTTTTTCAAAACCTGTTCTGAAAGCAATGATTTATGTGACCAGTCCTCAAGGTGTACTGGTTTTTGAAGAGCCTGCTTCCTTGCATATCGGGCTGCAGGTGCCGGGCGGGACAATTGAGCTGGGTGAGGATCCGCTGATTGCTGCCGGCCGCGAACTCCATGAAGAAACTGGTTTGACGGCGGATAAACCATTAGCGTTTCTGGGAACAATTGATTTTCGTCTGAAGGAGGGCGATGAAGAATATACTATGCGTCGCTATTATTATCATGCGGCTTTTCAGGGAACCTATCCGGAAAGCTGGGAACATCATGAGCTACATGCTTGCGATGGCAGTGGACCAATTCTGTTTCGGTTGTTTTGGTTGCCGTATGAATCGGCACGACAGCGTCTCGGCCATGGTATGGCGGAACTGCTGCACCATATACGGCTCTGATCATCATAAACAAAACCCGCCTGTAAGACAGGCGGGTTGTAATGTGTTTAACCGGTTTCATTTGTCAGGATGTGCTTTAATGCAGCATCACAGTGTGGAGTTCATGTTCCTGTGCTCCGGCCAATGCTGTGGCGCGCATATCGGAAAGCATGATCGGGGTTCCGCTGGCGCCGAAGAGAGCCCAGAGTTCCATGCCCGGCGCCATTGGTGGTAATGCAGGGAAGCGCCGTGACAAATCTTCGGAGCGAACTTTGCGCAAATAGGCGATTTCACCTTCGCCGAGATGGGCAAATTCGAATTCTGTAAAAATGTGTTTGTCAGCAGTCATTTTAGGCCTCCTGTCCTGGCAGCTCAAAATTGACGCTGCCTTTCGAGAGCATTTGCAGTTGCATTTATCAGCCGATAAAACTGCAACCACGGAGCTGATTATAACAATGAACCCTTTACAGTTCTTTTATAATCCTGAGAACGGTCACTCTTTCACGTTTATACTAATACGCTTGACGAGGCGTTCTGGTTCCGGTCTGTCGAGATCAATCGACAATAATCCGTTTTTTAGTTCCGCGTTGACCACGCGCATACCGTCTGCCAGCACAAAAACACGCTGAAACTGACGTGCAGCAATGCCGCGATGCAGATATTCCCGCTCAGATTCATCAGTCTGCCGTCCGCGGATAACCAGTTGGTTATCTTCAGTCGTAACTTCCAGATCGTCGTCAGAAAAACCGGCAACAGCAAGCGTGATGCGCAATTTCTCAGGAACCGGTTGTTCCTGATCCTGCGCAGAGCTGCGCAGTCTTTCGATATTATATGGCGGATAGCCGTCACCGGATTTAGCAATCCGTTCCAGCGTTTTTTCCATCGTATCGAAACCCAGCAGCAGCGGGCTGGAGAAAGGTGTAAGTCTGGTCATTGTTCAGTCCTTAAGAGCGACCGTTTGGGGAAAACCCGTAGCGGCGTTTTCCTGTTCTTTATATGGCTTGAGAAAAGCTCCACTTCAAGAGCAACAGCTGATATGTGCGTTATCGTTCAAGATTCGTGCTGAAAATAATTTCACTGCATTTATAGTGCGCCTGAAAGTTCATGGGTTCACATGACACCATGCGCAGATTTTTTGATGAAAGGGATGGCTTTGATGGCCCGCAAAATTATTATCGACACAGATCCGGGGCAGGATGATGCATTGGCAATTCTGCTGGCACTGGCAAGTCCGGAGCTGGATGTGCTGGGTATTGTTGCTGTGGCCGGTAATGTGCCTTTGCCGCTGACGCAGAATAATTCTCTGAAAATTGCCGAGCTGGCAGGCAAGCCGCAGACAAAGGTTTTTGCAGGCGCGTCCAAGCCGCTGGTTCGCCCGCTGGTCACTGCAGAGGAAGTCCATGGCCGCACCGGTCTCGATGGTCCTGATCTGCCTGAGCCGGTCATGAAACTGCACAAGCAACATGGTGTGGATTTCATCATTGAAACTTTGTTGCATGAAGCTGCGGGCACAGTCACGCTTTGTGTTCTCGGACCTTTGACCAATATTGCACTGGCGCTGAATAAGGCTCCTGAAATTGCCTCGCGCATTCAGGAAATCGTGCTGATGGGCGGCGGTTTCTTTGAAGGCGGCAATATTACGCCGACCGCTGAGTTCAACTTCTATGTGGATCCGGAAGCGGCGAAAGTCGTCTATGCCTCCGGTGTGCCGATTGTAATGATGCCGCTGGATGTAACCCATAAGGCGCTGACAACCGCAAAACGTATTGAGGCTTTCCGCTCGCTTGGTAACAAGGTGGGTGATGCCTGCGTGGCAATGCTGGAGTTTTTCGAACGCTTTGATGAGGAAAAATACGGCACAGACGGCGGACCGTTGCATGATCCGAATGTGATTGCCTATTTGCTGAAGCCGGAACTCTATTCAGGCCGTCATTGCAATGTTGAGATCGAAACGGCGTCCGAACTTTGCCTCGGTATGTCGGTAATCGATTGGTGGGGTGTTACCAAACGCCCGAAAAATGCAATTGTGATGCGTGATGTTGACCATGAAGGTTTCTTCACATTGCTGACCGAGCGTATCGCAACGCTTTAAATATAGAGACGATAAAAAAGGCCGGAGAAATCTCCGGCCTTTTATTTTATTGGACTTCTGCCACGTAAGGAATGGAAGGCTGAGCGCCGGCTTTCAGGCAGGCGAGCGATGCGGCTTTTGCAGCGCGCTGGCAGGCATCACGCAAAGACAGGCCACTGTCGAGACCGGCTGCGAGATAGCCGCAGAATGTATCACCGGCACCAACTGTATCCACCGGTTTGATTTCCAGTGCAGGCAGGCTGTAATGCTCGTCCGGCGTTGCAACCATAATGCCCTGCGCGCCCAGCGTCACAATGATGGTGCGGCCATAATGTTCGGCAAAATCGATCATTCTGGCTTGACGGTCGTCACCGGACAATTCGAGCTGGACACTGGCCAGATCAAATTCCGTTTCATTGGCAACAATAATATCGGCGCGCGGCAGCAGGCTTGCGGCATCATCGCGCCAGGGTGCGGTATTGAGAATGCAGGTTGTGTCACTGGTTTCGGATGCGGCGATGGCTTTTTCCAGCGTCGGCAGCGGAATTTCCATTTGCAGCAGCAGATAGCCGCCATCCAGATCGGCAGTGTTCACATCGTCTTGCGTAACCAGACCATTGGCGCCCGGAATAACGATAATGGTATTTTCACCGCTGTCTTCAACAGTGATGAGCGCAATACCGGTGGCATCGCCGCGTGTAGCGACACGGGACAGATCAACACCATCAGCGCGCAGCAGAGCAACAGCCTGTGAAGCAAAGGCATCATCGCCAACAGCACCGACCATGCGTACGGATGCGCCGGCACGTGCAGCAGCGAGTGCCTGATTGGCACCTTTGCCGCCGGCGGCTGTTGAGAAGTTTCTGCCTGTGAGCGTTTCACCGGGCTCCGGCAGTTTCGGACTGCGGGCAATGAGGTCAAAATTAATCGAGCCGATAATCGTAATCATAAAACATCCGGTATTTAACCCGATCGTCAGCGGCGGCTGCGTGTCAGGGCGTTGGAAAAAGCACTTGCAAAGCTCTCGCGGTCATCGGGCGGCAAAAACCTGCCGATATCCAACGTTCTGCCGTCACTATGCAGCTGCATCTGGATAATGCCGATATCATCTTTGCGGGTAATGTGAAACCGTGTGCGGAAAGGATTAAACTGATATGCGCGAATACGGCCTGAAGCGGAGACTTGTCTGATGAGCAGCTGTTCGCGTGACACCGTAATTTCTTCCCGTTGTCTGGCGGCATAATAATTAAGCCGGAAAGCCAGATAGATCAGGGCAATGTCCAATCCGAACAGTCCGACCACCGGCCATGCGCCGATCTGCATGAAGACCATGCCGATACAGGCCCAGAGCAGCAGCAAGCTTAGAATCATAATCTGAAAACCGCGCGGTGAAAGCGAGCGGTAGGGAAGCAGGGTCGCGTTGAAAAACTGTGCGCCATAGGCGTCCGGATCAGCACCGTCCGGATGGTAGGGGGCATTCATGGCAATAACTCTCGGGGTCGCATATCGTTGATAAAAGCTCGTCGGCATAAAATGCTAGAGCAACCTTTGTACGCCCGAAAAAGAGCGCGGCACTCCAGCCTGCGGCAAGCTTGCAGATAGGCTTCTTGCTTATAGCTTACTATATAAATGCCATGCAGAACAACCAGACCCAGATTCCCGCAAAATCTCAGCGTCGTGTCAGCGGCACGCTTTACACACCGGCAGAAATCCATGAGATTTTCCGGCGTTTCTCTGTGCAACGTCCGGAGCCGAAAGGTGAGCTTGAGCACGTCAACACTTTCACGCTGCTGGTGGCGGTGATGCTGTCGGCGCAGGCAACCGATGCGGGCGTGAATAAAGCAACACGGGCATTGTTTGCCATTGCCGACACACCGCAAAAAATGGTCGATCTGGGTGAAGAGGTCGTTGGTGAGTATATCCGCACGATTGGCCTGTGGCGTAATAAGGCGAAGAACGCAATTTTACTGTCTCAGGCGCTGATTGATAATTTCGGCGGTGAAGTGCCGGGTGACCGTGATGCGCTGGTGACTTTGCCGGGAGTGGGGCGCAAAACCGCGAATGTGGTGCTCAATATGGCTTTTGGCCAGCCGACAATGGCGGTGGATACGCACATTCTGCGAATAGGCAACCGGATCGGCCTTGCGCCTTATAAAACACCGGATGAGATCGAAGCCAAGCTGGTGAAGATCATTCCGGCAGAATTTATGATGCATGCCCATCACTGGCTGATCCTGCATGGCCGCTATGTCTGCAAGGCCCGTACACCGGATTGCGCCAATTGCGTGATCGCCGATATTTGTAAATCGGCACAGAAAACCAATACTATTCCTGCGCCGCTGAAACGGATCGACGATTAAACACGGTGCAGAAGCTGGCGCAGGGCGGCAGTTGGTGCATCAAGCACGTGTGTCTTGTGACGGATAAGTGCAGCGGCATTTGCCATAGAGGTTTGCGCCAGAACCACCAGCTGGCTGCCCGCATCATGAGCGGCGTTCGCAGCATCTGCGATTGCTCTTTCATAGGCTTTGATCTCACCGGCACGGAATAAATCCCATGCGCCGTCAATCAGCCTGATATCGGGTGTGACCTGCGCATTGGCAAAGACCTGACGGAATAATTCTGTCGTCGGCTCCAGTGTTGTCGGGGCAGTGCACAGAACACTCACAGATAAACCGCTCTCCAGAGCCTGCTCTGCCAGAGCACGATCTGTGCGCAGAACCGGTTTGGCAAAACCGGCGCGGGCATTGTCAGCTATCGCGCCAAGGGTTGAACAGGTCACAAGAATTGCATCGGTTTCGGTCATGAGGCTTTGAATGATATGTAGCGTTGCCGTTTCAATGGCTGGCGTAATGCCTCCCTGCTGTTCTGTCGCTTCCAGCAACTCACTGTGAACCGCATGGCTGATATCTCCGGCATCAAGCTGCAAGGCTGCGGCAGTTTTCCCGAAAATTTCAATATTACTGGCGGCCGTATGCAGGCAGGCAATGCGCATCTGTTTCTCTGTCAGTTTCGGTTGTTTGTGACCGGTTTCTTACCGCTCAGGGCTTTATGCAGATGCACCATCATAGCGGCGGCAAAGAGCGGTGTCAGCAAATTGAGAAGCGGTATCGCCATAAATCCGGCAATCACCAGACCACCGAGAAAAACTGTAATCCGGTTTTCTTCACGGAAGGCTTTGGCACCATCCTTACCGCGATAGCGCATGGCTGCAAATTCAAAAAACTCACGACCGAGAAGATAGCCGTTGACGATGAAAAAGGCGATCAGATTAACGCCCGGTATCAGCAACATCAGCAGTGCGAATAAGTTGCCGAGGATGACCACTACCAGAAATTTGAGCGAATAGACGAGGGAACGGCCAACCGGCATCGGTGTGCCGGCCGGTTCATTGCTGTAATCTTCGCGCTCGATAATCTCTGCCACATCATCAAGAAACATACCTGCAATCAATGCAGTAACCGGTGCGATCAAAAAGGCGAGCAACAGCGCCAACACAAAACCGGCGGCAATCGCGGCCAACAGGCCGAGCCAGCTTGTCCAGTCCGGCATGGCAGGCAGCATATTTTCAAACCACGGCCACGCTAGCCAGAAAAAGAATTGCCGTGCCAGTGCCCATAATGCGATCAGCGCCAGCAGGGTCAGGCCGAGCGATTTCCACAGGACTGAGCGGAACTCCGGTGAGGGCAGGCGGTAGAGGGCATTAAGCGCGGCGGTGAGGATCATCGGGGCTCCGTCTTTTTTGTCTGGCGCGCATCTTATCCGAAAACCGCTTTACACTTTTCGGGATGCGCTCTTTTTCCGATAGATAGGGAGCCTGTACAGGTGCAACAAGATGAGCTTTTACAGATCGCCCGCTGTATTGATGAAAACGAAAACGCTTTTCTGCACTGGCAAAAAACACATTCCATAGATAGAACTGGTGCCGCAATGGATGCGAGGGCTGAGTTCCGGCCATCCGCAGCGAAGTTTTTATGGGAGTAAAAGCCATTTCTGCCGCCAAATATGACGTGTTATGCATCGGGAATGCAATTGTTGATATTATTTCCCGCACCGAAGATGATTTTCTGGTCAATAACGGCATTATCAAAGGTGCTATGAATTTGATCGACAGCGAAAGAGCCGAGCTGCTTTACAGCCGCAAAGGCCCTGCGATTGAAGCATCGGGCGGCAGCGCAGGCAATACTGCGGCAGGTGTGGCCAGTCTGGGCGGTCGCTCTGCCTATTTTGGCAAAGTTGCGATGGATCAGCTCGGCACGATTTTTACACATGATATTCGTAGTCAGGGTGTGGCGTTTGATACGGCACCATTGCAGGAAGGGGTACCAACCGCCCGTTCCATGATTTTTGTGACGCCCGATGGCGAGCGTTCCATGAATACTTATCTCGGTGCCTGCGTGGAGCTTGGTATTGAAGATATTGAAAGCTCTAAAGTCAGCACATCCAAACTGGTTTATTTTGAAGGTTATTTGTGGGATCCGCCACGCGCCAAAGAAGCAATTTTGCTGGCGGCGAAAATCGCCCATGAGCATGGCCGCGAAGTGGCTATGACCCTATCCGATCCGTTCTGTGTGGATCGTTACCGTGATGAGTTTCTGGATCTGATGCGCTCCGGTACTGTCGATATTGTTTTCGCCAATGAGGCGGAGGTTAAATCGCTCTATCAGACCTCATCTTTTGAGAGTGCGCTCGAAGCCTTGCGTGCCGATTGCAAACTGGCTGCAGTGACCCGCTCCGAACAGGGCTCGATCATTCTGCGTGGTGATGAAACAGTGGAAGTGCAGGCGATCGAAATTGACGCACTGGTCGATACAACCGGTGCAGGCGATCTTTATGCCGCCGGTTTCCTCTATGGCTATACCAATGATTATCAGCTGAAAGAATGCGGTGCGTTCGGCTCATTGGCTGCCGGTATTGTTATCCAGCAAATCGGCCCGCGTCCGCAGAATAATCTGAAAGATATTGCTGCGCAGGCGGGTCTTATAAAAGCCAGCTAAAGACATAAAACGAAACGGGGAGGGAGATATTACTTCCCGTTTTCATTCGTCGCGCACAATGCCGTCGCGTTTGAGTTCTTCTTCTGTGCGTCCGCGCCGCGCTTTGTGTGCAGGCAGTACCCAGCCGTAATACAAGGCACCGCCGCGGATCAGAAAGGCGATGCCGGTACCGGCCAGCACAGAGAATGTAATCGGTGCATTGAGCGCGCTCAGCGCCACGAACGTACAGGCACCGGCAAGCGCTGCGGAAATATAGATTTCACGACGCATCAATACGGACGGTTGTCCTGCCACCACATCGCGTAAGACGCCGCCCATTGTTGCGGTGAAAATACCGGCAACGATGGCCACCCATGCATTGAAACCGAGATGCAGTGCCTTTTCTGCGCCCATCACGCTGAACATCGCCATACCTATGGCATCAAGCCAGAGCAAAATACGATAACGCGATTCAACACGATGCGCGGTGAAATAGACCAGAATCGCAGCACTGGTGCCGATCAGCAGATAGAGCGGCTCGCGCACCCAGTTAACCGGTGTATTGCCCAGCATCAGATCACGCAGAGCGCCACCGCCGACGGCGGTCATATTGGCAAGAAAGATGAAGCCGATAATATCAAGACGGCAGCGCGAGGCAGCTAGCGCACCGGTTGCGGCAAAGACAAAGACACCGGCATAGTCGATAAAATCGATAAATGTCATGTCTTGTCCTCCTTTTATTAAGCAAATCGTACCGGGTTGCTTATGCTTGTGTAGCGCAATTTTATGAAAATTCAGTCCAATAAAAAGCGGACGCAAGGAAAGCCCTGCGCCCGTTTTTGTCTTTACACTGAGCGACTGAAACAGATGTTAAGCCGCAATGTCAGAATATTTTATTCTTTAGGACCGCCGCGTGAAACGCCGACCATGGCCGGACGCAGAACGCGGTCTCCAATGGCATAGCCGGTTTGCATAACCTGAACGACCGTATTATTCGGCACATCGGTATTAGGCACTTCAAAAATCGCCTGATGGAAATTCGGATCGAATTTTTGACCTTCCGGCGACAGCTGGGTCACGCCATGACGTTCCAGCGCATTGATCATTGCGCGTTCAGTCATTTCCACGCCTTCAGCCAATGCTTTCAGACCTGTGTCTTCAGCAAGTGCATCTGTCGGAATAGCATCCAGCGCGCGGCGCAGATTGTCGGAAACCGAAAGCATATCGCGGGCAAAATTGGTCACCGCATAGGCTTTCGCGTCCTGCATTTCGCGGGCAGTGCGTTTACGCAGATTTTCCATATCGGCAGCCAGACGCATCATCTGGTCTTTCAGCGCATTATTTTCCACCTGCAATTCGGCAAGCGGGTTGATGGCATCTTCCGCGGCAGCATCATCTTCTGCGGCTTCAGCAACTGCTTCATCCTTGCGCGCTTTCAGAAAATCATCAGCGGCACGCTTCAGAGCATCGCGGTCACGCGGATTATTCAGGTCGCGTTGTCCAAGATCTGGGGTTTCGCCGTTTTTCTTTTCGTCAGCCATTATTCTCTTCCGTCTTGAATCATATTGTCTGGGATATCGATGTTTGTGTGCTGAAAATCAAGGCCATCGCTCTGTGGCGCGGCAAATTAACAGGGTGAAACCGGTTTTAACCCCGCAACAGACGGGAAACCAGCGAGGCCGTATAATCCACCATCGGTACGATACGGGCATAATTGAGTCTTGTGGGGCCGATCACACCAAGCGCGCCGATGACCCGTTGTTCGGAGTCGCGATAGGGGGCAACCACCAATGAGGAACCAGACAGAGAGAATAGTTTATTCTCCGAACCAATGAAAATCCGCACACCGGAACCGGATTCGGCCAGATCCAGCAGCTGGATCATTCCCTCTTTGGTTTCCAGATCGTCAAATAGCAGGCGCAACCGCTCCAGATTATCCTGTGCGGAGATGTTTTCCAAAAGATTGGAACGTCCGCGCACGATCAGTCTGGTTTGCTGATCGCTGGCCGCGCCGCTCCACACTGCCAGCCCCTGTTCCACCAGATGCTGAGACAGGCTGTCGAGTGCCTGACGGGTTTCTTCCCGTAAGATTGCAATCTGTGCACGGGCTTCGGCAAGGGTTTTGCCGTGAATATGGGCATTAAGGAAATTAGAGGCCTCGATCAGCTGCGAAGAGGTGACACCTGCAGGCAGATCAATAACACGGTTTTCCACATCACCGCTCTGGGTAACCATCACAGCTAAAGCGCGGGTTGGTTCAAGGCGTACAAATTCAATATGTTTGAGTGCGCCTTCGGCCTTGGTGGCCAGCACCAGACCGGCGCCGCGTGACAGGCCGGAGAGAATCTGGCTGGCTTCAGTCAGGACATGTTCAACAGAATTATTATGTCCGGCAGCACGCACCTGATGTTCGATACTGCTGCGCTCATCGGCAGGCAGGTCGCTGACCTCCATAAAGGCATCGACAAAAAACCGTAAGCCCAACTGGGTCGGCATGCGTCCAGCAGAAATATGCGGCGAATATACCAGTCCCAGATGTTCCAGATCGCTCATTACATTGCGGATGGTAGCAGGAGATAAAGACAGGGGCAGCAGACGTGACAAATTACGTGACCCGACCGGCTCACCGTCATTCAGATAGCTCTCAACAATGCGCTGGAAAATATCGCGCGACCGCTGATCCAGCACTTGTAAAGGGGCATGCAGATTATCGGCACGCTCTGATCTGATCATTCGTCAATTTGCTCCGTTTATGAGCAATATATAGGCTATTGTCATGCGCGGGCAAAGGGCAGGATCAGTTGTTTGCATGATTAGTCGCCGATTTTCCTTTAAATTTGGTCACTTCGGTACAGAGCGGTTCATTTTGAAACCACTTCGCCTCTTTACCTGACGCAGTTTCGGACGGGTCGTAGCGGGGTAGGGAAATAGTCCGGCGAACTATTTTCCCCGCGAAGGCGGTTCCACTTTTCCTGAAACTGCTCTAGAAGCAAAACAAATGCCTTTCAAAGGTGTTATCAGATTATAATCAGGCTGCTGTCTTATTTTTATGCAGCATTGTTTTTAAAAGGAAAATCCATGCGTCCATCCAAACGCACTCCGGACGAAATGCGTGCAATCTCTTTTGAACGCGGTATTTCCAAACATGCGGAAGGCTCCTGCCTCGTCAAATTCGGCGACACTCATGTGCTATGCACCGCAAGCCTTGAAGAAAAGGTTCCGGGCTGGATGCGCAACAGCGGTAAAGGCTGGGTCACGGCGGAATATGGCATGCTGCCGCGCTCAACCGGCGATCGTATGCGTCGTGAAGCCGCCAGCGGTAAACAGGGTGGTCGCACACAGGAGATTCAGCGTCTGATCGGCCGTTCATTGCGCGCTGTTGTGGATATGCAGGCTCTGGGTGAATATCAGATCACTGTTGACTGCGATGTTATTCAGGCTGATGGCGGCACCCGTACTGCGGCGATTACCGGCGGCTGGGTTGCGTTGCATGATTGCCTGCGCTGGATGGAAGCCCGCCAGATGGTGAAGGTCGACAAGGTTCTCAAAGACCATGTTGCTGCTATTTCCTGCGGTATTTATGAAGGTGTGCCGGTGATCGATCTGGATTATCCGGAAGATTCATCCGCACAAGCTGATGCGAATTTCGTAATGACCGGTCGCGGCGGTATTGTTGAAGTGCAGGGTACTGCCGAAGGTGAGCCATTCACGGATGATGAGTTTGCGGCGCTGATGGTGCTGGCACGCAACGGTATCAAGCGTCTGGTTGACCTGCAGAAAATGGCTGTTTCTTAATTCGGAAACAGGCTGCTCTGAATGCATTCTGAATTATCCAATAATTTAATTGGATAATTCACCCGATCGTGAGCGGAGGTCAAACCGGAACCTGTTATAAACAGGCCGGAGTATTTCCGTAACAATGATGACCGGCAGGAGATTCATAATGCAAAACGAGCAGCTGAAACCGAAACATATTCTTGAAACTGCGCTCTATGTGCGTGATATCGAAGAGGCGGTGCAGTTCTACCGCGATATTCTGGGGCTGGAACTGGCATTGCCCTATAATCATCGCAATGCATTTTTTCGCTGCGGTACAGGAGTTTTGCTGATTTTTGATGCAAAAGAGACTGTAAAACCGGCGCCGGAAGGTGCGCTACCGATCCCGACCCACGGTACGACCGGCGCAGGTCATATGTGTTTTGCCGCCAGCCGCGAGGACATCGCGGATTGGAGGCAGCATTTTGAGAAGCATGGCATAGAGATTGAGCGTGAATTTGATTGGCCGAATGGCGCGCGCTCCCTTTACATCCGCGACCCTTCAGGTAATTCACTGGAATTCGCTGAACCCAAATTATGGAATAATGGATAAACTGATGAGAGAGCTGAGCAAAGGCAAACTGGTTGTTGCAAGTCACAATGCAGGCAAGCTGAAAGAGTTTGCGGATCTGATCGGGCCATTCGGTTTTGATACCCAGTCCGCCGGTCAGCTTGGTCTGCCTGAGCCGGATGAAAACGGTACAACCTTTGAACAGAATGCTTACATTAAAGCTTTTGCTGCGGCTGAAGCTACCGGTCTGCCGGCTCTCTCGGATGATTCCGGTATGATGGTTGATGCGCTGGGCGGTGAGCCTGGTGTTTACACAGCCAATTGGGCAGAACTACCGGATGGCAGCCGCGATTTCAATATGGCGATGGGCAAAGTCATCGATAAGCTTGAAGCCGCAGGCTCATTGCAGCCGGAACAGCGTAAAGGCCGCTTTGTTTCCGTGATCTGCCTGTGCTGGCCGGATGGTCATGCAGAATATTACCGCGGTGAAGTGGAAGGCCAGATTGTTACGCCACGCGGCAATGACGGCTTTGGTTTCGATCCGTTGTTCCTGCCGGATGGTTATGACAAGACATTCGGTGAAATGACCGCGACGGAAAAACATGGCTGGAAACCGGGTGATGCGCATGCCTTGTCGCATCGTGCACGCGCATTCAAATTGTTTGCCGAAGCAAAATTTGCCATGGCGGATGTTAAATAATGCAGTCCCTGTCTGCTGTCGCTAATGCAAATAGTGTGAACCCGCTGCCCATCTTGCAGGCAGACGGGGATCATGCTTTCGGCATTTATCTGCATTGGCCGTTCTGCATGGCCAAATGTCCTTATTGCGATTTTAACTCGCATGTGCGGCATCAGCCGGTGGATCAGCCGCGTTTTGCGCAGAGCTTTCTGCGTGAAATGGCGACTTTGCGCGAGCGGACAGGACCACGCACTGTTACCAGTATCTTTCTTGGTGGCGGCACACCATCGCTGATGCAGCCGCAAACCGTCGGCGCTTTGCTGGACGGTATCGCCAAATACTGGTCCGTTGCCGAGAATATTGAAGTATCGCTGGAGGCCAATCCGACCAGTGTGGAGGCCGACCGTTTTCGTGGCTACCGCGCTGCCGGTGTCAATCGTGTATCGCTCGGTGTACAGGCGCTGAATGACCGCGATCTCAAGCGTCTCGGGCGGTTGCATTCTGTTGCCGAGGCAAAAGTGGCGATTGGTCTGGCACGTGAGATTTTCCCGCGCTTGTCTTTTGATCTGATTTATGCCCGTCCTGACCAGACAATTGCTGACTGGAATGCGGAATTGCGCGAGGCTGTAGCCCTCGCAGCCGATCATTTGTCGCTCTATCAGTTGACAATTGAAGAAGGCACGCAGTTCTATAATCTTTGGAAGGCTGGCAAGCTGACCACGCCGGAGCCGGATCATGCCGCCGCACTTTATGAAGAAACCCAGCGCGTGACGGCAGAACTGGGGCTTCCGGCCTATGAGATTTCCAACCATGCGGTTGCAGGGCGCGAGTCCCAGCATAATCTGGTCTATTGGCGCTATGGCGAATATGTCGGCGTCGGCCCTGGTGCGCATGGACGTTTCCGTGAGAACGGCACACGCACGGTGACCATTACCGAGAAACATCCGGAAACATGGGTGGATAAGGTTGAAGCCTCCGGTCACGGTATTATTGAAGAAGAATATCTGACAGCAGAACAGGAAGGCGATGAGTTTCTGATGATGGGGCTGCGTCTGAAAGAGGGCGTTGATCTTAACCGCTATCAGAAACTGACCGGCCATGGTCTGAAACCGCAGCGGCTTGCTCAGTTGCAGGAACAGAATTTTCTGGAGCTGCTGGATGGTAGTTACCTGCGCGCCACGCCGGATGGTGCTTTGCTGCTCAATACGCTGGTCGCTGAACTGACTGCGTAAATCTTAGACAAGGATATGTTGTGGAAGACAATTTACAGGAAACGCGCAGCTATGTGGTCGGGGAGCAGACTTTCCGCGCCCGCCCGATTGAGCCTGCGCTCTATATTGTCGCCACGCCGATCGGTAATCTCGGTGATATAACCTTGCGGGCGCTGGAAGTGTTGGCTTCCGCCAATGTGCTGGCCTGCGAGGATACACGCGTCACCCGTGTTTTGCTCAACCGTTTTGCGATTGCCCGTCGTCCTATTGCCTATCACGAGCATAATGCTGCTGAAGCCGGTCCGAAAATTCTGGAGGCACTGGCATCCGGTAAAAGCGTGGCACTGGTTTCCGATGCCGGTACACCGTTGGTGTCTGATCCGGGCTATCGTCTGGTCGAGGAAGCCCGCAATGCCGGTTATAAAGTGGTGCCGGTGCCTGGTGCTTCTGCGGTGATGGCGGCTTTGATGGCCTCCGGTCTGCCGACTGACAGTTTCATGTTTTGCGGATTTTTGCCTTCTAAACAGGGGCAGCGCCGCAACAAGCTTGAAACCTACAAGATCATTGATACGACGTTGATCTTTTTTGAATCACCCAACCGTGCTTCGGATACTTTGCAGGATATGGCAGCCGTTTTCGGCGCGGATCGCCCTGCCGCTTTGTGCCGTGAACTGACCAAAGCCTATGAGACTTTCTCAACCTCGACTTTGGGTGAGCTGTGCGAGCAATATGACGGTGAAGACCGTATTCGCGGTGAAGTGGTTTTGCTGGTCGGTGCGCCATTGCAAAACTCCGTACCGGTGACCGAGCAGGATATTGATGCTCTGTTGCTCTCGCTTGCACAGGAGCTTTCACCGTCTAAAGCTGCGGGTGAAGCCTCCCGTATGACCGGTAAACAAAAAGGCGAGCTGTATCAGCGTTTGATGATATTGAAGGCGAATAACTGATGCGTCAAACCCGCCGCGCATGTCTCCCAAAAGTGTGAAGCGGTTTTGGGGAGAAGACATGCGCAAAAACAAAGCGAAGCAGCAGGCATTTTCTCGCGGAATACGGGCGGAGCGGCTGGCCGCTTTTGCTCTGATGCTTAAAGGTTTTCGTATTGTCGAGCGGCGCTATAAAACCCGCTTTGGCGAGATTGATCTGATTGCCAGACGTGGCACTCTTGTACTGATCGTTGAGGTTAAAGCGCGTACTTCCGTTGAAGCGGCAATGGAAGCTGTCAGTACTATGAATCTGTACCGGATTGAATCCGCTGCCGATCATTGGCTTGCCCGTCAGCCGGATTATGACAGGCTTTCTCTGCGCTTTGATCTTATCGCGGTGCTGCCGCGCCGCTGGCCGGTGCATATTCCGGCGGCTGTCAGTTTCCGGAACTAAATTTCACGAAATTTGCAAAACGCGAAAAAGCGATGCGGCGCAGCGGGCAAGCGCACAAGCCTGTTGCTTATAAGTGGTCGCAGAATACGCGATACTCGGCACAATCTTTAACCACCCTTTGAAAGGTGCTGATTGTGACGGCTCACCCAACCAGATTAACGGCTTTTCCGGCTTTCTTCCGTGTGGACAGCGCGGCAGTGCTGATTGTCGGCGGTGGGGAAGAAGCGCTGAACAAGGCACGCCTGATTGCTGAAACCACAGCTCAAATCCGCATTGTTGTGCCGGAAGGTGAGACGCCGGAGCCTGATCTGGTGCAGTTCGTGCTGGATGGTGGCTATCATTTACGTACCGGTATTTTGCAGGACAATGATTTCTCTCAGGTGAAACTGGCTTTTGTGGCGACGGGTGATGCCGCACAGGACGCAAAAATCGCTGATGAGATAAGAGCGCGGCATATTCCGGTCAATGTGGTCGACAGGCCGCATCTCTGCGATTTTTTCACACCGGCACTGGTGGCACATGCGCCGGTGGCCGTAGCAATCGGCACGGAAGGCGCAGGACCGGTATTGGCGCAGAAACTGCGTCGCGAAATCGGTGCCGCTTTATCTCCGCAAACCGGAGCGCTGGCACAACTGGCAGCTGACTATCGCCACAAGGTGGAAAGCACGCTGCCTAAAGGCGTCACGCGACGCCAGTTTTGGGATGTGTTCTTCAATGGTGCAGTGGCACGAGCAGTTGAGCGCGGTGATCTGAACCTTGCGCGGGAACTGGCTGATCAGGCTCTGACTGAGGTGAATATCCCTTCCGGTTATGTCTGGCTGGTCGGGGCAGGGCCAGGGGCTGAAGACCTATTGACCTTGCGTGCCCAGCGTGTGCTGATGCAGGCAGATGTGATCCTCTACGATGCGCTGGTGCCGGAGAGCGTGGTTGCCATGGGCAGGCGCGATGCGGTGCGTGTTCCGGTGGGAAAACGCAAAGGCTGCCACAGCAAAAGTCAGGATGAAATCAACCAGTTGCTTGTTGAGCTTGCTCAAGACGGGCAGCGCGTGGTGCGGCTCAAATCCGGTGATCCGCTGGTTTTTGGCCGTGCCGGTGAAGAAATGGCGGCGTTGCGTGCAGCCGGTGTCAGTTTCGAGATTGTGCCCGGTATTACCTCAGCTATTGCAGCTGCCGCTGATATGCAGTTGCCTTTGACATTGCGTGGTGTTGCATCCTCCCTGATTTTCACCACCGGTCACGATATGACGGGGGACATCCTGCCGGATTGGGCGCGGCTTGCGCTCAGCGGCGCGACCATTGCCGTTTATATGGGCGCAAGCGTTGCTGCATCGGTTGCAAGTCGCCTGATCGCTGCCGGTCTGCATGAGGATACGGCGGTCGCCGTGGTGGAAAATGCCGGACGCATAGAGCGCGTAATGCTGCATGGCCTCTTAAAAGATCTGGCTCAACTGGAAAATCATAATGAGCTGCAAGGACCGGTGATGGTGATCATCGGTGATGCGGTCGCCGGTGCCTCGCTTGAAGGTGCCCGCCCGTTTGCGCAGCAACTGATAAGCACATCGGAGCTGCATATCTTGCAGGCCGGTGAAAAGGAGAAAGCATAATGACAGTCAAAGTCCTGAGTGCCAATCGTCTGAGCGACGGTGTTTCGGTCTGGCTTGCTGCGGACGGCCACTGGGCCAGCTCCATACGCGGTGCATTGCTGGCACGTCATCCCGAGGCGGTTGCGGCACTGGAAGCTGCCGGTCAGCTGGCCAGCCGTTTTGATGAGGTGGTGGATATCAATCTGATTGAGGTCGAGGAGCGTGGTGTCGAACTGTTTCCGGTTCGTCTGCGCGAGCGCATCCGCCTGTCAGGCCCCACGATCACCCCTGTGGTACGGCTGCATTCGGTCGCCGGTTGAGTTTTAATGCGCGTTGGGAGAGGGTTAAATGTACCGGTATGATGAGTTTGACCGCGAATTTGTTTTCGCCCGTGTGGAGCAGTTTCGCGATCAGGTGGCACGTCGTTTAAGCGGCGAGCTGAGCGAAGATCACTTCAAGCCGCTGCGGCTGATGAACGGCGTCTATCTGCAACTCCATGCCTATATGCTGCGTATTGCTATTCCTTACGGCACTTTATCCTCGCGTCAGATGCGTAAGCTGGCGCATATTGCCCGTGTCTATGACCGTGGTTACGGGCATTTCACAACGCGGCAGAACTTGCAGTTCAACTGGCCGAAGCTCACCGATATTCCTGCCATTCTGGAAGAACTGGCCGAGGTGGAGATGCATGCCATCCAGACCTCCGGCAATTGCATCCGCAATGTGACAGCCGATCATTTTGCCGGAGCGGCACGGGATGAAGTGGCCGATCCGCGCCCTTATGCCGAGATTTTGCGGCAATGGTCGTCACTGCATCCGGAATTTTCCTATCTGCCGCGCAAATTCAAAATCGCGGTAACTGGTGCAGAGGCAGATCGTGCAGCCATTCAGGTGCATGATATCGGGTTGCATTTGAAAGAGAGCGAACAAGGGCAGCGTGGCTTTGCGGTCTATATCGGCGGCGGGCAGGGGCGCACGCCGATGATCGCCAAGAAGGTGCGGGATTTTCTGCCGGAAGCGGATTTGCTAACCTATATTACCGCTATTGTGCGGGTTTATAATCTCCATGGCCGCCGTGATAATAAATATAAGGCCCGTATCAAAATCCTCGTTCATGAAACCGGACTGGAGGATTTGCAGGCACAGATTGAAGCCGAATGGCAGGTGATTAAAGACAGTGATCTGAAACTGCCGGAAACGGATATTGCAGCCATCAATACCTATTTTGCAGCCCCCTTATTGCCGGAACGGGCAGAGGGACACGGGCTTGTGGCTGCCACACGTAAAAATGATGCGGCTTTTGCTTCGTGGTTTTCCCGCAATGTGACATCACATAAACACCCTGATTATGGTGTGGTGACAATCTCGCTCAAAGCCATCGGGGAAATTCCGGGGGATGCGTCAGCCGATCAGATGGATATTGTGGCCGATCTGGCTGAGCGCTTTTCGCAAAGTGAAATCCGTGTCAGTCATGAGCAAAATCTGGTGCTGCCGCATGTGGCGCTGGCCGATTTGCCTGTGCTTTATGCGCAATTGCAGCAGGCCGGTCTTGCCACAGCCAATGCAGGGCTGATTACCGATATTATTGCCTGCCCGGGGCTCGATTATTGCGCGCTGGCCAATGCCCGTTCCATCCCTGTGGCGCAACGTATTTCCGAGCGTTTCGGTTCGCAGGCGCGGCAGGAAGAAATCGGTGATCTGAAGATCAAAATTTCCGGCTGCATCAATGCCTGTGGCCATCACCATGTCGGGCATATCGGGATTCTCGGTGTGGAGAAAAAGGGCGAGGAACTGTACCAGATCACGCTCGGCGGTTCCGGCGATGAACAGACATCTATCGGTGACATTACTGGTCGTGGTTTTTCTTCTGAAGACGTGGTGGATGCTATTGAGACGGTGGTCAATACCTATCTGAATATCCGCAGTGCACCTCAGGAAAGTTTTCTCGAAACCTATCGACGCTTAGGGGCGCAGCCGTTTAAAACCGCACTTTACGGGGAGGCTGCCCATGCAGCCTGATACGCATCAACGGGTTGCGGACAGGGTTCAGCATCTCAATCATCTTTATGGTGAGGCTCCGGCTGAGGATATTATTGCTGCCAGTGTGCAGGAATTTGGCGCAGGGCTGGCTGCGGTATCCTCTTTCGGTGCGGATTCTGCAATTTTGCTGCATCTGATTGCGCAGGTGCAGCCGTCTCTGCCGATTTTGTTTTTGCAAACCAATAAGCATTTTCCGGCAACATTGCGCTATCAGGCGCAACTGGTGCAGGAACTGGGGCTGACAGATGTCCGCGATCTTCTGCCGGACGCGAGTGCTTTGAAAACCCATGATCCGCTGAGCGCTCTGTGCCTGACAGACAAAGACCGTTGTTGCGATTTACGCAAAGTCCAGCCGCTTGCACAGGGCATCGCACCATTTCAGGCATGGTTCACGGGGCGCAAGCAATTTCAGGCGGCTACGCGTAACAGTCTGCCCGCTTTCGAGGTTGTGGGGCAGCATATCCGCATCAATCCTCTCAAAGACTGGAATGCAGAACAGCTGAAAACCTATCGCGAGGCGCATCATCTGCCGTCGCATCCGCTGGTGGAGCAGGGTTACCGCTCTATTGGTTGTATGCCATGCACGCGGCCGGTCAGTGATGATGAAGATCAGCGGGCAGGACGTTGGTCCGGTTCGGGTAAAACCGAATGCGGTATTCATCTGGGTGGTCTCGAACAGCATTTGCATAAGGATAAAACAAAGGGAGCAGATGCATGACGGATGTTGCATTGCCTGTCGTCTGGTCACGCAACGGCCTGACCGGGGATGAATTTGTCGCGATTGAGACGCTTGAGGAAATTACGGATCATACAGCTGTGCTTTTATCGCTCGCCCTTTGGTCAGAGCTGAACACACAGCCAAACCGTCTGCGCAAAAGTATCCGTATCGGTGTGCGGGTTGAAGCCGGTGAGGCGCTCGACACTTTGCTGGATGATCTGGCACATATTGATATTCTGGTGCTGGATTTTCCGGCTTTCAACGACGGACGGTCTTTTTCCAAGGCTGCACGGCTTCGCACCCATTACGGATTTTCCGGTGAGATCAGGGCATCAGGTGCCGTTCATATTGATCAGATCGGCGCTATGCTGCGCGCTGGTTTTGATACTTTGCAGATTAGTGATGCGCGGACTTTGCGGCGTCTGCTGGCTGGCGAATTGCATGATGCCGGTCTGTATTATCAGCCTGTTGCCGGTGGTATTCATGGTGCGGAGCAGGGACTGGCAGGCTATAGCTGGCGGCGACGACAGGGGTTCTAAACGGCTGGTTGGTCTTCCGGCCTGAATGGTGGGAGATTGTGCCAAATCACGGCATCGGCATCGGGAAACAGGAATAAAGCTTGTTTTATGTGCCGAAAACATTATCTACCATAAAGCGCATCCCGAAAAGTGCGAAGCGGTTTTCGGAACAAGATGCGCGTAAAAACAAAGAGATAGAGCATTTCTAATGATTCAGTATTAGCTGGAAACGCTCTAATATCACCCCACGTCTGCGCTACTCAAAAGGCATTGTTGTGAGTTCTGATACGCTTCTCATTCATGTTACCGACCAAAAAGGCGAGCGCCATACGCTTGAGGCTCTCGAGGGCTTTCGCGTTATGGAGGTTATCCGTGACTGGGGGCTGAATATTAAAGCGGAATGCGGTGGTGCCTGTGCCTGCGGCACCTGTCATGTCTATGTGACACCGGAATGGGCGGGTAAGCTCTATGATCCGCAGGATGAAGAACTGGATCAGCTCGACCAGACCTTCCATGTCGAGGATAATTCGCGGCTTTCCTGCCAGATTATTATGACGCAGGATCTGAACGGGCTTGAAGTCCGGCTTGCTCCGGGTACTGAAGCAGACCGTGAAGCGGCTTAATGCCCAATTTTCACATTGAATTGAAGATGACTTTTCCGGCGCCCATATGATAGATAACCATTCTTCATATCAACCGGCTGGTTAGGAAACACTCGTGATACGGCATATTGTATTTTTCAGCGTCAAAGAAGATCAGGACGTGGAGGATGTATGTCGCCGTTTACGGGCTCTGGCGACGATTCCCCATTCCGAATGTTTTGAAGTTGTGGCGAACAGCAAAGTTGATCCGATGTGTGACCGGATTGATCTGGTTGTTTATGGCGAGTTCCGTGACGAAGCTGCACTGGCCGCCTTTAAAGCGCATCCGACCTATGATGCGACGACACAGGCCGTGCGCCCGTTGCGCGAAATGCGCTATTCAGCTGATTTCACATCAACCATTGCCTGAAATAATCCCCTGAAAAGCAGTGCGATTGCTGATATTCATGGCGATCTGCGGTTGAAGATTCACGTTAAAAGTGATTGTCTGGCTTTGAAATGATAACAAGCTGGCGGTTATTGCACTGCAGGCTGTGTTTAAATCTGCTTTAAGCCCGCACGGGCTGGTACATAGGAAATGCATATGGACGATTATGAAAAATATGCCATGGGCATGATGATCGTTTTCGGCGCGCTGATTATTGGTGCCCTGATAACCGTAAATCTTGTAGTTTATGACAAGCCCGGCTTCTTGTTTGCACTCGGTGCGGCAATCGTCGCATGGTTTTCAGCATTCGCTGTTTTGCTGGATAAGCCGCGTGTTTATGGCGCATTGATTGCTGTGGCGATCGGTCTCGTTGCGGCTTCAATCGGCTCTTATGTTACCTGATCAGCTGATTATTCTGCTCTGATTTTAAAATGTCAGAGCGGGTTTTGTGCGCACAATAGGGCGTACGGTATCTAATAAAACGCCGCCTGAAACAGGCGGCGTTTTTGTTTCTGTCAGCAGGGCTTGCTCAGATATAAGGGGAGTAGCACTGTCGGCGCGGACCGTAATTCGGCTGGAACGTATTGTCCGATGCGCGGTAAGACCGGTAACGGTTGTAGCACCAGTTGATGTGGGCATTACGGCCGGAGCGGTAAACCGGTGCCGGACGGTAATAACGCGGCGGTGCCGGACGATAATAGCGGAACTGCGGCTGATAATAAGGTCTGTAATACGGCCGGTAGTGCGGACGGTTCCAGTGGCGCGGCCGGTCATAACGCCGATCATAGCGACGGTCGTAACGGCGATCATAATGCCGTCTTTCGCGATATTCGCGGCGCTCCGGATAATATTGAACATTCCGGCTCAGGCCTTGTTTTGCTGCGGTCATATCCTGCAACACAGCACTATGAGCGGCTGCAACCGGCTGCGCTTGCGCTACAGTGCCGAAAGACAAAATGCTCATGGTCAGCGCTGTCAGCGCCGCAGTAAAATAAGAAAGCAGTCTTCTCATTTCTGTTTCTCCTCAATGAAGGCGCACTCAATAAACTTCTGTCAGCGTTTCATGGCATATGCTTATCCGGCGCATCGGGCATGGTACTCTCTGAGAGATGAACGCTGCATGACTGTAATTATTCCTGCGATACAAACCGGAATTTGCTTTTTCCAATATACGCTGAAGCCACGGAAAAACTGCGGCGAATTTATGCCGGTGATTTCACAAATCATAACGACAATGGCGCGTTCGGTGAGCAGTTGAAAGCAGGAATAGAGGGATTGTGTATTTGACATAAAGATATGTTTATGTCATCAACTCAAAACTATTTGAGTAACAGGCAGGAAATATAATGAGCACTTCACTGGATGATCTGTTTGGCCCCGTCGCTGCAAAGCCGGATGGTTCGGAAGTGCTTGCCGCTTTGCAGAAAGCTGCCCGTGAACGCATCCTAATTCTTGACGGCGCGATGGGCACACAGATTCAGGGGCTGGGTTTCCATGAAGAGCATTTCCGTGGTGAGCGCTTCGCCGCTTGTGAGTGCCATTTGCAGGGCAATAATGACCTTCTGACCCTGACCCAGCCACAGGCAATTGAAGAAATTCATTATGCCTATGCGATGGCCGGAGCGGATATTCTCGAAACCAATACATTCTCTTCCACCTCTATCGCGCAGGCCGATTACAGCATGGAAGAGGCGGTTTATGATCTGAACCGCGATGGTGCACGACTTGCCCGCCGTGCCGCTCTGCGTGCACAACAAAAGGATGGCCGTCGCCGTTTTGTTGCCGGAGCTTTGGGGCCAACAAACCGTACGGCTTCCCTGTCGCCGGATGTGAATAATCCGGGTTTCCGCGCCGTGACATTTGATGATCTGCGCATTGCCTATGCCGAGCAGATCAATGGTCTGGTTGATGGTGGTTCGGATATTATTCTGATCGAAACCATCTTCGATACGCTCAATGCCAAGGCTGCGGTCTTTGCCTGCGAACAGGTTTTTGCGGAAAAAGGCATCCGTTTGCCGCTGATGATTTCTGGTACGATTACTGATCTCTCCGGCCGCACACTTTCCGGTCAGACGCCAACAGCTTTCTGGTATTCGCTGCGCCATGCGCGCCCGTTCACAATCGGTCTCAATTGTGCGCTGGGTGCCAATGCCATGCGCGCGCATCTGGCGGAAATTTCAGGTGTTGCCGATACTTTTGTCTGCGCCTATCCGAATGCCGGCCTGCCGAATGAATTCGGTCGTTATGATGAGACGCCGGAGGTGATGGCCGCGCAGATGGAAGATTTTGCGCGTGAAGGCCTGGTCAATGTGGTAGGCGGCTGCTGCGGTTCTACGCCGGAACATATTACCGCTATTGCTGAAGCCACAGGCAAATACGAACCGCGCAAGCCGGTGAAACTGGCACCACTGATGCGTTTGAGTGGTCTTGAGCCGTTTACGCTGACCAAGGATATTCCGTTTGTGAATGTCGGCGAGCGTACCAATGTCACGGGTTCTGCGCGTTTCAAAAAGCTGATTACCGCCGGTGATTACACTACGGCGCTCGATGTTGCCCGCGATCAGGTGAATAATGGCGCACAGATCATCGACATCAATATGGATGAAGGTCTGATCGACAGCCAGAAGGTGATGGTGGATTATCTCAATCTGGTTGCTGCCGAGCCGGATATTGCCCGTGTGCCGGTGATGATTGACAGTTCCAAATGGGATGTGATTGAGGCCGGTCTGAAATGCGTGCAGGGCAAGCCGCTGGTCAATTCCATCTCAATGAAAGAGGGCGAAGAAGCCTTTATTCATCATGCCAAGCTGGTGCGTGCCTATGGTGCTGCCGTGGTGGTGATGGCTTTTGACGAGGTGGGACAGGCGGATACTAAAGAACGCAAAGTTGAGATTTGTACCCGCGCCTATAAAATTCTGACCGAGCAGGTCGGTTTCCCGCCGGAAGATATCATCTTCGATCCGAACGTGTTTGCCGTGGCGACAGGGATCGAAGAGCATAATAATTACGGTAATGATTTCATTGATGCGACCAAGGATATCATTGAAACCCTGCCGCATGTGCATATTTCCGGCGGTGTTTCCAACCTGTCCTTCTCGTTCCGCGGTAATGAGCCGGTACGCGAGGCGATGCATGCGGTGTTTCTTTATCATGCCATTCAGGTTGGTATGGATATGGGGATCGTCAATGCAGGGCAGCTGGCGGTTTATGAATCCATTGATCCGGAATTGCGTGAAGCCTGCGAAGATGTGGTGCTGAACCGTCGTGAGGATGCGACCGAACGCCTATTGGAAATTGCCGAGCGTTTTCGCGGCACTGCCGGTAAAGAAGCCAAAGAGAAAGATCTCAGCTGGCGTGAGTGGAGCGTTGAGAAGCGTATTGAACATGCGCTGGTCAACGGTATCACCGAATATATTGAGGCCGATACGGAAGAAGCACGCCAGAGCGCCGAGCGTCCGCTGCATGTGATTGAAGGCCCGTTGATGGCCGGTATGAATGTGGTGGGTGATCTGTTCGGTTCAGGCAAAATGTTCCTGCCGCAGGTGGTGAAATCTGCCCGCGTGATGAAACAGGCTGTGGCGGTTCTGCTGCCTTATATGGAAGAAGAAAAGGCGCAGAATGGCGGGGAAGAGCGCCAGAGTGCCGGTAAAATTCTGATGGCGACCGTGAAGGGCGACGTGCATGATATCGGCAAGAATATTGTCGGTGTTGTGCTGGCCTGCAACAATTATGAAATCATCGATCTCGGTGTGATGGTGCCAGCCGCGAAAATCCTGCAGGTGGCAAAAGACGAGAAGGTGGACATTATCGGTCTGTCCGGTCTTATCACACCGTCGCTGGATGAGATGGTGCATGTGGCCGCAGAGATGGAGCGCGAGGGCTTTGACCTGCCATTGCTGATTGGCGGCGCTACGACCAGCCGTGTGCATACTGCGGTGAAAATCCATCCGAAATATCAGCGTGGCCAGACCGTCTATGTGCTGGATGCCAGCCGCGCCGTTGGTGTTGTGTCACAGCTGCTATCGCCGGAGCAGAAAGACGGCTATGTTGCCGATATTCGCGCGGAATACGCCAAGGTCACGGCTGCCCATGAACGGAGCGAGGCGGAGAAAAAACGCCTGCCGCTAGCGCGCGCCCGTGAAAATAGCGAAAAACTGGATTGGGAAAACTATACTCCGCCGAAGCCGTCTTTCCTCGGTACCAAAGTCTTTGAAACCTATGATCTGCAAGAACTGGCGCGCTATATTGACTGGACGCCGTTCTTCCAGACATGGGAACTGAAAGGCCGGTTCCCAGCCATTCTCGATGATGAAAAACAAGGTCCTGCCGCGCGTCAGCTTTATGAAGATGCGCAAGCCATGCTGAAGAAGATCATTGACGAGAAATGGTTTGCACCGCGTGCGGTCATCGGCTTCTGGCCGGCCAATGTGACGGGCGATGATATTCATCTTTATAAGGATGAAACCCGTCTCGAGCATACGGATACGTTCTACACCCTGCGTCAGCAGCTATCGAAACGCGACGGCCGTCCGAATGTGGCGCTATCGGATTTCGTGGCGCCTAAGGATAGCGGCAAGGCGGATTATATCGGTGGTTTTGTTGTCACTGCCGGTATTGAGGAAGTGGCGATTGCCGAGCGCTTTGAACGCGCCAATGACGATTACTCCTCCATTCTGGTTAAAGCGCTGGCCGACCGTTTTGCTGAAGCTTTTGCTGAGGCGATGCATGAGCGGGTGCGTAAAGAATTCTGGGGCTATGCGAAGGATGAGACCTTTACGCCCGATCAGCTTGTCGGTGAACCTTATGCGGGTATCCGTCCGGCACCAGGCTATCCGGCACAACCTGATCATACGGAAAAGACGACTTTGTTCCGCCTGCTGGATGCCACGGCAACCACAGGTGTGGAACTGACGGAAAGCTATGCGATGTGGCCGGGTTCTTCGGTTTCCGGCCTCTATCTCTCGCATCCGGACAGTTATTATTTCGGTGTGGCCAAGGTTGAGCGTGATCAGGTGGAGGATTATGCAGGTCGTAAGACTATGCCGGTTGCAGATGTCGAGCGCTGGCTTGGTCCTATATTGAATTATATTCCGGAATAATATTTAACGCCTTGAATAAAGTAATTTATTCAAGGCGTTAAATAAAAATATAAGAATATTTTGTTCATTTTCCATTCATGTATTCGGATATATTTTTTCAAAGCATTTCATTGCTTTTTTACAGAGAATGAATTGTGGTGGAATTTAATATTTATAAAAGGTGATTTTTATGAAACGTTTCATTATTGCAATTGCGGCCCTTGGTATGATTGCTCCGGTTGTTGCACAGGCTGCACCTGTTGCCAGTGCCTCTGTGTCAGCGCATGTGCAGAAGTCTGTTGCTCAGAAAACGGCTGCTGGAAAAATTGTCAAAGGCAAAAAAGCTGTTTCAGCAACCCAGTCTGCTAAAAAGAAAACAGCATCTAAGCAGGTAAAAAAATAATATTGGAATTGTGAATTTACCGGCTGTTTGTCCGGTAAATTCCGCGACTTGCATATTCAGGTACAAGTATCGCTGCGATATTTGTAGCGTTTTATTGCATCGATCTGCTGACATGAGCGGCAATAGCAAGGCTGGAGGTCAGCCCGGGACTTTCAATGCCGAACAGGTTGATAAGCCCTGTTATACCGTGATCAGTACTGCCGGAAATCCGGAAGTCCGCTGCGAATTCACCTTTACCACTTAGTTTCGGGCGGATGCCGCTATAGGTCGCCTGTAAAACACCGTCCGGCAGTTCCGGCCAGTATTGGCGTATTGCGGCATAGAAACGGTCACCCCGCTGCGGATCAACGGAATAATCGAGATTGGCGGGCGATATCTCTTTGCCGAGCCATTCGACATCAGGTCCGAAACGCATTTGCCCGTTAAGATCAAGCGTCAGATGAACGCCCAAGCCGCCATCTTCCGGTACCGGATAGATCAGATGCGAGAACGGATTTTTGCCGGATGCTGAGAAATAATTACCCTTGGCAAGATGTAGTGCCGGAATATGCTCTGATGCCAGCCCGTTAATGGTTGCTGCAATAGTTTGCGCTCCTAGACCGGCAGCATTGATAAAGCGTTCGGCTTCCAAAGTGAATTCTTCGCCGCTTTCACGGTCGCGGGTGGTAATGGAAAAGCCCCCGTCAATTTGCTCAATACGCAGAATTTCGGTGTTGAAGGCAATGGCCGCACCATGATTTTCCGCATCGCCTTGCAGGTTCAGCATTAGCGCGTGACTGTCGATAATACCGGTAGAGGGGGAGAACAAAGCGGCAGTGCAGCGGATGGCGGGTTCCAGCGCCTGCGCTTCTGCCGCACTCAGCCGTTGCAGATCATGTACACCACAGGCTGTTGCACGCGCCACAATTTTATCCAGTGCCGCATGTTGAGCTTCGGAGGTCGCAACAATCAGCTTGCCGCAGCGTTTATGCGGAATGCCCTGTGCCGCGGCATAAGCATAAAGACGCTCTTTGCCTTCAACGCAGAAACGGGCTTTCAGACTATCGGGTTCGTAATAGATACCGGCATGGATGACTTCGGAATTACGGGACGATGTATGCGTACCGATCATATGCTCGGCTTCAAGCACCAGTGTTTCAAAACCGCGCATGGCCATTTCACGGGCAATTGCCAGACCAACCACACCGGCTCCGGCAATCACACAAGCTGTTTTTTCCATAAATCATCCCCGTCCTGATCTCCGGTCGGCAGGTTATGCTGAGCGGCAGACAGTGTGCAAGATAAAAGCACAGCGCATATCAGTGAAAATCAGGATTTCCCGTGCCGGAGAACGGCATTCCATTTGCGGTCGGTCCGGCGCAATGAAAATGACATTCACCGGTAAACTTAAAGATATCATCCTTTCTCACTTGTGCGGTCTTTCGGCATGATGATGCGCATGTTTCCTCTCCGGATAGTATTTTTCAGCGTGAAATTTAGTGCCGGATAAAAATACGGAATTGAGTATGAGCCTTGCACTGCATGTGGCGGATCTTGTGCCGCTTCCCTCTGATTATCCGGCAACCGGTGTCGATCACAACATTCGGCCTTTGACCCATCTGCAAAGGCTGGAAGCCGAGGCCATCCATATCTTTCGTGAGGTGGCAGCCAGTTTTACAAAGCCGGTGATGCTCTATTCGGTCGGCAAAGATTCATCTGTAATGTTGCATCTGGCACGCAAGGCTTTTTATCCGGCACCACCGCCATTTCCGTTTCTTCATGTTGATACAACATGGAAATTCAAGGAAATGATCGCCTTCCGTGATGCGCAGGCCAAAGCCTATAAGCTTGATCTGCGTGTGCATATTAACAAGCAGGGTGTTGAGGCCGGTATTAATCCGTTTGTTCACGGATCAAGCGTGCATACGGATGTGATGAAAACGCAAGCCCTGCGTCAGGCATTGGATAAATACGGTTTTGATGCTGCCTTTGGTGGCGCACGGCGCGATGAGGAGAAATCCCGCGCCAAGGAACGGGTTTTTTCCTTCCGCAATGCGACCCATAGCTGGGATCCGAAAAACCAACGTCCTGAAATGTGGAATATCTACAATACACGTATTCAGACGGGCGAGTCGATCCGGGTCTTTCCGCTGTCCAACTGGACGGAGGCCGATATCTGGCATTACATCCATCAGGAAAATATCCCGATTGTACCGCTCTATTTTGCGGCACCCCGTCCGGTGGTTGAGCGTGATAATATGCTTATTCTGGCTGATGATGACCGGCTGCAATTGCGCGCGGGTGAAAAGATTGAAACCCGCATGGTGCGGTTTCGCACATTGGGGTGCTATCCGCTGACGGCCGCAATTGAATCACAGGCACAAACACTGCCGCAAATATTGGAAGAAATGTTGCTGACGCGTACATCGGAGCGGCAGGGGCGGCTCATTGATCGTGATGAAGCCGGTTCCATGGAGAAGAAAAAGCGGGAAGGATATTTCTGATGACGGAGACACTGACCCGTGAGCAGCCGGATACAATAATCAAGGATTATCTGGAGGCGCAGGAGCACAAATCGCATTTGCGGTTTCTGACTTGCGGTTCTGTGGATGATGGTAAATCCACGCTGATCGGGCGGCTGCTCTATGATGCCAAAACCCTGTTTGAAGATCAGATATCACAACTGCATCAGGACAGCCGTAATCATGGCACGGCAGGCGATGATATTGATTTTGCATTGCTGGTGGACGGGCTGGAAGCTGAGCGTGAGCAGGGTATCACCATTGATGTGGCTTACCGGTTTTTCGCCACACCAAAGCGGCGTTTTATCGTCGCCGATACACCGGGGCATTTGCAATATACGCGCAATATGGTGACCGGTGCCTCTACCGCAGACCTTGCTATAGTGCTGGTCGATGCCCGCAAAGGGCTGCTGGAGCAGACGCGCCGTCATAGTTTTATCGCTTCGCTGTTAGGCATCCGCCATATTGTGCTGGCAGTGAATAAGATTGACCTGATTGGTTATGATGAGGCGGTATTTAATCAGATTGTGCAGGATTATCAGTCCTTTGCGCAGGAGCTTGGTTTCAGCACCATTCAGGCTATTCCGGTATCGGCACGCTTTGGCGATAATATCCGCACGGCTTCAGAGAATATGCCTTGGTATCAGGGGGCTTCGCTGCTGGAGTGGCTGGAGACTGTGGCCGCCGATAATGCATCTGACGAAGAGTTGGATTTTCGTTTTCCGGTGCAGTATGTCAGTCGCCCCCATGCGGATTTTCGCGGATTTGCAGGCACGGTTGCATCGGGGCAGATTAGAGTCGGTGATGAAATTACGGTCGCCCGTTCCGGTGTAAGTTCTGCGATCCGCTATATTGTGACCGCTGACGGCGAACTGGAAACAGCTCATGCCGGTCAGGCAGTAACGCTGGTACTGGAAGACGAACGCGATATTTCCCGTGGCGATATGCTGACGCATCCGCAATCGCGACCGCAGGTGAGTGATCGCTTGGCGGCTAAGCTGGTCTGGTTCGCCCAGGAGCCGTTACGGGCAGGGCGGCAATATTGGCTGCGCAGTCAGACTGATCAGGTCAGTGTGACCGTCAATACGCTCAATTACCGGATTGATATTGAAAATACGGAAAAAAAATTCGCGCAGGAACCGGCTGACCAGTTGCAGATGAATGAAATCGGGCAGGTAGCGTTGCAGCTTTCCGCGCCGCTGGCCTTTGATTCTTACGGGAAAAATCGTGCGACCGGTTCTTTCATTCTGATCGACAGGCTGACCAATGCTACCGTTGCTGCCGGACTGATTGATCATTCTCTGCGCAAGGCCTCGCATATCCATGTACAGGCGGCAAAGGTTACGCCGGCAGAGCGGGCTGAGCAGAAATATCAAAAACCGGCGCTGTTATGGTTCACCGGTCTGTCCGGTTCCGGTAAGTCGGCCTTGGCCACAGTGCTGGAACAGCGTCTGCATCTGGCGGGGAAACATACATTCATTCTCGACGGTGATAATCTGCGTCATGGTCTCAACAGCGATCTGGGCTTTTCAGCTGAGGAGCGCAGCGAGAATATCCGTCGCGTGGCTGAAACATCACGCCTGATGCTGGATGCGGGATTGATCGTGCTGGTATCAGTGATTTCACCCTTGGCGCAAGATCGTGCTTTGGGGCGGCACCTTGCCGGAGAGCATGATTTTGTTGAGATTTTTGTCGATACGCCGCTGGATATCTGCGAAGCCAGAGATGTGAAAGGGCTTTATGCCAAAGCCCGCGCCGGTGAAATTCGTGATTTCACCGGTATTGATGCCCCTTATGAGCGACCGGAAGCGCCGGAACTGCATTTGCACGGGCAGACAGGCAGTGTGGATGATCTGGCCGATGAGATAGAAAAATATCTCAATCAACGTGGCCTGATGAACAGTCTGGTCGATGAGGGCTGGTCGATTTAGAGAGGCTCCAGTTAAGAGTGAATCGTTGGAACCGCTCTATCTCTTTGTTTTTATCGCATTATCCGACGCAAAACCGCTTCGCACTTTTGCTGGAAATGCTCTAACGCCCAGATATCCATGTTCCTTCGACGGGGAAAATGTTATATGTCGCCCTGATCGGGTGTGAGGAACTTAGCATGAGCATTGAAAAGACGTCACTGGCCAATGATGATCTCATGGCGGTGATGCAACAGGCAGCGCTTGAGGCCGGTCGCGAGATTATGCGATTTTACGAGACGGGTTGTGAGATCAGTCTGAAGCCGGATGCGTCTCCTGTGAGCGAAGCTGATCACGTTGCCGAAGAGGTTATTCTCAAAGCTTTACGTGCTTTTCTGCCTGATGTGCCTGTGGTTGCGGAAGAGGAGATGGCGGCCGGTAACGGCCCCGTTGAAATCCGCGAGCGTTTTTTCCTTGTCGATCCTCTGGACGGCACTAAAGAATTTGTGCTGCGCAACGGTGACTTCACCGTCAATATTGCTTTGATTGAAAATGGTGTACCGGTCAGTGGCGTGGTTTATGCGCCGGTCAGCGGCAGGCTGTATTGCGGATCACCGGCCGGTGCATGGCAATATGATGTGCAGCCGGATGTTCTGGCAGGTAAAATACGTTTGCATGTGCGTGAATGCGGTGAGCAAAAAACCGCTGTAGCCAGTCGCTCTCATAATACACCGGAAACAAATGCTTATTTACAAGAACAGGCCATTGCTTCCTGTGTGACTGTCGGCTCGTCTTTAAAATTTTGTTTGCTTGCTGCAGGTCAGGCCGATGTCTATCCGCGTTTCAGCCGGACAATGGAGTGGGATACAGCAGCAGGTGATGCGGTGCTACGGGCAGCGGGCGGTAAAACACTGACGCTGGATGACCTGCCGCTGACCTATGGTAAGCGCAACCAGCCGTCTGACTGCGACTATGCCAATCCGTTTTTTATCGCTTATGGCGGTGCCGAGCCGGTTTGAACCGGCTCAAATGTCAGAGCATTTCCAGTTTATCTTGGATCATAGGAAATGCTCTGTTTTTTTGTTTTTACGCATGTCGTTATCGGAAAACCGGTGCCCGCTTTTCCGCGACACGCTCTGGGGCAGTTATAATGCGATCAAATAGAATCCAGAGCGAGCGCTATGATCCAATCTGAACGTAAACCGCTCTAGTTACATACGTCCGCAGTTACGAAGCTGTGCTGCATAACGCTGCGAAATATTCGTGGCTTTTTTGGCTGCGCGCTGCACCATGGCATTGCCGCGCCAGCTGCCTTTTGCATAGCCGCCATGGCCGGAATAATAAGCCAGATACAGATTATACGGATCATTCAGAGAGATGCCGTTACTGACATTGCTCTGTTTGTGATACCAGCCGACAAAATGGATTGCATCACCGAAATTGGTACGGCTTGCGCCATAACGACCGGTTTCACGCGTATAACGCTCCCATGTGCCGTCCAGTGCCTGAGAATAGCCATAGGCAGAAGACTGACGCTTCCATGGGATGAAACCAAGCAATTTGGTGCGCGGTGGTCGTGCATAGGGCTGGAAACTTGATTCTGTATAAATCGTCGCCATCATGATCGGGATCGGTACGCCAAAATCGCGCTCGGCTTTTTTGGCATCTTTATGCCAGTTATTTACCCAGCCGTCGCGCTGATCGAAAATCGCACAGGCATTATTGACTGATTTGGGTGCAGAGGCGCAGCCAGCCAGAAAAACAGCAAAAATAAGAAGAAGTTTTTTCATTTAGGCGATCTTTCAGGCAGGCAATCTCTGGGGCGAAATGAAACATTCTGTCTTGCGGAAAAGACGATCCGCAAAACAGCAAAGTGGTAATGCTGAAAATCATAACGTGAAAAACTTCGGCAAAATGTGGTGCAAACAGGTTTTGAATGACTATGTTTGCTGGCGTAGTTAATCTTGTGTTAAAAACGCAGTCGCCGGTACCGGTGCTCAAATATAAAAATAACGTGCGATGATTATCTCATCCACGTTCAAAATACTGAATTCTATATGGAAATTTATAAACACCTCTTAAGGTGTGATGGTCGGAGCGAGAGGATTCGAACCTCCGACCCCCTGATCCCAAATCAGGTGCGCTACCAGGCTGCGCTACGCTCCGTTGACCGTGAGGCGGCTTATAGCGCCGCATTTTGCTCCCTGCAAGCGAATTATGCAAAAAAATCAAAACAACTGTTTATTATTGAAATTTATAGACTTTTCGCACCTGATTTTTGCTGTGGCAAGAATAGGTTTTTGTTCGGGAAGGCCTTCGTTTTTAAAGCAATATACGCATTGATCTTGATTATGAATTTATAAATAAATCAATATAATCAATTATTTAATGACTAAATTTTCAAATTAAAATTTATTGGATTTCTCCGTTTTTTACAAAATATCGCTTGGCAAAAATGATTTCCCGATCCTATGGTCAAATGAGGAATACAAAACAGCTTTGAATGAGTTTTAGCCGTCCGGAATGACATCCGTTCAGGTCATGCATGTTCTTTGATTCTTTTCAGGGGCAGATAATGCAATCCACTGCGATCAATACAGGGCAGTCCGTTCAATATTTTACAAGTGAGTCTCCGGCGGATGAGGCAATATTGATCCGTCAGGTAGGGTTTCGGGAATATGACGCGCGCTGGTGGTATGGTTGTTCCGGTTCGCAACGGACGCCGGAGATTAATCTCGCAGGCATAACGGCTGTCGGAGCAGGTCTGGCATATATGATACGGCAACGTGGTGTCGAGCCGGCAATAATCGTCGGTCATGATCTGCGCAGCTATTCGTTCGAGATTAAAACAGCGCTCATCAAAGGCCTGATATCCGGCGGAATGCAGGTCTTTGACATTGGACTTGCCCTGTCACCCATGGCTTATTATGCGCAATTTGCACTGAATGTACCGTCCGTTGCGATGGTAACTGCATCGCATAATGAAAATGGCTGGACAGGGGTGAAAATGGGCTGTGAACGCCCTTATACATTCGGGCCGGCGGATATGGCTGAGCTGAAATCAATTGTTTCGGAACAGCGGGCTGAGCCGGCTAAAGGCGGGCGCTATAATTTCATCAATAATATCGAAAAGCTTTATTCCGCAGCCTTAACAAAAGGTCGCTTTTTAAAGCGTCATCTGAAAGTTGCAGTCGTCTGCGGAAACGGCACAGCTGGTCTGTTCGCGCCGCAAATTCTGCGCCGGATTGGTTGCGATGTTGTGGAAGTTGATTGCGCGCCCGACTGGAATTTTCCGCATTATAATCCTGATCCGGAAGCCGCTCTCATGCAAAAAGCAATGGCGGAGGCTGTCAGAGTCTATGGGGCGGATCTGGCTTTCGGCTTTGATGGTGACGGCGATCGCTGCGGTGTGGCGGATCATGAGGGTAATATTATCTATGCTGATCGTGTTGGTTTGCTATTGGCGCGAGAGTTATCCCAAAAGCATTACGGGTCGCATTTTATTGTTGATGTGAAATCGAGCGGGCTATTCCGCAACGATGCGGTTTTGCAGGCCAATCAGGCGACGGTTGAATATTGGAAAACTGGCCATTCTTACATGAAGCGGCGTATGGGAGAGACCCATGCTCTGGCAGGGTTTGAAAAATCCGGTCATGTATTTCTGAACCAGCCATTGGGGCTGGGTTATGATGATGGTCTGGCCACTGCGATTGCGGTTTGTGAAATGCTGGCTGCGCATGCGGATCAGACACTCGCCGCGCTCCACCGGCAATTGCCGCAAAGCTTTGCAACACCGACACTGAATATTCCTTGTTGTGATGTTGAGAAATATGGGTTGGCCAGCCGGATACAGGACTATTTTACAAATCTGTTCAAGGTTGGTGGCTCATTTGCAGGACAGACGGTGACAGAGCTTCTGACCGTCAATGGTGCGCGTGTCACTGTGGCTGACGGTACATGGGGATTGATCCGTGCATCGTCAAACAAGCCGGATCTGGTGGTGGTGGCTGAAAGTCCGGTTTCGCTTGAGAGGCGCAATGACATGCTGAGTGCTATCAATGATGTTTTGAGACAATTCGGGGCAGAGGAATTGTCCGGTTTTGAGAGTAATTTATAAATTTTGTGAATAGCTTAGGCGGGGGGCATTAGCTATGGCATTTGATCGGGAAAATGAAAATTTTAACGGTATTCATAGTACGAATTTGCCGTTCCTCAGTTTTGTGATGAGTGGTGGCCGTGGCTCACGTTTATGGCCGCTCTCCAGAAGTGATAAGCCGAAACAATTTCATCATTTGTCCGGCGATGAGAGTCTCTTGCTTGCGACTTTAAAGCGCCTGCAATTTGCTCCCGAGAATAGAATCTCTGTGATCGGTGCACAGGCTCATTCCGAGCAAATTGCACAAACAATTTCCGCTATGTCTGATGTAGGAGATATCAGGACAATCTTAGAGCCTGTGGCGCGTAACACCGCTGCTGTTGCAGCACTGGCCTCACTGTCTGCATTATCGGACTGTGGTGATGCTTTAATCCTGCTTTGTCCCGCCGATCATGCAATCTCGACCACAGAGCAGTTTTGGCAAAGCGTAGCGCAGGGTATTTCCGCAGCAGCGCAAGGAGCGATTGTTACATTCGGGCTTTTGCCGGAACGGCCGGAAACCGGTTATGGCTATATTCAGACCGGTGAACCGCACGGGACTGGTTATGTTATCAGTTGTTTTATCGAGAAGCCGGATTATGCTGCCGCTTCGCTATTTATCCGGCAGAGAAATTACTTTTGGAATTCCGGCATATTCCTGTTTCGGGCAAGCATTATGCGCGACATCTTTCTGGAACATGCACCGGATATCTGGCTGGCTGTGCAGGCTGCACTTGATGAGGCAGAGTGCAATCATAATACGATAAAATTACCGGAACATCTGTATCAGTTTGTACCTGCGATTTCCTTCGATCATGCGATTATGGAAAAAGCAGACAGACGGGTACTTATACCGGCTTCATTTCGCTGGAGTGATCTCGGCTCATGGCAATCTCTGTGCAAACTTGAGCAGCATCGTGACAATCAGGACGAGCTTGGCAATGTTCTGATCGGTGATGTTATCGCGCATGATTGCAGCAATAGCTATATCCGCAGCGACAGTGGGTTGCTCGCGGTGTCCGGTTTGAAGGATATGGCTGTTATTGCCACTCATGATGCAACCTTTGTAGCTCCGCTGGAACAGAGCCAGCATGTGCAGGCGATCGTCAAAGAGCTGACACAACGGAAGCGTGCAGAATTATATTATGCGCAGTCGGTATATGTGCCGGATATGCATCGTCAGCATGTTAAAGACTGGTTGTTTGAAAAGGCGCTGCCCTATTGGGCACTCAAGGGCACAGATCATCGGCATGGCGGTTTTTATGAGAGCCTTTCATTGCAGGGACTGCCGATTGCAGGGCCACGCCGGACACGAACGATGGCACGGCAGATTTATAGTTTTGCTAAAAGTTATCAGTCGGGATGGAGCGGAGAGGCTGCTGGCCTGATCGCGCATGGTTTACTCTTCATGCAGGCAAAAGGGCGCAGTCGTAATGGCGGCTGGGTGCAGTCCTTTCATATTGATGGGCGTGTGGCGGAAAGTCAGGAAAGTTTCTACGACCAGACCTGTATGTTGCTGGCATTAAGCTGTGCTTATCAGGCCGGACATAATCAGGCTCTGCAATTAGCGCAGGAAACTTTTGCATTTCTGGATGCCAGATTGGCTCATCCAAAAGGCGGTTTCTACGAAACATCTGCTGACCGTAGTAATCAGCAGGCTGTTCTCAGCAGCAATGCGCATATGCATTACCTTGAAGCTTGTCTGGCATGGTACGAAGTGAGCGGAGATATTGTGTTTCTCCATCGTGCAGCCGAGATTGTAGCTCTGTGTGAATGTTACTTTTTTGATCGTGATTATTGGTGTCTGGGAGAATATTTCACTGCAAACTGGCAGCGACTGCAGGGTGAGCGGGGCGACCATACAGAGCCTGGTCATGCTTTTGAATGGGCTGCCCTGCTTAGTGATTATGCCAATCGCACCGGTTGCCCGAATACACGCCGGATGGCACACCGTTTTTATACGAATGCGATTTCCAGCGGGATTAACCGGACAACAGGTCTGACCTATAATGTTGTTTCGCGCGAGGGTAGGCCGGTGGATAGTGGCAGCCGCAGCTGGCAGCAATGTGAGGCGATCAAAGCCGCGATCATGCTTGATGGCTATAATGGTCAGAATATGAAGCCGGAAATTGAAGCAAGGATTGCTACTTTATTTCGCTGGCATTTACATCCGGCAAAACGCGGCTTGTGGATTGACCGTGTTGATAAGAACGGAAGTCATTGCTCCGGCCATGTACCGGCTTCAATCCTCTATCACCTGGTCAGTGCTTTGACATTATATTTGCAAGTCACGGCAAGAGCAGCAGACACGTCTGTGGCGGGCAAGTCAGGCAGATATAAGAGAGCAGCTCTGTCTGTCTGAAAGGAATTGTCTGTGGAATTATGCTGATACAAAACAAACTTATTTGAATATGAGGTTGATCTGCTTGTGTTCAGCCACTGATTAGTTATCCTGATATGCAAAGCTGTTTCAGGAGGAGCGCAAGCCGGTTTCCTGAAGCTGCCTTCAAAAAAATCAGAGCGGGCGCGGAGGATAAATCCGTATGCGGCACGTTTTGTCCGTTTAATGGGTAAAATCAGGCAGATCTTTATGCAGCACTCTCCGCGTCATCGTGCCATTCTGGAACAGGCCAAGCTGAAAGGTCAGGTGCTGGTTGATGATCTGGCTGAACAATTTCAGGTCAGCCCGCAGACAATCCGTAAAGATCTCAATGATTTGTGTCGGGCGCAATTGCTGACACGCACCCATGGCGGTGCGTTGTTTCCCTCCGGTGTGGAAAATCTGGAATATGAAGCGCGCAGGCAGATTGCAGCCTCGGAAAAACAGGCGATCGGGCAGGCCGCGGCTGAACTGATACCCGAAGGCGCTTCGCTTTTCATTAATATTGGCACCACCACTGAAGCTGTAAGCCAGCATTTGCTGTCGCATAACCAGTTGATGGTGATTACCAATAATATCAATGTGGCCAGCCGGTTGCGCGTCTATTCAGGTCTTGAAGTCATCATTGCCGGTGGCGTTGTACGCGCCAGTGATGGCGGTATTGTCGGTGAAGCTGCTGTCGACTTTATCCGCCAGTTCAAAGTGGATTATGCAATTATCGGCGTTTCAGCGATTGATGCCGATGGCGCTTTACTCGACTTTGATTATCGTGAGGTAAAAGTTGCACAGGCGATTATTGCCAATGCCCGCCATGTTATTCTGGTTGCGGACTCCACCAAAATGGAGCGCAGCGCGCCGGTGCGGATGGGGCATCTATCGCAGATTGATACTTTCATCACCGATCAGTGCATTGAACCGTCATTGCGTCAGATTTGCGCCGATCATGATGTACAACTGATTGAGGCTTTGAAGCTTTGAGACCCTGCGGGCTTTCTGTTGCCACGGCATGTGTTTCTCACACATTCTTATTTTTGTGAAGTTTCGTTTTTTCGCTCGATTTAGTTTCGTTTTTTACTATATTGCTTTCATATTTCGGATGTGGCCGGATTGCAGACGATTCCGGTGCACCGTTTTTCATGTGTCACAGCCGTGTCAATTTACCGTGCTTCAAGCAGTTACGTATTGAATTGACATGATTTTCGGCGGAGCTTGCGACGTGGTTGCAAATACGGACTACGATATTTTCATTATTGGCGGCGGTATTAATGGTTGTGGTATTGCACGCGACGCGGTCGGTCGTGGTTTTCGTACCGGTCTGGCTGAAATGAAAGATCTGGCCAGCGGCACATCCTCCCGCGCCACCAAGCTGATTCACGGTGGTTTGCGCTATCTTGAGCATTATGAGTTTCGTCTGGTGCGCGAAGCCCTGATGGAGCGCGAAGTGATCTGGGCCAATGCCCCGCATGTGGTTAAGCCAATGCGCTTTATTCTGCCTTATCATCGCGGCGGTGTGCGTCCGGCATGGCTTCTGCGGTTGGGGCTGTTCCTTTATGATCATATTGGCGGGCGCAAATTGCTGCCTGCAACCCGCACACTGAATATGAAAACGGACAAGGCCGCGGCACCGCTCAAAGACCTGTTCACCAAGGCTTTTGAATATTCAGACGCTTGGGTTGATGATGCCCGTTTTGTGGCACTCAATGCGATGGATGCCAAAGAACGCGGTGCGGAAATCCGTACCCGTACTAAAGTAACCGCTGCACGCCGCGCCGGAGATGTCTGGCATATTACATTGCAGGATTTGCGTACCGGCAAAACCAATGAAGTGACCTCACGTTTGCTGGTCAATGCGGCAGGCCCGTGGGTGGATCGTGTGCTCGCTGGTGTGGAAGGATTGGCTGAGGTGCATAATGTGCGTCTTGTGCAGGGCAGCCATATTATTGTACGCAAGAAATTTGATGGTGACCGTTCTTACTTCTTCCAGAATAATGACGGCCGTATCATTTTCGCTATTCCTTACGAGAATGATTTCACACTGATTGGCACCACGGATCAGGACTATCACGGCGATCCGGCGAAAGTGGAAATCACTGAGGCCGAGAGCGATTATCTGTGTTCGGCTGCCAGCGAATATTTCCGTGAGCCGGTTAAGCGTGAGGATATCGTCTGGGCTTATTCCGGCGTTCGTCCGCTCTATGATGACGGTGCGGATAAAGCACAGGAAGCAACACGCGATTATGTGCTGAAAGACGATGCCGGTGAGGGCAAAGCACCGCTGATTAATATTTTCGGCGGCAAAATCACAACCTATCGCCGTTTGTCCGAGCACATGATGCAAAAGATCGAGCATTTTCTCGGCAAAAAAGGCGCACCCTGGACACATAAAGCACCGCTGCCTGGCGGTGATTTTCCGGTGCAGGATTTTAGCCGGATGAGTGCGAAATTTGCTGCACATTATCCTTTTCTGACGCCGTCCCATGCGGCACGTCTGTTCCGTATGTATGGAACGCGCGCGCAATGGATTTTGGGTAATGCAACGGATTATAAAGACCTTGGCCAGCACTTCGGCGCCGATCTTTATGAAGTTGAACTGCGTTATATGATGGTGCAGGAATGGGCGCTGACCGCAGAAGATATTGTCTGGCGCCGCAGCAAGCGCGGCTTGGTGCTGACTGCAAGTGAGATCGCTGTGCTGGATCAGTTCATGAAAACCGAAACCGGTTATGATGAAAAAGCAGCATAAAACCGGCTCTCTTACTGTGGATTAAATTTACACCGCAGCCTGATTTATCAGGCTGCGGTGTTTGCTTTTACGGTCATAGTTTCTCCTCCTTTCAGTCTCATCCTCATGCTCTTCACAGCAGCATAAATCTGGACTACCATTCTCTGTGCAGACTCTGAGTGAAGCATAAGAGCAGTTTTCATTTTGACGGATATTGGGACGCAGAAAACCGCTCTTTCTCTTTGTATTACGCAGTTTCGAACGGATCGGAGCGGGACTAGAAAATAGTCCGGTGAACTATTTTCCCCGCGTAGGCGGCGCACTTTTCCTGAAACTGCTCCTGAGGAGCAGCCGATGAGCATTCAGTCAGGCGAAATATCCGCCGCGGGAGGACAGTCAGTCTTTAGCGCTCATGCGGAGCGGGTTCACTCTGCTATTCGTGGCAGTGGTGCGGCGCGTTCTGCGCTTGTCGCCTCATGGCAGCGCTCTGCCCGTCTGCATGGGCTGAAGCCGCAGGATTCCGGCAAACCGCAAACCATAACTGCGCAAAAACTGCGTGAAGTGCAGGAGCATGTTGAGCCGCTGACCCATCTGGCTCAGCCGGTGCTGGATCGTTTGTTTCAGTCTGTCGGCGGTATTGGTTGCTGTGTTTTGCTGGCTGACGGTAATGGTGTGCCGGTGGAGCGGCGCGGTGCTGTTGCCGATGATGATGTGTTTCATCAATGGGGTTTGTGGACGGGTGCAGTCTGGAGTGAGGCTTGTGAAGGTACCAATGGCATAGGCACCTGTATTGTTGAGCAGCGCGCGGTGACAATACACCGTGATCAGCACTTTCATGCCAGAAATGCCGGGCTTTCCTGCTCGGTCGCACCGATTCACGATCATACGGGACGGCTGGTTGCCGTGCTTGATGTATCATCCTGCCGGTCAGATCTGACAGAGGCCTATGCAGGATTAATTTTTGCTGCGGTGAATGACGCGGCACGCAAGATTGAGACAGATTATTTCCGTTATCATTTCCAGAAAGCACGCATTGTTCTGGCACCTGTTGCCGAGCATAATAGCGGTGCATTACTGGCAATTGACCGCGATGATATGGTGATCGGTGCCAGCCGCTCCGCGCGTCTGGCATTGGGGCTTGGCGAAGACGGGTTGAAAGATCCGGTGCCCGCAGCCGATTTCTTTGGTGTTTTAGCCGAGAAAACAACCGATATGGCCGAGGCCGAACGCGGTGTGATTATTCGTGCTCTTGCCCGCTCTGAGGGGAAAATTTCCCTCGCGGCTAAAATTTTGGGCATGAGCCGTGCAACTTTGCACCGCAAGCTCAACCGTTTGCAGATCAGACGCAACGACTGAACCTGTAAGCAAACGCGTAAAAAATGATGTGGTCTCGGCCATCATGCGCGGCATTTAAAACTGTCTCTTAAACTGTCTCTTAAACTGTCTCTTAAACTGTCTCTTAAACTGTCTCATTCTTGCGACATTACCGGCAAGAGTTTGTTGTGCAGGCACTGCTGGCCTCATGACAAGCGGGGTGTTTCCCGCAACACTATCTTCGAGTTCAGGCGTTCGCATCTGAGGAGAGATGCGAAAGCTATGACCGAAGGAAAACAGGGAGAGAGACAATGAATAAGGTTGAAGTAAGCCGTACTGTTCACCCGAAATTTGCCAAACGCTATGGTAATTTTATCGGCGGCAAATGGGTTGAACCAAAATCCGGACGTTATTTTGAGAATATTTCACCGGTCAACGGGCAGGTTCTCTGCGAGGTTGCCCGCTCTGATGCTGCGGATGTGGAGCTGGCACTGGATGCCGCTCACGCCGCTAAAGATGCATGGGGACGCACCAGTGCCGCAGAACGTGCGCTGATCCTCAATAAAATCGCTGACCGCATGCAGGACAATCTGGCATTGCTGGCCGAGGCTGAAACCTGGGATAACGGCAAACCGATCCGCGAAACCACCAATGCCGATATGCCGCTGGCAATTGACCATTTCCGTTATTTTGCCGGTGCTATCCGTGCGCAGGAAGGCGGCATTTCCGAGATTGATCATGATACGGTTGCCTATCATTTCCATGAGCCGTTGGGAGTTGTCGGGCAGATTATTCCGTGGAATTTCCCGATCCTGATGGCGGTGTGGAAACTGGCACCGGCACTGGCTGCCGGTAACTGCGTGGTGCTGAAACCAGCTGAACAGACACCGGCCTCTATTCTGGTGCTGGCAGAACTGATCGGTGATCTTTTGCCTGCCGGTGTGCTGAATATTGTCAACGGTTTTGGCCTTGAAGCCGGTAAGCCACTGGCTTCCAGCCCGCGCATTGCCAAAATCGCCTTTACCGGTGAAACCACCACCGGCCGTCTGATTATGCAATATGCCAGCCAGAATCTCATTCCGGTGACACTGGAACTGGGCGGTAAATCGCCGAATATCTTCTTTGAAGATGTGACAGCGGAAGATGATGATTATCTCGACAAAGCCATCGAAGGCTTTGTGATGTTTGCGCTCAATCAGGGTGAGGTTTGTACCTGTCCGAGCCGAGCGCTGATCCATGAGAAAATCTACGATAAATTCATGGAAAAAGCTCTGAAACGTGTAGAAGCCATTGTGCAGGGTGATCCGCTCAATCCGGCAACCATGATCGGTGCACAGGCCTCGCAGGAACAGCTGGAAAAAATCCTCAGCTATATGGATATCGGTCGTCAGGAAGGTGCGGAAGTACTGACCGGCGGTGAGCGTAACCAGCTTGGCGGTGATCTGGCTGGTGGTTTTTATGTGAAGCCGACGGTCTTCAAAGGCCACAATAAGATGCGGATTTTTCAGGAAGAAATCTTCGGCCCTGTGGTTTCGGTCACGACCTTTAAGACTGATGAAGAAGCACTATCCATCGCCAATGATACGCTTTACGGTCTGGGTTCTGGTGTCTGGACACGGAATGGCAACCGCGCTTACCGCTTTGGACGCGGTATTCAGGCAGGCCGCGTCTGGACAAACTGCTATCATGCCTATCCGGCACATGCGGCTTTCGGTGGTTACAAACAATCCGGTATCGGGCGTGAAAACCACCTGAAAATGCTCGATCATTATCAGCAGACCAAAAATATGCTGGTGAGCTACAGCCCTAAAAAACTGGGCTTCTTCTGACAATATCTACAGGGTGATCCGAGGCATTCGGATCACCCTCCTTTCGCAATGCTGACTTCATAAATGGAGCAGAAAGAGTGCCCTCTTTCTGCAATAGGAGAATGTTATGGCAAAGACGATGAAAGCCGCTGTGGTGCGGGAATTCGGAAAACCACTGACAATTGATGAAGTGCCGGTACCGGTGCCGGGCCCGGGGCAAATTCAGGTCGCCATTCAGGCTTCCGGTGTTTGCCACACGGATTTACATGCCGCAGAAGGCGACTGGCCGGTAAAACCAAATCCGCCATTTATTCCGGGTCATGAAGGTGTGGGCTTTGTTTCCGCTGTCGGTGCCGGTGTTAAAAATGTCAAGGAAGGTGACCGTGTTGGTATTCCGTGGCTCTACACTGCTTGCGGCTATTGTCGTCATTGTCTCGGCGGCTGGGAAACCTTGTGTGAATCTCAGGAAAATACCGGCTATTCGGTGAATGGCGGTTTTGCCGATTATGTGGTGGCCGATCCGAATTTTGTCGGACATTTGCCTAAAAATATTGAATTTAACGAAATCGCGCCGGTACTCTGCGCCGGTGTGACTGTCTATAAAGGGCTGAAAGTTACCGATACGAAGCCTGGTGACTGGATGGTGATTTCCGGTATTGGCGGGCTTGGCCATATGGCGGTGCAATATGCCAATGCCATGGGACTGAATGTTGTGGCTGTCGATATTGATGATGCCAAACTTGATCTGGCGCGACGGCTTGGGGCGGTTGCAACCGTTAATGCCAAAACCAGTAATGATCCGGCAGCAGAAGTGAAAAAACTGACCGATGGCGGTGCGCAGGGCGCATTGGTGACAGCGGTTTCACCAAAAGCTTTCCAGCAGGCGCTGGGGATGATGTCGCGCGGCGGCACAATTGCTTTTAACGGTCTGCCTGCAGGTGAGTTTCCGGTGTCGATTTTCAACATGGTGCTGAACGGCGTGACTTTGCGCGGTTCTATTGTCGGCACAAGGCTGGATTTACAGGAGTCGCTTGATTTTGCCGCTGATGGTAAAGTGAAGGCGACGATCAGCACTGACCGGCTGGAGAATATCAACGCGATTTTCGACAAGATGCGTAAAGGTGAAATCGAAGGCCGTATCGTAATGGATATGACTAAATGAGCATTTCCAGCAAAAGTGTGTAGCGTCTTCGCGGGGAAATCAGTTCGCTGGACTGATTTCTCATCCCGCTTCGATACGTAGGATAATGCGACCAGCAAAAAACTAGACAGGAGGGTGTCATGACTGAAGCAGATCATAATGCAGATACTGCATCTTTGAACAAGGTGACTGCGACACCTGACGCCCTCAAACTGATTGCCGAATTACAGAGCGAATACGGGCCGGTGATGTTTCATCAGTCCGGCGGTTGCTGTGATGGTTCATCGCCGATGTGTTATGCGCAGGGGGACTTTCTGATCGGTGATCAGGATGTACAGCTGGGTGAGATTGGCGGTGCGCCGTTTTATATCAGCCACTCGCAATATGAAGCATGGAAACATACCGATCTGATTATTGATGTTGTGCCGGGGCGGGGCGGTATGTTTTCGCTGGATAATGGCCGTGAAGTGCGTTTTTTGACCCGCTCAACAATTTGTAAAATTTAAATTGTCTCTCCCAAGACACTTTGTAAAACCGTGTGACGTAAAAAAGGGCGGAAATTTCCGCCCTTTTTCTTTTTCGGTTTTGCTTATGGCAATTTATAGGACATCACATAATCACCGGCTTTGGTGCCGACTGAACCATGACCACCGGCAACAATCAGCACATATTGTTTGCCGTCTTTGCCGGTATAGCTCATCGGTGTGGACTGACCGCCTGCGGGCAGGCGGGTCTGCCAGAGTTGCTTGCCGGTGGTGAGATCATAAGCGCGCAGATAATCATCCACAGCCGCACCGAGGAAGGCAACGCCGCCTGCGGTGATCATCGGGCCACCAATACCCGGTACGCCAAGTTTCAGCGGAATTGGCACCGGTGCCATATCTTCAACCGTACCGTTTTTATGCTTATAGGCGATTTTGCCGGTGCGCAGATCGACACCCGCGACATAGCCCCATGGTGGCGACTGGCATGGAATACCGAGCGGCGAGAGGAATGGCCCCATAAATACGCCGTAAGGTGCGCCGTCATTGCGGTTCAGCCCTTGTTCGCTGGCTTTTTCATCTTCACCTTTCGGCGGAATTTGATCCGCAGGCACAAGGCGCGAGGTGAAGGCCAGATAGGTCGGCATGCCGAACATCACCTGGCGTTTCGGATCAACCGCCACACTGCCCCAGTTGAACACCCCGAAATTGCCGGGATAAACAATTGTGCCTTGCAGGGAAGGCGGGGTGTAGCGGCCCTCATAGCGCAACGAGCGGAACTGGATGCGGCAGGCGAGCTGATCGAACATCGTCGCTCCCCACATATTAGCTTCCGTCAATGGTGGCGGGTTGAATGTCAGGCCGGAAAGCGGCTGTGTCGGTGCCGAGAAATCTTCCGGTATTGCACCTTTCGGCGCTGCAACTTCTGTCACCGGAATGATTGGCTCACCGGTGCGCCGGTCGAGTACATAAATATCGCCCTGTTTGGTTGGCCCAACCAGTGCAGGCACGGCCTGTCCGTCTTTGGTGATATCGAGCAGTACCGGCTGTGCAGGCACATCCATATCCCACAGGTCATGATGCACAGTCTGGCGCACCCAGCGTACCTGACCGGTATTCACATCAAGAGCGGTGATGGATGAGGAATATTTCTCCACCGCTTCGCTGCGCCCCATGCCGAGCTGATCCGGCACCTGATTGCCGAGCGGTATATAAATCAGACCGAGCTTTTCATCGGCGCTGAAAACTGACCAGCTGTTTGGTGAGTTGGTTGTGTAATGTTCGCCCTCGGCAATCGGTGTGGTGACATCGGGATTGCCGGAATCCCAGTTCCACAACAACTGACCGGTCAGAATATCAAACGCGCGGATAACGCCCGACTGTTCCTCAGTCGAGAAATTATCATTCACCGCGCCGCCGACAATAATCTTGCCGTCAATCGCGGTTGGCGGAGAGGTGGAATAATAATAGCCGGACGGATTATATTTCATGCCACGGGTCAGATCGAGCACGCCCTTGTCAGCAAAGCTCTCGCAGATCTGGCCGGTTTTGGCATCCAGTGCGATCAGATGCGCATCCGATGTCGGCAGATAAACCCGCTCATAGCAGGCCTGATTTGCGGCAACTGTCTGGTCCTTCCAATAGGTTACGCCACGACAGGTCTGGTGCTGGCGCTGTGTATTGGCGCTGACCTCCGGATTATAACGCCATTTTTCCTTGCCCGTATCCGCATCCAGCGCAATGGCAATATTATGCGGGGTACAGAGATAGAGCGTGTCTTCAATCTTGAGCGGTGTGACCTGATAGGTTGTTTCTGTCACATCCTGCGGTTGGCGCACATCGCCGGTGCGATATTGCCAGGCCAGTTCAAGCTTGGCCACATTTTCAGGTGTGATTTGCGTGAGCGGAGAATAACGCTGGCCATATTGTGTGCGGCCATATTGATGCCATTCACCATCCGGCACAGCATTGCCGGTATCGGGCGCAGCCGCCACTTCTTCTGTCGGCAGGGAACCATCAAGATTATGCGGGTCTTTTGAGATTGCAACACCGGCAACAATCAGTGCAGCAGCTATTGCTGCCAGCAAGGGTAAAGGGCTGGCATTGCCAGCGCGCGCCTGCTCAACAGTCGGTGCAATTTCTCTGCTGGCAGGGCTCAGTGCTTTGCGGATAGGCGGCAGCAGCAACCACAGACCGAGCAGCACAATAATGCCGCCGCGTGAACCGAGCGGCCACCAGTCAAAGCCGACCTCATAGATCGCCCAGCCGAGTGTACCGAGAATGATCAGGGCATAAACCCATAGTGCCGCAGCGCGGCGGGTAAAAAGCAGAATGGCGGTCAGTAAGAAACCGGCCGCGGTAATAATGTAATAAAGGCTGCCGCCCAGCAGGGCGAGTTTTATGCCACCATAGCCAAGTGCGATGCCTATGAACGCAAAGAGGATGGCTGTTAATGAAACTAACACAATGCTACCCCTTATTTATTGAATGGGGAAGAATATAGATCAGTAAAGCACAGCGGGAAGTGCTTCGAAACATTTATTTGAAAATAGAACAAATGAATCGACACAGATACAGTTAATTCTGACAGGAAAAAACGCGGGAAATTCTGTAAAACAATAAGTAAATCAATTCTCTGATCAATGAAAACGCCGCCCTGTTACGGACGGCGTTTTGTTTAAAAGCATCAGCCTTGAGAGGATGGAGCTTTTATAGGCGTGTACTGGTGAAACTGTGCAGACGCAGCGCATTGATCAGTACGAAGATGCCGGACAGTGCTATGGCTGCCGCTGCCAGAACCGGTGAAAGCGCGATACCGTAGAACGGATAGAGCAAAACAGTGGAGGAAACGGATTGTGTCATGATGATCTTCAGGCATGTTCACACGGAAAATCGCATCGGAGGGGCTCTGCCTTTCTTGTCAGCTTCAGGCGCATGTCGGCGCTTTTGTTGATGGTAACAAGAAGATAGGTCTTCCCATGATGGGAAGGTAAAGGGATTTTCCGAAAGAGATGCACTTAATTTAAATATATGATTTTATCCGTCATATTCCGCGATGAAGTCACAAACATCACGCTGTGACATTGGTTTTCCGGTGAAAAACCCCTGTACCTCACCGAATTGTTCATCTTTAAGACGGGTGAGCTGTTCCTGTGTTTCCACGCCTTCTGCTGTCGTCACAATATTGAATGCACTGCCCAGCGAAACCACAGCCTGAATGATCGCCAGATTGCGTTTGTCGTCATCAATATTAGACACAAAACTGCGATCAATCTTGATCTTATCGAAAGGGAAGGTTCGCAAATAATTGAGGGATGAATAGCCGGTGCCAAAATCATCCATAGCAATGCTCACGCCAAGATTGCGTAGCTCGAATAACAGCTCGGTATTATGCTCGGTATTGGAGAGCAACACGGTTTCAGTAATCTCCAGTTCCAGACGGCTGGCCTGTAATCCACTTTCTTCAAGGGCAGATTTCACCATATCCAGCATGTTGCGGCTGTTAAACTGTACCGGCGACAGATTGACCGAAACCTTAATCTTTTCCGGCCATGAAATGGCATCCTGACAGGCCTGCCGCAAAACCCAGGCGCCGATCGCAGAAATGATGCCGGTATCTTCGGCAATCGGTATGAAATCATCCGGGGTGACCAGTCCGCGTGTCGGGTGTTGCCAGCGCAGCAGGGCTTCACAACCGGTAATAAGATCTGTCGTCAGTGAGAAGATCGGCTGATAAAACAGTACAAATTCATTGTTTTGCAGAGCTGTGTGCAGTTCCAGCGCGGTACGGTGGCGTTTTTCGACCGCCTCGCGCATGGATCTTTCATAGAAGCGGTAGACGCCGCGCCGGTCTGCCTTGGCAGCATAAAGCGCCAGATCAGCATTGCGTAACAGCGTATCAATATCCTCGCCATCATCCGGCGCAATGACAACACCAATGGTGCAGCCGACATATTCAGGACTGCCGTCCAGATGAAACGGCTTGCTGAACAGGTTGGTAATTTCTTCGGCAAAATGGCCTATTTCCTGCCGGTGATCGGGATTATCCGGATCAAAAGGATGGATGATCGCAAATTCATCGCCGCCAAGGCGGGCGATAAAATCCTGCGGTTTCAGAAAGGCGCTGAGACGGCGGGCAACCTGACAGAGCAGGGCATCGCCTGCCGCATGGCCGATACTGTCATTGATATGTTTGAAGTGATCGACATCAAGAAACAGCAGAGCATGGCTCTGGGCTGTTTCCTTTTGAGAAAATAAACCCGTTGTGTGACGCGAAAAATAGACACGGTTCGGCAGATTGGTCAGCGAGTCATGCATGGCCGTATAGGTCAGATGTGCCTGCAAAGCCTGTTCTTCCGTAATATCCTCCATCAGTCCTATCAGATAACGTGGTTTTTCTCCGTTTTGCGCCGGAATTGTACGTTTCATCACCCGTACATGACGGCTGTGGCTCTGCAACGGGATTTCACTTTCAACAGTAAAGACACTGTCACTTTCCATGACATACTGATCCTGAGTGACAAAGTTGCGGGCATCTTCTTCACTGAAAACCTGATGATCGGCTCTGCCGATAACATGTGCAGATTCTTTGCCGGTAATCGCACTGGCCGTTTCATTAAACAGGACATAGCGCCCGCTATCCTGCATATCTTTAATGAAAACCCCGATCGGCAGGTTTTTGATCAGGCTGTCGAGCAATGAGCGGGTTTGGCTGATTTCATTACGTGCTTTGCGGATTTCTGTCTGATCCTGAATAACCGCGAGAATAGCAGGCTGACCGTTGAAACTGGTGCGTCGCCCATAGGTGATGACTTCAATCGTCTCGCCATTGGCTTTCAGATGTTTCCAGACTTGCGGCTTTCCGAAATCACTTTCCGTATGGATGGCAGCAATCATGCGTTCGTGCTCGGATTCAGGGCGGATATCCAGCACGGTCATCCGGCTCATCTGCTCCGGCGTATAACCGTAAAATTCAAAAGCAGCGTCATTCAGCAATAAAAACTTGAGAGAAATGGGATCATACAGCCACATCGGAATAGGGTGTTGTGTGAAGAGCAGACGAAAATCATTCTCTGATAAAGCAGGCTGAAAATACAGCGGGGAGTCAATCTGACTATTCAGCGGGGCAGTTGTCATAAAGGCTCCGTGTCTTTTAGTTGGCAAACAAAATGCCCGGCAGTGCCGTGCGGTTGTTTGGGCCGCGTGATAAGCCTACACGACACATCACAAATCTTAAAACTACATTACAAGTCTGCGATAATTTTTTTCCGGATATTTCTGAGGGGAAATATCGGATGAATTTGCATCTGTTTGAAAAATATAGAGAATTATCGTGCCGGCTATATTCCGTTACTTGGTGCAGGTTTTTACGATTTTGCTGTTTTGGCTGCAAAACACTACCGAAGCATATCCGGTAACAGAATTTGTTGTCTTTGGTCTTTGTCATCTCTTGCTTCGGACTGCCTGTTTACCTAAAAGCTAACGCCTGTGTGAAGTTTTTGTGACGTCTTTGTGACTGCTTTTTATCCGTTATGACCGGGCAAATAGCCGGCAGAGGCAGACAAGCAGACACATGATGTAACGCTGCAGGAACCGGAAAGTTCCTGTTATTTTGGAAGCTGCCCATTGAGCAATCTTGCGACGCCGGTCCCTCATCATGCACCGCATGCTGTCCCTTATTCTGACAGCACGCTGAATCACGGGGATAAGCGGAAGGCGGCGCGCCGCACTGGCCGGTTTTGTGCATATTTTGCCAGCAGGCACTGGTTCTGGCGCGCATTGATTGCCACAGCCGGCACACTGTTCCTCACTGTGTCTGTAGTCATGCTGACCGAGTGGCTGATGCGCGGTTCTGCAGCATCGTGGAAACAGTATTTTACGCTGACACATCGTCCGCTCTGGACAACATTAGCTCTTGTTTTCCTCACACTGTTTTTGCTGGACAGCCTGCTGGGGCGTTTGTGGCAAGGTATTTTGATTGTTGCGCCGGTTTTGCTCGGACTTGCCTGGTTCAGCCGGCAAAAGGGCATGTATCTTGGTGATCCGCTCTACCCGAGTGACCTGCTTTATACCCGCCAGGTCGTTGATCTGATGCCGTTGCTGGTGCGCGACAGACCGCTGGATGCGGTGCTGATCGTGCTCGCTTCGATGGCAGCACTTGCGGCTTTGTATTTTTGCTGGCGCTTTTTCCGGCGTTCTGTGCCACGTCTCAGCTGGGCGGCGCGCGGAGTGCGTCTTGCTGCGGCTTTGCCGGCTTTGATCTGGTTCGGCAGTATTTCTGATTATTCCAGCTTCTCCTATATCCGTGACCGCATGGGTATTGTGCCGATGATGTGGGATCAGAAAGAAAATTACGCTCATAACGGTTTGGTTGTGGCGTTTATTTTCAATATTCCTATGGCCAATGTCTCAGCGCCGAACGGCTATTCGCAGGAGCGGATTGCGAGTATTGCGGAATATTTATTCCCTGCTGATGCTGACAGCAGCCTGCTGGGCGGATCATCATCCGTTCATGGCAATACCATTGTTCCGGTTGTTGCACGTAATGACGAAAAGCCGGATGTTATTGTGATCATGAGTGAATCTTTCTGGGATCCATCCCGTCTTCCGGGTGTGGCCTTTGATGAAGATCCGATCAAAAATGTGCGTGCCAACCAGTCCGGCCATGTGTTTTCTCCGGAATTCGGCGGTATGACCGCGAATGTTGAATTTGAAGCGCTGACCGGATTTTCGAATGCCTTTTTGCCTTATGGCAGCATTCCTTATCAGCAATATGTGCGCAGACCAGTGCCTTCTCTGGCCTCATTTTTCAGTGAGCAGGGTTATGAAACCCGTGCGCTGCATCCCTATCGCCAGTGGTTCTGGAACCGTGGCTCTGTCTATGAAAATTTCGGCTTTGATAAGTTCCTGTCCGAAGAAAATCTGCCGGAGCTGATGAAAAAAGGCCATCTGGCGTCAGATGAGGAATTTACCAGCGAGATTATCCGCTCGGCTGAAGAGGCGGAAAAACCGCTGTTCCTGTTCGGTGTATCCCTGCAGGGGCATGGCCCTTATGCGCCAAGCCGTTATCCGGACAGCCAGATCAAGGTTGTCACCAATGCAGACAGTGCTGTGAGTGAGGCATCCAAAGGGTCTGTGCGGGCTTTTGCACAGGGTGCACAGGATGCGGATATCAATCTCGGACGGTTGATGGCGTGGGCAAAGAAACGCGAGCGGGAGACAATTATTGTTTTCTTCGGTGATCATCTGCCACCGCTTGGTGATGTCTATGTTGAGAGCGGTTATATGAAGAACCGTACGGCCAGTCGCGTTGATACGGCAGATCATATGCTGGCGCAGCATGAAACGCCGCTGGTATTGTGGTCCAGCCGTACAGACAGCCTGCGTGGTGTCGGCACAATCAGCCCGTCTTTTCTGCCACTTTATGTTCTGGAAATGGCTGGCCTCCAGCACCCTTATTACACCGGTTTTCTGGGCAAAGTGCATCAGGAATACAGCGTGATTGACGGCCATTTGCTGCTGGATAAAGATTATACGCCGCATGCCGGATGGATGCAGCAACCGGTGATGCCGCAGATTTTGCAGGATTACCGTCAGGTGCAGTATGATATGATGTTCGGAAACAGCTATTCTAAAGAAAAGATCTTTCCGTTTCTGAGTGCCGGTATCTATGCGACAACCGGTCAGGACAACAAAAAACAGGTTACATCGCAGTATTAGAAAATATCCCGAAAAATGTGAGGCAGTTTCCGGATAGGATACGCGTAAAAACAAAAGATCAGAGCGATTTTAACGTTTTAGTTTTTAACCGGAAACACTCTGACCGGATTGAGAGTCCGTATTTTTACTGACTTGCTATGATGGTATAATTTTTTTATGTTCGGTCAAAGATTGCGACTATCGTTCTTTGTCTGACTGCCATCAGAACGGGTTTATCCCGCAAAATGACCGGCATCTGCACTGAACCGATCAGGGAGGGGCAGATTTGAAGCGACATCTTACGCTGTTTGCGCTCGCCCTGTTGCTTCCTCTGATTATATTGGTCGGCTTTTTCTTATGGCTGCTGGTTTTGCAGGAAAGAAGCCATATTGAAAATCAGGCTTTTGATGTCACCCAGTCACTCGCCATTACAATTGACCGGGAAGTCTACGGTCTTCAGCGTGCTGCTGAAATTATCAGCTATTCCAATATTCTGAAGAATGGCCGTTTTGATATTCTTCAGACAACCCTGCATGATATGGCGCAGGAATTAAACATCAATATTACGGTCTATGATCCTGAGGCGAAATTGCTGGTTGCCTCGGATCCTGCGCGGGTCAGTGATTTACCGCTGCTGACAAAAACAGATCTGGCGGCCGCCAAAGCGGCAGGAAAACCCTATGTCACTGGTGTCCGGCGTGTTCATGAGAATACGCCCTATTGTTTTACAGTGGTAAGGCCGGTCTTTGTTGACGGGAAAATTCATTATTTTCTGGCGCTGAGTATGGAAGCACAGCGCATTACCGATCTTTTGAATTTGAGCGGTATTTCCAAAAACTGGATTGCGGTTGTGGTGGATCAGAACGATCAGGTTCTGGCACGCAATAATAACAGCGATGATTATACGGGACGTCAGATACCGGATAAGTTACGTGCGGAAACCAAGGATGTGCAGGGGCGCTGGCGCGGGCAGATTCTGGATGGCAAGCAGGTAGTCGGTTATTATGTCCGTTCTCCGTTGAGTGACTGGCGGATTGCGATCGGTGTCAATCGCTCGGAGCTGAACTGGCCGGTTTGGGTGGCTTTTGCATATTTTATCATTCTGCTGCTGGGCACATTATTGCTGAGCGCTTTGCTGGCGGGCTTTTTCGGACGCCGGATTTCGAAGCCGGTCAGAAAACTGGCAGCGCAGGCTATGACTGTGGGGGATGTGCAGGCGATAAAGCCGCTGGGCTCGGGCATTAGTGAGCTGGATGTTGTCAGTGAGGCGCTGATACAGGCCGATAAGCGCAACCGTGCAAAAGAGCTGAAACTTCTGGAAGCGCAATTGCGCCTGCAAATGGCGCTGGATGCCGGTAATATTGGTGTCTGGGAGTATAATCCTGAAGATGCCGAAGTCAGTCTGGATGGTCGCGCCAGTCATATGCTGGCATTTAAAGACAGACGTAAAATCAATTTTGTGACTGATTTTATGCCTCTTGTGCACGAGGAAGATAAGCTGCGTGTGGAAACGGCTCTGAGCAATGCACTGACGTCAGGTGATATTGTCCGAGAGACTTTCCGTATCCGTGATACGGAACAACCGCATCCGGTATGGGTCACAGGTATTGGCAGGCGTATCTATACGGATATAGGAAAACCTTCGGTTCTCGGACTGATTGTGAATGTGACCGCTGAACAGCTGGCGCTGGAGCAGCGGGAAGTGGTAGCGCAGGAACTGAACCACCGGCTGAAAAATATGTTCGCGGTGATTATCAGCCTGATGAGCTTGTCCGCACGGGGCAAAACGGATGTGCAGGATTATGTCGGCCAGATGCGGGAACGCATGACAGCACTGGCGGGTGCATTTGAGCTGACCTATCAGAAAACATCAGCTGCAACCGGACAACATATCAATATCTCGCTGAATGATTTGCTGACCCGTCTTACACAGCCTTATGTATTTTCGGATCAGGAGCGCATTTCCATAGAAGGGGATGCACTTTTATGCCCGGTTGAGCATGTAACGCCGATGAGTTTGGTTTTCCATGAACTGATGACAAATTCTGTTAAGCACGGAGCATTGTCCGTGCCGCAGGGGCATGTCCGTATCAAGCTGTCCGGACATGAGGATTTTATGCGGATTGAGTGGCGGGAGACCGGCGGTCCCCAAATTATTCAGGAGCCGTCACAACGCGGTTTTGGCTCCCGTCTCAAACAGCTCAGTATTGATGTGCAGATGCGCGGATCGTTTGAGGAAATATGGGACAAAAACGGCCTTGTTTTTGTTATTGAACTGCCATTGCCTGATATGCCTGCAGAAAGCCCCGTGTAAAGCAGGGGCGGATTGCTCAAGGCAAACACTTTTGCAAGATTAGTGCGGTTGCTGTTTTTTAGCGCTGCTTTTTGAGCCGTTGGTTTTCTTATTGAGTGTCATCTGATTTTGCAGCGACAAAGCATTGATAATTGCGCAATCCGGATCATTATCGCCATGGCAGCGGTCTGCCAGTTTTTGCAATGTATCCGCCATGGAGCGCATATCTGCGATTTTGGTTTCCAGTTCAGCCACATGCGCCAGCGCAATCTGTTTTACTTCAGATGATGCACGCTGATCATTACGCCAGAGATTGAGCAAAAGTTTAATTCGCTCCAGTGACAGGCCGAGATCGCGGCACTGGCGTATGAAACGCAGATTTTGCACGTCACGGTCGGAATAGACACGATAGCCGGAGGCTGTGCGGTCAGCTGCATCAATCAGGCCGATGGATTCATAGTAGCGGATCATCTTGGCTGAAATGCCGGATGCTTTTTCTGCTTCGCCGATAATCATGACTGCTCCGCTCTGTTTCTTGTCTTGCTATTTATATAGGGTACGCAGGACTTTATCAAAGATGCTGTGCTGAGATTAGAGTATCGTGCGCCTGACTGACGCATAAAACTCGCTCTAACATTTTAAAATGAGAGCATAATCGTACCTTGAGCTGATCCCAACCTAAGGAATTATGCTCAAAAAAATATATTGGGTGATGACAGCCGCACGTTTTTCCTGTAGATACTGATATATCAGGATCATTCCGAATGAGCATCGCTTTATGAGGCCTGAACCATAGTCACAATGCTTTAAATGATATTAGTTTGATGCATCATATATGACATGATACTGGCGGAACAAGTGACCGGCTATTCGCAAAGGGGAGTTTGCAGAATATGACATTGCATAAGAATCTGATTGACGGCGAATGGGTTGGCGGCGAGGCGATCCCGAATATCAGCCCGTCTGATACCAATGATGTGGTGGGTGAATATGCCCGCGCCTCTCAGGCTGATGCATTGAGCGCGATTGCAGCCGCCAAGGCAGCATTTCCGTCATGGTCACGCTCCGGCATCATGGAGCGTCATGCAATTCTGCGCAAAACCTCGGATGAGATTCTGGCACGTAAGGAAGAGCTCGGTCGTTTGCTGGCACGCGAGGAGGGTAAAACCCTGCCGGAAGCCATAGGCGAAACCATGCGCGCTGCGCAGATTTTTGACTTCTTTGCCAATGAAGCTCTGCGCCTTGCCGGTGAAGTTCTGCCATCTGTACGTCCGAATATCGGTGTGGAAATCACCCGCGAACCGGTTGGGGTGGTCGGCATTATCACGCCGTGGAATTTCCCGATTGCTATTCCGGCATGGAAGATTGCACCGGCACTGTGCTACGGGAACACGGTGGTGTTCAAACCTGCCGATCTGGTGCCGGGCTGCGCCCATGCGATTGTTGATATTCTGCACCGCGCAGGCCTGCCAAAAGGCGTGCTCAATCTGGTGATGGGCAAAGGGTCGGTTGTCGGTCAGGCTATTCTGGATAGCGCGGATGTGCATGCCCTGACATTCACAGGCTCCACCGGCACCGGCCAGCGTGTTGCTGCGGCTTCTATCGTGCATAACCGCAAATTTCAGCTGGAAATGGGTGGTAAAAATCCTTTTGTTATTCTGGATGATGCCGATCTCGATGTGGCCGTTGAAGCCGCGCTCAATTCGTCTTTCTTTTCAACCGGTCAGCGCTGCACTGCATCTTCCCGTCTGATTGTGCAGGACGGTATCCATGACCGTTTTGTTGATGCACTGGTTGCCCGCATGAAAACGCTGGTGATTGATGATGCGCTGAAATCCGGCACGCATATCGGCCCTGTGGTAGACGACAGTCAGCTGAAGCAGGACCTGGATTATATTGCACTTGGTACACAGGAAGGCGCGAAACTGGCCTTTGGTGGTGAGCAACTGGAACGCGGCACACCGGGCTTCTATCTGCGCCCTGCCTTGTTCACAGAGGCGACAAACCAGATGCGTATTTCCCGCGAGGAAATCTTCGGCCCTGTGGCCAGCGTCATCCGTGTTAAATCCTATGAAGAAGCGCTGGCAACGGCCAATGACACGGCTTTCGGCCTTTCCTCCGGCATTGCAACAACCAGCCTGAAATATGCCACGCATTTCAAACGCAATTCCGATGCAGGCATGGTGATGGTCAATTTGCCAACCGCAGGTGTGGATTTCCACGTGCCTTTCGGTGGTCGCAAAGGCTCCAGTTACGGTTCGCGTGAGCAGGGTCGCTATGCAGCAGAATTCTATACCACCGTCAAAACCGCCTATACGCTGGCAGGCTGATATCACGGACTGGAGCGGATTACGTCCAGATTGGATCATAGCGCTCGCTCTAGATTCTATTTGGTCGCATTATCACGGGCGTCAAGTTGATCCAACTTGACAGTGAAATGCTCTAGAGCGCTGTGTGCCGGACTGGGCACATAAAACTCGCTCTAACACTTTAAAAATTAGAGCATAATGTTACTTTAAACTGATCCAAGTTTAAGGAATTATGCTCTGGAAATAAAAAGCGGAGAGGGAAGCCTCTCCGCTTTTTATTTAGTCTAAGGCTTTAAGATTACGCTCAATGGCAGCGCGGCGACCTTCAAGAAACGGTGGCAGAGAGAGGCTCTCTCCCAGACTTTCCATTGGCTCATCGCTTGCAAAGCCCGGTCCGTCCGTGGCGATTTCAAACAGCACGCCATTGCCTTCGCGGAAATAAAGCGAGCGGAAATAAAACCGGTCGATCTCGCCGGAAGAGCGGATCTTATGGTCATTAAGCACGCGCAGCCACTCCTGCATGCCAGCCTCATCCGGTGTACGGAACGCGACATGGTGGGCAGCTCCTGCACCCTGTTGTGCGGCAGGCAGATCAGGCTGCACGGCCACATGCAGCTCAGCAGCAGGCCCGCCTTCACCCATTTCATAAACATGGACATGACCATGACCATCTGGTGAGGCATAGTCACGGGTCTTACGCATATTCATAAGCTTGATGAGAAAAGGCTCCGTATATTTCAGATCCGGTACGCTGATCATGATCGGCCCGAGACCGCGGATTTGATGATCTGCAGGAACAGGACTTTTCTGCCAAGGATGCGATTCACCGGTTTTACCGTCATCCAGCAAGCGAAAACGCTGGCCTTCGAAATCCTCAAAATCCAGAGAGGCGCGTCCGTCGATGAGCTGAATATCGCCGGCCTGCACATGCGCATCACTCAGTCGCTTACGCCAATATTCAAGCGAGTCCTGACCGGAGACACGCAAACCAGTGCGGCTGATGGAATGAGTACCGCGTTTTTCCGGCGCAGTCGGCCAGTCGAAGAAGGTGAGATCAGAACCGGGGGAGGCCTGACCATCGGCATAGAACAGGTGATAGGCACTGGTATCATCCTGATTGACGGTTTTCTTGACCAGTCGCATCCCGAGAAGTTCGGTGTAGAATTTTTTGTTTTCTTTCGCCTGTGCAGTGATTGCAGTCAGGTGATGAATACCTGTCAGATTGGGTGACATCATATCCTCCTGTGCCGGTTTACAGATTGGAATGATCCGGCTTGTTGATCTTCCATATAGGGTGCAACCTTGCAGAAAACAGGGACAAAGTCAGGACACTGCGTCTTGCAGGTGAAGAGGGCTCTGCTGCCGGTGCTGCATTCACACAGCATTGGTGTGTGGAGCATTTTCTTCATAAAGCTGAGATGCGCCGCTGCTATCAGAAGGAAAAACGGAAGAGATTATGGCCACTGTTGAAAGCCTTTTGAATACATTTTCCAGCCTCGCAGCCGCTTTTATTCTCGGCGGGATTATTGGTTTTGAGCGGCAATGGCGACAAAGGCTTGCAGGGTTGCGTACGAATACACTTGTAGCGGTTGGTGCCGCTACTTTCGTACTTTTTGCCTCGCTGGTTGATGGTGATACCAGCCCGACGCGGGTGGCAGCGCAAATCGTTTCCGGCATTGGTTTTCTGGGCGCAGGTATTATTTTCAAGGAAGGCTTTAATGTTCGCGGGCTGAATACCGCCGCGACTTTATGGTGTTCGGCGGCAGTCGGCGTTATGTGCGGCGCGGGTTTTTATCTCCATGCAGCGATTGCCACCTTATTTATTATCAGCGTTAATTTGTTTCTGCGCCCGCTGGTGCATCTGATAGACCGGCAACCCGCCAGCGGTGGGGAGTTTGGTACCCGCTATGCTGTCAGTATTGTCTGTATGGGGGATGCCGAAGCGCATGTGCGGGCTTTGTTGCTGCGTGATCTCGGCACTGTCCTGCATATTCAGGATCTGGAAAGCACCAATATTGAAGACAGCAATCGTGTTGAGGTCAATGCATTGTTTCGTGCCGATAATAATCAGGATCCGCTTCTGGAGCAGATTATCGGGCGGCTGAGTCTTGAGCCACTGGTGACATCTGTACGCTGGCGCTATGTTGCAGCCGATGACGGGGATAAAGACTATTAAAGACCGCTTGGTGCCGTTGCGGAAGGGCAGGGCTCCGGCACCGGATTATACTCTTATCGCCGTGTGCTATTCAACGTGTTCATAGGCACCCCTGTCGATCATAGTGCCAATAATGCGCGGGTTCATCGCAAAATCCTTGATGCCCGTGGCAGGAAATCCTGTTGTTGCAGTAAATCTGCCATTATTTCTGCCCGGGGAACCCGCAGCAAGACGAAAGTCCGATGCGCTGGCATTGATGAAGGCAGGGTTATCTATGATGCTGCCTGTATCACCGCTAACGGCTGTGAATGCGCTGAAATTATGCGAAGATGTGCCGTCATTGTAGTAGTTTGTATTGTTCCAGAACCAGCGTGTATAACTGCTGCCGGACGTTGTGTAATATAAATTATTGGCCAGTTTTACTGTATCCGGTACTGAGGGAATAAAGCTGGTAATGACATATCCTTTCGTTTCGGCAAAAAGAATATTATTGATGAAGCTTATATTGCTGACATTGTATCCGATTTGAAGTTCGCCGGAATTTATACCTGCGCTGTCACGGTGATTATTCTGATATAAAGTATTGTTGGTAATTGAGATGTGGGCGGCACCACCTGACTGGATCGCATCGTAACCACCGGTAAGAATACCGGCATTCCGGTTAAAGCGGATAAGATTATTGCGTACCGTTACATAGTCAGTCAGTTTGCCAGGATTTTCGCTGAGTAACCATATCCCTCCGTCATTCGCATCAGAGATATTGCGCTCAACGGTAATATTCTGCCCGCCATCAACATAAATGCCAATCGCGGCGGCTGCAAATGTCAGAGCCTGATTACCTTCTGTTGACAGGTTGTAAACTTTGTTTTGTGCAATCCAGCCGTTCTTGGCACGATTATAGTCCGCAGGATTGTTGCTGTAATATCCGGTTGCATCAATGCCGATGAAATTATTGTCATGCACCAGATTATTGGTAACCTGCCAGCCATCGACATTGCCCCCAATGGTCAGGGATTCACTGGTTCCGGTTTTCAGATTATATAACTCATTACCATCAACGATGACATTCTGTATTGGTATTGGCTGTTGTCCGTAAACGGCTATTCCCAGAGCATTTGCATTGCCGTTTGCTGGCAGGTTATTCGCTTCAATTCCGTGAATAATATTGTTTCTGATCTCAATATATTTTCCGGTACCCTGAGCAAGAACGCCAATGGCAATGAATTCGGTGTCAGATTTGTAGTTGCGGATTTCAAACCCTTTAATACGTATATAGCTTGCACTGTTGAGGCTGATGAGCCCCCTCATGCCATAGGGTTCTGTAATCAATCCGCTGCCGTCGATGATTGGTTTTTCATTGGCATACTGAGTGAGAGTAATAAAACCGTTCTCCGCAGAGCCTGACTTGTTGAATGTTATGGTCTCATTATAGATGCCGCCACGCACAGCAATTGTATCGCCGGCCTGTACCTGATCGACGGCATGCTGAATGCTGCGCCATGGTGCAGAATAGCTGCCTGTATTGCTGTCTGCGCCTGTGGTCGCGACATAGTAAACTGTTCCGGGGCGGCTATAGGCAGCATTACAAATCCGAACATTGGCAATTTCCGTTTCATCTTCTGCGGAGACTGCGGAAATAGTGACATTGACAGATTCGTCCATATTGGCAGGAGCTGTATACAGGCCGGAATTCGTTATGGTTCCTATTGCAGGCGCACCGCCTTTTACTCCGTCAACCATCCAGATAACGTTACTATTCGATGCAGGAGTGACCGTTGCCTGAAATTGCTGCACTTGCAGCGCCTGCATCGGTCTGCAATCCGGTGATATGGTGACTGTCGCTGCGGTTGCATATTGCGGCATGATTGTCGCAGAGGCCGCGAACAATAAAGACGTAACCGAAAAAATATGATTTGAATTTTCTGATTTGATTTTTTTGAAAGTAAACAAAGAGCATATCTCCAGCAAATCACAATGACATGAACATTAAGTGTTGTGGTTGCATATGCAAAATAAATTTTAATTATTTTATATTTGAAAGTGAATTTTCTTTTCCAAAAATAATCATCTTGTTTCTAATTTAGGTTGCGATAATATTTATTTAAATCTGTATGTATAGTTATGAAAAGCACGGGGAGTTTTGATCTTCAGCAGAGAAAACACAACGTATCAAGGCAATTCGAACATTGTTGTCCGGCCATGCCTGTCAGAATAAAGCATAAACGGTCTGTGCCTAAAGAAAGCACATTGTATGTGTAAAATCATGAAAAATGATAGGTAGTTTTCTGATCTTCAGAAAGTCAACTTCTCAATTTTGAGAAGGAGTGGCGCACCCGAAAGGATTCGAACCTCTGACCCCCAGATTCGTAGTCTGGTGCTCTATCCAGCTGAGCTACGGGTGCTTGCCCTAGAACCGCTCCGTTTCGGTGCGGTAAGCGCTCTCTAAAGGGTTCTGTTTGGCATTGCAAGGGCTTATGGTGAAAAACTTTCAGAAATTTGTATTTTTTTTGAAGGTTGGGGATAAATATAAGAAAATCACGCGATTGCGTGGTTTTCCTGAAAGCGTTTTTCGCGCAGAGCGTTGAAATAATTACACCATATTGCGTTGTGAGCGCTGAAACGGTGACGGATAGACGGGCATATCAGGGACGCGAATCTCAAATAATGCACCGTCTTTGTAATCATCACGCAATTCTATGGTTCCGCCATGGGCGCGCACCAGTTCCTGAGCAATAACCAGCCCCAGTCCGGTGCCGTCGCTGCGTGTTGATCCGCGAAATGCGGTAAAAAGATTGTCCCGTGCTTTCTTAGGCAGGCCGGGGCCGGTATCCGCCACAGCAATATAACAGGTGCTGCCTATACGCCATGCGCTGATTGTCAGACATTTTTCGGTTTCCGGCTGCCGGTGATATGCGCTCATTGCCTGTACTGCATTGCGACAAAGATTATTCAGCACCCGCAGCATCTGTTCTTTATCGATATAAGCTTCAAAATCGACAGGAACCATATTGCGGAAGGCAATCTGCACATCCGGCGGAAGCACGAGCATATCTTCCACTTCATGAATCAGCGGACGCAGCAGACGTTGCTGGCGAACAGGCACGGCTTCCTGTGTCCGTCCGTAAGCGATCACAGTCTCGGAATAGGTGATGGCGCGGTTTAGCGTCCGGATAAGCTTTGGCGAGAAGCGTTGCACAACCGGATCATCCGTATCAGCGAGGCTGTCAGACATCAGCTGTGCTGAGGCCAGAATATTGCGCATATCGTGATTGATCTTGGATACAGCCAGACCAAGATCCGCCAGATGTTTACGCTCCTGAAACAAATGCTGCAGATGTGTCTGCATCTGTGCCAGCCTGTTCTGGGCATAACCAAGCTCATCTTTGCGGCAGGAGCCGTCAATAATCAGCGTCGGATCATCCGGTTTTTGCCCGAAGGCGAACATATTTTCATACATATGGCCGACAGGGCGCAGCAGCAGGCGGTGAATGATGAAATAAATCAGCGCGGCCGCAATCAGCGAAATCAGCAGCGATATGGCTGCAATAATACGGGAATTTTTAACCAGCCTGTTATGCAGGGCGTCATCACTCATCACAAATTCAACCGCGGTGCCGCTATAATCAGGCGGGCCTGAAACCTGCATTGTCTTATTGCCGCCACTGGTCAGAGTGCGCAAAGCGCCCCAGAAATCACTCAGCGGCGTTGCTGTTGTCAGGTCAATATATTCGTCGATCTGTACAGCTTCCGGTGAAGCGGCCAAAACACGGCTGCTACCGTTGCGGGTGATCGTGATGGATTGTGCGCCGGTGGAACGCAACAGCTGATCCTGAATCTGCAATTCCAGCGTCGTGTCAGGATTCGCATCGAGCAATAACAGGCTGGAGGTGGCAATCATGGTATGTTTGGCATTCAGCCATTGATTGCGCATATTCGCCAGTGAAGGAGCAAGAATGATAACCTCGGCGATCAGAACAGCCAGAATTGTCATCAAAAGCAATTTGCTGGAGAGCCGGTGGCGCAGCGGAATATGCAGATCATCGGGATCATCCGCTGCAAATTCCGATCCGTTATTGGTGAAGACCGGCGGAATGCCTGTACTTAAAGGCGCATTGGCGGCAATCGCGGAGAGGGATGTTTTGGAACCGGAGGTCGCGCCGGTGCCTTCTGCTGTCAGATCGGTCTGTTCACGGCTGCGCACCTGTAATTCCTCGGCGCGCTTCTTTTCTGATTCTGCAGAGGCTTTGTCAGCAGGCCTTTGAAAATCCTTGCTTTTCATAAAGGTCATTTCACCCATCCGTCAGGCTGACAGGTTGTGCCTGTCCCCCGTCTCCACCCACGGACCAAAACAGGTCACGGCTTAGGTCGCGGCCCGGGTCACGGATTGTCCAGTTGCATAAATATGCCTGACCGCAAGCCTGTCCCCACAAAGGCTAAAATCCTGCAAGTCTGTAATATAAGTGCTTTAATGCGAAATTTCAAATTTTCGTGTGGAGTTTATTTATTATGCGATGATGATGAAGTTCCCTTTGGAAAAAACTTAAAACAAAAGTTTTTATCGTAACTTTTGTTTGATTGTCTGAAATTGCTCTGCTATATGGCTCTTACTCAGGATGCTTGAAACGGAGAACGGCAATGGTGCAGGGCGATCAGGATGTGAACCAATCAGCGAAAGCCGGTGCGCAAAATCTGCAGGATCTCTCCGCGCAGGAGCGTGCTGTTCTGGAGATGATTGTCGCCAATCCGTTTGTCGGCCAGCAGCAGATTGCCGATGTGCTGAAACTGGCGCGTTCTACCGTTGCCGCGCATATTGTGCAGCTGACCCAGAAGGGCTTTGTTCTGGGGCGCGGTTATTATCTGCCGGAGAACAAGCGTATTGTCTGCATTGGCGGTGCGGTCTTTGACCGTAAATATCATGCCCATGCCCCGCTTATCAGCGAGACTTCCAATCCGGTGAGCGGCTATCGCAGCCATGGCGGTGTTGCCCGCAATGTCACGGAAAATCTGGCGCGGCTCGGTGTGAATATTGGTTTTGTTTCCATTCTTGGCGACGATGAAACCGGACGCGCTATTCTCGATCATCTGCGTCTGCTTGGTGTTGATGTCAGCCGTGCAATCGTCACGAATGAGGCACCAACAGCTGAATATGCTGCCATTCTTGGGCCGGATAATGAGCTGGCACTCGGTATTGCCGATATGGGCATTTTTGATCTGTTCAAGTCTGAAACACTGGAAGCGGTCTGGCCGCATCTGGCTTCGGCTGACTGGGTTTTTGCCGATTGCAATCTGCCGCAGGCAACACTGGAAACCTTGCTGGCGAAGAAAACAGGCAGTCGTTTCCGTTTGGCCGTTGATACGGTTTCCGCACCGAAAGCACTGCGCCTCCCGCAGGACCTCAGTGGTGTGGATTTATTGTTCCTCAATCTGGATGAGGCGCATAGCCTGTTGCGCCACCCTGCGGGCACCCCGCGCCTGACAGCCGAGCAGGCGATCAATGCCTTACATGCACGCGGCGTTGCCAAAATCGTTATGACTATGGGTGCCGCAGGTGTTCATATCGGCGATGAAAGCGGTATCCGTCATATTGCCAGTGTGCCTGCGCAGCCGGTGGATATTACCGGCGCGGGTGATGCTCTGATTTCCGGTACGCTTTATTGTCTGCTTGACCGGAAGGAACTGCCCGATGCAGTGCGCACCGGTACTTTGCTGGCCACGCTGACAACCGAAAGCGACGCAAGTGTCCATCCGGACTTGTCTGCACATTTTCTCGAAGCGAACCTTCATCGTATTCGCGACTGATTTATCTCCATTAAACTCCCTCAGAAAGGCTGCTCCAGCTATGACCCGTTTGACTATGCATTTCAGCGATGAAGTCCGCGCCGCTCTTGATAAAGGTGCGCCTGTTGTTGCTCTTGAATCCACGATCATCACCCATGGCATGCCTTTTCCGCAAAATCTGGAAATGGCGCGTAAGGTTGAAGCTGTTATCCGTGAAAACGGTGCAACACCGGCAACTATCGCTGTGCTCAAAGGTGAAATCCATGTCGGCCTCGGCGATACTCAGCTGGAACAGCTTGCACAGACCACCGATGCGGTAAAAACATCGAGCCGTGATCTGGCGGCAGACATGGTGCAGGGACTGACTGCCGGCACCACTGTTTCTGCAACCATGCGTATTGCTGCGCTGGCCGGTATTGAAATTTTCGCTACCGGCGGCGTTGGCGGTGTGCATCGCGGTGCGGAAGACAGCTTTGATATTTCCGCCGACCTGAACGAACTGGGCATGACCAACACCACTGTAGTTTGCGCCGGTGTGAAATCCATTCTCGATATTCCGAAAACCCTTGAATATCTTGAAACCCAGCGCGTGCCTATTATTGCGCATGGCAGCGATGATTTTCCGGCATTCTTTACCCGTTCGAGCGGTTGTAAAGCCGATCATCGTCTGAACAGTGCAGAAGAAATCGCGAAAGCGATGGCGCTGCATCATGCGCTTGGTTCAGGCACCGGCATTCTGATTGCCAATCCGATCCCTGAAGAAGATGCACTGACACCGGAATTCATTAACGGCACGATTGAAGCTGCTGTTAAGGAAGCTGCAGATCAGGGTGTTGGCGGTAAAGATGTTACGCCGTTTCTGCTGGCACGTATCAATGAACTGTCGGAAGGCCGCAGCCTGAAAGCCAATATTGCGCTGGTACTGAACAATGCCAAACTGGCAGCCCGTATGGCCGTTGCCTATAAGGCCATCGTATAAAAACAGTGTCATACTGAGTGCAGCGGGCGGAAACATCATGTTTCCGCCCGTTTTGTTTTGTCAGACCTATGTCATGGTAGGGTCTTATTAACCATATCGGCTCATCTCAGGGCATGAGATGTGGTTTAAACAGGGCCGGATACCGGCTTTTCGGACTTTCCGGCACTTTGCCGCAACAGGATTACAGAAATTTAATTAGACCTGAGACCGCAGATTACGCATTTTAAGGGCAGAATGCAGCGAGCCTGTCTGTGCAGGCATTTAACTCAGGTTGCGGCAAGATCGGAAGATAATGAAAAACTGGAAACAAATCACGGTTTGTTTGGTCGTGGCTGCCGCCGCCTTCGGGGGCTGGAGCTGGTATAATACTGAACGTTCCGCAACACCGGTCACCGGCAGCACACCGGCAGCAGGACAAAGCGGCGCGCGCAACGCGCCTTTGGTGGTTGTAAAGCCAGCTCAGAAACAGGTCGTCAATGACAAGCTGAGCGCCATCGGCAGCGGTGTTGCGCTCAATACGGTTGCAGTGTCTCCTTATTCAAGCGGAACTATACGCCGGTTTCTGGTGAGTGCAGGCACTACTGTCCAAAAAGATCAGGTCATTGCTGAACTGGATGCGGAAACAGAACAGATTGCCGTTGAAAAAGCACAGGTGCTTTTGAAAGACGCGGAAATTACACAACAGCGTATGGCAACTTTGCGGGCATCGAACACGGCAACACAGGTACAGGTTGTTGCGGCAGAACTTGCTCTGGCCAATGCCAAGCTGGCTGTGAAGGATGCAGAGCTGGCGCTGAACCGCCGTTCGGTTACAGCACCGATTGCCGGTATTGTCGGTATTCTGCCGGTGGATGCGGGGAATTATGTAACATCCTCCACCACGATTGCTACGATTGATGATCGTTCAAAACTGCTGATTGATATCTGGGTGCCGGAGCGCTTTGCACCGCAATTGCGATTGGGGCAGGCCGTGACAGCAATGCCGACGGCTCTGCCTGGCAAAAGCTTTCAGGGGCAGGTCAGCGCTATGGATAATATGATTGACGCAGCCAGCCGTACTTTGCGGGTTCGTGCGGAAATTACCAATCCGAGCGATGTGCTGCGTGCCGGTATGTCTTTTACTGTGACTATTCTTTTCCCCGGCGACGAGTATCTGGCGGTTGACCCGCTTTCTGTGCAGTGGGATGGCGACGGCTCCTATGTCTGGCGCATTGCCAGGGACGGCAAGGCCGAACGTGTGGCTGCGCGGATTATCCAGCGCAATGCCAATGCCGTGCTGGTTGATGGTGCACTGGCTGAAGGTGATACGATCGTCACCGAAGGTGTGCAGAATGTGCGCGAAGGCGGCGGCGTGACGATTAAGGGCGCGGGCAACACCGCCAGCCCGAAAGAACCGGCTACAGCTCAGGCAAACAGTAAACAGGCAGGATGATGATGAATTCTGACAAATCATCCGCTGAAACAAACACAATTACTGAAGATGTAACCAGTGCTGAGGATGTGACCACAGCTGAACAAAAAGGCAGCGGGCATAATCCGCAGACCGGCGGCTTTACAGCACTGTTTATCCGTCGTCCGGTTTTTGCTTTCGTGCTCAATGTGCTGATCGTTGTGGCAGGTCTTGCCGCTCTGAGCGGTGTGGATATTCGCGAATTACCGGATGTTGACCGTCCGGTTATTTCGATCAGTACTACTTTTGACGGTGCATCTGCAGAAACTGTTGACCGTGAGGTCACGCAGGTTCTGGAAAATGAAGTTGCCCGTGTTTCCGGTGTGAAGAATATTTCATCAACTTCATCATTTGGCCGCAGCCGCGTGACGGTTGAGTTCAATGATGGTGTGGACATCAATGTTGCCGCCGCCGATATGCGTGACTCGATCTCGCGCGTGGCCAACCAGATGCCGGAAGAGGCTGATGCGTCGCGTATTATCAAGGCGGATTCCAATGCCGATGCGGTAATGCGTCTGGCGATTGCGTCTGAAACACTTAGCGTTGATGATATGACGGTGATTGTGGAAGATCAGATTGTCGATGTGCTTTCCGCAGTGCCCGGTGTGGCCGATGTGGAAACCTATGGCGATCGTGACAAGATTTTCCGTATTGATATCGATCATAAACGTCTGGCCAGCTATGGCCTGACCTTTGCCGATGTCAGCTCCGCACTTGCTTCTATGGCGCTGGATCAGCCCGCCGGATCATTGCGCAGCGCTTCTCAGGCGATTGTGGTACGCGCCACAGCGTCGGTTTCCTCGCCACAGGATTTTGAGAATATTATCATCAAAGGGCAGACCCGCATTCGTGATGTCGCCAATGTCACATTGGGGCCGGATATCGAAAGTTCGGCAGTGCTCAATAATGGCCGTAACAGTATCGGTCTTGGCATTATCCGTCAGGCACAGTCCAACACCTTGGATATTTCGGACGGTATTCGTGCGGAAGTTGAGCGCCTGAATAAGACATTGCCCGAAGGCATGACAATGCGGGTGACCAGTGATGATGCGAACTTCATCCGTGGTGCTATGCATGAGGTGGAAATCGCGCTGATAGCGGCGATCCTCATTGTTATCGCTGTCATCTATATGTTCCTGCGCGATATCCGTGCGACATTGATCCCTACGGTTTCCATTCCTGTGGCGCTGGTCGGTACTGTTGCGGCGATTTATCTGGCAGGTTTTTCGATCAATATTCTGACCCTACTGGCGCTGGTTTTGGCAACCGGTCTGGTGGTGGATGATGCGATTGTGGTGCTGGAGAATATTGTTCGCCGTCGCTCGATGGGGCTGGGGCCGCGTGCGGCTGCGGTGCTCGGCACACAAGAAGTGTTCTTCGCGGTTATCGCCACAACACTGACACTGGTTGCGGTGTTCGTGCCGATCTCCTTCTTGCCCGGACAGGCTGGCGGCTTGTTCCGTGAGTTCGGTTTTGTGCTGGCTATTGCCGTGCTGCTGTCATCGGTTGTGGCGCTAACGCTTTGTCCGATGCTGGCCTCGCGGTTTCTGACGGCGGAAAGTATCGCTCATGAAACCGGAACAGATAAACCGCGCGGACTTGTCTACCGTGTCAGTACCGGTCTGGCACAATTTTATCGCCGTAGTCTGCATTGGTGTCTTAATGCACCGTGGATTGTGGTTGCGGCTGCTCTGGTCTTCGCCTTCTTCTCGTTAAGTGCCTATACGACTTTGCGTCAGGAACTGACCCCGAATGAGGATCGTTCTGCTGTTATGCTGCGTATTTCAGGTCCGCAGGGCATCAGTATTGATTTTCTGCGCTCGCAACTTGAACAGATTGACACGGTGCTCAAACCGTTGCGCGATAATGGCGAAATCGTAAATTCCTATGCTATTGCCGGTTCCGGCGGGGCATCCAATAACGGCTTTATGGTGCTGACGCTGGCAGACTGGTCGGAGCGCGACCGTAAACAACAGGAGATTGTTGCCGATATTAATCAGCGTCTGCGTCCGATCACCGGCGTGCGTGCGTTTACTCTGCAACCAAACAGTCTGGGTATTCGCGGTGCCGGTAATGGTTTGCAGTTCACGCTGGTCGGCAATGATTATGCAACGATCCAGCCGGTAACCCGCGCTTTGCTGGCGGAGATGGAGAAAGATCCGCGCTTTCAGCAGCCGCGCCTGTCGGTGGACGCAACGCAGCCGCAGCTTTCGGTACAGATTGACCGCGAGCGGGCATCGGATCTCGGTATTGATATTACCGGTCTCGCCAATGCGGTGCAGTCGGTGCTCGATGGCCGCAGGATCGGCGCGGTCTATATCGGTGACCGTTCCTATGATGTGAAGATGATGGCGACGTCCAATCCGATCAATGATCCGACGGATCTGGAAAATGTCTTTATGCGTACCGGTGACGGCCGTTATGTCTCGATGGCAACGATTGCATCGGTAAGGGAAATTGCAGTGCCGCCGCAGCTGGCGCGTGAACAGCGCCTGCGTTCCATTGCGATTACCTCAGGTCTGAGCAGTGATTTTGCTCTGGGCGATGCCTATAAAACCGTGCAGGAACTGGCAGCGCCATTGCTGCCTGCCGGTGTGCAGATGGTGCCGCTGGCTGAAGCCGCAACGCTGGGCGAAACCTCGACCGGTCTGTTTCTGGTGTTCGGTTTTGCGGTGGTGATCATTCTGCTGGTACTGGCCGCGCAGTTTGAAAGTTTTATCAGCGCGCTGATCGTAATGGCGACTGTACCGCTGGGATTGGGCTGTGCCATTGTGGCGCTGATCCTCACCGGCACCAGTCTTAATGTTTATAGCCAGATCGGGTTGGTACTGCTGGTCGGCATCATGGCGAAAAACGGTATTCTGATCGTGGAGTTTGCCGATCAGCTGCGTGATCGTGGTCTGTCTTTGCGGGAGGCCGTGGAAGAAGCGTCGAATATCCGCCTGCGTCCGGTCTGTATGACGATGATCTGTGCGGTGCTTGGCGGTATTCCGCTGGTCATTGCTTCCGGCGCCGGTGCAGAAGCCCGTATCGCGCTGGGCTGGATTATTGTTGGCGGTCTCGGTCTGGCAACCATTGCCACACTTTATGTGACACCGGTTGCCTATCTGCTGCTTGGTCGTTTCACCAAGCCGAAAAGCGATGAAGAAAAACGTCTGGATCGTGAGCTGACTCATGCGGCCACGCTGGAAATGAAACCAGAATAAATAAAAATGACGGGATTCTTATTGAAGAATCCCGCCATTTTCATAAGTTTTATAAGTGGTCACACACCAATCGGCATCAGCGCCGGATCGCGTTCCACTTTGCGTGTTGCTACTACCTCTTTCCAGACCGACAAAGCCTGCTGCTGTGGTGTGTTCGGTGCGCGCTCAATGAAGCGCCCGTCACCAGGCTCGGCCAGAATTTTTCCCTGCGCATAGGCAACGCGCCCGCCGCTGATGGTCATACGTGGCAGGCCGGTCACTTTCATGCCTTCAAACACATTGTAATCAATCGCCGAATGCTGATGCTTCGCCGAGATTGTCTTGGTTGCATTCGGATCCCAGATGATGAGGTCGGCATCCGAACCCTCCAGCACTGCCCCTTTGCGCGGATAAATGTTGAGAATTTTCGCCGCATTGGTGGAGGTGACAGCGACAAATTCATTCTCGGTCAGACGACCGGTGCGCACACCTGTTGTCCAGAGTACCGGCAGACGTTCTTCCAGTCCTGCGGTACCGTTGGGGATTTTGGTGAAATTGCCAACACCGTGTCGCTTTTGTTCGGTGGTGAAGGCACAATGGTCGGTGGCCACACATTGCAGGCTACCGGCACTTAAACCCGCCCAGAGACTGTCCTGATTAATCTTGTCGCGAAACGGTGGTGACATCACGCGCCGTGCCGCATAGTCCCAGTTCTTATTCTGATATTCGCTCTCATCCAGTGTCAGATGTTGTATCAGCGGTTCGCCGTAAACACGCATACCTTTCTGGCGCGCACGGCGGATGGCTTCATGCGCCTGTTCGCAGGAAACATGCACCACATAAAGCGGTACGCCTGCCTGATCGGCAATCATGATAGCGCGGTTAGTGGCTTCGCCTTCCACTTCCGGCGGACGGGAATAGCTATGCGCTTCAGGTCCTGTATTGCCTGCTGCCAGCAGATTTTGCTGTAATTGGGCGACAATATCGCCATTCTCTGCGTGCACCAGCGGCATGGCACCGATTTCCGCACAGCGGCGGAAAGAGGCAAACATCTCGTCATCATTGACCATCAATGCGCTTTTATAGGCCATGAAATGTTTGAATGTATTGACGCCGCGTGCCACCACTTCAGGCATTTCATTGTAGCAGCGCTCGCTCCAGCCGGTGACAGCCATGTGGAAGGAATAGTCAGTACGTGCTTTGCCTGCTTTCTGAAACCAGTCCTGCAAAGCTTCCAGCAAATTGCCCTCCGGTGAGGGTAGCACAAAATCCACCACCATTGTGGTTCCGCCTGCCAGTGCCGCAGCGGTGCCGCTGTCAAAATCATCGGAACTGTGGGTGCCCATAAACGGCATTTCCAGATGGGTGTGGGGATCAATGCCCCCCGGCATAATCAGGCAGCCATAGGCGTCAATTGTGGTGTCGCCCTGCAAGTCATGGCCGATAGCGGCAATTTTGCCGTCTGCAATCAGAATATCCGCATCGTAAGAGCGGTCTGCGGTAACGATTTTACCGCCTTTAATCAGTGTGGTTTTGTTATCTGCCTGTGACTTGGTATGCGATCCGGAATATGACATTGTTCGTTTCCCCTTATGGTTTTTTGCGAACAGATGCGGATTAATCGGGATAGGTGAAGGCTCCGGCACAAATGTCTCATGCCAGAGCAGATATTTTATACGATTTCAGCGGTCTCCAATGCCGCATGCAACAGCACATCAGCGCCGTTGCCAGCCCATTCTTTGGTGATGTCTTCCGCCTCATTATGGCTCAGGCCATCCACGCAAGGGCACATAATCATGGCCGATGGTGCAACCTGATTGATCCAGCAGGCATCATGACCGGCACCGGAAATAATATTGCGGTGCGACAGACCGAGACGCTCGGTTGCCTGACGAATGGTCGAGAGGCAGGTCTCATCAAAGGAAACCGGATCAAATGCGCCGACTTCTTCAATCTGATAGGTCAGGCCGATTTTCTCACAGATTTCCGCTACGGATTTCTCCAGCTTCTGCACCATTTTGGCGAGTTCTGATTTATCCGGATGGCGGAAGTCGGCCACAAAAACAGCAGTGCCCGGAATGATATTGCGGGAATTTGGGCTGATATGGGCATAGCCCACGGCACCCACGCCATTCGGTGCGTGCTCCCATGCAATCTCATCCACACGCTCCGTGATGCGTGCCATACCAAGCCCTGCATTCACACGTTTGCGCATCGGTGTTGATCCGGTATGGGCTTCTTTACCGGTCAGCGTAATTTGCAACCATTTCAGTCCCTGACCGTGGGTGACAATACCGATATCCAGACCTTCATCTTCCAGAATAGGCCCTTGCTCAATATGCAGTTCGTAATAGGCTTTGATCGGGCGCTTGGTGGTCGGGATTGAACCTTCAAAGCCGATACGCTTCAGTTCTTCGCCAACGGTTTTACCGTCCGTATCGGTGCGGGATTTTGCCCAAGCCTCATCAAACAGACCGGCAAAAACACCGGAGGCCAGCATGGCGGGGGCAAAACGGGCACCTTCTTCATTTGTCCAGTTCACCACCTCAATTGGATGACGGGTTTTAATGCCGAGATCATTGAGGGTGCGCACGACTTCCAGCCCGCCGAGCACGCCAAGCACACCGTCGAATTTACCGCCGGTTGGTTGTGTGTCGAGATGGCTGCCGAGCATCACCGGTGGCAGGGACGGATCGCTGCCCTCGCGGCGGGCAAACATATTACCCATTGTGTCGATGCCCATGGTCATTCCGGCATCTTCACACCATTTCTGAAAAAGCAACCGGCCTTCGCGGTCTTCATCGGTCAGTGTCTGGCGATTATTACCTGTTGAGATGCCGGGGCCGATTTTGGCCATATCCATCAGGCTGTCCCAGAGGCGGTCAGCATTGGTTTTGAGATTGCTGTTCAGATGCGTGTTCATGTCTGTTTCCGTATGCGGTCTGTATTAATCATAATAGTTCATAAAGGCGCGGGGAGACGGCATGTGGATTTCCTCCTCATTCAGCGCATTGTGAAAGATGATGCGCTTTGGCGTAATATGTGCGGCCTTGTCAGAAGCCGGACAAAAAGAGCCTTGATTATTGCTCCGTTCTGTTGCGGAGTGTTTTTTGAAACCGGCTTGTTTCCGTTGCCGGAAACCGGTTTCTGTATCATCCACTAAAATCTGTTCAGAACAAGATAATATCGGCGACAGAATTTGCCTGTAATACGCTATATTGGCAGGTAGTATGAAAATGCGGGGAAGAGCAGCATGGTACGGAAATCTAAACCGGCTAAAGACATTTCCGTGATGCAGCAGGAACCGGTTGAAAACCTGTCGCGTATTCAGGAGATGAACCGCAAACTCATTCTTGAAGCGGCGCTGGATGTATTTTCGACTTATGGTTTTCGTGGTTCCACAATCGATCAGATCGCGCTGAAATCCGGCATGTCGAAACCCAATCTTTTGTATTATTTCCGGCGTAAGGAAGATATTTACAACACCGTTTTGCAGCAGACGATGGAAGAATGGCTGGCCTCGCTGCAGTCTATTGATCCGCAGGGCGAACCGCTGGAAGAGCTTGGCGCTTATATCCGTAACAAGATTGAAATGGCGTTCCGCAACCCCGCTGCTTCGCGCCTGTTCGCGAATGAGATTATGCATGGCGCACCGGCAATCGGTGCGTTCCTGAAAGAGGATATGCGCGAACTGGTGGACGAGAAAGCGGCCATGATCGGGCAATGGATGGAAGAGGGCAGGCTGGCAAAGACTGATCCGCATCATCTGATTTTTACGATCTGGGCAACAACCCAGCATTATTCCGATTTTGAAACGCAGTTGCGCGCAGTGCTTGGTGAAAAATTTGATGCGCCGGATTGCTGTGAGAACACGGTGCAGGCGGTCAGTGCCATTCTGCTTAACGGTATCCGGCCCCGCTAAGCAGGGAGGGGCTGAGCAGGGAAAGACAGCGGCAGGATAATTTCTGCCGCTCTCTGTTTTACGGGTTGTGATGACTGCCTGTCCTGTCACCGTTTACCGCTCCTATTCTGCCGCTTGTTTGTGTTTGGCCATCGGATTGTTCGGATGGGTCGTCCAGTTGGCATAATCAGGGCTGATCGGTTCTTTAGTGCGCGGATCAATGCCTGAAACCTGCTCCATGGTGATACAATCCTGCACAGGACAGACGCTCACGCAGAGATTGCAGCCGACACATTCTTCATCAATCACCTCAAAATGGCGCACGCCATCCACCATGGAAGTAATTGCCTGATGGGAGGTATCCTCGCAGGCAATGTGACAGCGGCCGCATTTGATGCAGGCATCCTGATCAATCCGCGCTTTGGTAGTGTAATTGAGGTTGAGATATTGCCAGTCGGTGACCTGCGGGGCAGCACGGCCACGGAAGTCATCCAGTGAGTGGTAGCCTTTGCTGTCCATCCAGTCGGAGAGGCCGTCGATCATTTCCTGCACAACTTTGAAACCATAGGTCATGGCCGCCGTGCAGACCTGAACCGTGCCGCAGCCAAGCGAAATATATTCCGCTGCATCGCGCCATGTGGTGATGCCGCCAATGCCGGAAATCGGCAATCCGCGTGTTTCCGGATCACGGGCAATTTCCGCCACCATATTGAGCGCAATCGGTTTGACCGCAGGGCCGCAATAGCCGCCATGAGAACCACGCCCGTCAATGCTTGGTTGCGGAGCAAAATTGTCGAGGTCAATGGAAACAATGGAATTGATGGTATTAATGAGCGATACCGCATCGGTTCCTGCATTTTTAGCAGCCCGCGCAGGCATACGGATATCGCTGATATTCGGGGTGAGTTTGGTGATCACCGGCATACGGCTATATTGCTTGCACCATTTCACCACCATCGCCACATATTCCGGCACCTGACCGACAGCGGCACCCATGCCGCGCTCGCTCATACCATGCGGACAACCGAAATTCAGTTCAATACCATCGGCACCGGTTTCTTCCACCCGTGGCAGAATAGCTTTCCAGGCCTCTTCTTCACAAGGTACCATGATGGAAGCAATCAGCGCGCGGTCAGGCCAGCGGCTTTTTACCTCTTTCATCTCACGCAGGTTTATTTCCAGAGAGCGGTCAGTGATCAGCTCAATATTGTTGAAACCGAGCAATCTGCGATCAGCGCCCCAGATGGCACCATAGCGCGGGCCGTTGACATTGACGACCGGCGGGCCTTCAGCCCCCAGTGTTTTCCAGACAACACCACCCCAACCGGCCTTGAAAGCACGCTCCACATTGTAGGCTTTGTCAGTTGGAGGGGCAGAGGCCAGCCAGAACGGATTAGGGGAACGGATACCGAGAAAATTCGTGGTCAGATCAGCCATGTCAGTGATCCTTTGCCGGGGAGGTCGCGTGGGTGTGAACGGACGGAGTTTGCGGCCAGAGGCTTGGCAAATCCTTGCGATTGGCTGCCAGTACAGCCTCGGCAAAACCGCTCACGGCTTCCGGCAATTGCATGAGATGCTGATGGATGGATTGCGCTGCGATTTTGCCATCCTGCACGGAGGCAACAGTCAGATCCTGACCGCCTGCAACACAGTCTCCGCCAGCCCAGATGCCTTTCACACTGGTGCGGTTTTCTGTGTCGATTTTGATGCGTCCGCCGGACATTTCCATGCCGCTGGCACCAAGACCTTGGCCGTCAAGCTTTTGGCCGATGGCTTTGTAAATCTGATCGGCGGCTAAGGTGAGTGTGGAACCGGTAGCAACCAGTTTGCCTTCGCGCTGCTCGGTCTGCGCAAAACGGATGGCAACAGCCTGCCCCTGATCATTGAGCAGAATTTCTTCCGGTTGCAGGCAATCACGGATCACCACACCTTCCATCTGCGCCAGTTGTTGTTCATAGAGGCTGGCATTCATATGTTCGCGGTCACGGCGATAGGCGAGCGTTACATTCTCCGCACCCAGCCGTTTGATCTGGATAGCAATATCAATGGCAGTCATTCCCCCGCCGATGACGACGATATTCTTACCGATATTCAGGCGGGAAAGGTCAGAGCTTTGACGTAACTCTGCAATGGTGCGCACGGCATCCAGCACATTCTCGGCATCTTCACCGGCAATATGCAGTCGGTTTGTGCCGCCAAGGCCGAGCCCCAGAAACACTGCATCATAACCGGAGCGTAACGCATCGAGCTGAATGTCTTTGCCCAGCGCTTTGCCGGTTTCAATAGTAATGCCGCCGATTTTCAGAATGAATTCCAACTCGCGGGCAGCAAAATTATCAACACTTTTATAGGAGGCGATACCATATTCATTGAGGCCGCCGCCTTTCGGACGGGCTTCAAAAATCGTTACCGTATGGCCTTCACGTGCCAGCGCATGGGCGCAGGCAAGACCGGCAGGTCCTGCACCAACAACCGCCACGCTTTTACCGGTAACCGGCGCACGGGTGAAAGGATGAACACCGCTGTCCATCAGATGATCGGTGGCATGACGTTGCAAGAGCCCGATACGTACCGGCTTGCCTTCAGCGGCCTCACGCACGCAGGCTTCTTCGCACAGGGTTTCAGTCGGACAGACACGGGCGCACATGCCGCCGAGGATATTCTCGCTCAGAATGGTGCGGGCAGCGCCCTGCGGATTGCCGCCTGCGATCTGGCGGATGAATTGCGGAATATCAATATGGGTCGGGCAGGCCGTCATACATGGTGCGTCATAGCAGAAATAGCAGCGATCTGCTTCTACCAGTGCTTCATGTTTGTCGAGCGGCGGATGCAGATCGGCAAACACATCCTGATAATTATCGAGACGGTTCGGCCGGATATCCGCTGCATTATTCTGTTTGTCATGCGAATGCTGGTCACTCATGCTCCTGTCACTCCTCCCGGCACAGTCGCAGTTAAGACAAGCGATCTGGTGCTTAAAATCAATGTCAGAGGTGCCGGACGGCTGTTCGCGCAAGTGCGCCAAGCAAAATCCGGTTATGCAAATGCTGTCTCAGAACGCATGTTGATGCGCGTCCCGCATTGATTCATTGCTGCATGGTGGGGAAACGGCGTGGTTCCCTTATTATACGCCGGTTCCGCAATCTGTCAGAACTGAGCATTCTTTGCGCGCATCTTATCCGAAAACCGCTACACACTTTTCGGGATGCACTGCTTTGTGTGCTTTTTGCTTCTGTAGTCTCAGCATGACAGATTTTTGCGGAAGGTCAAATTTTTTATCAGATGGTCAAAATATGATAATTATACTCATAAAATAGTGCTGATTTAAACACTGCCTTGGCGTACATTCTGTGTTGCGGCTTCGCCGATATTGGCGAAAAACCGGTCAGCAATTTTGCGTGCCGTATTGCCAAGCAGCTTGGTGCCAAGCTGGGCAATTTTGCCGCCTGCATCCCCATTGATCGTATAGCGCAGAATGGTGACATCAGGGCTTTCTTCGATAAGTTCCACATCAGCACTGCCTGCCGCAAAACCGGCGATCGAACCCTGGCCCTCGCCACTGATCGTATAGGAAAATGGCGGATTGAGATTGGAGAGGATCAGCAAGCCGTGAAAGCGGATTTTAATGAGGCTGAGATTAACCAGTATGGCTGCCTGAATGTCGGTTTCCGATAGTCGTTCCAGGGTCTCGCAACCCGGAATACAGGGCTTGAGAACGTCCACATCATTCATTGCATCCCAAACAGCCTGTCTTGGGGCATGAATACGCTCTTCACCGGTCAGATCCATATTTATCCCTTAAAACTTATGTCTTGCGGTTCACTCAGGTTTAAGTGCAGAATATTTTTAAATTCTGTTTTTGGAGCATGTGCTGTGTCACGGGTGTTAAACCTGATCATTGAACTGTGACATGCTCCACCTGATATTTCGTCTATGATATCGGTTTCAATCACAAGAAAACAACGTCTGAATTTTGTTTTTATTTATCATGCCCTTAAAACACTTCAATCGGTTCATATCTAATGTGTTATAGGTTGTATTGAGAAGCAGTTATTCTTTACCCGGGAGTGGTTGGCATGGCATTGAATGAAGCGGCAATTGCGGCAGGTGTGACAGCCTTGAAAGCACATTGGCAGACAGTTGCGCAAAAGCAGAATATGCGTGAAGCCTTTGCCGCAGATCCGCAGCGTTTTGAGCGCTACTCCCTCAAACTGAATGACTTGCTGCTCGACTGGTCAAAATGCCGTGTCAATGATGAGACAATGGCATTGCTCAAAGATCTGGCCATGGCCTGCAATGTGGAAGGGCAGCGCAATGCTATGTTTGCCGGTGAGCCGATCAACACCACCGAGAACCGTGCCGTTCTCCATGTGGCACTGCGGGCAAAGCCGGATGATGTTATTGTAACAGATGGTGAGGATGTCGTGCCGCAGGTGCAGGATGTGCTGCACCGTATGAGCCTGTTCAGTGAGGCAATCCGCGCCGGTGATCTGGCGGGTGCCACAGGCCGCACCATCACTGATGTGGTGAATATCGGTATCGGCGGTTCAGACCTCGGGCCGGTGATGGCAACACTCGCGCTGACACCGTATCATGACGGGCCGAATACGCATTTCGTTTCCAATATTGATCCGGCGCATATTGCCGATACGTTGCGTGATCTTGATCCGGAAACCACGCTGATCATTATCGCGTCTAAAACTTTCACCACCATTGAAACTATGACCAATGCGAAAACCGCCCGTAAATGGGTGGCCGATGCTCTGGGTGAAGAGGCTGTCGGTGCGCATTTTGTGGCTGTTTCTACCGCACTCGATAAAGTAGCAGCCTTCGGTATCCAGCCGGAGCGGGTCTTCGGTTTCTGGGATTGGGTTGGCGGTCGCTATTCCGTGTGGTCGTCTATCGGTTTGCCGGTCATGCTGGCCATTGGTCCGGAACGGTTCCGCGAATTTCTCGCCGGTGCCCATGTTATGGACGAGCATTTCCGTACCGCGCCATTCGAGCAGAACCTGCCGATGATATTAGGTGTGATCGGTTACTGGCATCGTGAAATCTGCGGCTTCGGCAGCCGCGCGATTATTCCTTACGATCAGCATCTGGCGCGTTTACCTGCCTATTTGCAACAGCTTGATATGGAATCCAACGGCAAGAGCGTTAAGCGTGACGGCACACCGGTTTCCGGCGTCACCGGCCCTGTGGTCTGGGGCGAACCCGGCACCAACGGGCAGCATGCTTTTTTCCAGCTTTTGCATCAGGGAACTGATACAATTCCGCTGGAATTCATGATCGCAGTGCATACGCATGAGCCGGAACTGCTGGAGCAACATCAGATGTTGCTGGCCAACTGTTTTGCCCAGAGCGAGGCTTTGATGAAAGGCCGTACGCTTGAAGAGGCACAGGCACAGTTGCGTGCGCGTAAATTGCCGGAAGCGGAAGTGGAGCGCATTGCTCCGCATCGTGTTTTCTCCGGCAACCGCCCGTCGGTCACTATTCTCTATGACAAGCTGACGCCTTTTGCCCTCGGACGTCTGATCGCGCTTTATGAACACCGTGTTTTTGTGGAGGCGCAGCTCTTCGGGATCAATGCGTTTGACCAGTGGGGCGTGGAGCTTGGCAAAGAACTGGCAACAGAATTGCTGGATGTCGTTACCGGAAAACAAAATGCCGGTGGCCGCGATGCCTCAACACAGGGGCTGATTGCACATCTGCATCAGGCATCTCAGGCGTAAAAAACCTGATCCTCATACACTGAAAACTGCTTGTCGATACGTGACAATCATTCGTTTTTCGTGTTTGTTGATAATGGTTTATGGAGTAACTGCCGGAATGAGGTGATTGAAATTCCTGTCCGGCGGTCAATGGGTGGAAGACATTTATGAAAACGGATCATATACAGTTTGCCGGTGATGTACCGGGCATTCAGGTGGAAATGCGTGTGCTGCGTTTTGAAGGCGCAGATACAAACGCGCCGACGGCTTATTTGCAGTCCTCATTGCATGGTGCTGAATTGCCGGGGCAGGCTGCGTTGCATTTTCTGATTCCGATGTTGCGTAAAGCGGAAGAGGAAGGCCGGATTAAAGGCGATATCACCATTGTGCCGCAGGCCAATCCGGTGGCTTCCAATCAGTGGCAGAGCCATCAGCATCTTGGTCGGTTTGATTTCTTTTCCGGTGTGAATTTCAATCGCAATTTTCCGTTGCTGGAAAATTTTGATACCTCTGCGCTGCCGCAGATTGATGCGCCGGTATCCTTAGATAAGCGCATTAAAGCGATGCTGGTTCGCATGGCTTTGAAACATGAGATTGTGCTCGATCTGCATTGTGATGATGAGAGCGAAAACTATCTCTATGTACATGAAAATTATGCGGAAGATCTGCGTGATCTGGCAACGGCATTGCGCTCGACCGCGATTCTCGCCGGTGATTCAACGGTGAGTGCGGCTTTTGAAGAGGCTTGCGTTAATCCGCTTTTGCATATGAAACAGAGCGAGCGCGATATGCGCCGCCGTGCGGTAACAACTGTTGAATTCCGTGGCCTCAATGATGTTGATCCGGCAACCGGTCTGGCCGATGCGGAAGGGCTCTATCGCTTCCTTGTGCATCGCGGCGTGGTGGAAGATGCATCCAGCCAGCTCGGCGAGGCATTTAGCGGCCCGATTGCGCCTTTCTCCCGTGTGGAAATGATCCGTGCGCCGCAGGGCGGTATGGTGCTGTATCATGTGGCGCTGGGTGATATCGTCAAAAAAGGTGATCTGCTGGCAACGATTGTAACCGTACCGGGTGAACCTGAGCACGATATCAAGCTCTGTGCACCGCAGGCCGGTCGCGTTTTAACCTACCGCAGCCTGCGCTATCTGCGCCGCGGCGATGATGTAATGAAGCTGATCGGCGATGAACCATCAGCACAAAGCAAACCTGCCGGTTCACTGGAGGCATAATGTCAGCAACAGTAGCAGTGCCTTCCGGCTCTGAAAAAACGATCCGTGCCATTCTTTTCGATAAGGATGGTACGCTGGTTGATTTTAACAGGACATGGTTTTCCATTTCCTGCGAACTGGCCAGACGCTCTGCTGCCGGTGATGATGTTTTGGCGAAATCACTGCTGGATGCCGGTGGCTATGACTGGCAGGCGGAAAAATTCCGCGCCAATTCTGCAATCGCCGCTGGTACAGTTGAGGATATTGTTGCGCTCTGGCATCCACAGGATACGGATGAGCAGCGCCGTGCACGCGTCGCTGAATATGATGTTTACGGGGTTGAGGAAGGTGCCAAACAGGCTGTGGCTGTTGAAGCATTGAGCCAGACCCTGCAAACCTTGAAAGCTGCCGGTTTTATTTTGGGCATTGCGACCAATGATTCTGAGGCCGGTGCACGGGCAACAGCTGCCGCACTCGGTATCAGTGATCTGTTTTCCGGCTTTATCGGCTATGATACGGCAGCGCGTGCCAAGCCTTATGCTGATCCGCTGCTGCATTTTGCGGCAGAAGTCGGCGTGGCACCGGAGCAGGTGGCAATGGTTGGCGATAATCCGCATGATATGGAATGTGCCAGAGCAGCTAAAGCCGGTCTGGCGGTTGGTGTACTGACCGGCAACAGCCCGCGTGAAGTACTGGAGCCTCTGGCCGATATTGTTCTGCCGTCTATCGCAGATCTGCCGGATTATCTGGCCGGAAAGTAATTTCGGGAATGATAAAGGCCGGTGATTTCACCGGCCTTTTTTTATTCAGGCATGACTTTGATTTTGACATAGCCATTATAGATTTGCACAAAAACCAACGGTGTGCCGTTAATAATTGCGGCACTTGTTTCATCGCTGATCTGGCTGTTGGCAATAAGCTTACCGATTAAGGCACGGTTTTCTTTTATATCAAAAAAGAAATCCAGATTGTCTTCGGGGTCACGATATCCCAGAGCGTAAACATTGGCGCGATCCTGCTGGATGATGCCTTCAACTTTGGTCAGGAGATTGCCTGATGAGTTGTAATGATCTTTTTTGCTCAGCCGTGCATAATATGAATCAATGGATTTTTCCTGCGCAAAACCGGTATTGCTGATCAGAATTGTACTGAGGGCAGCGGCAGCAAATGCCAGTTTGCCCGAGATACTTGGTTTGTTTCTGTTCATATTGTGCTGTTCCTGAATATCCGCATCATCCGGTTCTGACCTGTAGTGATTGGTCATTTCAGCGTCACTGTTGGCAGGCCGTTGGAGACCCACGCTTCCAGTCCGCCGCGATACCAATAGGTCGGCCAACCCAATGTTCCTGCCCGTAATGCAGCATTAAATGAAGTGCGCTCCCGCATATTCTGTCCGAAAAAGACCAGTTTTACGTCCCGTTGCCCTTTGGTTTTATCCATCAACCATTCATTCAGGGCGGACTGAAAACGATCTGTGGTACTGCCGTCAGTACCGGCATCAGCCAGAGAATAGGCATCGGGTAATGTTTCCCGTAAGCCGCCGGTATCAATCAGGAGGATGTTTTTCTCAGTTTTCAGCAGATCAACAAGATCAACGGTTTTAATAATTTTGGCTTTTTTGATATAGTTCGGTGTCGGTCCTTTGTAAGGTGCCGGAAACAGCATGTATGTCTGCGGAACGCCCAGATCTTCCAGTTCATCAAAACGTTGGGTCGTTGCGGTGGTTTTTGGAGCAGATGTGGTGTCTCTGCCAGAGCTTCCGCTGCCGCCGCCTGTGGCGGAAACAGGTGTTGTACCGCTTTCCGGTGCTGAGACGTGGCCGCCGACAGTTTTCATCTCGATATCCGATATCATCACGGCCAGATGCTCAATCAGGTCATAGCACATGGTTACAGTGCCTTCACGCGGGCTGTACCACGCATTCAGCTGGCCACAATCCTTGAAGGTGATCTGTACCGGACGTGGCATGACATAGGTCTCACCGAGGCGTTGAATATAGCCTTTCAATCCGCCGGAAAGATGGTTGGCAAGCAGATTGCCGACACGTCGCTGGGATGGCTCAAAAACAGCCGAAATCGGTGCCCCCGGTGCATCAGCCGGTACTTCACCATCAGGATTCCATGTGCCGACACGGGTATGTGGTGCGAGAATACGACGCCATGCGCGGTTTTGTTTGTTGAATTCATCACCGCATCGGGCTTTGGTGCGTTCTTCCAATCCCACACTTTGCGCGACAGGCTCAAATACCCCCGGATTACCGCCATACATGATACAGAACATATTGCGGAAGCGCTTAAGGTCAGCGGTATGTTCATCCTGCCATGGCGAAGTATCCGCGCCCTTCATTTCCGACAATTTACCGCTGTAATACCATTGCAGCGCGGCATAAGTTGCTGCGCCATTGGCGATCTCATTCACTTCTTTATTCGGATCCGGATACATTGTCGGCTGCACAACCTGTAAGGCTGCATAAACATCAACCGCATCTTCTTCAGGTCCGGTAGACGGCAATTGTAATTCACCGATCAGCGCATGACCGAATTCATGCATCAGAATACTTTGCACCAAGCCCATATAAACGGAAATCAGGCGCACCGTATCATTGCCGAATTCTGGCAGCGGGCCTGTGCCCGGCGTGGATGCATCCACGCCGGAACCGGAAGATGTTGTGGAAGCGTCTGCGCCAGAACCGGAAGCCGGTGCCGTGCCGCCTGCCTCAGGGCGGGGTGGTAATTGTGTACTCAGGTTGGAATCAATGTTGAAACCGGTAATAGCAAAAGTACCGATATCATAAGCCATGATACCAACCTCAGCGCCGAGAGCAGGCATGTCGCTGATCTCACCGATTTTCTGATCGTTGACAAGGAAGCGGGCAGCCCCCGGCACTTCGATAATTTTTACAATATCAGAACCGTCAAGTTTGGCGAGGTTCGGAACGGATGCAATATTGTGTCGCTTCTCACCCTCAGTGCAAAACAGATTCACTGTTTTATTGGCTGAAATTTCCAGAAGGCAGACACTTTTCCGGGCGCGATTGCCGAGTGTAACACCAACGGAGGCATTGGGTTTTTCCGAATAAACCCCAAGAGCTGCACTGATGATACGGCCGGTTTCCGGTGGTTGTCCGGCGTGAACCGAAAGCGATTGTTCACTTTCGCTGGCTGTGAAATTTTGCAGTAAAACCCAGCCGTCCTGTTGCTTTACATTCCAGCCTTTGAGTAGCTGACTGCTGACTGTATTTGCGAGAGGGCCAAGTTCTTTTTCATATGCGGCCTGTGCCTGAGCGCCGAAAAGCACCAGAGAGACAAAGACAGCAGCGCCGCGTAACACCATTTCTATTTTCCCGTTTATCAGATTTCAGAACACTTCCCGATTTCTGAAATTATTTTCGTTATATAGAAATATAGCAATATTGGGATAGCTATTAATTTATCACCGGAAAAATCCACCTGCCGTATTTTGTTTTCTTGTTGTTGACGTTGCTCTCTGGCGGGACAGATAAAAACCGGATGCTTTGATCCGGTTTTTTGTTGTTAAGACAAATCGTTTCGGTGAATTGGCATCAGCGCAATTCGCGGCGCAGAATTTTACCGACATTGCTTTTCGGCAGACTGTCGCGGAATTCAATCATACGCGGACGCTTATAATTGGTCAGCCGCTCGGCACAGAAAGCTTTCAGCACCTCTTCGGTCAGCTCGGGATCGCGGCGTACCACAAACAGCTTTACCACTTCGCCGGAATGTTCATTGGCAATACCGATAGCGGCAGCCTCGACAACGCCGGGATGTTCCGCCGCGACTTCTTCAATCTCATTCGGATAGACGTTGAAGCCGGAGACAAGGATCATATCCTTTTTGCGATCCACAATTTTGGTGAAACCGCCTTCATTCATGAAGCCCATATCGCCGGTGCGGAAGAAACCGTCAGGGAAAATAGCCTTGGTAGTTTCCTCAGGCCGGTTCCAATAGCCTTTCATGACCTGCGGACCGCGTACACAAACTTCGCCCACTTCACCAAGCGGCACATCATTGCCGTCATCGTCGCGGATCGCTACATCAGAACCTGGTACCGGCAGACCGATAGTGCCCGAAAACTCCGTTGCATTGAGCACATTGGCGGTGGCAACCGGTGAGGTTTCAGAAAGGCCGTAACCTTCGGTAATCAGGCAGCCTGTCATTTTTTCCCAGCGTTCGGCGACAGGACGCTGAACCGCCATGCCGCCGCCGAGGGTCAGGATCAGCGGTTTGAAATCCAGTTTGCGGAAGTCTGCATTTTCCATCAGGGCATTGAACAAAGTGTTGAGCCCCGGGAAAATATGAAACGGTGCTTTTTGCAGCTCTTTCACAAAAGCCGGAATATCCCGCGGATTTGGGATAAGCAGATTACGGGCACCTTGCTGAATACCCATCATTGCATTCACGGTCAGAGCAAAAATATGATAGAGCGGCAATGCGCAGATATAATTGATATGTTCCGGCCGGCCTTTATGCTGGAAAGCCACATCCAGCCACAGACGCATCTGCTCAACATTGGCAAGAATATTGCTGTGCATGAGCATGGCACCTTTGGAAATGCCGGTCGTGCCACCTGTATATTGCAGAAAGGCCAGATCATCCGGTGCAATCGTCACCGGTTTGAATGTCAGTTTTGCACCGCTGGCCAAAACAGATTTAAAGCTGTTATGTGCCGGAATATTCCATGCGGGCACCATTTTCTTAACACGGCGCACGACGAAATTGATGATTGCACCTTTGAGCCCGTGCATATCGCCCATAGAGGCGACAACCACATGCTTGACCGATGAATTCGGCAGGACTTTTTCCAGAGTATGGGCAAAGTTTTCAAGAATAATAATTGCTTTGGCACCGGCATCATTGAGCTGATGTTCCAGCTCGCGTGGTGTATAGAGCGGATTGACATTCACAACCACCAGCCCTGCGCGCAAAATTGCGGTAATCGCAACCGGATATTGCAACACATTCGGCATCATTACAGCTACGCGGTCGCCTTTGACCAGCCCGCGTGATTGCAGCCATGCTGCCAGTGCAGCCGATTTTTCATCCAGCTCTTTATAGGACAGAGATTTGTCCATGCAGGTGAAAGCAGGGCGGTCACCATATTTTTTGCAGGATGTGAGGATCAGATCGGTGATCGACTGATAAGGGGACGGGTCAAGCGCGTGCGCCACTCCTTGCGGATAATTGCTGAGCCATGGTTTGGCATCATAGGGACTGGCTGTTTTTACAGGCTTGGCAACAGGTGCCGCGGCTGGTTTTGGTGACTTGTCAGAAGTTTTTACTTCAGGTTCGGATTTTGCAACTTTGGCTGCGGCTTTAGCGACAGGCTTCACGCTGCCGGCTTTCGGAGCAGATTTGGTTTCAGCTGCTTTATCTGCAGACTTTACAGTAGCAGTTTTTATTTTGCCGGCAGGCTTTGCTGCCGTGGTATTGGTTGCAGGCTTTGCTGCCGTGGTATTGGTTGCAGGCTTTGCTGCCGTGGTGTTGGTTGCAGGTTTTACTGCTGTGATTTTGTCCGCAGGCTTTGCGGTGGTGGTTTTAGCCGGTTTTTTAACCGCAGCAACTGCAGGAGCAGCATTATCAGCAACCTGTGGTTTGGCAGTTTTTTTTGCCGGAGATTTTTTCGGTGCTGCAGATGTTTTTACTGCAGTCTTTGCCGGTTCAGCCTTTGTAGCTGCCGCGGTTTTTGCTTTTGTTGCTGTGCTTTTCGGAGCGGATTCTTTGACCGGCTTTGTTACGGCTGTTTTGGCAGCCGTTGTTCCGGTTTTCTTTGCGGCGCTTTTTGTTGCACCGGCCTTGGCATTCCCATCACTCGAACGTGTCATTCTGCCTCCCAGAATTCCTGTTGTGCCGGCATATGCTTCCGGAAAGTTTCCGGTATTCCGGCTTTCCTCGCTGAAGCCGGTCTGCCAACAACTTAACCAAGATTATGCCGATATCAATATCTGACATTATCTTTCCATTGACGTAAACGTAAATTCTTCGTCAGGCAATATGTCTGATTGTTTTGCCTGTCTGAAATACAAGGCCGGTTATGGGATGACCGGCGATGCGGATATTGTCTTCTTTATGCAATAATTTTTCTGTCCTTGGCATTGTGTGAAATAACAAACCTGCAAGCCTCTTATATAAGTAAAAAATCTTAGCTTAATGACGGTAAGATAAAATAATATGTCTTCTGATGTGCTTATGAAGCACTATGCTCTTTGAAGATTCAATGACATAGGCCGACTTGATAAATCCGCAGATATATCGGGTCTTACACAGCATTATGAGCTGTAAAGGAGCCCACCGCAATGCGATTTGCAAGTGTATTCCCGTCAGTTTTACAATTGATCGGCCGGACACCGCTTGTCGAGCTCAATGGATTTGACACAGGGCCGTGCCGTTTATTCGCAAAACTGGAGAGCCAGAATCCCTCCGGCTCCATTAAAGACAGGGTCGCTCTGAGCATTATTTCTGCGGCGGAAGCATCGGGTCAGTTGCGCGCAGGCGGTACAATTGTCGAGGCCACAGCCGGTAATACGGGGCTTGGCCTTGCACAGGTTGCAGCATTGCGCGGCTACCGGTTGATTCTGGCTATACCGGATAAAATGTCCAAAGAGAAAATCCGGCATTTACGGGCTTTAGGGGCAGATGTCCGGCTGACACGTTCTGATGTGGATAAGGATCATCCTGAGCATTATCAAAATCTGGCACGGCGTATCGCCGAGGAAACTCCGGATGCATTTTTTGCTGATCAGTTTTCTAATCCTGCTAATCCGCGGACACATGAGATCGCAACAGGGCCGGAAATCTGGGAACAGACAGATCATAAAGTTGATGCGGTCGTTGTCGGGGTGGGTTCTGGCGGTACGCTGACGGGACTGGGGCGTTATTTCCGATCAGTTTCGCCGCTGACGCAAATTATACTTGCCGATCCTGAAGGTTCTGTTCTTGCACCATTCATCGCGACCGGTCAGCTGACGCAAGCCGGTCAATGGTCAGTGGAGGGGATAGGACAGGATTACATCCCTGCGAATGCTGATCTCTCTCTTGTCAGTCGTGCTTATACAATGTCCGACCGTCAATCTGTTCAGGCTGCCCGCGATTTGCTTTTGCGTGAGGGCATTCTGGCGGGAGCATCGTCCGGTACTTTGCTGGCAGCGGCTCTGCAATATTGCCGTGAGCAGACAGAGCCCAAAAATGTGGTGACGCTGATTTGTGACAGCGGCTCCAAATACTTGTCAAAAATGTTTGATGATAACTGGCTGCGTGAGCGGCATCTGAGTGAGCGTGTAGTGCAGGGCAATCTGGAGGATCTGATCTCGCGGCGTCATCAGGACGGCGCGGTGGAGGTAACCACACCGGATGAGAATTTGCTTGAGGCCTACGGGCGGATGCGGCGCAATGCTGTCTCACAATTACCTGTGCTGGATGGCGGCAGACTTGTCGGAATTATTGACGAAAGCGATATTCTGAAAGCAGTGGAGGGGCCGCCGGAAGGGCGCTGGTCACGTTTTGCTGCGCAGGTTTCATCGGCGATGACCCCGCAACCGCGGGTCTTGCAGGTGGATGCGCCATTAAGTGATTTGCAGACCTTCTTTGACCGCGATGAAGTGGCGCTGATTGTTAATGGCGTGGATTTCATCGGGCTTATCACCCGTATCGATCTGATTAATCATCTGCGCTATGCCGGTAAAAACACGCGTGATGCATAAAAAAACGGCCATATGCTGCAAGGTGCATATGGCCGTTTCAGTCTTTTCCGGTCAGTTTCGGCTTTCAATGCCGCACATTTGCATCTGTTGATACAAGGGACATAAAGCGCATCTTTTTTCGCTGTTCTTATACAGATATGACTGCCGGAAAATGCAGAATTATATCTCAGATGCCGGAGGGCTCCTTTTCTGCTGTTTCAGCTGAAGAGTGTTGTCAGGCTTGACGCAATTGCCCAGATGAGAAATGCAGCAGGGACAGCCAGACCGGCCAGAAAAATTCCCAGAAAAACATAGGCCGCATCATCGGTGCGGTTTCTCATCTGATCGGCAGGCTTTTGCCATTGAGCGGGTACACCATCATACATTGCGGGTCTCCTCCGATATCTTCTTAATGGATTTATTATGATCTGAATGAGAAATACTGCAATACTGAATATAAAAAGATTTGAATTGCACGAAAATGATGGTATTAGCTGTTTTGTGTTACAGATGAATTTTATAATTTGATATTTTTCGATATGTAATTTTATAGATATTGATTTTAACTCTATGATTTTTATAAATTTTACTTTTATACTGTATTTTATGAAGTATCTGTAATTTCAATAATTGCTGAATGTTTTGATAAATATGAGATTTCTGTATGGTTTGTAGTCTCAATAATCCCATGAAGCCGGACAAAATCACTGCAAATTGAGTCGGGCTAACCGGTGCTGGTTTTCATCACGCTGTCGCAGCCTGTTGTCGCTGCTACGGTTCTTTCGTGCATATTGCGCATAGCGGTTTCACTCTGCCTTGCAATGCTGCATGACTGTTATGCATTATTGTTTATTGTCGGTTTTTTCTCCTGCAGTTATAAGTCTGTCCATCGGGTTCGTTCTCCTCCTCCCAATTGGACCCGATGACGGAATGCGGTACTCCTCCTCCCAACCGCATCCATAATCAGGCCGCGCATCTCCTCCCCCGCGCGGCCTTTTTCTTTTTCCAAATCGATTAAATTCATTTCCGTATTCAGCGTTCGGGCTATATCCTCGGCGCGAAAATCACTATTCATTATTTTGTTGCGATCAAAACATTATAAATGTTTGTTTCGTAACAATATGGTGTAATAGTGCGCTATCTGCTCCTGCAAAGCACGATGTTTGTAGAGGGCAGGAGCTCTATGAGCTTTGTCTGTTTGTTTGCCCCGTTTATCCCTTGGCTAAAAAGGACCTGAAAGTGAAGCAGCGCGATAATTCTGTATTTCTGAATTCTTATTCCGGTTTCCTGTTTGATATGGACGGAACATTGGTCAATTCCATTCCTGTCGTAGAGCGGATCTGGCTGGAATGGGCTGCGGAACACGGGGTCGACGGGCCGGAACTGCTCAAAAAAGTACATGGCATCCGCGTTGTTGACGTTATCAAAATGCTGAATATGCCTCATCTTGATCCGGCAGCGATTGCAGCCGCTTTTCTGGCTGAAGAAATGCAGGACTTTACCGGTATTCGCGCTATTTCCGGTGCAAAAGATTTTATCTCCAGTCTGCCTGCTGACCGCTGGACGATTGTCACCTCCGCACCGCGTGAACTGGCGGAAGCGCGTCTGGCAGCCGCCGGTCTGCCGGTACCGGAAACCATTGTTGTGGCGGAAGATGTGAGCGCGGGCAAGCCTGATCCGTCGGGTTATCGTCTGGGTGCGCAGCGTCTTGGTTTTGATGCAGCCGATTGTCTGGTTTTTGAAGATGCACCGGCAGGTATTGCTGCGGGTAAAGCTGCGGATTCTGACGTTGTGGTTATCAGTGAAACGCACAGCCATGTGGTGACAGGCGGCAATGTTGAATTCCGCGACTTTATCAATTTGGGCATCATGCAGGACGGCGACGGACGTTTGCGCCTCAGCGTTGGCTAAAAATATTATATCAGGCCTGACGGTAGGCCTGAATAATCTCTGCCAGAATGGCCACGGCAATCTCGAGAGGTTCTTGTGCGCTGATCGCAAGCCCGATCGGCGCATGGATGCGCTCTAAAGTCCCTGCCTCAAAACCGGCTGCAGTTAAACGCTCCAGCCGTTTGGTATGGGTTTTTCTGCTGCCGAGAGCGCCGATATAGAAGCAATCGCTTTTTAGAGCGGCAGTGAGTGCTGGATCATCAAGATGCGGAATATGGCTGAGCGCGACAAGCGCCGTAAAACTATCGGGCTTATTGGCTTTGAAAAATTCTTCCGGCCATGTTTCATATAATTTTACAGACGGGAAACGTTCCGCTGTGGCAAAACCACTGCGCGGATCAATGATACTCAGATCATAACCGGTTATACGTGCCATTTGTGCCAGCGCTTGCGCGATATGTACGGCACCGGTCACTACAATATGCGGTTGCGGGCGGTAAGTCTGAATAAAGCCGGTTTCATCGAGTTGTGTGATCCTGGCATTATCCGGTGCAGGGATCAGTGTGATCTGTCCGGTTGTCAGATCCGTCCGGCTGGTGATGCGCTGACGTTTAATGTGCGCCTGTACGATTTGTGTCACCACATCATGCATGGCTGCATCATAGGACGCAATCAGCAACCGGATTGTGCCGCCGCAGGATAATCCCGCAGACCATGCCGTTTCATCACTGATACCAAAGGACAGATCACAGACTTGTCCGGTTTCCAGTACTTCGGCGGCTTGTGCAATCACTTCTGCTTCAATGCAGCCGCCGGAGACCGAGCCTTCAAAATTACCCTGATTATCACAAATCAGATGGCTACCCGCAGGGCGTGGCGCAGAACCCCAGACGGAAAGAACGGTAACCAGAGCCAGTTTGCGCCCCTGTTCAAACCAGTTTTGCGCAAGATGCAGCGGATTGGCGGTATGTTTTTCCATGGAGAGTATCCTCCTGTCAGGATCATTCTGGGTAGAAAGGTTATTTATCGCGCAGGATTTCGCGGCGCAGCACGATACTGGTTGTCAGATCTTCCACATTCTCGATTTCTGCAATTTTATTGCGGATTTCGTTCAGAGCATTGATGGAAGGTACTTCTACTTCCACCACCAGATCAAGCTGGCCGCTCACAGAAGAGACTTTGCGCACCGCAGGTAATCCGGCAAGAATGTCGAGAATGGAGATGCTCGGCGTGCGTTTCAGGGTAATCATCAGAAAAGCCTGCAAAGCTGCATCATCGAGCAGGCCGATATCGGCACGGTAGCCACGGATGACGCCGTTCTTTTCAAGGCGGGCTACGCGCTCGCTGGTGGCGCTGCGGGACAGACCAACACGCCCTGCAAGGGTTTTCATCGGAATGCGGGCTTCCTGAGACAGAATGGTCAGGATTTTCTGATCCGTTGCGTCAATATCCTGCATTATTTCCCCTTTTGCCCCTCTGAAACGGCACGATCCTGATGGTGAAAATAGTGACCGGCAAAGTGACGGTTACTTGAAACAAAGTGCCGGTGCAACCGGCACTTTGTCTGATGCGCATCTTTTTATGCTGTGCAAATCTGTGAAAATACAGATGCAACGCCTGTCTCAAAAACAGGCAGACAAAACGGAACAACCATGCTTGATACCGCGCCGCAGTTTTCACTTACCGATGCCGCTTCTCTGCTCAAGACTCATTATGGTCTGAGCGGTGATCTGTCGCCGCTCAATAGCGAGCGCGATCAGAATTTCAAAGTGACCACAGCAGACGGTAAAATCTTTATCCTGAAGATTATCAATGCATCTGAGCCGGTGGTGGAAAGCCGCTTCCAGACCGCTTTACTGGGGCATATCCGTGATCATGCCGGTCATTTACCGGTGCCGCATATTGTACCGACGCTCAAAGGCGACAGCCTTGCGGACACGCTTTCCGTCAATGGCGACGTACATAACATCCGTCTGGTCGGCTGGGTTGACGGCCTGCCATTGGCAGAATCCTCCCGCTCATTGCAGGCGCTGGAAGGCTTGGGCGAATTGCTCGGCCAGTTCGATGCGGCCTTGCAGGGCTTCATGCATGGCGGTGCTTTGCGTGATCTTGACTGGGATATTACCAAGGCCGGCCGTTCCAAAGACCGTTTGCATTTTGTCAAAAATGCCGATGACCGTGCCTTGCTGGAGCGTTTCATTGCCCGTTTTGAAACACAGGTTGCACCAAAGCTCGGTACCTTACGTTCTGGCGTAATTCATAATGATGCCAATGACTGGAATGTGCTGGTTGGCAATGACAATTATGATGTGATTGCTGGTCTGATTGATTTCGGCGATGCACTTTATACACCGGTGATTGCGGAAGTGGCGATTACTGCTGCCTATGCCGGTCTGGATCATGATGCGCCAATCAGTGCTGCCGCTGCGATCGCTAAAGGCTTCCACAAACATTACCCGCTGCGTGAAGAAGAGCTGAACCTGCTCTATGATCTGATCGCGATGCGTTTGGTAACCTCGGTTACGATTTCCGCTTCGCGTCATGCGGAGACGGAAGATAACCCGTATCTGGCAATCAGTGAAAAACCGGCATGGGATTTCTTGCGTAAGCTCGACCGGATGGAGCCGCTGTTTGCAACGGCTATCCTGCGTAAGGCCTGCGGCTTTGATGCGGTTTCCGGTGCCTCGGCAACGGTCAGCTGGCTGAAAAACAACCGCTCAAAACTCTTGCCATTGCTGGATAAACCGGTGGCTGCTTATCCGGCAGAGCTGGTGCCTTACGGCGATCCGACCCATCCGATGACCATCAAATCGGCGGAAGAACAGCCGGTCATTGCACAGGCAATGTGGGAAGAACATTGCGCTGTTACCGGCACGGAAGTCGGTATCGGCCCGTGGGGTGAGGAGCGCACCGTCTATGCGGGCGCGATGTTTGAATCCAAGCTGGTCAAGGGCAAGCGCCGCACCTATCACTTAGGTCTTGACCTGTTCATGGCTTCCGGCACACCGCTTTATACGCCGCTTGATGCGATTGTCCGCAGTGTGGATATCGAGCCGGATCCGTTGGGCTATGGTTGCCTGATTACTCTGGAACATCGTCCTGAAGGTTGTGCACCATTCATCTCGCTCTGGGGGCATCTGGCGCATGAGGCAGGTAACCGCCTCAAAGCAGGCGATATTCTGAAGGCTGGTGATCTCGTTGCCTATATGGGTGATGAAACTGAAAACGGTCATTGGGCGCCGCATCTGCATCTGCAGATTTGCACCGATACCCGCCTGACAGCGACGGATATTATCGGTGTGGGTGAAGAAGCCTATCTCGATGTCTGGGCGGAGCTGTTCCCTGATGCCCGCAATTTTGCCGGTATGGCTGAAGAGTTCTATCAGCAATCCGGTCGCAGCAAAGAAGAAATCGTGGCCATGCGTCGCGAGATGCTGTTGCCGAACCTGTCGATCTCTTATGAAGATCCGATCAAATTTGTGCGCGGCGACGGCGTCTGGCTGATTGACCATAAAGGCCGTGCCTATCTCGATTGCTTCAACAATGTCTGCCATATCGGTCATGCCCATCCGGCTGTCGTGGAAGCAATGGCAAAACAGGCTTCAACGCTCAACACCAATACCCGCTATCTGCATGATAATATCGTTGCCTATGCAGAGCGTCTGACTGCGACTTTGCCGGATAATCTCACTGTTGCCGGTTTCACCAATAGCGGTTCGGAAGCCAATAGTCTGGCTCTGCGCATGATGCGTGTGCATACAGGACGTGAAAATGCGGTTGTGCTCGACTGGTCCTATCATGGCACGACGCAGGAGCTGATTGATATCAGCCCGTATAAATTCAACCGCAAGGGCGGTAAGGGTGCCAAACCGCATGTTTATGTGGCGAAAGTGCCGGACAGCTATCGTGCGCCAAAAGACTGGTCACCGGAAGACCACGCCAAACTCTATGCGGAAAGTGTGGCCGAACAGGTCGCGCTCATGCAGGCAAAAGGTGAAGGCCCGGGCTTCTTCATCGCGGAATCCATTCCGAGTGTGGCCGGTCAAGTCTTCATGCCGGATGGTTATCTCAAGCACGTCTATAAGATGATCCGCGATGCCGGTGGTATCTGTATCGCCGATGAAGTGCAGGTCGGTTTCGGCCGTGTCGGCAGCCATTGGTGGGCGTTTGAAACGCAGGGTGTGACACCGGATATTGTGACAATGGGCAAGCCGATCGGTGACGGTCATCCGATGGCAGCGATGGTCACTACCCGTGAAATCGCTGACAGCTTCAACAATGGCATGGAATATTTCAACACATTCGGCGGTAATCCGGTGTCCTGTGCCGTTGGTCTTGCTGTTCTGGATGTGATTGAGAGCCAGAACCTGCGCGGTAATGCGCTGACAATCGGCAATTATCTGATGGATTCTTTCCGTGAGATGCAGAACCGTTATGAAGTGATCGGCGATGTGCGTGGTCTCGGCCTGTTCCTAGGCATTGAACTGGTCAATGACCGTTACACCAAAGAACCGGCAACCAATATTGCGCGCGCCGTGTGTAATGTCGCCCGCCGTCGCGGGATTTTGATGGGGACAGAAGGCCCGTTTGATAATGTGCTGAAAATGCGCCCGCCAATGATCTTTAGCAAGGCCAATGCCGATCATCTGCTGAATGTGCTGGACGAAGCTTTTGCCGAAGTGACGAAGAAGTAAACCAAGCGTATCCCGAAAAGTGTGAAGTGATTTTAGGATAAGATACGCGTCAAGCAAATATATAGAGCATTTCCTTTGATATAAAATAGGCTGGAAATGCTCTATATAAAAGGCCGGTGAGTTTCACCGGTCTTTTGTTTTATTGCGCTGATTTTGAGCGGATATAGGCAAATAAATCGCTGATATCTTCCGGCTTTTTCAGACCAGCAAAGGCCATTTTGTTACCAGGCATGAACTGCTTCGGCGCAGTCAGATAAGCGGTTAGAGTGGCTTCATCCCAGACCATTCCTTCTTCACCGGCTTTGGTCATGGCAGGGGAATATTTAAAGCCTTCAGCTGTTGCTGTTTTGCGGCCGATAATATTGACGAGATGCGGGCCTACGCGGTTTTTTGCGTCCTCAACAGTGTGACAGGCTGCGCATTTTGCAAAGACTTTTTTGCCTTTATCAGCATCACCTTCCGAATATGCAGGTTGAATAAAAGCAAAGCCGGAGAGGATAACAAGACCGATAAAATTCTTCATTGCATTATGCATAGTCACACCTTGTTTAAGCCACTAAATGTGTCCCGACCTTAAAAGGAATTTGTCGCAGCAAAGCAGGATTTAACGTCGCTGCGACAAAGCGATCCAGAGAAACAGATGCAGATTATGCGGAGCTTATCCGATGTTTATTTAAAACGGCCGCCACGCTGCAAAACTTCGATTTTGTAACCGTCCGGATCGGTAATGAAGAAGAAACGGCCGACTGGCACACCATCCGGTTTGAATTCAATCAGTTTACCCGGATTGAGACCGGCTTGTTCAAGGCGGGCATGTTCCGCATCAAGGTCAGACACTGAAACAGCGAGATGGCCGTAACCGTCACCCAGATTGTAAGGCTCAGTACGGTCTTTGTTGATCGTGAGTTCTAGTTCAAACTCGCTTTCCGCATTGCTCAGGTAAACAAGCGTGAAAGCCTGAAAATCAAGCCGCTCAGCAATGTCGAGATCGAAAGCAGCTTTGTAGAATGCCAGAGAGCGGGCTTCATCAAGCACGCGGATCATGGAGTGAATGTTTTTTGCCATCGGAACACCATTCATGAGAGGTTAGAATGGGCTTTCTTGCAGATTCTGCCCTGTTTGTCCTGTCTGGCGACCATCTTTATTCCTGTGGCGAGGAATATATAAGCCAATTCGCATGACTTCATACCAATGCGTGACAAAGTAGACGGTTGCGCATGATTGGAAAGAGCGGCTGAAAACGCTAAAGCATGTCGCAGTTAAATGGATTCATTTAACGTTCGCGAACATGCGACAATTAAAAGAATCTAGAGCGAGCGCCATGAGTGCGATTAAGCGCGACACGCTCTATAACATCTGTGAAAGACGGGTTGCTTGCGGCGAGAAGCAACCGGCAAATGCGGAGAGAGTTGCGTGATACCATTCCTGCAGGCAGACGTTCTGGCAAAACCGGAGCCTTTGGATTTTTACGATGCGTTGCGGCTGAGCAGCTTTGGCGGTGATATTGAATTCAGCGCGGCGACAACCACCGTTTATGCAACTGACAACTCCGTTTATCAGGTACGACCGCAGGGCGTGATCTTTCCGCGTGGCATTGAAGATTTGCAGCAGATTGCGCAGCTTCTCCATAAGCCTGACTTCCGTCATCTGAAAATGGCGATGCGCGGTGGCGGCACCGGCACCAACGGCCAGTCGCTGACCGACGGGATTGTGGTTGATACGTCGCGCTATATGAACCGTATTCTCTCGATTGATCCGGGAAAACGCATTGCCCGTGTGCAGAGTGGTGTGGTCAAAGATCAGCTCAACAAAGCGCTGAAACCCTATGGCCTGTTCTTCGCGCCGGAGCTTTCAACATCGAACCGTGCCACCATCGGCGGTATGATCAATACCGATGCTTGCGGACAGGGCTCTTGTCTCTATGGCAAAACCTCCAATCATGTTCTGGGCTTACGTGCCGTTCTGATGGATGGCAGTGAACTGAACACCAGACCGGTTTCAAAAGCCGAGCTGCAAGACTTACAGAAACCGGATAGTTGCAGCGGTGCAATCTATCGGCTGATTGATGAGGTCGAGCACGATAATCGCGAGCTGATTGATAAGACTTTCCCGAAGCTCAACCGCTTTCTGACGGGTTACGATCTGGCGCATTTACGCGAGGATGACGGTGGGCTTAATCTCAATTCTCTGCTGTGCGGTGCGGAAGGAACATTGGCGCTGATCGCTGAGGCCGATCTCAATTTGCTGCCGATCCCGCGCTTCGCTGCACTGATCAATATCCGTTATGATGATTTCAACACTGCGCTACGCGATGCCCGTTTTCTCACCGGATTGCAGGTAGCATCGGTTGAGACAGTAGATGCCAAGGTACTGTCACTGGCGCGTGGCGATATTATCTGGAACCGGATTGCGGATTATTTTCCGTCAGAGGAAGGCAAGCGCACAGACGGTATTAATATTGCCGAAGTGCTGGCCGACAGCGCTGAAGAACTGGCTGAGAAAATCCGTTTTGTCAGCCAGTCTTTAGCGCATTCTCCGCAAAGCGGCCGTCATGGTTTTACGACCACAGAAAAGCCGGATGATATTGAAGCGATCTGGACAATGCGCAAACGCGCCGTTGGTCTGCTCGGCAATGTTGAAGGTGCACGCCGTCCTGTCGCATTTGTGGAAGATACGGCTGTACCACCGGAAAATCTGGCCGATTATATTCTCGAATTTCGTGCGCTTCTCGATGGCGAAGGGCTGGATTACGGTATGTTCGGCCATGTCGATGCGGGCGTGCTGCATGTTCGTCCCGCACTTGATCTGTCTGATCCCGCACAGGAAGTGATGATCCGCCGTATTTCTGATGCGGTGGTGGCATTGACGCTGAAATATGGCGGCGTTTTGTGGGGCGAACACGGTAAGGGTGTGCGTTCGGAATATGTGCCGGAATTTTTCGGCCCGCTTTATCCGCAATTGCAGCGCATCAAAGCAGCTTTTGATCCTTATAATCAGCTCAATGCCGGTAAGATTGCCACGCCGGATGATCAGCCGCTGACAAAGATCGACGAGCTGGCCTTCCGCGGTCAGAAAGACCGGGTCATCCCTGCAGATGTGCGTAATGCTTATGACAATGCGCCTTATTGTAACGGTAACGGCGCTTGTTTTGATTTCAATACCGATTCTGCGATGTGCCCGTCTTTCAAAGGCAGCGGCGACCGGCGTTATTCTCCGAAAGGCCGCGCTTCACTGATCCGCGAATGGCTGCGCCTGCTGAGCGAAAAGGGTATTGATCCGCGCCGCTCGGCACAGGCTTTGCGTGATAAACCGCTATGGAGTGGTTTGTTCAACCGCATCAGCAACAGTCTCGGCTCGAAAAACCGTGATGATTTTTCCCATCAGGTGCGTGATGCAATGGATACCTGCCTTGCCTGTAAGGCTTGCGCAGGGCAGTGTCCGGTCAAGGTCAATGTTCCGGCCTTCCGCTCCAAATTCCTTGAGCTTTATTACAGCCGCTATTTGCGCCCGCTGAAAGACCCGCTGATTGCCTCGATTGAACACATGATGCCGCTGGTTGCCAAAACCGGCAGGCTTTATAATGGTCTGATGGGCAGTGGTCTTGGTCGCTGGGGCATGAAACAGGTTGGTCTTACAGCTCTGCCGTCACTGAGTGATGTGAGCCTGACAAAAGAACTGCGCGCCCGCAATATTCAGATGGCGGATGCAAATGTGCTGAACAATCTGCGCACAGAGCAGAAGGCCAAAGCGGTTATTTTGGTGCAGGACAGCTTCACGAGTTTCTTCGATACACAATTGCTGCTGGATGTGCTGGACCTGCTGAAAGCGCTCGGTTTCACGCCTTATCTGGCCGAGTTGAAACCGAACGGCAAAGCGCAGCATGTGCATGGTTATCTGAAGTCTTTCACCCGTACGGCACGCAATACCAGTCTTTATCTCAATAGTCTGGCCCGAAGTGGTGTGCCGCTGGTCGGGCTTGATCCGTCGATGACGCTGACCTATCGCAGTGAATATCGTTCGGCGTTGCCAAATGAAACCGTGCCGGATGTGAAGCTGCCGCAGGAGTGGCTGGCGCAGCATCTGGGGCAGATCTCATCGCATATTCAGCCGTCAACAGAGCGCGCCGCACAGAATTATATGCTGCTGCCGCATTGTACCGAAAAGACCAATGCCACGCCGACAATTGCGGCTTGGGCAGCGATTTTTAAACATTTCGGTATCAATATGGTGATTGGCGAAAGCGGTTGTTGCGGTATGGCCGGTACTTTTGGTCATGAATTACGCAACCGTGCGCTGTCAGAAAATATTTATGATCTGAGCTGGCGGCAGAAAATGCAGACCCATGGGCGCGAACAAATTGTTATGGCCACAGGTTTTTCCTGCCGTTCACAGGTTGAGATCATGGAAAAGACGCAAATTCAGCATCCTTTGCAGGTTCTGAAGCAGCTGATTGCTTCCTGATCTCTCCTTTGCAGCGGGTGTTATGATTTCAAAGCGCAGAAAAACGATAGCCGTCTTGGTGGTTCTTGCTCTGGTTGTGCCGGTTGCGGGCTTTGCTTATACGAAAGTGTTGGGACGTGTCGGCTCCGGCACTGCACCTGCAATGGCAGTTGTTGGGCAGCAGGCGGATAAAATCGTCGTGCGCAAAGGTGATCGTGAATTGCAATTGCTGCGCGGTGATGAAGTGTTACGTACCTATCGCATTGCGCTGGGAGGCGCACCGGAAGGGCATAAATTACAGGAAGGTGATCAGAAAACACCGGTTGGTAATTATGTGATTGACTGGCGCAATCCGCGTTCCATGGCACATCTCAGCCTGCATATTTCCTATCCCAATGAGCAGGATGCAGCCAAAGCCAAAGAGGCGAATGTGTCTCCGGGCGGCAATATTATGATCCATGGTTTGCCGAATGGCTGGGGTGCTCTCGGAGCGATCCATCATCTCTGGGACTGGACGGATGGCTGTGTGGCGGTGACCAATAGTGAAATGCGGGAGATCTGGTCGCTGGTGTCGAATGGTACACCGATCACTGTTTATGAGTAACTGACGCTGAAATCCGCTTTTGAAAAAGCAATCATGTTCAAAATATGCCTTTTTTCAGCTGAAAATCGGATTCCCCCCTTGAAGCAATCATAACAATGATTAATTAGAATGCATCTGTAGTATGAAGGCTGCGGGAAATTCGGCTGGTGAGAGGCACCGGCATCCGCCTTGCAACTGTTTTATACAGCTGGGTCAATCATTACGGAGCTAACACGGTACCGGGCCCCTCTGGCGAGAGTTTACGGCGCTCTCGTGATGTCGGTACTGCCGCAAATATAGCCGGCGGACATGTGATCATGAAAAATTCTTTCATGTTTTCTGCGGAAGGTCATCAGGCCGATTCCGCTTTTAACTTTTGTTCTTATATTGATAATGCGTATCGTACAGACCGGTCTCCGGCCACTAAGGAGATCGTGAAATGAGCACGCCTGCATCTCAGAAAACTGTTCTCAGTTATTTTACCTGGGCATTTATTGTCACCGTAGTCGGTCTGGCGCTTGGTGCATGGCTCGGATGGCAGTCTACCGGCACGATCGGTGGTATGGCCTCGATCTTTTTTATCTGTACAGTTCTGGCCGTGCTGGAAATCTCGCTGTCCTTTGATAATGCGGTGGTGAATGCCAATAAGCTGAAAGACATGACGCCGGAATGGCAGCATCGCTTTCTGACCTGGGGTATCATCATTGCCGTTTTCGGTATGCGTATTGTATTCCCGCTGCTGGTTGTGGTGATTGCTGCCGGTATCGGTCCGATTGAAGCGATCGTTCTGGCTGCTGCGAAACCTGAAGAATATGCGCGTATTATGACTGATGCGCATCTGCCGATTGCCGCTTTCGGCGGTACCTTCCTGTTGATGGTAGGACTGACCTATTTCTTCAACTCCGACAAGGATGTGCATTGGTTCGGCCCGCTGGAACGTCCGATGGCGCGCCTGGCTGAAATCAAAGGGGTTGAAGTTGCAATCGTTCTGATCCTGCTTCTGACCTTCTCGTCAATTCTGGGTGAAGTTGAAGGTACAACTTTCCTCTATTCCGGCATTTACGGTCTTCTGACCTTCCTTGCTGTGGAAGTGGTTGGCGGTATTCTTGATGCTTCGCAGAAAACGCTGAATGCTGCGGCACAGGGCGGTTTTGGTGCCTTCCTTTATCTTGAAGTGCTGGATGCCAGCTTCTCCTTCGATGGTGTGATCGGCGCTTTCGCTCTGTCGCAGAACCTGTTCGTGATTGCGATCGGTCTGGGTATCGGTGCCATGTATGTGCGTTCCATGACCATTATGCTGGTGGAAAAAGGCACATTGAGCGAATACCGCTATCTGGAGCATGGTGCATTCTATGCGATCCTGATCCTGTCGGTGGTGATGTATTTCCAGACACTCGTGCATATTCCGGAAGTGATTACCGGTCTTGGCGGTGCGGTACTGATCGGTATCGCGTTCTGGGCGTCGGTTCGTCATAACCGTCGTGAAGAACATGCCGAAGCAAAAGCTGAAGCTGTAGCAGCTGAATAAGCTGCTCTATCACTTTCACGTAATTATGAGCCGCCGGATCACTCCGGCGGCTTTATTATTTTGCAGGATTGCAAAGCTGCGATTATTGCTCATTGATGAGAAGCAGCATGTACGGACAGCAAGAACGGAAGAGGCAATGGAAACAAGCGGACAGAATATGAGTGACAAACAAGCTGTTTCTGTGAGCATTGATGCTGTTAAGCCGCCGGTACAGCATGGTCTGTGGCGTTCTTATATGCTGATTTTTCTGCCTATGCTGCTGTCCAATATTTTGCAGGCCGCCTCCGGCACTCTGAATGGTATTTTTGTCGGCCGGATGATGGGCGTCGATGCGCTGGCAGCAATGTCTGCCTTTGCTCCGGTGTTCTTTTTGTTTCTCGGGCTAATTATTGGTCTCGGCGCTGGTGCAACCGTGCTGATCGGTCAGGCATGGGGCGCGCGGGATATGGTTAAGCTACATGGCATTGCGGGCAGTGCGGTGGCAATGGTGATGACTGTGTCTGTTACCGTTGCAATAATGGGCGGATTATTTGCCACGCAACTGATGTCATTTCTTGGCACGCCGCAGGCCGTGCTGAACGAATCTGCTCATTATGCCCGTATCATGATGATGGGAATGCCGGTGATTTTCCTGCTTTGGCTGATGAGTAATATGAGCCGCGGTGTCGGCGATGCGGTTAGCCCGCTCTGGGCGCTTGTGGTTGCAACATCTGTTGCCATGGTGCTGACGCCACTCTTCATTGAAGGCTGGCTGGGTTTTCCGCAGCTTGGGGTGATGAGTGCGGCCGTTTCCACGGTGATTGCTTCCGCTGTGGCACTGGTCTGGCTGGTCTGGCACTGGAACCGTCGCAATCATCCGATGGCATTCACGCGTAGTTTTTTGGCTCTGATCCGCTTTAACAGCACCTATTGTAAAACTATTTTGCGTGTCGGATTGCCGACAGCTTTGCAGATGCTGACCATCGCGTTCGCCGAAATTGTGCTGCTGGGGCTGGTTAATGGCCATGGTACACAGGCGACAGCTGCCTATGGCGCCATTGTGCAGACATTGGGCTGGGTGCAGTTTCCGGCGATTTCTATCGGCATTACCGCCTCAATTCTGGCTGCGCAGGCTGTCGGGGCAGGGCGTAATGAGCAGGTGCATAAGATTGTAATTGCTGGTCTGCAGCTGAACTTGCTGGTCACCGGTTCCTGCGTGACATTGGCTTATTTATTGTCCGGTTACATTACCAGTGCGTTTCTGACCGAGCAGGCTGTGGCCGATCTGGCAGCGCATTTGCTGCATATCGTGCTCTGGACGATTGTATTATTTGGCATGAGCAGTGTGTTTATGAGCTCTATGCGGGCAAGCGGGGCGATTTATGCACCGACTGTTCTGACCATGAGCGCTATTTTGCTGGTGGAAATTCCGGCAGCCTATTTGTTCAATCGGTGGATTGGAATTGACGGGATTTGGTGGGCTTATTCGCTGACTTTCGCCACGATGTTGTGCCTGCAATCGGGCTATTATTATTTCATCTTCAGTAAGCGGAAAATTGTGAAGCTGATTTAGAGCATGTCTCCCAAAAGTGGGAACCGGTTTTGGGATAAAGACATGCATGAAAACAAAGAAATAGAGTATTTCCGATGATTCAATCAAAACAGGAAATACTCTGGAAAAGCCGGCAGTGCCGGCTTTTTTGTTGTTATTTCACATTGGCAGCAAGGCCGGAAAGAACGCCCATCCAGCCGACAGCTTCCGCTACATTTGCACAATCAAAGCTGATGGTGGTGGCATCCGTGCGCTTGGCACAAGGGATAATTGCCATCTGATCGGCCAGTAGCGGCGAATTCATGATGAATTCTGCATGGATGCGGCCGGTAAACGGCTTCCAGACTTTCAGTTCGTTTTTACGTTCAACTGCTTTTTTCGCCAGCTCACGGATCATAGCGCGGGCATTCTGCACGGAAATTTGTCGCGCTGCACGGGTGCCGAGGGCTGTTTTGACGGTGGCAAATTCAGCTTCAGGGAAGAACGGGCGGTTTTCCTGTTCAGTCTGATCATCACCGCTGATCAAGGCTACCGGCACACCGAGTTCACCGGCATAGGCGCCATAAAAGCCGGGCTCACCGACAATCTGCCCATTGAGTTTGATGGTGCGGAAGGCAAAGCCGTTGGTGGTATGGGCGAGCACACCATATTGCGCGGCACTGGCATGGTGGCCGGTGAAGAACAGCAGGTCAAAGCTTTCATCCAGACCGGCAGCCATATTGAATTTTTTCGGACGACCAAGGATCAATTCTGCCGCCGGATGCAGCATTTCCGGAATAATATTGACCATCGGGCCGTGGGAGTCATTGACCAGAATATAGTCTGCTCCGCCTGCCAATGCACCTTCAATGGCGGCATTGACTTCTTCTGTCATCAAGCGGCGCGCGCGCTCATATTCAGGATTGCCGGGTTGCCCCTGCTGGGATGTCACAACGCCTGCAACACCTTCAATATCCGCACAAATATAGACTCTCATATTTCCCCTCCGGTAATCATGATTGATTCCGTTGTTTCGAGCGTATCCCGAAAAGTGTGAAGCGCCTAGGCAGGGAAATCAGTCCACCGGACTGATTTCTTATTCCGCTCCGATCGGATAAGATACGCGTAAAACAAATCAATAGAGTCGTACTTTGACAAAAAAGCCCCGCAGCTTCAACCGAAGCGCGGGGCTTAAATGTACTGAAATATAAGATAAATCAGCTGAAATCGGCAGGATTAATGCCGAGTGTGCGCAGGTCTCTTTCATGCGGACGACGGCGGCCTTCAACAGCAGCGGCTGCAGAAGCTGCTGCACCGAAAACAGCCAGTGCGCGGCTGATGAAATTACGGGAATGCTTTGTACGTTCTGTCATCTTGCTTCTCCGTGTTTGGGGCTTTGTCTATTGCAAAGCCGTAATCTGATACTCCAAAGATGGGATCATGAAGCCGTTTTCACAACTGACAGAATGACAGAGCTGCCATGCGCGCAATGCATGGCCGGTTAAATAATGATAACAAGCAAAGAAAAAGCCCGCCGGTTATGCCGGCGGGCTCGGTACTTTTCGAGGTATAAAGATTTAGTCTTCATTCGCGGCAAGCTGTGACAGAACCTGACCGCGGCCACGCGCACGCATGATCAGCGGTACGATCAGTGCCAGCGCTGCAATCGTCAAGAGAACGGCTGCAATCGGAGATGTGAACAGAACAGTCACATCACCCTGACTGATCGACAAAGCGCGGCGTAATTGCTGTTCTGCCAACGGACCAAGGATCAAACCAACGACTGCCGGTGCAATCGGATAACCGAATACACGCATACCATAACCCATCAGACCGAAGGCCAGCAGCATACCAAGTTCAAAGACCGACGGATTGGCACCGATTGTACCAAGTGTGGCGAACATCAGAATACCGGCATAGAGCCAAGGTTTAGGGATGGTCAGCAATTTGACCCACAGACCGATCAGCGGCAGGTTCAACACCAGCAGCATGAAATTGGCGATGAGCAAGCTGGCAATCAGACCCCAGACCAGCTGCGGATTGGTTGCAAACAGCAGCGGGCCCGGTTGCAGACCATATTGCTGGAAACCGGCCAGCATGATTGCAGCGGTTGCTGTTGTCGGCAGACCGAGTGTCAGCAATGGCACGAGCGTACCGGCAGCAGACGCATTATTGGCAGCTTCAGGACCTGCAACGCCTTCAATCGCACCATTGCCGAATTCTTCCGGATGTTTGGTGAGTTTGCGTTCGGTTGCATAGGAGAGGAATGTACCGATTTCCGCACCGCCGGCAGGCATGGCACCAATCGGAAAACCGATAAATGTACCGCGCAGCCATGGTTTCCACGAGCGCGCCCAGTCTGAGGCAGACATCCACAGCGAGCCTTTAACGGCTTCCACTTTATCCGGTGCACGTGCGCCCTGAGCGGCGATAAAGAGCGTTTCACCAATCGCGAACATAGCAACGGCCAGTGTCGTGACCTCAATACCGTCCAGCAAATCCGGCACGCCAAAGGACAGGCGCGCCTGACCGGTCAGCTGGTCAATACCGATAGTGGCAAGCGCAAGGCCGATAAAGAGGGATGTCAGGCCGCGCAATGCGCTGTCACCGAAAGCTGATGACACGGTGACAAAAGCCAGCACCATCAGCGCAAAATATTCGCGGGGGCCGAAAACCAGTGCAAGCTTAACAATATAAGGCGCGATGAAAGCCAGCCCGATGGTGGCAATCAGACCGGCAACAAAAGAGCCGATGGCTGCTGTGGCCAAAGCAGGGCCGCCGCGTCCTTTACGCGCCATTTTGTTACCTTCCAGAGCGGTAACAATCGAGGCGCTTTCACCCGGTGTATTCAGCAGAATAGATGTGGTGGAGCCGCCATACATGCCGCCGTAATAAATACCGGCAAACATAATCAGGGAGCCCGCAGCATCGAGCTGATAGGTAACAGGCAGCAACAGGGCGACAGTCAGTGCAGGGCCGATGCCCGGAAGCACGCCGACAGCGGTGCCGAGTGTTACGCCGATCAGCGCATAGAGCAGGTTCATCGGCTGCATCGCAACCACAATCCCCTGCATGAGAAAATCAAATGTAGACATTAATCATTGTTCCCGTGTTGAGCCGCTTTGCGCAGAGGGTAAGGCGCTGCGGCAACGAGGAGACAGCCGGTGGCTTTTTAGAAGAACAACCGCTCTAACGGACCCGCAGGCAGTGACAATTGCAGCAATTTGGCAAAAACCAGCCAGATCACATAACAGGCGGCAATTCCGACAGGGATGGAGAACCATAATTTGCGCTTGCCGAAACCATAGGCTGTCAGGGCGAACATGATGCCCGTGGCAATGGAAAAGCCTGCCGTGTTGAGCAGCAGCATCTGCGCGGTCAGACCGCCGACAATCCAGAGTACCGGTTTGACTTCCTGTGGTTCACGCTCAGGAAAATCATGGCGGAAAGCAGCAATAATTGTCCAGATCGCCAATCCTGCAAGGCAGAAGGCAATGGCTTTAGGCACAGTGGCAGGGCCGACCTGTGAATAACCGGCAGCCTCGGAAAGGCGAGCCATATCCCAGAACATCACGCCGGAAATAACAAGCAGGATGGCCGCGATACAAAGCGCCGCCCGATCGGGGCGACGCGCTGTTACAGGTTTCAGTTCACTCATTGAACCAGACCGATGTCTTTCAGAACACCTTCGGTTGCCTGAATATCCTTATCGAGCTGTGCGTCAAAAGCGTCGCCTGCCAGATAGGTGTCAGCCCAGCCTTTGGTCTTCAGAGTTTCCTGCCAGGATTTGGATTTTGCCAGCTTTTCAATATCCGCATTGATTGTGGCTTTCTGCTCGGCGGAAATGCCGGGTGCTGCAGCCAGCATGCGCCAGTTTTCTACAACAACATCAAGGCCGGATTCTTTGAGGGTCGGTGCATCAATGCCTTCGATCCGTTCGGCACTGGAGACGGCCAGCAGACGCAATGTGCCGGATTTGACCTGTGATTCAAATTCGCCGTAACCAGAAATACCGGCAGAAACCTGACTGCCGAGAATTGCGGCCAGTGCTTCACCGCCACCGGAATAGGCAATATAGTTGATCTTCTTAGGATCAACGCCTGCAGCCTTGGCAATCAGACCAACAGCGATATGGTCAGTACCACCGGCAGAACCACCGCCCCATGATACTGCGCCCGGATCTTTTTTCAGCGCTTCAATCAGGTCGCCCATTGTCTGGAAAGGAGAAGCAGCAGGTACAACGATTGCTTCATATTCGCCGGTCAGACGCGCGATTGGTGTAACATCCTTCAGGGTTACCGGTGATTTATTTGTCAGAATGGCGCCAACCATGACATAACCGCCGACGATCAGAGCATCGCCTTTACCTTTTTGCTGGCTGGCGAATTGTGCAAGGCCGATTGTGCCGCCGGCGCCCGGTACATTCTGTACCTGTACTTTACCGGAAATACCTTCCTGCTGCAGAACAGTCTGCAGGGAACGGGCTGTCTGATCCCAGCCGCCGCCCGGATTGGCCGGTGCAATGATGGTGTAGTCTGCTGCATAGGCAGGCAGCGCCAATGCGCCTGCAAAAAGGGAAGCGAGTAGAAGCTTTTTCAAGTCTGATCCTCCTGATGCTGCGTTTCAACGCAGGCTGTGGTTTTTTAGAAAACGCACGGGAAGGATCAGGCATGCGGTGCCCCCGACCATATACAGTGTTCCTCCCCGGTACTGTTTAACCGCCTCCACGGACAACAGTCCTGCTAATCGATCATATGAAGCTGACGCGAACCTGACACACCGTGCGCTTTACGCACAATTATTAAAACCGTGTGCTTTGCACACAATTGTTAAGCTTCGTGCTTTGCACACAACTGATAAGCTTCGTGCTTTGCACACAAATATTAAACGACGTGCTTTGCGCTCAATTATTGAGACTTGTGCTGTTTTCGGGAACGGCTCTTGTTCATATGTCTTTTGAAGATTGTGAGCCTGTTCCTGTGAAAATCAATAATATTTTTTCTGCTGGCGCAGGACATCATTCCATTTGGCAATCAGACGGCTGCGTTTCACCTGATCGAGATAGACCATCAGACCCGGGCTCACAGGTACGGGTTTCAGTTTGTTGCCGTAAATTTCCTGCATGGTCAGAGCGGTATTGTCTCCGGCCACTTCAGGGCTGACAGCAGGGATTTGTAACTGGCGGGCGAGGATGGTTTGGCCTTCTTTCGACATGAAAAACTCAAGATAGCGCCGCCCCAGTTCCGGCGAAGCGGCGGCTTCCGGTACCAGTCCGATACGCGACATCACCACAGTATAATCTTTAGGCAGAATAATCCCGACATCGGGATTACGCGATGCCCAGTCTGCGGCATAGGAGCCGAGAATATTATAACCGAGTACAAAACGCCCGTCAGCAACGCGTTCCACAATCGCCTGACTGGTGGAATAGAGTTTGACCCCCGCTGATCCCATGGCCTGAATGACCGTCCAGATATCGTCAAACTGCTCCTGATCGCGTGCCATGAACAGAAAGCCGACGCCGGAGCGTTCAATATCATAAGTACCAATGCGGCCGAAAACGCTTTCACCTTGTTCTTTGAGATAGGTAATCAACTCCGCGCGGGTTGACGGCGGTTTGCGATCTTTAAATTCCGGCTTGTGATAGACAAAAACTGCCGGTTCAAAAGTCAGGGCATAGGCTGTGTTGCGCCAGTTCGCCCAGGATGGCCAGCGCTCGCTCATCGGCAAAATACTGGCTTGCGCATAACCGTCATTGGTAAGTTTGACCTGCAAATCCATGGCTGAGGAAAAAGCAAAATCGGCAGTTTTCAAGCCGTCATCAGTTTCCCGCACAATGCGCTCATAAATTTCCGTGGTGAGCATATCCTCATAGCGCACGGTAATGTCAGGGTTGTTTTTCTGAAACCCTTCAATCATCGGTCGTGCAAGCGGTTCGTCCAGAGAAGAATAGACAACCAGCACCGGCGCATTCTTGTCGCCGCTGAGTGCCGGAAACATCATGGGCGTTGCCGCCGCAGCACTATTCCATACCGGCAATAAAGTTAAAACCGCACTCAGCCAGAAACGGCGCACGTCCTGTCCTCCCCAAACTCGCTGGCCCAAACTTTGCTGACAATGCAGGATTATTTCTTTGTATCCGCTGACATTGTCCTTGTAATCATTATATGCTGTGTCGGGGAGAAACAATACGGGCTGCAACAGGCAGCAGGGAGATGTTGTCAGCGTGCGGATTTTGCTGGTGGAAGATAATAAGGCGCTGTCGGAAGGGCTGGGCGCTTTGTTGCGCGGTAGCGGCTATGCAGTTGATATTGTTGAAGACGGTGCATCTGCTCATGCCGCCGCGGCAGCTGAGAATTTTGATCTGGTGATTCTTGATCTCAACCTGCCGGAGATGGACGGGCTGGATGTGCTGCGTGCCATGCGTGCGCGGCATAATCAGGCGGCTGTGCTCATTTTGACCGCGCGCGGTACACCGGAAGAGCGCGTGCGCGGGCTGGATCTCGGTGCGGATGATTATATGATTAAGCCGTTCGATATCAGCGAGTTTGAGGCGCGTGTGCGCGTGCTGTTGCGGCGTCAGGCAGGATTGCGTCATGCATTGGTGCATTTTGGTGCTGTCACGCTGGATCTGAATACACGCACCTTTAGCGCAGCCGGACAATCGATTGATATTCCGGCGCGGGAACTTGGCTTGCTTGAATTGCTTTTTGTGCGCGGCGGTAAGGTCGTTGCCAAAGAAGCGATTGTACAGTCCCTCAGCGGTTTTGACCATGATCTGAGTTCCAACGCTATCGAACAATATGTCAGCCGCTTGCGCAAAAGGCTTGCGCCTTACGGGCTGACGGTCAGGACGGCGCGGGGTCTGGGATATTATCTGGATCGTCTGTCCGGTACTCAGCCGGTCATCACAACGGATGAACCTGTGGATTTGCCCGCGGATTCACAATGAGGAAAAACAGCTATTCCCTGCGCAGACGTTTGCTTGGCTGGTTGCTGGTTTCAACCATGCTGATCGGGCTGATTGCGCTGGCGGATACGTATCAGGAAGCTGTCAGCACGGCTAATAAAGTAGCTGACCGTGTGTTGAGCGGTTCGGCACTGGCGATTGCCGAGCGTGTTGTGGTGTCTGAGCATGGTGATCTGGAAGTGGATATTCCCTATGTCGCCTTGGAAATGCTCACCTCTGCTGCGCAGGATCGGGTGTTTTATCGGGTGGACGGCCCGCCCGGCCAGTTTATTACCGGTTATGAAACACTGCCGCTGCTGAAAAATCCGGAAAATAAGGATGTTGAATTTGGCGATGGAACCTATCGCGGTGAGCCGATCCGGCTGGCTTTGCTGCGCCGCTCCGCTTCGACCGGTGTCAATTCCGTGCCTTTCACGGTGACCGTTGCCGAGACAACGATGGCGCGTCGGCAGCTCACACATACGCTTTTGCTGCGTTCAGCCTTGCGGTTGCTGTTTATGATTGTGGGAACCGCATTGGTGGTCTGGATTGCCGTGACCTATGCTTTGCGACCACTTTACCGCCTCAGTGATGCGATTGCCGAGCGCAATCCGCAGGATTTGCACCCGATCGGCGAGCATGTGCCCAATGAGGTGCAGGGGCTGGTGGAAACAGTCAATTCTTTCATGGTGCGGTTGCAATCGGCGCTGGATGCACTGCGCCATTTTACCGGCAATGCCAGCCATCAGCTGCGCACACCTTTGGCGGTGGTACGTACACAACTTGCTCTTGCGCAGCGTAGTCAGAACCGGCAATCCATGCTGGAGGCGGTCACGCAGGCTGACCAGGCTGTGGCCCATGCGGAACGTATTCTGGCGCAGTTGCTGTTGCTGGCTAAAATTGATGCATCCGGCGACCAGACTGTGCAAATGCTCGGATCTGTTGATCTTGCTGAGATGGCGCGGCAGATAACCGGTGATTATGTGCGCGAGGCGGTGCGGGGAGATATTGATCTGGGGTATGAAGGGGAAGCCAGTCTGACCGTGCAGGGCGACCGGCTGCTGCTGGAAGAGGCTTTGAAAAATTTGATCAGCAATGCGTTGCTTTATGCCGGTACAGAAGCTGTTGTGACTGTCCGGGTGCGCAGGCAGGGTGAACTTGTTTTTCTGGAGGTTGAGGATAATGGCAAAGGCGTGCCTGAAGAGCAGCTTTCCCTGATCCGTAACCGCTTTGACCGCGGCTCTGTTGCAAAAAACACAGGGCATTCACCGCAGGGCAGTGGCCTTGGTCTGTCCATTGTCGAGGAAATTGCTGCTTTGCATGGAGGGCATCTGATCCTGCAAAAAGCAGTGCAGAGTAATGGTCTGCTTGCGGCCATCCGGTTTTCTGCCATTTCGTAAAATACTCTGGCCGGTTATCGTCATTGCCGGTTTTTGATAGATCATTCCGGCCGATTTACTGGCACACAGACACTTATCTTGTTGCAAGCTGAAGGTTTTTGGCTACAACCGCCAGTAACTTGAATGATAATGTCAGATTTTGCAGGCGGGACGACGGGAGAGATTGTAATGCCGGATATCGTAAAACGGTTTTTTGCCTATTATCGTCCGCATAAGCTTCTGTTTGCTGTCGATTTTTGCAGTGCAGTATTGTCGGGTTTGCTGGAGTTGGCTTTTCCGGTGGCTGTTACATTATTCATTGACCGGTTGCTGCCGACCAATGAATGGGGGCTGATTGCCCTCGCTGCAGTCGGCTTGCTCTGCATTTATGTTTTCAATGCCGGCCTGCAGGTGGTTGTGACCTATTGGGGGCATATGCTCGGGATCAATATTGAAACCGAGATGCGCCGCAAAGCTTTTGACCATTTGCAGAAACTCTCTTTTGGTTATTTTGACAATCAGAAGACCGGCCATCTTGTGGCGCGAATGACCAAAGATCTTGAAGAGATCGGCGAGGTTGCCCATCACGGCCCCGAAGATCTGTTCATCGCGATCATGACACTGATCGGTGCTTTCATCCTGATGTTTTGGGAACATTCGACACTGGCTGTTATTACAGCGCTGATCGTGCCGGTCACTGCATGGGTGACATTGCGCTATGGTGGTCGCATGACCACGACATGGCGCGCGCTTTATGGCCGCGTGGCGGCTTTTAATGCGCGCATTGAGGAAAATGTCGGCGGCATCCGCGTGGTGCAGGCATTCACCAATGAAGATCATGAGCGCACATTATTTGCCGAGGATAATCAGAATTACCGTAACACCAAGCTTGAAGCCTATAAGGTTATGGCGGCTTCCACATCCCTGAGCTATCTGTCGATGCGCTTCATTCAGGTGGTTGTGATGTTGTGCGGGGCATATTTTGTCATTCGCGGCGACCTGACTGCCGGTGGTTTTGTCGGCTTCCTGTTGCTGGTCGGGGTGTTTTTCCGGCCGATTGATAAGATCAATTCGGTGATTGAGAGCTATCCGAAAGGCATTGCCGGGTTTCAGCGCTATCTGGAGTTTCTGAGTACGCGCCCGGACATTGCTGACCGCGCCAATGCCCGCGATGCAGGTAAATTACAGGGCAATATTCGCTATGATCAGGTTTCTTTTGGCTATCAGGATAATCGCGCAATTGTGCAGGGTTTGAACCTCGATATTCAGGCAGGTGAAACCATTGCTTTTGTCGGCCCTTCCGGTGCCGGTAAAACAACAATCTGTTCCTTGCTGCCGCGCTTCTACGAGGTTACTGAGGGAGCGGTCAGTATTGATGGTATCGATATCCGCGATATGACACTGAAATCCTTGCGCAGTAATATTGGTATTGTCAGTCAGGATGTATTTTTGTTTGCCGGTACTATGCGTGAGAATATCGCCTATGGCCGTCTTGATGCAACGGATGCCGAGATCATGGATGCCGTGCAACGGGCACGTCTGGGAGATGTGGTTGCCGGTCTGCCGGCGGGGCTGGATACGATTATCGGTGAGCGCGGTGTCAAGCTTTCGGGCGGGCAGAAACAGCGTCTGGCGATTGCGCGTATCTTCCTGAAAAATCCACCGATCCTTATTCTGGATGAGGCAACGTCCGCTTTGGATACGGAAACAGAGCGTGCTATTCAACAATCCCTGTCTGAATTGTCAGTCGGACGTACGACTCTGGTGATTGCGCATCGCCTGGCAACAATCACCAATGCTGATCGTATTGTTGTGGTGCAGAACGGCAGTGTGGCGGAAGAGGGCAGCCATCAGCAATTGCTGGCAGCAAAATCCGGCCTCTACCGTCAGTTGCTTGAAGCGCAAAACCATCCTGCTGCCTGATACACGACCTGAAGGCGATGAGAGCATTTCCGTTTTATCCGGAAATGCTCTTTTACTGTTTAAAAGGAACGCTGGATAAGCAATGTTCCGCCGACAGAATGTTGCCCGTACAGTGCCGTGGCCTTTTCATCATTCCACTTTGTATAAGTGAGCTCCGGCTGGATAATCAGACCGGGCACCATTTGATATTCAAGATTGATTGCGGCCGCCAGCGTCTTGCTTGCATCATAGCCAAGCTGGGTGCTCAGACTGGTTTTTGGGTTGAATTTATAAGCAACTCCGCCCCATGCTGCCCAGTCTCCGCCCCATTGTCCGTAGAAACTGGTTTTCTGGCGTTGCCCGTCAAAGTAAATATCCCTGTTGTTTTTATAGGCAGTCTGCATCCAGAAAGACAGGGCATCGCTGGCTTTCAGGTCGATCTTGGTTTTGCCGGCCCATGATTCATTAACGCTGTCATAGGCGGCAACGGCAGCGATGGTGCCCCATCCCTGTTCATATTTCACACCGGCAACAACATGCGGCACATAATCTTTAATTGTGCCGCCATAAATGAGGCTGGCATCGTTGTCTTTTTTAGTTTGATAGCCGCTGTCTTTATCATTACCCTGTTCAAGAGCCAGGATGGCCGAGAAACCGTTGCTGTTTTTATAGGTGTAGCTGATTTGTGCTGTACGGGTGCCGCCATAAGCAATCACATCATCATTGATGATATTGCCGAGATAATTACTGAAGCTGATAAAGGCCGAGAAATCCATCCCGATCTGTAAACCGCCCAACTGGATAACTGCTTTGCGTAGAGTTCCGGAGCTTTTACTGTCTTTGCCATCACCCCACTGAAAACGTAACGAGGCTTCGGTTTTCATGGTGCCAAGTTCTGTTTCGGAGGCTGTTTTGGGATTAAATGTGAAAAGCATTGAATTTGTAGCGCTGTGATAACTGGTATTATCATAAGGGTCGTGACCTGCTTGTATTGTGGTACGCACATATCCGCCAAATGACATGCAGGTTTGTGTTCCGGGCAGGGTGAAATATGTCTTCCCGTAAGTATCACAGATTTTTACATAATTAATTTCATCCGGTTCCGGAGTAATTAAATTATCTTCAGCGTAAGAACTATTATTGATTGATACAAAAATGATAAATGTTAAATAAATTTTTTTAAATTTCATTGCCGTCCCCAATATTGAATTTAAAATATTGATTATGACGGGTAATTTTCTTGGTGAATATTACAGTTCTGTGCGATGAAAATTATGGGTACTATCTCTTTTTTGTGAACGCAGTGTTTATGAGAACAGATAATTGATACGATACCGTATGGTATGATATTGATGTGGCAAATTGAAAACAGGTCATATCATGAATCCTAAACTTGCAGCCGCACTGGCTACTATTCTATGGGGCTTCACCTATATTGTTTCGTCTAATATGCTGCCGCATAATCCGGTTTTTATCGGTGCAATCCGCGCTTTGGGTGGTGGTATTCCGCTATTGCTATTTGCCCGCACAATGCTGCCGCGTGAATGGTGGTGGAAAATTATTGTGCTTGGTACGCTTAATGCCGGTCTGTTCTTTGGCTTGATTTTCATGGCAGCACTGCGCTTGCCGGGCGGTGTGGCGGCAACCATTCAGGCTTTGGGACCGCTCTTCACCATTCTGCTGGCATGGCCGCTGATGCAGATCATTCCGACCGGTCATAAGATTTTCAGCGTCTTGCTGGGTGCAGTCGGTGTCAGCCTTGTCGTGCTGCGCGGTGGTGTGCAGATGGATATGATCGGCGTGCTTGCGGGTTTAGGCGCTGCATTATCCGTGGCACTGGGCGGGATTTATGTTCATAAATGGGGTCGCCCGTGTTCTTTACTTGCATTCACTGGCTGGCAGCTGGTTGTCGGTGGTGTTGAACTGGCAATCCTTGCCGTGATTTTTCAGGACATCCCGTCTTCCGTTACGCTTGTCAATTTTACCGGTTTTGTCATTCTCGCACTCTTCCTGACAGCTCTGGCTTTTGCTTTGTGGTTCCGTGGCATTGAAGGAGCAGGGCCTTCTGCAGTTGCACCATTTTTCCTGCTCGCTCCGGTAACAGCTTTTATTATGGATGCTGTTTTTAATAATATGGTGCCAAGCTGGCTGCAGCTTGGTGGCATTGCTCTGGTGCTGGGAAGTTTGCTCTATGGCCAGCTGGTTGATCGCAGATCATTCAGACCTGCACGTCACCACCATAAGATTACAGATGCTGGTAAACAGACAGAGAAACAACCGGAGGCGGCTGAATGAGCACAGAGAAACCTGTCCGGATTACCCGCCGCGGCATCGAGCGGCGGGAGCAGATCAGAACCATCGCCGGTGCCCTGTTTCTGGAACATGGCTATGAGGGCGTGTCGGTTGATGAGATCATGCGTCAGGCCGGTGGTTCAAAGACCAATCTCTATAATCATTTCGGAGATAAAGAAGGCCTGTTCATGGCTGTTATCTCGCAAATGAGTGAGACCTTTACTCACGGTATCAAAGATCTGGATGTTTCAATGCTGCCGTTGAAGGACGGGCTGGAGCGATTGGGTCGCCAATTGCTGTCTGTCCTGATGGAAGAGCACCACGTGGCGTTTCAACGGCTGGTTATCGCAGAATCCGGACGGTTTCCGGCAATCGCACGGACATGGTTTGAAAAAGGTCCGCAAATGGCGCGGCATTATTTTGCCAAAGCCATTGCCCCGCATGTCGGGAACGGCAGTCTGCGACAAGGCGATCCTTATATTATGGCTACCCATTTCCACGATATGATTGTTGAGAACCTGCTCAGCCTGGCCTTGCTTGGGCAAGATGTGAGTGTGGAAATGCAGCACCAGATCATAGAACATGCTTTGCAGACTTTGCTTTATGGCTGGGCTGCACACAATGGCCGGACAGGAGGAACATTATGAGCCCGAACTGGATTTATCAGCTATTATCCATGCCCGTTATTCAGCTGTTGGCGCGTATTTTGCTGACCATGACATTCTGGCTGAGCGGGATTGCCAAGCTCTTTGATTTTCCGGCTGCGGTGGCCGAAATGACAGCCAATAATCTGCCGGCGCCGGCCTTGTTTGCAGCGCTGACAATTGCTGTGCAACTGATAGGTTCTGCTCTGATTATCCGGGGCGGCTCACTGGTCTGGCTGGGTGCCGGTGCGCTCGGCGTGTTCACCGCCATAACAATTCCGGTCTCACATGCTTTCTGGCGGGCAGAAGGGGTAGAAGCGGTTGCTAAAATGCATGTGGCTGTTGAACATATGTCGGTTATCGGCGGGTTGATTATCGTGGCTGTATTGCATGCGATTGTGCCGCGCATGCGCAGAAAATAACCCTTATACAGAGCGGTTATTGTTCAGCCATTCAATATCGTCACCCAAAGCTCGGGCGAGGGTGGCTTCCATATGACGAAAGCGACGAACCAGTTCTTCTCCGAAAGGTGTAAGGACTGCACCGCCGCCTTGTTTGCCGCCGCGCTGGGAGGTGACGCAAGGTTCACCGAACATCGAATTCAGTGCATCGACCAGCTGCCATGCACGGCGATAGGACATATCCATGGCGCGTCCTGCAGCTGAAATTGAGCCGGTGTCGTGAATATGCTCAAGCAGCTGAATCTTGCCGCGTCCCAGTCGTGCATTTTCCGGAAAATCAATCCGTAATACCGGCTTCAGTAAAGCGATATCCTGTTGCGTCATGATTGGTCCTCCGCTTTATCTTAAGAAATCAATTGCTTAAAAGGTTGGTGGTGTACAGGCGCTGATAACGTCGCAGGCCACCGGCCCGACACAACGAAACCGGTGCGGACGACGACTTTCGAAATAATAACCGTCACCCGGCCCCAATATACGCCGCTCACTGTCAACCGTCACTTCCAGACGACCGGCAATAATAATGCCGCCTTCCTCACCTTCATGCACCAGCGGCACCTTGCCGGTATCTGCACCCGGTTCATAGCGTTCTTTGAGAATTTGCAGCGCCCGCCCGAAAAGATTGTCGCCCAGCTGCCGGTACGAGATTTTACCTTTACCGATCTCGACAAATTCCTCAGACTGATAGAATGCCCTTTGCGGCATATCCGGCTGCAGGGCGAAAAACTCCGACATACCGATTGGCAGGCCGTCGAGAATGCGTTTTAGCGCCCCGACAGATGGATTGGTCTGATTGGCCTCAATCAGCGAAATTGTGGCATTGGTTACACCGCTGCGTTTTGCCAGTTCGCGCTGTGAAAGCCCCGATTTTTCACGGATGAAGCGTAAACGGCCGCCAATATCGATCTCACCGGTCATGAGTATCTGTTTCCGCTGTTGAGGTTGTTAAATATTTTAAACATTTTATATTTTTTATCAAATAGATCAATATGATAATTAGCGCAAGAAATAGACTTGTTTCGCTCTCCGAAGCATGGCCAACTCTCAGTCACATATAAGGGAGAGGACGGTTTTCCGTGTGGAAAATTGCGCCGGCGAGGAGAGAGATAATGACTGATCTAACCAATAGTCCCAAGCTTGACAGTTTCTGGATGCCGTTTACTGCGAACCGCCAGTTCAAATCTGCGCCGCGTATGCTGGCTACAGCTGAAGGCATGTATTACACGGATGTGGACGGTAATTCTGTGCTGGACGGCACCGCCGGTCTGTGGTGTGTGAATGCCGGTCATGGCCGTAAACAGATTGCCAGTGCCGTTGAAAAACAGCTTTCGACTATGGATTTCGCGCCGACATTCCAGATGGGGCATAATATTGCGTTTGATTTTGCCACCCGTCTTGGTGAAATTGCACCACGCGGTGATGGCAAAATTCTCGACCGCGTTTTCTTCACCGGTTCCGGTTCAGAATCCGTTGATACTGCACTGAAAATTGCGATTGCCTATCAGCGCGCCATTGGGCAGGGCACCCGTACCCGTGTGATCGGCCGTGAGCGCGGCTATCATGGTGTGGGTTTTGGCGGTATTTCCGTTGGCGGTCTGGTTAATAACCGCCGCGTGTTTCCGTTGCTACCGGGTGCTGACCATCTGCGCCATACGCATGATCTTGAGAAAAACGCTTTCAGCAAAGGTCAGCCGGAACACGGTGCCGAACTGGCGGATGATCTGGAACGTATGGTCGCGCTGCATGGTGCGGAAACCATTGCTGCAGTGATTGTGGAACCTCTGGCCGGTTCAACCGGTGTGTTGGTGCCGCCAAAAGGTTATCTGGAACGCCTTGCAGCCATTGCCAAAAAACACGGTATTCTGCTGATTTTTGATGAAGTGATCACCGGTTTCGGCCGTCTTGGCTCGCCATTCGCATCAGATTATTTTGGTGTCACGCCGGACCTGATCACCACAGCAAAAGGTCTGACTAATGGTGCCATTCCGATGGGGGCCGTTTTTGCCAGCCGTCATATTTATGATGGTCTGATGCATGGGCCGGAAGGCGCTATTGAGCTGTTCCACGGTTATACTTATTCGGGTCATCCGGCAGCTTGTGCGGCAGGGATTGCAACGCTGGATATTTATGCTGAAGAGGGGCTGCTGACCCGCGCTGCCGAACTGGCGGATGACTGGCAGGAAGCGATCCATTCGCTGAAATCCGCGAAGAATGTCATCGATATCCGCACACTCGGACTGGTGGCCGGTATTGAATTATCCTCCCGTGACGGTGCAGTCGGTGCGCGCGCCTATGATGTGTTCACCGATTGCTTCAAGAAAGGCCTGCTGATCCGCGTGACCGGTGATGTGATTGCTTTGTCTCCGCCGCTGATCGTCAGCAAAGAAGAGATCGGCAAGATTGTTTCGATCCTTGGTGATGCAATCAACCGCGCATCGTGATTTTATAAGACATGAAAAAGCCCCGCACAGAAAGTTCTGCGCGGGGCTTTTTTATATGCTTAAATTATTTCGCGCTGTCAGTCTGAGGCGCTTCCTGCCACTTGTCCCAGCCGGTCAGAATGGTTTGCGCATAGGTTCTGCCGACACGATAGGCATTGGTGGTTGCCAGTTTAAAGCCGCCGGATTCTGATTTCAGCGATTCCAGAGCATCCTGATCTTCACCCTGACGGTCAAAATTTGATGCAGTGCGCAGCAGGGCAATACGGTCGAAATTCAGTTTACCAGCTTCGGATGCACGTTTCAGCGCAGTCAGAGTGGCATTATCTTCCATTTGCGAGGTGCAATAGGTGGCCTTGCCGTCGGTCAGCAGTTCGACCCATTTTTCCATGAACAAAGCCATTTTAACGCCATGCCAATAGGTGTCGCTGGAAAGTGTATCGCACATGCTGACGATCGGTGCGCCGGTTGCGATATCGCCCTTGTAATGTTTGCGATAGGCTTTCGCACCGTCACCATCCAGCAATTCCACATCTTTAGTTACGCTGAAAGCATAATCGGTCAGCTTGGCATTGAGAGCATAGACTTCTGTACCTGCTGACCATTTGGCTTTTTCGGTCGGATTCTGGCACCAAGTGCAAAAGAGCCGGTTTCCCATGTATCAGGCACTTCACTCTGATCAATGCGATGGTTCAGGTCGGCATCAACGGCAAATTTTGCCCAGTGCGCGGAGCCAAGTGTACCGTGCTTCGGATCAACACCGGCAATACCGGCAATCAGAAAATAGGTTTTGGAGAGGTCGAATTTTTCGCTGAGCGCCATGGCCGAGACCGAGCTTGCCGCATTGGCAAAACCCATGGCGGTTGTCATGTGACACAGACCTTCGTCGGTGCAGTCAACATTCGGATATTCAGGATTAAGACCAGCCAGTTTGATCTGCTGGGTGAATTTTTCGCCTTCAATCCAAGGCTTGGCTTCCTGACCGAACATAGTGATGACCATGACTTTCGGTGCGATTTTAGCAGTATCCTGCGCCAGAGCCGGAGCGGCCAGTGCAGCAGAAAAAGTAATAGCGGTGAGGGCAGAAGCGGAAAGAAGAAGCGAGCGCAATTCTGAATACCTTCGATGATATGACATTGGTAAGTTTCATTCGTGGTGACAGGTGCGTTGCGATCATGAGCTGATCAGGCTTTACCTGCCGGCCGGAAAGAAACTGATCTTGCGTCTTGTACGCGATCTGCTTTGAGAGTGAAACCGGAATCTCTGCCGGAAGCTTGCCGGAAGCTGGTTTGTCACAGGCAGAAGAGAGCTTTTGTGTTTGGTGTGATCTTCTTTATCTGCTGCAAAGAACACAGAGAGATATTTCATCTCTGTCAATAAAAAGAAATCATATTTCAATAATTGCTGATCGTGGAAAATTATCCCTCTTGGAGAAGCGTAAAACCACTCCTATGATGCTGTTTTTAAACTGGTCCATGATCTCATGCTGCAAGTGCCTGCCTATATGCTCACAACCGGTCCGGTGCCTGCCTATCCGGAGGTACTCCGTGCATTGGGGCAGCCGGTTTCCTATGATTATACGGATGCATTTCAGGCATTTTATCAAAGCGTGATTGAGAAGCTGGCGCAGGTCATGCGCACGACCAATAAGCCGGTGATTATGCAGGGTGAGGCTATTCTGGGCATTGAGGCAGCAGCTGCGGGGTTGATCGCCCGACAGGATGTGGTGCTTAATCTTGTATCGGGTGTTTATGGCAAAGGCTTCGGGCCTTGGGCTGCGCGCTATGGCCGTGAAGTCATTGAACTGGCAGTAGAATATGATGATGTGATTGATCCGCAGGCTGTAGAGGCTGCTCTTAAACAGCGCCCTGACATTAGCATTATCGCCGTTTGCCATCACGATACGCCTTCGGGAACGCTCAATCCTTTGGCGGAGATCGGTGCCATTGCCGCGCGTCACGGTGCTTATCTGATTGTCGATGCAGTGTCGTCTTTTGGCGGCATGGATGTGCATCCTGAAGCCGTGCATGCGGATATTTTCATTACATCGCCGTCCAAATGTCTGGGCAGTACACCAGGGCTGACGCTCGCAGCAGTGAGTGATCGCGCATGGCAGAAAATGGAAGAGAATCCGGATGCGCCAAGGGCATCATTCCTGAGCCTTTTGGACTGGAAAGAGGCATGGCGGGCAGGCAATGCTTTTCCGGTAACGCCGTCAGTTGCGGAAATTTATGCTCTCAATGCTGCGCTTGATCTTTATTTGGCGGAAGGTGCTTCAAACGTCTGGGCGCGCCATGCGCAAACGGCGCAAATTGCCCGTGAAGGTGTCAAAGCATTGGGGCTGGACTTATGGCCGCGTCAGGAAGCCACTGCGGCACCGACTGCGACAGTGTTCAAAGTGCCGGATGGCATCAGCGATGTGGCTTTGCGCGATCTGATGCTGCGCGACCATGATGTGCTGGTGTCGCTGGGTCGCAAGGATACGGCTGGCAAGGTTTTGCGTATCGGTCATATGGGGGCGTCAGCGCAACCGGAATTTGCGACAAAGGCTGTTGAGGCTTTGGCCGCTGCATTGAAAAAACTTAAGATTTAAGCGGTTACAGAGGGACAGGGTATTATGACAAGATTGACGCTTAACCGACGCGCACTGCTGGCAGGAACTGCCGGTCTTGCAGCATTGTCCGTTCTGCCGAGTTTTGCTTTGGCGCAAAGTTCAACATCGCCACGCCGCGAAGCGGTTGTGCCCAATCGCGGTGGTCGTCTGGTTGTGGCGGCGGACAGCGAGCCAGCCAATCTTAATCCGGCGATTGTGGCCTCAAACGGCGTTTTCTATGTGGCGAGTAAGGTTATCGAGACTTTGGCCGAGCAGGCTTATGTCGATGCTCAGCATCCGGATGGTTTGAAGCCGCTGCTGGCTACCGGCTGGGAAGGCTCAGCAGATGGCCTGTCTGCCACGTTCAAACTGCGGGAAGGCGTGACATGGCATGACGGCAAACCGTTCACGTCTGCTGATGTGGCTTTTTCGGCGCTGGAGGTTTGGAAGAAACTGCAAAATCTCGGCCGCTCGGTTTTCAAAAATCTGGAAAGCGTTGAGACTCCGGATGAGCATACAGCTATCTTCCGTTTCTCCGAACCGACACCGTTTCAGCTGATCCGCAATGCCTTGCCGGTAGTGACTTCAGTACTGCCGAAACATCTTTATGAAGGCACGGATATTGCCAAAAATCCGGCCAATGAAAAACTGGTGGGCACAGGGCCGTTCATCTATGGGGATCATAAGCCGGGTGAATATTATCTGCTGAAACGCAATGAGAATTACTGGGACAAACAAGCACCTGCACTGGATGAGATTGTCTATCAGGTGCTGCCGGATCGTGCTTCTGCTGGTAATGCGCTGGAAGCAGATCAGATACAGCTGGCCGCGTTCTCTGCCGTACCGCTGGCCGATCTTGAGCGGATTGCCAAAGTGCCGGGGCTGAAAGTCTATGCCAATGGCTATGAGGCGCTGACTTATCAGCTCAGTGTCGAACTTAATCATCGTCGCAAAGAACTGGCTGATCTGAAAGTGCGCCAGGCTATCGCCCATGCGATTGATAAGGACTTTGTGGTTAAGACGATTTTCCTTGGTTATGCAAAACCGGCGACAGGACCGGTACCGGCTTTTGACAAGGTCTTCTATGCGCCGGATACGCAGCAATATGTCTTTGATATTGCCAAGGCTGAAAGCCTGCTGGACGAAGCCGGTTATAAGAAGGGCGCTGACGGTATTCGCTTTAAGCTGAAGCTGCTGCCTGCTCCATTCTTCAATGAAACCAAGCAATTCGGCGATTATTTGCGGCAGGCTTTGGTGAAAATCGGCATTGATGCGGTGATTGTCGCCAATGACTCTCCGGCGCATCTCAAAGCGGTCTACACCGATCATGATTTTGATATCGCGGTGGCAACGCCGGTTTACCGTTCTGATCCGGCGATCTCGACGACAGTGCTGTTCCAGAGCGGATTACCGGTCGGTGCGCCATTCACCAATCAATATGGCTATAAGAATGAGGCGGTCGATGCACTGATCGCTAAAGGTGCGGTGACGCTTGATGATAAGGCGCGTGCAGGCATCTATCAGGATTTGCAGCGTCTGGTGGCAGAAGATCTGCCGCTGATCAATGTCGCGGATTTCTCGTTCATTACGGTTGCCAGCGAACGCGTGCAGAATGTCTCGGATAATCCGCGCTGGGCGGTGTCCGGCTGGGCGAATACCGGTTTGCAAGAGTAAGCCGCAGTGCCGTTTCTCCTCCGCCGTCTTGCCAGTATCTTTCCGGTTCTGGGTATTGTTCTGGTGGGCAGCTTCCTTATTCTGGAAGCTGCTCCCGGCGATGCCGTGGATGCTTATGTGGCGCAGATGGGCGGGGCGGATGCGCAGCAGCTTGAAGCTTTGCGCCAGTCATGGGGGCTGGATCAGGGGCCGTTGCAGCGGTTCTTTGCCTATGTCACGGCGCTGTTCTCCGGTGATTTCGGCTGGTCTTCGGCTTTTCAGCGTCCGGTGCTGGATGTTATTCTGGAGCGGCTTCCGACAACGCTGCTATTGATGGGCGTATCGACATTTCTGGCATTCTTTGTCGGTTCTCTGCTTGGCATTGTGGCCGGTGCCAAACCGCATTCCAAACGTGACCGGTTGTTATCGCTGACCTCGCTGGCGCTTTATGCCGTGCCGGGTTTCTGGTTGGGTTTGGTACTGATCGTGATCTTCGGCGTAACATTGCGCTGGTTGCCAATCGGCGGGCTGGAAACCATTGCATCCGGCAAAACAGGGCTGGCCAGAGCGGCGGATATCAGCCGACATCTGATCCTGCCGGTTGCAGCGCTTTCCAGTGTCTATCTCACGCTCTATCTGCGGCTGATGCGTGACCGCATGGCCGATCTGCATCAGGAAATGTTTGTGCAGGCGCTTAAAGCACGCGGTATTTCTTCGCGCCGGATTATCTGGCGGCACATTGCCCGCAATGCTGTGTTGCCGGTGGTGACAATGTTAGGCCTGCAAGCGGGTGTGATGCTCGGCGGCAGTGTGGTGATTGAGAGCGTCTTTGCCATTCCGGGTTTCGGACGTCTCGCGGCAGAGGCCGTTGCCAAACGCGATACGGCATTACTTTTGGGCGTTATTCTGTTCGGTGCTTTTGCGGTGATCATTGCCAATCTGCTGGTTGATCTGGCCTATGCGCGGCTTGATCCGCGGGTGCGGAGCCAGCGCCAATGAAGTTTTTTCAGACTTTGGACAGACAGGGCAAGGCCGGTATTGGCCTTCTGATACTTTTAGGGCTGATGGCGCTGTCTGCACCATTGCTGTTTGCCGGTGATCCGCTGGCGATTGCCGGAGAACCGCTGATACGGCCATTCACAGATCACGCTCATTGGCTCGGGACAGATCGGCTGGGGCGCGATGTGCTGGCGGGACTGTTTCATGGCGCACGTACGACTTTGCTGGTGGCGCTGAGTTCCGCAGCCGCTGCGCTGATTGCCGGTAGTCTGATCGGCACATTGGCCGGATTTCTCGGTGGTTTTGCCGACAATGTTCTGATGCGGATCACTGAGGCGTTTCAGACTGTGCCGGGCTTTTTGCTGGCACTGGCGATGATTAATGTGCTGGGGCCGAGCATTCCGACACTGATTATTGCAATCAGCATCGGCAGCTGGACGCAGGCTGCGCGGGTGACACGGGCGGAGGTGCTGTCGCTGCGTGAACGCGATTTCGTCGCAGCTGCCCGTATGCTGGGGCAGGGGCCGTTCTCCATTGCTTTTCGGGAAATCCTGCCCAATGCCTTCGGCCCTGCAGCATCGCTGGCAGCCGTTTCGGTCGCGGCGGCTATTTTGATTGAAGCCTCACTGGCCTTTTTGGGCTTTGGCGATCCGAACAGCGTGACATGGGGCACGATGATTGCGGAAGGGCGCAGCGTGTTGCGTTCAGCACCTTATCTATCCATCATTCCGGGGTTGGCCTTGGTGGTCACCGTTCTGGCTGTTCATCTGACCGGTCAGGCGCTGACCCGCCGCCCATCTTCAGCGAGGGAGCGCAGCAATGTCTGAGGTCTTTCTTGCTGTACAGGATTTGACGGTTCACTATGGTGCGCAGCAGGTGCTGCAACCGGTCAGCTTTGAACTGGCACAGGGCGAGCGACTGGCACTGATTGGTGAAAGCGGTTCCGGTAAAACTACATTGGCTATGGCAATTGCAGGTCTCTTGCCTGCCAGTGCTAAAATTGCCGGTTCAATCCGCTTTCCGGCTTTGGCGCATGAGCCGCGTGCGGGGCGCGATATCGGCGTGGTGTTTCAGGATCCCGATGGGTCACTCGATCCGATGATGCGGGTGGGCGATCAAATTGCGGAAGTGATCGTCACGCATCTTAAAACTTCCTGGACTGAAGCTCGCCAAAGAGCGGCAGAACTGATGCAGCAAGTGCAGATTGCGGACAGTCAGCAGCGCTTACGCAGCTATCCGCATGAATTCTCCGGCGGGCAGAAACAGCGTATTGCTATTGCCGCAGCTTTGGCTGCACAGCCGCAATTGCTGATCGCAGACGAGCCGACCAGTGCGCTGGATACGGTTGTACAAAATCATGTGGCACAATTGCTGGATGGTCTGGTGCGCGCGCAAGGGCTGACAATGCTGTTTGTGACCCATGATATTGCGCTGGCTTCACAACTGGCCGATCGGATTGCAGTACTTTATCGCGGGCAAATGGTGGAACTTGGCACTGCTGAACAGGTGATCACCGCACCGCAGCATGATTATACCAAAGCTTTGCTGGCAACCCATATCGGGCTGGACTGGCAGAAACAGTCGCGTCTGCCTGAGATTGACGGTGTGTTATGAAAGAGGTTTTGCAGATTGCCGCTCTCAACAAAGCCTTTGGCAAAGACCCTTCAAAAGGTTTGAAGAATATCAATCTCACACTTCATGCCGGTGAGACACTGGCGCTGGTCGGGCGCTCCGGCTCCGGCAAAAGCACTTTGGCGCGGCTGATTATGCGATTGAACGAACCGGATAGCGGTAAGATTATTCTCAACGGCACGGATATTACCGCCCTTCAGGGCAGTGCGCTGCGGGAGAAACGGGCTCAGTTCCAGATGGTGTTTCAGGACCCTTTGGCGGCTTTCAATCCGCGCCATACGCTTCGTCAGATTTTGCAGGTGCCGCTGATTCTGCATGGCAGTCAGCAGCATACGAACCAGCAAATTGCTGAAGTCCTGCAACGGGTTGGTCTGACAGCGGATATGGCTGACCGCTACCCGCGTGAACTCTCCGGAGGTCAGCGCCAGCGTGTGGCGATTGCCCGTGCGCTGTTGTGCAAACCTGACCTGATTGTACTGGATGAACCCGTATCAGCGCTGGATGTATCAGTGCGTGCGAAAATCCTTAATCTTCTGGCCGATTTACAGCGCGATAATGGCATTGCCTATCTGTTTATATCGCATGATCTGGCACTGGTACGGGCTTTTTGTGACCGGATGCTGGTGTTGCATGAGGGCGAGATTGTCGAACAGGGTGTGCCGGATATAGTGCTGCAAAACCCGCAGACCGAGCCGACGCGGCAACTGGTTGATGCCGTTCCAAAACTTATAAAGGAATACGGCAAATCTTAACGGCGAAATCAATGAAGTGTCGCAGAGCTGGCAGAATGCGCCCGCTTTTCCGGTAGAACAGATGCACCGGCACCGCTGGTAATTCATAATCCGGCAGCAGGCGGATCAACTCGCCGGAGCGGATCATATCCTCAACCATATAATGATGCAGAGAAACAATGCCTGTGCCTTGGCAGGCAGCCTGCCGCATGGCCGAGGTGTCATTGAGGCGCAGAACTGTGCGCATTGCCACTTCCTGATGAACTCTGAATATCAGCCTGTTCGGATGGCGGCGCATCGTATGGGCAATCAGATAATGTTCGCTCAGATCATCCGGTTGTCGCGGGTGACCATGGCGCTCCAAGTAAGACGGTGCGGCACAGAGCCAATAGGCCGTCTTGCCGATGGAGCGCTGGATCAGGCCGGAAGTGCCTTGCATGGTCATGCCGAAAATCAGATCGATATTCTCCTGTTCAATATCCGGAAAGCGCTCAGCCAGCTCCAGATCAAGGGTGATATGCGGAAAGCGGCTGGTAAATTCGTGTAAATGCGGCAGCAGGAATTGTGTGGCCAGCGGACGTGCCACAACAACGCGTAAAGTACCGGATGGCTCGCCACGCATTTCTGAAAGATAACGGCTTTCCCGTTCGCTCAGGAGGCGCAATGTCTCGGCCGCATAATCTTTGAAAATCCGGCCTGCCGGTGTCAGTTGCATACGTCGTGTGGTGCGTTCAATCAGTCCCAGTTCCAGCTGGTTCTCCAGCATTGTCAGTTGTTTGCTGACGGCAGGAGCGGAAATGCCGAGCTTTTTGGCGGCAGCAGCAATGCTGCCAGCCTCGGCAATATCCAGAAAAATTTGCATCTGCTGCGGTGAAACGCGAAAATTCGGTGACATATATTCGTAACTTTAAGTTATGAAATCGTAATTTTAATAGGACTTATGTTACTTATTAGATTGTTTTAAGGACTGGCGCAAATTCTGAATAAAGAAAGGAATGCGCCATGACCACATTGGCTGCGCAAACGGAGACATTCCGTAAAACACCGGCTTTGCTGCTTCTGGCGCTGCTGGTTACACTGCCGCAAATCGGCGAAACAATTTACACCCCCTCTCTGGCCGATATGGCGCGGGGGCTGAATATTTCCGCATCGGCGGCGCAAACAACACTGAGCATCTTTTTTGCCGGTTTCGCGCTTGGCGTTTTATGCTGGGGGCAGGTGTCCGATCATATCGGGCGACGTAAAACCATGATCATCACACTGACACTGTATCTGCTGGGGTGCCTGATCTGTCTTTCCGCATCCTCGTTGTGGGTGCTCAATAGCGGACGTTTCATTCAGGCTTTTGGTGCGGCCAGCTGTTCGGTGGTAATTCAGTCTGTCTGTCGTGAGGCATTCATCGGTGAGCGCCGCGTGGTTGTTTTCACAACAATTGGTATGCTCATTCCTGTTTCCGCGGCAGCAGGGCCGTTTATCGGCGGTCTGAGTGTTACTCTCGGGGACTGGCGGACCGCTTTCATGGTGCTGCTGATGCTCGGCGCTGTCTCTCTGGTGCTGGTCTGTGCGGCTTTTCCTGAAACTCTGGTGAAGCAGAACCATAAATCATCACTGATGCAGATTTTGGCACGGATGCTGCGCGATCCGCAGGTGATTGGCACTGGGCTGCTGATCGGTATCGGTAACGGGATTATTTTCAGCTTCTATGCGGAAGCACCGTTTCTGCTGATCAATATGCAGGGCTTGTCGCCCGTTATTTATGGCACGCTTTGTATGCTGGTGGTGTCCGGCAGTATCTGGGGTGGTATGGCTATGCGCCGTTTGAATGCGGCGGGTTATACAGGTCAGACGGTAATGCTTGCAGGCATTCTGCTGCTGGCTTGTGCCGCTGCCGGTTTGCTGGTCGTGAGCCTGCTGACGAGAGGACAGCTTTATCTTGTGTTGTTTACCGGTTTTTCCGTGCTGTTGTTTGCCGGATTTACTTTGCTGACAACCGCCTGTCTGCATAGTGCATTACAGCATTATCACGATGCTTTGGGTACGGCAGGCGCTTTGCTCGGCTTGTTCTACTATGCGGTGATCACAGCGCTTACAGAGGGCATGGCATTGCTACACAGTGGCTCAGCGCTGGTTTTCCCGACCTATGCGCTGGGGCTGAGTGTGGCTGCGGCGCTGATATTCTTCGTTTGTGTTTACAAGACACGGATAACCGGTTTTAAAGCCTGATACAGCGCGGTATAGCGTTGATAGGCTGTTTCATAAGCCGCATGGAGTTTTTTATCCGGCTCAATGGTTTTGATAATCTGCGGGCTGGTGCAAATAGCCAGAGCATCAGCATTTTCAGCAGCAATCAGTCCAAGACGTGCAGCCCCGAAAGCCGCGCCGAAATCACCGTCGGCAGGCAGATGAACCGGCATATTCAGAGCGGTGGCCAGTGCTTTCAGCCAATAGGCCGAGCGTGAGCCGCCGCCGATGGCTATGACGCTTTCAAGTTGTGTGCCAGCCCTTGTCAGAGCTTCCAGATTGTCACGGAAGGCAAAAGCTACCCCTTCAAGCACGGCCTGGGTGAGTGCCACACGATTGTCGCTATGGCTGAGCCCTGTGAAACTGCCGCGGATCAGACTGTCATTATGCGGGGTGCGCTCACCGGAAAGATAAGGCAGGAAGGTCACTCCTGATGGGGTTTGCAGATCATCGCCGAGCTCTTGCGTCAGCGCCGCAGCTTCATGACCGGTGATGGTGCTGTACCAGTTCAGGGCATCCGTTGCGGAGAGGATAACCCCCATCTGATGCCATGTCTGTGGCAGAGCATGGCAGAAGGCATGAACGGCACTGTCAGGACGCGGCAGAAAACTGTCATTGGCGGCAAATAACACGCCGGATGTGCCGAGCGAGGCAAAGGCCTGTCCGGCTTTCACCGTGCCGATACCACAGGCGGATGCCGCATTATCTCCGGCACCACCGGCTACCACCACGCCTGATGCCATTCCCCATTGCTGACACAGCTCTGCGCGCAATGTGCCGGAGACATCTGTGCCTTCGACAAGGCGCGGCATCCGGCTTTCATCGAGTTCTGTTGCGGCCAGCAGGCTTGGGGACCATTTGCGTTGTGCCACATCCAGCCAGGACGTGCCGGAGGCATCAGACATTTCGCTGACATGTTCGCCGGTCAGCCACAGACGCAGATAATCTTTTGGCAGCAGGATCTTTTTAATGCGGGCAAAAATCTCCGGTTCGTTTTCCTTCACCCAAAGCAATTTCGGTGCGGTAAAACCCGGAAAGACAATATTGCCGGTGAGGGTACGGAATTGCGGATCAGCATCCAGTTGCGCGGCTTGGGCGTGGCTGCGTGTATCATTCCAGAGAATGGCGGGGCGCAGTACCTGATCCTGCGCATCCAGCAGAACCGCACCATGCATCTGGCCGGAAAGTCCGACACCATGCGCATTTTTGAGTGCAGTGCCATGTTCCGCTTTTAGCCGGGTGATTGCTGCTTCTGCGGCTTTTATCCAGTCTTGCGGCTGTTGCTCAGACCAGCTTTGATGCGGACGGGAGACATGGAGCTCTGCATGGGCAGAAGCGATAATTTTCTGCTCTTCATCAATCAGCAGTGCTTTGAGGCCGGACGTGCCGAGGTCAAGACCGAGATAAAATGCCATGCTGCTGATCCTGTAGCTGAAATTATGAACAGGCCGCAGCTAACGACAGAAATTTAATGCAGGCAATAGTTTTTATTCTTCATTCAGCGACATGCTCTCAATGGAGAATTCCATGCGGTCAGCAGGAAAGCGTGTCGCTGAATATTCTACCGGAACGCCATTGGTATCGACATTGAGGGCTTGAGCCGTGAGCACAATCGCACCCGGTGTGAGCTTCAGATGCAGCAGATCCTGTCCGTTGGCATGCTGGGCGGAAATCAGTGTGGATTTGCGAAAATAATCGGCAACGCCCGATTGCTTCAGTGCCTGTGTAACTGAGCCGCTGCTCTTATAAAATTCATCAAATTGCGGAAAGCGCTGTTGATCAAACCAGCTGTCAGACATGGAAACCGGCTGGCCATCGGCAATGGATAATGTCTCGAAATGATGTACCTGTGCAGTCTCATCATTGAGTTGCAAGGCACGGGCAACCTCAGCGGATGGCTTTTCAATCCTGTGGGCGAGAATAACCCGCTCCTGCTGTGTAATCTGTTCAGCCAGACTGGTCGACATGCGCGTGCGTTTGCTGATGGGGTAGGTCAGCCGCTTGGCATTGGCGATAAAAGTGCCACGCCCTTGCTCCGCCCGTAACACGCCTTCCTGTGTCAAAGCCGCAATAGCGCTGCGCACCGTATGACGGTTGACACCAAAGCGCCCAGCCAGTGTCATTTCCGGCGGCAGTTTTTCGCCGCGCTTAAAATGGCCGTGTTTAATTTCCCTGCGAATTTCATCTGCAATCTGCCGCCAGACAGCCACGCCGCTGTTTCGGGCGATTTTTGTTGTTTCTGCCATTTATTTTGTCGCAGCCCCGCTGATTGTCATGCGCTTGTCACCAAGAGCGTTTAAGACAATAATTAATGTCTAGTTGTATAGATGAATAGACAATTTAGAGCGGTGTGTCAAATGAAGAATGAAACCGAAAATCTACCGGATAACTTGCAGGGCGAGCGACGCAAAGTTGCCGCTTTGCTGGCAAAGGCGGAGTTGCAGGAGCTGGCTTCCTTCTGGAGCAATCAATCAGAGCAGCCGCAGGTCGATGTACTGCGCGGCCCTGAAACCGGACTGGTGATGGTGCGTGGCCGCATTGGTGGCGGCGGTGCGCCGTTTAATCTGGGTGAAACAACTGTGACCCGTGCGACTGTACGCGTGTCGTCAGGGGCTTCGGGCGGCACTTCTTCGGAGGGTTCTGTTGGTCATTCCTATACGCTCGGTCGCGATCATGAAAAAGCGCGTCTGGCAGCTATTGCGGATGCTTTGTGGCAGGCGCCGCAGAGCCGCGAGATTGTTGAGCGTGATCTGTTGCAGAAAATTGCACAGCGTCTTGATGCGCGTGCCACACAGCGCCGCCGTGAAGCGGCAGCAACGAAAGTGGACTTCTTCACCATGGTTCGGGGAGACGACTAATGGCTTTTGATAATCAGGCTTTTGAAGGTGGTTTCACCGATGCCGTTTATGATGCGCAGACCTGTTTCCGCGCATTGATGGATGCTTTGGCTAATCCGGGTACCATCCAGCCACTGACAGCAGAAACGCAGCCGCCATTGCCACTGACACCGGAGCTTGGTGCTATTGCGCAGGCATTATTCGACCATGACACCAAGGTCTGGCTCGACAGCCGTTTGGCTGCAAGCAGCGCGGTGCGTGAATGGCTCTCGTTCCAGACCGGTCTGGAGCTGGTGTCTGAAATTGGTGAGGCGCATTTCGCGCTGGTCAGCGATATTGCTCAGATGCCGCCGCTGGATGTTTTTGCCAAAGGTACATCGGAATATCCTGATCGCTCAGCCACTATCATCATGGCGCTGGACGGTTTTTCGGGTGTGCAGGCCTTGCAGCTGCAGGGGCCGGGTATCGAGCATGTCCGTGAATTTGCACCAAATGCTTTACCGGTACGTTTCAATGAACAATGGGCAGCGAATGCGGCCTTGTTCCCGCGTGGTGTGGATTTGATTTTTGCAGCACCAAAAACTGTTGCCGCACTGCCACGCAGTACGAAACTCATTAAAAACGGAAATTGAACCATGTATGTTGCAGTTAAAGGCGGTGAAGCCGCTATTCAGAATGCACATCAGTTGCTGGGTGACCGCCGCCGTGGTGACCGTTCAGTACCGGCCTTGCAGCTGGAACAGATTGTGGAGCAGCTGGGTCTGGCCGTTGACCGCGCTATGGCCGAGGGTGCGCTTTATGACCGTGAGCTGGCAGCGCTGGCAATCCGTCAGTCGCGCGGCGATCTGATCGAGGCGATTTTTCTGGTGCGTGCCTATCGCACAACCTTGCCGCGCTTCGGCTATTCCGAGCCGCTGGACACAGCGCAGATGCTGGCGGAGCGCCGCATTTCCGCAACCTTTAAAGATCTGCCGGGTGGTCAGCTTCTGGGGCCGACTTTTGATTACACCCATCGTCTGCTGGATCCGGAAATGTCCGGCGATCATCCGGTGGCGCAGGGCGTGCAGCGTGATGATGAGACAGTCGGCGAAGACATGCCGCGTGTGACCGATATTCTCGGTGCCAATGGCATGATCGAACCGGATGGCGAGATGCCGGAAGGCCATGTGCCAGGTGATCTGACCCGCGAACCGTGGACATTCCCGATGGAACGCGATCTGCGTTTGCAGGCTTTGGCGCGTGGCGATGAAGGCTTCCTGTTGGCACTGGGTTACTCCACACAGCGCGGTTATGGCCGCACGCATCCTTTCGTGGGTGAAATCCGCATCGGCGAAGTTGAAGTTGAACTGGATGTGCCGGAACTTGGCGGTCTGGTATCGCTGGGCAGCATACAGGTGACTGAGTGTCAGATGGTCAACCAGTTTGCCGGTTCTGCAACCCGCCCGCCGCAATTCACCCGTGGCTATGGTCTGGTTTTCGGTCAGAGCGAGCGCAAGGCTATGTCGATGTCGCTCTGTGACCGCGCATTGCGCACGGCAGAATTTGAAGAAGACATTACCGCACCGGCACAGGATGAGGAATTTGTGATTTCCCATTCCGACAATGTGCAGTCGACCGGTTTTGTTGAACATCTCAAACTGCCGCATTATGTGGATTTTCAGGCTGAGCTTGATCTTATCCGCCGCATGCGTGCCGAATATGCGCAGGCGCATGGCAGTGCGGAAGCCAATCTTGCCGAGGCCGCAGAATGATCGAAGGTCTTTCTCATATCACCTTCATCACCAAGGATCTGGCGCGGATGACGCAAATCCTTAACCAAGTGTTTGATGCCCGTGAAATCTATGCGAGCGGCGATCAGCAATTTTCACTCTCGGAGGAAAAGTTCTTTCTGATCGGTGATCTCTGGATTGCGGTGATGCAAGGCGAGGCGCTGCCTGCCCGCAGCTATAATCATATCGCGTTCAAAATCGCGGAAGATGATTTCGACGATTATGCCGCCCGTATCACGGCATTGGGACTGGAGATGCATCCGCCGCGTCCGCGCATCGAGGGCGAAGGGCGCTCCCTCTATTTCTATGATGACGATAACCATTTGTTTGAGTTGCATACCGGCACTCTTGAACAGCGGCTGCAGCATTATGCACAGGGTGCAAAGGGTTGAACCATGACTGTTATAGCGAATTATAATTTTGCTTATCTTGATGAGCAGACCAAACGGATGATCCGCCGTGCATTGCTTAAAGCGATTGCGGTGCCGGGTTATCAGGTGCCTTTTGCAAGCCGCGAAATGCCGATGCCTTATGGCTGGGGTACCGGTGGTGTGCAGGTGACCGCTGCGGTGTTGGGCGCTGATGACACGCTGAAAGTGATCGATCAGGGGGCGGATGATACCACCAATGCCGTGTCGATCCGTGCATTCTTTGAAAAGACGGCACAGGTTAAAGTGACGACCCGTACGGAAGATGCAACCATCATCCAAACCCGTCACCGTATTCCGGAAGCGCCGCTCAAGGAGGGTCAGATCCTCGTCTATCAGGTGCCGATCCCTGAACCGCTGCGCTTTCTGGAACCCCGTGAGACTGAAACCCGCAAGATGCATGCGCTGGAAGAATACGGCCTGATGCATGTTAAGCTCTATGAGGATATTGCCCGTCACGGCCATATCGCCACGACCTATGCCTATCCGGTGAAAGTCGAAGACCGTTATGTGATGGACCCTTCACCGACACCGAAATTCGACAATCCGAAAATGCATATGTCACCGGCTTTGCAGCTGTTTGGTGCAGGACGTGAGAAGCGCATTTACGCTCTGCCGCCTTACACCAAAGTGGTGAGCCTCGATTTCGAAGATCACCCGTTTGAGGTGCAGAAATTCGCCCAGCCTTGCGCCATGTGCGGTGCCAAGGGCGTCTATCTCGATGAGGTGGTGCTGGATGACAAGGGCGGCAGCATGTTTGTCTGCTCCGACACCGATTATTGCGAAACACGACAGGCCGACGGCCATGTTGGTCATCTCTCTGCAAATAACAAAGATATCGGACAAGTGTCCTCAGGTCTGGAGGCAGCCCAATGAGCGATATAAATCATGATACGCCTTTGCTGCGTGTAAACGGACTGTCGAAATTCTATGGCAACCGCCTTGGTTGCAGCAATGTGTCCTTTGAACTGTATCCGGGTGAAGTGCTGGCGATTGTCGGCGAGAGCGGCTCCGGTAAGACGACACTGCTCAACTGTCTTGCCACACGCTTGCAGCCTTCTGTCGGCGCTGTGGAATACCGGATGCGTGACGGCCAGTTCCGCGATCTGTACCGGATGAGTGAGGCCGAGCGCCGTTTTCTGATGCGCACCGACTGGGGCTTTGTGCATCAGAACCCTTCTGACGGTTTGCGTATGACTGTCTCCGCCGGTGCCAATGTCGGCGAGCGTCTGATGGCTGTCGGTGATCGTCATTATGGTAAAATCCGTGAAACCGCGACCGACTGGCTTGGTCGTGTGGAAATCTCTGCAGACCGCATTGATGATCAGCCGCGTGCATTCTCCGGCGGTATGCGTCAGCGTTTGCAGATCGCCCGCAATCTGGTGACTGCACCGCGTTTGATTTTCATGGATGAGCCGACCGGTGGTCTGGACGTATCCGTGCAGGCGCGTTTGCTTGATTTGTTGCGCGGTCTGGTGGCCGATCTCGGACTGGCAGCGATTGTTGTGACCCATGATCTGGCTGTGGCGCGTCTGCTATCGCATCGTATGATGGTGATGAAAGACGGTCATATTATTGAAGCCGGTCTGACCGACCGCGTGCTGGATGATCCGCAGGCACCTTATACGCAATTGCTCGTTTCCTCGATTTTGCAGGTTTAATCATGACTATGCCCCTTATTGTTTCGGAAGTGGCAAAGAGCTTCACCATGCATTTGCAGGGCGGCGTTAAATTGCCGGTGGTGAATAATGTTTTCTTTGCGCTGAAAGCCGGTGAATGTGCTGTGCTTGGCGGCCCGTCCGGTGCCGGTAAAAGCTCTATCCTGAAAATGGTCTATGGCAATTACGCCGTGGACGAAGGCCAGATCATTCTGCGCCATCACGGCAAGCAGATTGATATTGCCTCGGCAGATCCGCGCACTGTTATGGCTGTACGTCGCGATACGATTGGTTATGTCAGTCAGTTTTTGCGCACTGTGCCGCGTGTCAGTGCTCTGAATGTGGTGGCTGATCCGTTATTTGCCCGTGGGGTTGATCGGGAACAGGCGCAGGATAAAGCCCGTGAATTGCTGGCTATGCTCAACCTGCCGCAGCGTCTGTGGGATCTGCCGCCAGCCACGTTCTCCGGTGGTGAGCAGCAGCGTGTGAATATTGCCCGTGGTTTCATCACGGATCATCCGGTGCTGTTGCTCGATGAACCAACTGCCTCACTCGATGCCAAAAACCGTGAAGTTGTTATGGAATTGATCCGCCGCAAAAAAACAGAAGGCGTGGCGATGCTTGGCATTTTCCATGATGAAGATGTGCGTGAAGCCGTGGCTGACCGTATCATTGACGTAACCGAGTTTGCTCCGGGTTATGTGCGTCAGGGAGCAGATGCATGACCAGATTGTCAGAACAGCCGTTTATCCATCCGGATACGGAAATTTCCGACAGCACATTCGGTTGCTATACGGAAATTGGTACCCGTTGTCGTATTTCTGAAACGGAAATGGGCGACTATTCCTATATTGAGCGCGACGGCATGGTCTGGTGCGCCAAGATCGGTAAATTTGCGAATATTGCAGCCTCTGTGCGTATCAATGCCACCAATCATCCGATGTGGCGCGCAACACTGCATCACTTCACCTATCGCGCCAATGATTACTGGCCGGATGCTGAACAGGAAGCGGATTTTTTTGAATGGCGCCGCGCCCATGAAGTGACCATTGGTCATGATACATGGCTGGGACATGGCGTAACCGTTCTGCCTGGTGTTAAAATCGGCAATGGTGCGGTCATCGGTTCCGGTGCGGTCGTTTCCAAAGATGTCGCGCCTTATACGATTGTTGGCGGCGTGCCTGCCAAACTCATTCGTCAGCGTTTTTCAGATGCGATTGTTGAGCGTCTGGAAGCTCTGGCATGGTGGGACTGGGATCATCAGCGCCTGCGGGATGCACTGGATGATTTCCGTAAACTTGAGATTGAAGCTTTTCTTGAAAAGCATGGCGGCTGATAAGCCAAGCTGCTGAATCCAATAACAGAAAAAAGCCGCCGGAGCTTCCGGCGGCTTTTTTGTCAAAAATCTGATTCAGAATTTTCATACAGATGTAATATAAGTTACATTTTCGTTTCATATCACGCGCCTAATTTCGCATGGAAATTGATAGAGGGCGCTGATGCTTAAACTTCAAAATGTAACCCGTCGTTTTGGCGGTAATACTGCGGTTGCAGATGTAAATCTGGAAATTCCGCAGGGCCAGATGGTGGGTATCATTGGGGCATCGGGCGCGGGAAAATCCACGCTTCTGCGTATGATCAATCGTCTGATTGATACATCTGACGGTTCGATTGTTTTCAAGGATCAGGACGTGTCGCGCCTGCGTGGCTCTGAATTGCGCCGCTGGCGCAGTGATTGTGCAATGATCTTCCAGCAGTTCAATCTGGTGCCACGTCTTGATGTGCTGACCAATGTGCTGCTTGGCCGTCTTAATCAGCGTTCTACTGTGAAAAGTCTGATGGGCATTTTCTCCCGCGAGGAGCGTGCGCAGGCTATCGCCAATATTGAGCGTCTGGATATTGTCAAAACCGCCTTGCAGCCGGCGGGTACGCTTTCCGGTGGTCAGCAGCAACGCGTGGCGATTGCCCGTGCGCTGATGCAGAGCCCGAAAGTTATCCTCGCCGATGAGCCGATTGCCTCGCTGGACCCGCGCAATGCGCAGGTCGTGATGAGCGCCCTGCGCGATATTAATCAGCGCGAAGGCCTGACAGTTATCACTAATCTTCATACGCTGGATACAGCACGCACCTATTGCGACCGGATCATTGGTATGCAGGGCGGGCGCGTTGTGTTCGACGGAACGCCTGCTGATCTGACACAGGCCGCAGCCCGCCGCATTTATGGTGCCGAAGCTGACGATGAAAGCTTCTCGGAAGCCGTGACTTCAACAGCTCTGGAACAGCCTGCACCGGAAGCTCCGGTCAGCCCGCAAGTGGCACGACAGGTCGCAAAACTTGTTGCAGACGCACAATAACATTTAATCCCAACCAAAAAACGATCATCGTTTAACAGGAGAATGGTTCATGACCTTCAAGAAGCTTTTGCTCGGCGCCGTTGCGCTGTCCGCAGTGGCAACCGCAACCGCAGCGCAGGCAGATAAGCCTGAAGTGTTCCGCGTTGGTATTATCGGCGGCGAAAACGAAGCCGACCGTCTGCGTAATTACCAGTGCATTATTGACCAGCTGCCAAAGGCCATCGGTGTTAAGGAAGTTAAACTGTTTCCTGCTGCTGACTATGATGGTGTTATTCAGGGTCTGCTCGGCGGCACACTGGATTATGCAGAGCTTGGCGCTTCCGGCTATGCCAAAATCTATCTGACCAAAGAAGATGCTGTTGAACCGATCCTGACCACTGAACAGACTGACGGTTCGACCGGTTATTATTCGATCATGGTTGCCCGTAAGGACAGCGGCATCAAGACTATTGCCGATATGAAAGGCAAGAAGCTTGGTTTTGCTGATCCGGATTCCACTTCCGGCTACCTCATTCCGGTAACTTCGCTGCCAAAAGATCTGAGCGGCGCGACGGTTAAAGATTACTTCAGCGAAACCGGTTTCGGCGGCGGCCATGAAAATCTGGTTCTGGCTGTAAAAGACGGCAAGTTTGATGCCGGTACAACTTTCGGTTCCGGTGTTGGCAGTTTCGATGAAGGTTACACATCCGGTAACCTGCGCAAGATGGTCGACAAAGGCCTGATCGACATGAAAGACTTCACAGAAGTCTGGAAATCCCCGCTGATCCCGAACGGCCCGATCGTTATCCGCACAGCCATTGATGCTGATCTGAAAGCCAAGTTCAAAACCTATATGATGGATCTGCCAAAGACCGATCCGGAGTGCTTTGCTTCCACAATGGGCGGCGATTTCAAGTCCTATATCGAAGTGAACAAAGATTTCTACCAGCCGGTTATCGACGCACGTAAGTCGCAGATCGGTCAGTAAGATTAAGTTGCGGCCAGTGTCAAAGAATGATGCTGGCCGCATTTTTTTATTCTTTTTAGAGCGTGTTGCGTCTGGTTTTTACTCATTGCGCTCGCTCTAACTCTTTGTTTTGTCGCATTATCGCGGGTGTCAAATGAAGTCATTTGACTGCGAAATGCTCTAGGCGGGCCCGATGACCCATACTGTTTCTAAGCCATCCCTGTCCGGTGAAGCCGCTTTGGTTGAGCAGCACTGGCGGGAGCTGTCCTCCCGACGTCGTACCTATACGCTGCTGATTATCGGTGGTTTGTTTCTGGCGCTCTCCGCATCTTTGTGGTTCGCCAATGAAAGCAATGCCGGTAAATTCTGGGAGCGTCTGCCGCATTTCTTCGACTTTGTCGGTGATATGGTGCCGCGTGACGGCTGGGAAGTCTGGCGGGCTCTGTTTGATCTGCCGTCACCTTATTTCGACGGTAGTCAGAAATATGATTATGAGGCGGGTCGCGTCTATCTGTTCGGCAGCGGTTTTTATATTCCTGAATATTTCTACAAGATGCTGGAGACGCTCAATATTGCCATGATGGCAACATTGATCGGCTTTTTCTTTGGTTTCATCCTGTGTTTCCTTGCGGCTAAAAACCTGACAACCAGCCGTGCACTGCGTTTCTTCGTGCGCCGCTACATGGAAATTCTGCGTGCTTTCCCTGAAATCGTGATTGCCGGTTTCTTCGCTGCCATTCTTTCGCTGGGGCCAATTCCTGCGATTTTTGCGGTTGGTATTCATACGATCGGCGCACTGGGTAAGCTGTTTTTCGAAGTGGTTGAGAATGCTGATATGAAGGCAGAAGAAGGCCTGCGCGCCGTCGGCGCAAACTGGTTTGAGCGCGTCGGCTTCGGCATTGTGCCGCAAGTCATGCCGAATTTCATGTCCTACGCCTTCCTGCGTTTCGAGATCAATGTCCGTGCATCCACCATTATCGGTGCGGTTGGCGGCGGCGGTATCGGTGAGGCATTACGCCTGTCGATTGGTCATGGCCATCAGGCAAAAACACTGGCGATTGTGTTTCTGCTGCTCGTAACAATCATTGCGGTGGATCAGACCTCTGCATGGCTGCGCGGCCGTCTTGTCGGCGCTCAGGCCTTTCAGTTCGGAGCGTAAAAAATGACAGCTTTGACTTTAAACGCCGCTCAGATTGCTGATTACGAAAACCGCTATCCGCAGGTCTTTCGCCGCCCGTTTTCCAAGCGCTATACATTGCCGCTGATCGGCTTGGGTATTGTGCTCTATATGGCCTATAGCTGGTGGTTCTTTGCCATTGGTACAGTGCTTTCGGAGGGCCAGTGGGATCGTGCTGGTATTACCGCCCGCCAGTGGTACTCCTATGAGGTACGCCCGACTATTCGCCTAAACACTGGTTTGAATGGTGATGAGGCAAAAGTAACCTATCCGCGCTTTTCGGTGCTGGGCAAGAATCCTGATCCGGAATGGGTGCAGCAGGCCAATGGCCGTACCAGTGTGATTTTCGGCAGCTCTGAGGCGCTGCATCTCAGTGGCAATACGGTTGTTGTGGAGCATGACGGCGAAGTGCTGAATGTGCGAATTGATGCTGATGCTGCCCGACCTGTTGATGATAAGCCACTGCCATCATGGGCAGTGCTGAAAAATGATGAAGTACAGGTGGATTTCGGCTTCTCCGGTGAAGCCCGTATCATGCCGGAGCGTATCACCGTTAATCGCCGTTTCTTCGGCTGGCCGAACTTTGTGTTCGATACCAATTCGCCATTCTGGGGTAAGTCAGCAGATGAGGTTACATCACTGATCGTTTCCGGTGAGCGTATCAAACCGGAAATGTCCAATCTGTCGCTGGCTTTTGACAATATCTGGAACAATGCGGAATGGCAGCACGGCGATGTCTGGATCAAGATGTTGCAGACGATTGTCATGGCTTTTGTCGGTACGCTGTTTGCCGGTATGCTCGCGCTGCCGCTGGCCTTCATCGCCGCGCGTAATATTACGCCGAACTTCTTTGCCAATCAGATTACCAAGCGTCTGTTCGACTTCCTGCGCTCAGTCGATATGTTTATCTGGGCATTGTTCTTCACCCGTGCTTTCGGACCGGGACCACTGGCTGGTATTTCGGCGATCTTCTTCACCGATACCGGTACGCTGGGTAAACTCTATTCGGAAACGCTGGAAAATATCGACGATAAACAGCGTGAAGGTGTGAAGTCGGTTGGTGCATCGCCAGCCAATGTGCAGCGCTACGGTGTTATTCCGCAGGTGATGCCGGTATTCCTCAGTCAGATGCTGTATTTCTGGGAGTCCAATACCCGTTCGGCAACAATTATCGGTGCGGTTGGTGCCGGTGGTATCGGTCTGAAACTTTGGGAAGCCATGCGCACCAATTCCAACTGGGCAAATGTCGCCTATATGGTGATCCTCATTCTGATCGTGGTGTTTGTATTCGATGCCATTTCCAATGCGCTGCGTTCACGTTTGACCGGTGATCGCCGCGTCTCACAGAAATGAGACAAAAACTTCAAATCAGCGTTGTCTGATTGTCACAAAACTCCTGTAGGCCACAGCTGTCCTGCATGATCACAGCGATCATGCAGGACAGTTTTGGTTAGCAGGAAAATTCCGATGACACGCGACACGCGACCTTCCGATATCGTTTTTAAAAATGCCCGCATCATCCTTGAGGATGAAGTTATCACCGGTACAATCCAGATCCGTGACGGAAAAATCGCTGATATCAGCGCTGGCAATGGCATTAGCGGTGAAGATTTTGGCGGCGATTATCTGATGCCGGGTGTTGTGGAACTGCATACCGATCATCTTGAACACCATTATGCACCACGCCCGAAAGTACGCTGGAATGCAGATGCCGCATTGATGGCGCATGATGCACAGATTGCTGCTTCCGGCATCACTACAGTATTTGATGCTCTGCGCGTTGGTCTTGATGGTGACACGGATATTAATTCCGACGATATGGTGTTGCTTGCTGATGCCATTGCCGATGGTCAGAACAATGGCCGCCTGCGTGCAGACCACTATCTGCATTTGCGCTGCGAAGTGTCTTCCCCGAATTGCCTCGATGCGTTTGAATTATTTGAGCATAACCCGCAGGTGAAAATTGCCTCGCTGATGGATCACGCTCCGGGACAACGTCAGTTTGCCAGCCTTGAAGCCTATAAGACTTACTATATGGGCAAGCAGAAGATGACGCAGGCCGAGTTTGATGCGTTCTGTGACCGTCGCGTGGCGGAATCTGTGGCTCATGCAGACCGTTTTCGTAAAGAAATTGCTGCCCGTTGTCAGGCCAAGGGCATTTCGCTTGCCAGTCATGATGATGCGACACTTGCCCATGTGGATGAAGCGATTGAGCAGGGTATTCATGTGGCAGAATTCCCGACAACGCTGGAAGCTGCTAAGGCGTCGAAAGAAGCCGGTATGGCTGTTTTGATGGGGGCACCGAATATTGTGCGCGGCTCATCCCACTCCGGCAATGTCTCGGCGCGTGATCTCGCTTCCGCCGGTCATCTCGATATTCTGTCGTCTGATTATATTCCTTTCAGCCTTGTGCAGGCGGTTTATACACTGCCGCAACTGGTTGATGGCTATACGCTGCCGCAGGCGATCAATCTCGTTACCCGCAATCCGGCGAAAGCTGTCGGTTTTACTGATCGCGGAACACTTGCATCGGGCAAGCGGGCTGATATGGTTCGCGTTCATATGCAGAATGCGATACCGGTGGTACGCTCAGTGTGGCGGGAAGGGCAGCGCGTGCTGTAAGCTGCGCTTGTAAATGACGGAATGAGTGAAATGACCGGTATTTTTGTTGCCGTTGTGGGGCCGAGCGGTGCGGGCAAAGACACAATCATCGACTATGCACGCACGCATTTGCCGCAGGATGGCAATTACCACTTTGTACGTCGCGTGGTAACCCGCGATGCGGATAGTAATACGGAAGATCATGATACATTGTCGGAAGCTGATTTTCTGAAAGCGGTTGAGCGGTCAGAATTCTGCATGCACTGGCAGGCACATGGCCTCTATTACGGGCTGCCTGCTTCGGTGGAGCAGGTGATTGAAAATGGCGGCGTGGTTATCGCTAATTTGTCACGCAAAGTCTTGCCGCAACTGGCCGCGCGTTTTCCGCGCGTGGCGATTGCCCATATTACCGCAAGTCCGGCAGTGCTGGCGCAGCGTCTTGCATCACGCGGGCGCGAGACGCCGGAATCGATTGCATCACGTTTGCAGCGCCAGCAGCCGGTGGAAGCCGGTGATCTGCCGCTCTGGGTGATTGATAATTCCGGTGAGGTGTCAGATGCCGGTGATGCATTCACCGCTCGTCTCAAAGCTTGCCAGTCCTGAACGGACACATTCACATGAAATGAAAAAGGCGATGCCGTTTTGCGGTATCGCCTTTTTGTTTACGGTTTTTCCTGTGCTGGTCTGTCATCATCATCCGGCAGAAAAATCCGGTTGGCGGCGCCATCCATATCCTCATATTGCCCGCTTTTCAGTGACCACAGAAAAGCTGCGAGCCACATACCGCCCAAAAACAGGGCGATGGGAATGAGGAAAATCAATATATTCATAATCTCAGGCCTTTTGTCGCTTCAGCAGGCTTAAAGGAGAGGCCGTTTTCTGGCCTTGTTTTTTACCTGCCTTCAGGCGAAGGGCGTTGCTGACCACGAGGATCGAAGACAGCGACATGGAGAGCGCTGCAATCAAAGGCGTGACATAGCCGAACAGCGCAATGGGTACGGCAATAATATTATAGATCAGCGACAATGCAAAGTTCTGTCGGATCAGCTTGCCTGCCTCGCGGGAGATGGCCACTGCCAGCGGTACGGCTGTCAGACTGTCATGGAGAAAGACGAAATCCGCAGCATTACGGCCGATATCCGCAGCCGTTGCCGGAGCCATCGACACATAGGCAGACATCAGCGCAGGCGCATCATTCAGCCCGTCACCAACCATCAGCACTTTATGGCCTTCATTGGTGCGCTTGGTCACCAGTTCTGATTTATGGGCTGGCAGAATTTCCGCACGATATTTCTCAATACCAAGCTGACGGGCGAGGGCACTGACTGTTTTTTCTTTGTCGCCGGAGAGAATTTCCACGCTGAGTTTTTCGTCTTTCAGCTCCTGAACAGAGCGTGCAGCATCATCGCGCGGACTGTCTTCAAAACGGAAAGCTTCAAGCCGGGTGCCATTGCGGCTCAACACGGTTTCTGTGCCGGTGCAGGCATTGTCCTGTGAAGCATCTTCAACTGCCCAGTCACGGCGACCAAGACGATAAATATCCTGCCCCATATGAGCTTCGATACCGGCACCGCTCACTTCTTCGATCAGATCAAAGCGGATGTTTTTTGCCGGATTGGTGAAAGCGGTCAATGCACGCGACAACGGGTGGCGGGAGTAGAGTGCCAGTTCTGCGGCCAGTTCAAGCGCATTCTGATCGAGACTGCCGCGTTCCATAAGCTGTGGCTGGCCGAGTGTCAGTGTGCCGGTCTTGTCAAACATTACACTGTCAATTTCGGCCATACGTTCCATCGCGGAGCCATCCTTGACCATGATGCCGTTTTCAAACAGGCGGCGTGCGGCCACAACCTGCACAATCGGCACAGCCAGAGCTAAGGCGCACGGACAGGTAATAATCAGCGTGGTGATCGCCACATAGGTCGACTTGTACCAGTCGCCGGTCAGGTAGAACCAGACGACAAAAGCCAGAAATGCAGTGGTGTGGACAAGCGGCACATAAAGCGCGGAAGCACGGTCTGCCAATTGACGGTAACGGGCGCGACCACCTTCTGCGGCATCCATCAGGCGCACCATTTCCGCAAGGAAAGAATTGTCAGCGGAGGCGGTGGCTTTAATCGTCAGCGGCGCGGTCAGGTTCATCGTGCCGGCACGGATTTTTGAGCCCTGTGTCACCGGAACCGGCACACTTTCACCGGTTGCAATCGAGCAGTCGAGATCAGAGCGGCCGCTTTCAACAACAGCATCGACCGGCACGCGCTCACCAACAGCCAAAATAATGCGCATAGACGGGCGGATATCCGCAATTGGCATGAAGCTGTGCTGATTATCATCACCGATCACAACCGCACCGCGGGCTGCCAGTTGGCTTAAACCTTTAACAGCAGAGCGTGCGCGTTCACGCATCACATGATCCAGCGTACGGCCGATCAGCAGGAAAAACAGCAATGTCGCTGAAGCATCGAAGTAGGCATGCTGACCGGAATTGAGCGTTTCATACACACTCATACCGAAGGCCAAAGTGATCGCCAGCGAAATCGGCACATCCATATTGCTGCGGCCGTGTTTTAGTGCATTCCATGCGGACATGTAGAAAATACGGCCGGAATAAACCAAAGTCGGCAGAGCAATCAGACCGGACAACCAATGGAACATATCACGCGTTGCAGCATCCGCACCGGACCAGACCGATACGGAAAACAACATGATATTCATGGAGGCAAAACCGGCCACTGCCAGCGCAATCAGCAGGCGGGAAAGTTGCGGATCTTTGTCATCGCCGAGTTCAAAAATATGAGCGGGATATCCGGCTTTCTGCAGTGCATCAATCACATGCGGCGGTTCGATGCCGTCCTGCCAGCGGATGGAAACCCGTTTGGAGGACAGATTGACACGCGCATAGCTGACTTCCGGCAAAGCATTCAGCGCAGTTTCAACAGTCTGAATGCACAAGCCGCAATGAACTGAGGGAACAGACAGGTCAAGCTGGCGCTGACCATCGCCGAGTGTGCGGCTCGCCAGCAGTAATTCTTCCGGACGATAATCCGCAGCGGAAAACTGAATGCCGGAACCACAGCAACTCATTGCGCTGATCCTTGTGCCGGCTGGTTGTCTGCGGTGATGGTGAATTTACCACCGGTAATATTCACACGGTTGACCTGACGGTATGGCAGATCAAGTCCGGCATAGGTATTGATTTCAACAACCCAGTTTCCGTCTTTCAGAGCGGCTTCTGCGGTCAGAACATTATTACCTGCAGGCATCAGATTCAGGATCTGGTCTTCTTTTTCATTCACCGGCCTGCGGAAAACGGCCGTTGCGCCAAGCGCTTTGACGGGTGCGCCATTGGCATCGGTCAGGCTGTAGCTGACAATGCCGTCTTTATAGTCCAGATTTTGTTTCCAGTTGAGCGCGGCATGTTCTTTGCCGAGCTGGGACTTCTCATTAAACTCCTGACTGGCAACATAGGAGTTCTGAACAACAAGGCCGGACCAGCTGCGGATTGCTGATGTGGCCATGATAACATTCACAATAATAATCACCCCGAAGAAAGCGATCATAATCGCAAGCATGTGCCAGCCGGTAAATTCGCGTCCCTGAGGGGCAGGGGAAGACGTATTTTGCTTTATCATCACGTTTCTCCGTTATCAGCGTTTTTCAGGGGCAATGAAAGTGGCTTTATATGTTGCTGACTCGGTTCCGTTAACATCACGGACTGTCATGGTGAATGGTGTGCTACCCGGAGGAACTGCGGTCTTAGGCAGGACAACGAACACTTTCAGGGTTTTCAGACGATCCGGTTCGGCGTTGAAAATATGGCGGCCGGAACCGTCTGTTGCCTGATCGGCCACATGCACTTCTGCCTGTGACAGGCCGTCAATAATCAGTTCAAACTGGCGCGGTTCATTGACCATATTCAGCAGTTTGACCGTATAGCCGTTGCGAATGGAACCATCCGACAGCAACACATATTGCGGGTTACGATCCTGCAGCACATTGATGCCGATCCGTTCGCGCATCAGCAAAGTTGTAATCAGGGCCACACCGATCAGTGCCCAGATTGAGAAATAGAACAGGCTGCGCGGGCGGAAAATCTTGGACATTTTCAGCTGCTGCACCTTGTCATTAAAGGTGTTTTTCGCTTCATAAATCCGTGCCGGCTCAATCGGCGCTGTACCATTATTGGTAGCCAGCGCCATATTGGCATCATAGTCGGACAGCGTGGAATAGGAGATCAGGCCGCGTGGTTTGCCGATTTTGTCCATAACCGAGTTACAGGCATCAATACACAGCGCACAGGTGATACATTCGAGCTGCTGACCGTCGCGGATATCAATCCCCATCGGACAAACGGCCACACAGGCATTACAATCCACACAATCGCCGACACTTTCACCGGCAGCAATGGCTTTTTTGGAATTACGGGTGCGTGGTTCACCGCGCCAGTCATTATAGGTTACTGTGAGCGAGTTTTCATCAAGCATGGCTGCCTGAATACGCGGCCAAGGGCACATATAGGTGCAGACCTGTTCACGCATCAGCCCGCCGAAAACATATGTGGTGGCTGTCAGAATTGCGACAGTGATATAAGCGACCATGGCGGCCTGACCAGTCACAAATTCCATCAGCAGTGTTGGTGCGTCTGCGAAATAGAAAATCCACGCACCGCCGGTCATAACGGCAATCGCCAGCCAGATTGTATGTTTGGTGACACGTTTTGCCAGTTTGTTGGCATTCATCGGGGCATTGTCGAGTTTGATACGGGCATTGCGGTCGCCTTCAACGGCGCGCTCGACAACGAGAAACAAATCAACCCATACGGTCTGCGGGCAGGTATAACCGCACCATGCGCGTCCGGCGACACTGGTAACAAGGAACAGGCCGATACCGGCCATAATCAGCATACCGGCAACGTAGTAGAATTCCTGTGGCCAGATTTCGATAAAGAAGAAGTAGAAGCGACGATGCGCGATATCAATCAGGACAGCCTGATCCGGTGCATAGGGACCGCGATCCCAGCGCAGCCATGGCGTGAGATAATAGATGCCGAGCGTGATGAACATGATAATCCACTTGAAACGGCGGAAATCACCGCTCGCTCTTTTGGGGAAAACCTTGACACGTGCAGCATAAAGAGGACTGCGTTTTCCAGACGAATTGACCGCCTGCGCATCTATACGTTCAAATTCACCAACATCTGACATGGTATACTCCGGGGGCTAGAGCGGTTTGCGTTCAGATCGAAGTATGGCGCTTGCTCTAGATTCTTTATTTCATCGCATTAACACTGCGCTCATTGAGGGCATTTGAGCGCGGAATGCTTAAGGGCAGTCTGAAAACTGAAATGTTTTTATAAAACTGCACTCAAATCACTCAGAGCGGGTTCCGGTTATCGGAACAGAAATCCGCACTGGGTTTCTAAGGTTTCATCAGAGCCCCGTTCTTCAGATCATATCTGCGGGGCTTGCTGATTTTCTGAGCACCGGCCGGAATATTGTGCACCAATATTTTATACCGGCCGGCCATGACTTGAAACAGGTCGTTTTTACTCACCGCCACCCAGAGAGTGGACATAGATTGCGAGCTGTTTAACTGTTGTGTCACCCAGACGGCCTTCCCATGCAGGCATTACGCCATGCTTGGGATTTCTCACCTGTTTGGCAATTTCCGCTTCGCCGGAACCGTAGAACCAGATCGCATCGGTCAGATTTGGCGCACCGAATTCCTTATTGCCTTTGGCATTTTCGCCATGACAGGCAGCACAGTTTTCAGCAAAGACCTGTTTGCCTGCCGGTATCAGGCTTGCATCATGCGGTGTCGATGTCAGGCTGGTGACATAGGCCGCCACATCACGGATCTGCTGTGGCTCAAGAATGTCGCCATAGGCAGGCATTTCGGAGATGCGTGTTTCTTCGTCATCTTTGGAACGCACGCCGTGGCGTACAGTCTGCAGGATTTCATCAATTGATCCACCCCACAGCCAGTCATCATCATTCAGGTTTGGATAGCCTGGGGCACCCTGTGCACCGGAACCGTGACACTGAACACAGTTCACACGGAATGCCGCTGCACCGCCTGCAATTGCAAACTGGTTAAGCTGCGGATCAGCTATAATTTCCTGAACGGATTTTTCTTTAATAGCTGCCAGAATATCCTGACGTTCGCCCTGAATTTTGGTGTTTTCTTTCCAGAAATCACCGCGGCTCGACCATTCCAGAAGACCGGAAGTGGCGCCGTTGATGAGCGGCCATGCCGGATAGGCAACAGTATAGGCAATCGCCCAGACAATGGTGGCATAATAGGCATAGAGCCACCAGCGTGGCATCGGATTATCAAGTTCCTTGATGCCGTCCCATTCGTGGCCGGTTGTTTCAACGCCTGTTACATCGTCAATTTGCTTATCAGTCATTGTTTTCGTCCTTGAACGGAATGGCTTTCGCAGCATCGGCAGCCTGTTTGCTGCCTGGACGGAAGGCGAAGAAGACAACAAAGAGGAAGAAGAGGAACATGCCTAACAGCCCCCAGCTGTCGGCAAAGTGGCGCATGGTCGTATAATCCATGATGAACCTCCTTAACGCGACTTCGGTGACTGGTCGTAAGTTGAGAAATCAACCAGCGTTCCCAGCATCTGCAGATAGGCAACAAGCGCATCCATCTCGCTGATAACCTTCGGATTACCATCGAAATCGCCGGTCTTGGCTTTCGGGTAGCGGGCAAGCAGAGCCTCTGTATCGGCTTCCGGGTCAGCCTGCGCTTTCATATCCGCCAATGCATTATCGACCATTTCCTGATTATAAGGCACACCGACAGCAATATTGGCTTTCAGATTGCCGGTAATGCCGGACATATTCAGCGGCGTGTTCATCAGGAATGCATAGCTCGGCATAACCGATTCAGGCACGACATCGCGCGGTTCAATCAGATGCTGAACATGCCATTCATTCGAGTAGCGGCCGCCGACACGGGCAAGATCAGGCCCTGTACGTTTTGAGCCCCACTGGAACGAATGGTCATACATGCTTTCAGCTGCAAGGCTGTAATGACCATAGCGCTCCACTTCATCGCGGAACGGACGGATCATCTGCGAATGGCAGGTATAGCAGCCTTCGCGGATATAAATGTCACGGCCTGCCAGCTCCAGAGGAGAATAGGGGCGCATACCCTCTACTTTCTCAATGGTATTTTGCAGGTAAAACAGCGGGGCAATTTCCACGATACCGCCGACAGTGACCACAACCAGCGAACCGATCAGCAGTAAAGTAGCGTTTTTTTCAATCAGCGAGTGTTTTTTGAGAATAGACATAACTCACTTGCTCCTTATTCTGCCGGTTTCAGATACGGGCCGGTATTGGTGTCTGAGATTGGTGTCGAGCCCGGAATTGCGGCCTCCTCTCTCAGATCACCCTTGATGGTCTTGTAGACGTTCCAGGCCATCACAAGTCCGCCCGCCAGATACATCGTGCCGCCAAGTGTACGGATGACATAGTAAGGGAACATTGCGAGTACTGTTTCGGCGAAGGAGTAAACCAGGAAGCCCTGATCATCATATTCGCGCCACATCAGACCCTGCTGGATACCGGCAACCCACATGGAAGCGGCATAGAGCACGATACCAAGTGTAGCCAGCCAGAAGTGCCAGTTGACCATACGCACAGAATAGAGACGTTCACGGTTCCACAGACGCGGTACAAGGAAGTACACGGCCGCAAAAGTGATCATACCATTCCAGCCCAGAGCACCCGCATGAACGTGACCGATGGTCCAGTCTGTATAGTGCGACAGCGAGTTAACGGCTTTAACCGACATCAGCGGGCCTTCGAAGGTCGCCATACCGTAGAAGGCAATCGCAGCAACCATCAGGCGGACAACCGGATCAGTACGGATTTTATCCCACGCACCGGAAAGCGTCATCAGACCGTTGATCATACCACCCCAGGACGGCATCCACAGAACAATGGAGAAGACCATGCCGAGTGTTTGCGCCCAGTCAGGCAGCGCTGTGTAATGCAGATGGTGAGGACCGGCCCAGATATAGAGGAAGATGATCGACCAGAAGTGAACAATCGACAGACGGTAGGAATAGACCGGACGATTGACCTGCTTCGGCACGAAATAATACATCATCGCGAGGAACGGTACGGTCAGGAAGAAGGCTACGGCATTATGGCCGTACCACCACTGGGTCACCGCATCCTGCACACCGGAGAAAGCTGAATAGCTTTTCACGCCGAGGAAAGAGACCGGAATTGCCAGATTGTTGATCACATGCAGCATGGCAATGGTGATGATGAAGGAGAGGTAGAACCAGTTGGCCACATAAATGTGCGGTTCTTTACGCTTCATCAGCGTACCCATGAAGATCACGAGATAGACTACCCAGACGATGGTCAGCCAGAGGTCGACATACCATTCCGGCTCAGCATACTCACGCGACTGGGTGATGCCGAGCAGATAGCCGGTGCCGGCCATGACGATGAAAAGGTTGTAGCCCCAGAACACGAACCATGCCAGATCGCCGCCGAAAAGACGCGCACGGCAAGTACGCTGAACCACGTAGAAAGAAGTGGCGATCAGGGCGTTACCGCAGAAGGCAAAAATAACGGCTGATGTATGAAGAGGGCGGACACGGCCAAAATTTAGCCATGGTCCCAGATTCAAATCAGGGAATGCGAGCTGCGCAGCAATGAAAACGCCAACGAGGAAGCCGATTACACCCCAGAACACCGTGGCAATGACACCGTAACGGATCGGACCGTCCATATAAACGGAATGATCTTCTTTTACAGGCTTCAGACTGTAATCTGCATTACGCAGCAGTAAGACTGTAAAGATCACAAGAGTGAAAAACAGAACCCACATATGGCTTCTGAACAGTGGATCATGCGTAAACCCCGCGGCCAGCAGTGCTAAAAAAGCACCGAGCCCGGAGATTACAATTCCCGCAGCGTAATTCATGAAAAATCCCCTCGCGCGCGCAAATTTTCCTGCCCGCAAATTACAGAAATGCCTGCAATTCGAGCAATATAGCGGGTATTATATGCGACGGAAAAATTTAGTCATTGATTTAAATCAAGTACGACCTGAGGCCTGACGTGTATAAATAAAGCCTTTTTTGCACGATTTTTCGCCAACCCGTGTCCTGTTGACAGAGAGAATGACTTCGGCTTTTGCCTGTTGCAAAATTATTTAATTATGAGAATGTGATATGTAAAATTCTTTATAAATATCATGTAGTTGCTTGTTAAATTTTTTATATTTATTGTTGTATTTACAGAAATTTCTGAAATTAATGTAAGTGACTATTTGGATTTTTTTGTTTTTAACCGGATTGGCAAACTACAGTTTAATCTTGAAAAATCCGGCCGGAACAAGAGTTCTGTGTCCTGCTGTGCAGGGTGGGGCTGATTGTCGCTGAGACTGCGTCGGCGGCCGTTCAGGAGCCGGTTTTGACGGTGCTGCAAAGTACCGGAGGGGCTCAGTCGGCTTCAGTCTGGAATGATTCTCAATACTACAGAGCTGTTTGTGCTAGTAAAATCACAAGAAACAGTACCAATTTGGCGCTGATATTTACGCTGCCGATGTTTTTCATTATGCAAAATTGCTATCAATTTATGCAATTTTCGTCTGGTAAATTGTCAACATTTGCGGTGCGGGCTCTTGCTTTGGTACCAGTTTTTTGCAAGCATGTCCTTAACAAATAAAAATAACTGCTGACGGACTGACCGGTCAAAAGCCCGGGAGAAACCGAACAGTACAGGGGAATAAAAAAGCCACCGGATCTCGTATGAGTGAGGCTTTTCCTCAGCTCAATCATTAACCTTCCCGATATTGATATCGGTAGGGTTCGCTGAATTATGTCTTGTCTTCCTTGAAGGCAGGGTGCTGGGAGATAGACAGAGTATGGAATATGCAGATCTCGTCCTTTCGGGCGGGCGGATTTTTTGCGGCCTTAATGAAGGTTTTGTTGAGGCGCTTGCAATTGCTGACGGTAAGGTTCTGGCAACCGGCACCACAGCTGAGATTGAAGCACTGACCGGTGAAAAGACACAACGTGTCGATCTGGGCGGACGTGTTGCGGTGCCGGGGCTCAATGATGCCCATATGCATCTTCTTATGCTTGGCATAGGTATGAACGAGATCAATCTGCGCCCTGAATCAGGCGTGCGCAGTCTCGGTGAAATTTTCAAACGTATTGCTCAGGAGGTGGCTGCAAAACCTGCGGGTGAATGGATCCGTGGCGGCGGCTACGATCACTTCGAGTTGAGTGAACAGCGCCATCCGACCATTGAGGAACTGGATGCGATCGCGCCCGATCATCCGGTTTATATCACCCGTACCTGCGGCCATGTCGGGATCGCCAACAGCGCAGCCATGCGTCTGGCAAATATTACCCATGACACACCAAGCCCGTCCGGTGGACTGATTGAAAAGCGCAACGGCAAATTATCCGGCCTGCTGGCAGAATCCGGTATGCGTGTGGTGACGGATAAAATTCCGCCGCTAAGCCGTGAAGAACTGAAAGCCGCGATTACCCGCGCTGCGGAATTCATGCTTTCGCAGGGTTTTACCTCGGTGATGGATGCCGCTGTGGGCATGGGCTACGGCATGGAAGAACTTCATGCCTATGAAGAACTGGCAGCAAACGGTGATCTGCCGATCCGCACATGGGTTTGCATTTATGGCAATCATGACGGTATCGGCGATCAGGCGCATGCACAGGGTTTCCGCGCTAAACGTCAGACCGGAAACTTACGCTACGGCGCGATGAAAGTCTTCTCGGATGGTAGTGCCGGTGGCCTGACGGCTGCGATGAGCGAGCCTTATGTAGCGGGCGATCCTAATAATTTCGGCATTTTCTGCTATTCGGATGAGGAGATGCATAAATCCCTCAAACATTATCATGAACTGGGCTATCAATTAGCAATTCATGCGATTGGTGATGCCGCGATTGAGCAGGTGCTGTCCGGTATTGAAAATGCGGATAGTGCAGAGCAGCCGATTAAAAACCGCCGTCACCGCATTGAACATTGCGGCTTTTTGAGTGACGGGCAGATCGGGCGTATGGCCAAAGCCGGTATTGATCCGGTGCCGCAGCCGATGTTCATCTATGAATTCGGCGATTTGTATGTTGCTAATCTGGGCGAAAAGCGTGCCCATGAATCCTATCCGATGCGTAAATGGATGGATGCCGGTTTGCATCCGGCAGCGTCTTCCGATGCGCCGGTCACCTCCACCAATCCGTTCCAGAATATCTACACGCTCATTACCCGCAAGACCAAGATCGGCTCGGTGATCGGCGGTGATCAGCGTCTGACACGGGAAGAGGCGATCCACGCTTACACGCATTTCGGTGCCTATACGCAATTTGCTGAGAATGAAACCGGACGTCTGGTTGCAGGCATGGCGGCAGATGTCGCTGTGTTGTCGAAGGATATTTTCACTTGCGATGAGGAAGAAATCCGCAGCGATGTGGTCTGCGATATGACCGTGCTGGACGGCAAAGTCGTCTTTGAGCGGCAGGTATAACTGATCTGGCCTGAGGTGCTGAAAGCGTCTCAGGCAGACAGTCAGAGAAAGGCGAATTTATGCTTCGGCACACGTTACAACGTCTGCTTCTCGCTTTGCCGGTCATGTTCGGTGTGCTGCTGCTCGGCTTTTTGCTGATGCAGGTGGTGCCGACTGATCCGGCGCAGGTGCGCGCAGGACCAACCGCAACACAGGAACTGGTTGAAGCCATCCGTCGCGATCTCGGCCTTGATCAGCCTTTGTGGAAACAGTTTTTCTATTATGTCGGCCGTCTGATGCAGGGCGATCTTGGCGTCTCGATCATTAACAATGTGCCGGTTTCTCAGGAACTCGGCGCCACTATAGGCCCGACACTGGAGCTGATGGTTGCATCCCTGATCTGGGCAATTCCGCTCGGTATTTTGCTCGGCACAGTCGGTGCCTATTACCGCGGCTCGCTGCTGGATCGTTCGATCATGGCTGTGTCGGTTGCCGGTGTGTCGATCCCTGTGTTCTTTCTAGGTCTGGTACTGGTCTGGCTGTTCGGCTTTAAATATCCGATCCTGCCATTTACCGGTCGTCTCGGACCATTGTGGACATGGGAAGGTTTCACCAGCATCATTCTGCCTGCAATTACGCTGGGTGGTGTGTTTGTCGGCCCTGTCGCCCGTATGACCCGTACATCTGTTCTGGATGTACTGGGCGCAGATCATATTCGCACCGCGCGTGCCAAAGGTCTGAAAGAGCGTAAGGTCGTTACCCGTCATGCGCTGCGCAATGCGCTGGTGCCGGTGGTGACGCTGATCGGCTTGCAGATCGGCTTTTTGCTCGGCGGTGCTGTGGTGGTTGAGACGGTGTTTTCTTGGCCGGGGATTGGTCGTCTGGCAGTCGGCGCGATTTTGTCCAGCGATCTGCCAATGGCACAGGGCACGATTATCGTGATGTCTCTCGGCTTTATTCTCGTCAATCTCGGCGTTGATATTCTCTACGCTGTGCTTGATCCGCGTGTGAGAGGTGCATGATGACCAGTGTTGCAAAAACTACTGTGGCCGATGCAACGCAACCGGCGGAGCAGGAAATCGCGTTCAAGCGTGTCAGCGTTTTGCGCATGCTGCTCTCCGATACCGGTTCGGTGATTGCTCTGACCCTTGTGGCACTGACCCTGTTTTGCGGGTTGTTCGCTCCGTGGCTGGCACCGGAAGACCCTTATGGCGGTAATCTTGGTATGATGCTGAAGCCGGTTGGTGAAGCGGGCTATCTGCTCGGCACCGACGGGCAGGGACGCGGCATGGTCACACGTCTGCTCTATGGCATTCGTACCACTCTGTTCATGGGCTTTGTTTCGGTGTTCTTTGGTTGTGTTGTCGGCGGGATTATCGGTTTTGTCGCCGCTTATTACACCCGCTGGAGCGGCTTGCTGATGCGCTTCATGGATGTGTTGCTGTCCTTTCCGGCCATCCTGTTTGGTCTGGCAATTGCAGCCATCTTTGGCCCGGGGCTCACTGCCGTGATCATTGCGCTGTCAATTGCAACCGTGCCGCTGATGGCGCGCGTGGTGCGCGGCGGTGCGATTGTGGTGTTGCAGCAGGATTATATTGAAAGCGCGCATTCGCTCGGCATGTCCGACAGCCGCATCATTTTCAAATATGTGCTGCCGAACTGCCTGTCATCGATCTTCGTGTTTGTAACCTTGCGTTTCGGACAGGTGATCCTGCTCGGCGCAGCACTCTCTTTCATCGGTCTTGGCGCACAGCCGCCGACAGCAGAACTCGGTGCTATGGCATCGGAAGGACGTAATTTCCTGTTCTTCGCACCGCATGTCTCGGTTCTGCCAAGTCTGGTGATCTTCATTATCGTTCTGGCGTTTAACGTATTGGGGGACTCCTTACGTGACGCGCTTGATCCGAAACTGCGTAAATAAATCATTTTGGCGGCGGACCACTGCACAGAACAGCGGACGCCTCATCAGGAGGACTAAAATGAAAAAATATCTGACTTCCGTTTTGACTGCGGGTGTGGCAGCGGCAGCCGTGATGACCGGCGCAGCTTATGCTCAGACCAAAGCGCCTTTGTCGATTCTGCGTGTGATCGATGCGGATAATTACGATCCGATCCGCTCCACCGCAACGGCGATGGTTGAAGTGATGGCCATGCTGGGCGATACGCTGGTCTCGCTTGATTTTGACATGAAAACCGTCAAGCCGGGGCTGGCTGAAAGCTGGACAGTGTCAGAGGATGGCACGACCTATACATTTAATCTGCGCAAGGATGTAAAGTTCTGCGATGGCCGCCCGATGACCGCAGCAGATGTGGTCTATACGATTGAGCGCTGGCAAAACCCGGAAAAACGCTCTCCGACCGCTTTCCGCGGCGGTAAGGTGAAAAGTGTAACCGCTAAAGACGATTATACTGTTATCTATCAGCTGGAAGAGCCTTATTCCGATCTTTTGCCGCAGCTGACCATGCCGTTCTCGTCTGTTGTGGACAAGGCGACTGTAGAGAAGCTCGGCGAGAATTTTGGTGTGCAGGGTTTCAACGGCACCGGTCCTTATTGCTGGGTCAGCTGGCAGCCGCGTCAGGAACTGAAGCTCAAGAAAAACCCGAATTACACATGGGGACCGTCTTTCTATAAAAACCCGAGCCCGCAAGTCGATGAGATTGTCTGGCGCGTGATCCCTGAAGCCAATACGCTGATGGCCGCAATTCAGGCACGTCAGGCGGATATGACCTATTACATGCCGCCGATTGCGCTGACCACGATGGAAAGCATGCCGGGTATCAGCGTTTCCAAACAGGAAAACTATATCTATGACATGTTCATGGGCTTCAAAATTGACAAGCCTGTCGTGTCCGATCCGGTGATCCGTAAAGCCGTGAATATGGCGACCAACAAAGCCGCGATTACACAGGCTGTTTATTTCGGCCATGGTAAGGAAATGAAGTCGCTCGTTAATCCGGCGATCATTGATTTCGATCCGGAATCCGCCAAGCTGACGCCTGCCTTTGATCAGGACGGCGCCAATAAAATGCTGGAAGAAGCCGGCTGGAAAATGGGCGGCGACGGTATCCGTGAAAAAGACGGCCAGAAAGCCACCTTCCTTGTCTATGGTTTGCGCAATGCGACCAATCCGACTGTGAGTGAGGCCATGCAGGCTGATCTGCGCAAAGTCGGTATCGACATGAAAATCCAGCTCTGGGATGCGACTGTCGGCTGGGGCAAGATGGCAACGCAGGAATTTGATGCGTTCTATATGAACTATCCGGCGCTGACCGCTCTTGAAGCGATCGGTCTGTATTTCCCGAGCCGTCAGGCACCGACACCAAACCGCATGAACTGGAAAGATCCGGCAACGGATGAGCTGATCCGTAAGGCGGCAACCACTACCAGCAAGGAAGAGCGTCACGAAGCGCTGGCAACTCTGCAGCGCAACCTGACCGAGGCCAATGTCTGGGTCACACTGTCGTCCGAGCCGATGTGGCTGATTTCCGGTGATCGTGTGGAAGGTGCCAAGGCACACGGTATCTATGGTGCCGGTATTTATAAAGGTCTGGATATTTCTCTGAAACGCTAAAAACAAAGACTGCGGCATTGCGAGGAGGCAGTGCCGCAATCTCAAATCGGGAATTCAGGCGCAGGGGAGTGATGCAGTGAGTGTAACAGTCATCAGAAACGCGGATATTGTCGTTGCATGGGATAAGGACAGCCAAAGCCATATCTACGTAAAAAATGCTGATGTTGCTTTTAAAAACGGCAAACTGACTTTTGTCGGCACGGGCTATGCCGGTGCAGCCGATACAGAACAGGACGGTCGTGGCTTTATGGTCATGCCGGGTCTGGTCAATATCCATTCTCATCCTGCAAGCGAACCGCTGAATAAGAGCATTCTCGATGAACTCGGTTCTCCGGGTTTGTATAATTCCGCGCTTTACGAGTTCATGCCGATTATCCGTCCGGATGCGGAGGGCGCAGAGGCTGCATGGAAAGTCGCCTATGCGGAATTGCTCAAATCCGGCGTCACAACACTGGCCGATCTCTCCGTTGCCCATCCGTCATGGATTGATCTGGCAGGGCAGAGCGGTCTGCGCGTCTGTATCACGCCTATGTTCCGCACGGCGCGCTGGTACACCAAAAACGGCCATGTGGTGGAATATGAGTGGGATGAGGCCGTTGGCGAAAAAGCCATGGCGCAGGCATTGGAAATGGTGGATGCCGCAGAGGCGCATCCGTCCGGCCGTCTGTTCTCAATGCTGTGTCCGGCACAAATCGACACCTGCAGCGAAGGCCTGATCAAAGAGAGTTATGCGGAAGCGCAGCGCCGCAAAATTCCCTGGCAAATTCACGCCGCACAATCGACCGTAGAGTTTCATGAAATTACCCGCCGTCACGGTGTTTCACCAGTGCAATGGCTGGAGCAGCTTGATGTTTTGGGCGAGACCAGCATTGTCAGCCACGGGATTTTCCTCGACGATTATCCGCGCAATGGCTGGCATACGCGCCGCGATCTTGATCTGCTGGTGGAAACCCGCACAGCGGTTGCCCATTGCCCGACCGTTTTCATGCGCCGCGGCATAGCTATGCGTGATTTCGGCCGTTACCTGCGCGCCGGTGTGCGCCTTGGCATCGGCACCGATACCTATCCGCATAATATGCTCGAAGAAATGCGCCATGTCGGTTATGTGGCGCGAATGATGGCTGAAAACCCGCGCACAGTTACATCCGGTGAGATTTTCACCGCAGCGACGGTGGGCGGTGCCGATCTGCTCGGGCGTGATGATATCGGGCGTCTGGAAACAGGCTGTAACGCCGATCTGGTACTGGTCAATCTTGCACATCCGATGATGCGGCCGGGTTATGATCCGATCCGCAGCATGATCTATGCCGCAGCCGAGCGCGCTGTGGATACGGTCTATGTTGGTGGTGAGAAAGTGGTCGAGAAGGGCCAATGCCTGACGATTGATTTTGAGCAGGCCGCCGAAGACCTTCACGCCGCACAGCAACGTACAGTTCAACGGGCACCGCAGGAAGACTGGGCGAAACGCCCTGTTACTGCTTATGCCCCGCATTCATTTTCCGGCCTTGCGTGAGCAAGCCAAAGCAACATTCCGGTCATATGGAAATATGACCGGCTTGGAGAAGACACTATGACAGAACCGGTTCTCGAAATCCGCAATCTCGTCACGGAGTTTAAAACCCCGAACGGTGTTATCCGTGCGGTGGACGGTATTTCGCTGAAAGTCGAGCGCGGTAAGACACTGGGTATTGTGGGGGAGAGCGGCTGCGGTAAATCCATGCTGTCGCTGTCTGTCATGGGGCTGGTGCCGCCACCGGGCAAGAATGCCGGTGGTGAGGTGATTTTCGAAGGACAGGACCTTCTGAAACTGTCGGCGGATGATATGCGCAGGCTGCGCGGCAACCGCATAGCGATGATCTTTCAGGAGCCGATGACTTCGCTCAATCCGGTGCATACAATCGGCTATCAGCTGGTTGAAGCCTTACAGGCGCATCATAAAAAGCCGTATAAGGAAATGCGCGAGGAAGCGATTGAAGCACTGCGCAAAGTGCGTATTCCTGCACCGGAGCGCCGTTTTGATGAATATCCGCACCAGCTCTCCGGTGGTATGCGTCAGCGTGTAATGATTGCTATGGCGCTGGTTTGCAAGCCGGTGCTGCTGATCGCCGATGAGCCGACAACGGCGCTCGATGTGACTATTCAGGCGCAAATTCTCAATCTGCTGCGCGAGTTGCAGCAGGAAACCAATATGGCCATCATCCTTATTACCCATGATCTGGGTGTGGTGGCGCAGGTCGCCGATGATGTGGCGGTGATGTATGCCGGTAAGGTGGCGGAACGCGCTTCCGTCAATGCGATTTTCAAAGACCCGCAGCACCCTTATACTATCGGTCTGATGGGCTCGATGCCGCGTATGGATGAGGATGTTGACCGGCTGGTGGCAATCAGCGGTGTGGTACCGCCGCCGTTCCGTCTGCCCTCCGGTTGCCGGTTTAATCCGCGCTGCCCGTTTTCCGATGAGGAATGCACAGCAACTCTGCCTGCTCTGCATGAACTCCAAGCCAATCACCTTGTTGCCTGCCATAAAGCACCGGTGGAGGATTTCGTATGACACAACCCCTTCTGGAGTTGCAGGGCATTTCCAAACATTTCCCTGTCAAAAAAGGTCTGATCCGTCAAAAAGTGGTCGGCACAGTCCGTGCTGTGGACGAAGTTTCTTTCAAGCTGATGGCCGGAGAAACACTGGCCATTGTGGGCGAAAGCGGTTGCGGTAAGTCTACGACTGCACGTCTGGCGCTGCGTCTACTGGAGCCGACCGCCGGTCGGGTGCTGTTTGAGGGTGAAGATGTCACCAATGCCATCGGCACCAAGCTGCGTGATCTACGTCGCCAGATGCAGGTGGTGTTTCAGGATCCTTATGCCAGTCTCAATCCGCGTATGACCGTGGGTGAACTGATTGCCGAGCCGATGCTGGTCCATGGGGTCGGTACCGATGCTTCGCGCCGCGAGCGGGTGATTGAACTGTTGCGCCGTGTCGATTTGGCACCTTACCATGCCGCGCGCTATCCGCATGAATTTTCCGGCGGGCAACGTCAGCGCATCGGTATTGCCCGAGCGCTTTCACTGTCGCCGAAACTGATTGTCTGCGATGAGCCTGTCTCGGCGCTGGATGTGTCCATTCAGGCGCAGGTGGTCAATCTGCTCAAAGATTTGCAGAAAGAAATGGGACTGTCCTACCTGTTCATTTCGCACGGGCTGCCGGTGGTCAAACATATGGCTGATCGTGTGGCAGTGATGTATCTCGGACAGGTGGTGGAGATCGCGGACAAGCATCAGCTTTATAACAATCCGCGCCATCCTTATACGCAGGCTTTGCTGTCTGCCGCGCCGCAGCCTGATCCGGCCTCACGCGGTTCGTGGAATGTGCTGGGCGGCGATGTGCCGAGCCCGCTCAATCCGCCGTCCGGTTGCCGTTTTCACACCCGTTGTCCGCTGGCGCAGGATTTGTGCAAACAGCAGGTGCCTGAATTGAAGGATTTAGGAACCGGCCAGCAGGTCGCCTGCCATTTTGAAGCGCAGGTGCCTGTCTTCAAACATGCGGCACATTTCGCTTCCGGTGCGGAGAAGTTGCAGCAGCGTTTAGGGCTTTTCGCCAAGAAACGCGCTGAAAAAGAACAGGCTGCTTAAAAACTATCAGACTAAATAAAAACAGGCCGCTTCAGTTCTGAAGCGGCCTGTTTTTTGATTGGCGGTTATTTCCAGATTTCGCCGTCGACTTTGCCTTTCAGCTCAGGATAGTCCTTGAGCGTGAAATGTGGTGTGCCGAATTTCTGCTGGTCGAAATAATCCTTGGTCACTTTCACAACCGTGCCGGAAAGCAGTGCAATGGCAATCAGGTTGATGGTTGCCATCAGACCCATGGCCGCATCAGCTGCATTGAACACGGTGAGAATGCTTTCGTAAGCACCCCAGACGACCATCAACAATGTGCCGCAACGCAGCAATGATATCCACAAACGTTTACCGGCACCGAGATAAATCATGGCATTTTCCGCATAGGCGTAATTACCGATGATCGAGGTGAAGGCGAAGAAGAAGATTGCAATACTGATGAAATAGCTGCCGAACCAGCCGATATGCACAGTCATGGCTTCCTGTGTCAGAAGCGTGCCGGTGAGACCGGAATTTGGTGCCAGTTTGTGCGACAGCAGGATCATGATCGCTGTTGCAGTACAAATCAGAATTGTATCAATGAACACGCCGAGCGCCTGCACAAAACCCTGTGAGGACGGGTGGTGCGGGTTGGGCGTAGCAGATGCCGCGATATTCGGTGCAGAGCCCATACCGGCTTCATTGGAGAACAGCCCGCGTTTCACGCCATTCATCAGCGCACCGGCGATACCGCCTGCCGCGGCTTCCACACCAAAGGCACTTTTGACAATCAGCGCAAGCAAAGCCGGAACTTCGGTAATATTGGCGATCAGTACGTAGAGCGCAACGCCGAGGTAAATGGCCGCCATAAACGGCACAACCAGTTCGGCCACACGGGCAATCTGACGGATACCACCGAAAATGACGATACCGGCAAGTGCCGCGATCACAATGCCGACCACTATTTTGGAGAAGCCGAAGGAGCCGTTCATGGCATCGGCAATGGCATTAGCCTGCACAGCATTAAACACAAGACCAAAGGCGAGGATCAGACAGACCGAAAAGATGACAGCGATCCACGGGGCTTTCAGACCTTTGGAAATATAATAGGCTGGGCCGCCACGGAACTGGCCATTCGCATCACGGATTTTATAAAGCTGCGCCAGAGTGCTTTCAGAATAGGCTGTTGCCATACCGACGAAAGCGACAATCCACATCCAGAAAATCGCTCCGGCACCGCCGAGATAAAGGGCAACCGCTACGCCGGCAATATTGCCGGTACCGACACGGGAAGCAAGGCTGGTACACAATGCCTGAAACGGGGTAATCCCGCTGTCGTCACGCTTTGGAGCGCGCATGACCGAGCGGAAAAACTCAGGAAAATGCAGAAGCTGAATGAATTTAAGCCTGACCGAGAAGTAAATCCCGACAGCAAGCAACCCGTAAATCAGGACATAGTCCCAGAGGATCGTGTTTATAAAGGCAATAATTGTCGTCATTTGTATGATACGCTCCGGTCACACCTCAGCTGAGGTGACGATGTCGTTTTACGGTAAATATGACTTAATAAATCGTTTTTGCTTATATTCAGATTCATTGCTGAGAGCATTGCATTCAACATGAATGTAAACCGCTCTGGTTCTTTAGCAAGGACTGAAGAGTGGTGCTTTTGCCAATTAAATCCGGCGCTGTCAAAAAATACAGCCGCACGGTCTGTGTAAAACCGGCGGCTGTCGTGTGAAAAATGATTGTTTAGCTGGTCAGATTTTAAGTTTTACATGACGGTTGACGTCTTTGTAGAGCAGGTAGCGGAACTTGCCCGGACCACCGGCATAGCAGGCCTGCGGACAGAAAGCGCGCAGCCACATATAGTCACCGGCCTCAACCTCAACCCAATCCTGATTGAGACGATAAACCGCTTTACCTTCAAGTACATAAAGACCATGCTCCATCACATGGGTCTCGGCAAAAGGAATGATGGCACCCGGTTCAAAAGTGACGATATTGACATGCATATCGTGGCGCAGATCGCTTGGGTCAACAAAGCGGGTGGTTGCCCATTTGCCGTCGGTGTCCGGCATAGCAACCGGTTCAACTTCGGACTCATGTTTGAAGAAGGCTTCCGGTACATCCAGACCGTTCACATATTCAAAACTCTTGCGAATCCAGTGGAAACGGGCAGTGGCATCGCTTTTATTGCGCACGGTCCAGAGGCTTTTCGGCGGCAGAAACGCATAACTTCCTGCGCGCATGGCATGGTCTTTGCCGTCAAGCGTAATGACGATATTGCCCTCGACCACGAAAATACCGGCTTCGGCATCCGGATCAGGTTCAGGCTTGTCACTGCCGCCCTGCGGTTCCAGTTCGACAATATATTGCGCAAAGCTTTCGGCAAAGCCGGATAACGGGCGCGATAAAATCCAGACCCGTGTCTTATCCCAGAATGGCAGACAGGAGGTGACAATATCCATCATCACACCTTTAGGGATAACCGCATAGGCCTCAGTGAATACGGCACGGTCGCTCAGCAATTGTGTCTGCTTGGGTGCGCCGCCGGTTGGCGCGTAATAAGTACGGTCAGTCATAATATCTCCCGTTTCCGTTTTCCTCTGCAACAGTCAGGCCGGTTTTCGGTAATTCTGCAAGAGGGCTTAGCGGGATTATCACCGAAATTTATAAATTGTCGACAATATTGTATATAATTTCCCGTTTATCGGATAAATAAACGGGAAATTGCTCTGCGGTCAGACGAGATCAGGCCGGTCTGTGGTGATCTGACGGATTGGTGTGTTTTTCCAGAACTCCAGTTCAGGCTCAGTATTCGGTACCCAAACGCCAAGACGTTCCGGCGCGATCCGGCTGGTGATGGCGTCCCAGTTATGAGAGAGCAGGGCTTTTTCCACGGCGAGAATATCGGCATGCGTGTCGAAATAATCGAGTGTTTACTGCAAGCCGCCGAGAATAGTGGCGCTGAAAGCATTGAGTGAGGCGAGGCGGCGCATTTCCGGTGCAATATCTTTCACTTGCTCCAATACCTGACGGGTAAAGCCGGTAAGTATGCACTGGTCTTCCATACCCTGTGCGCGGATGATCTGCACAACGGCATCGGTGAGGCCGTCATAGAGATCGCCATTGGCGCGGTTTTTTAGTTCCACATGCAATTCCATGCCGGTCGGTTTGAAGATTTCCAAAACCTCTTCAAACAGCGGAATATGCTCCTCCATGCTTTCGCGCAGAAACGTATTCACTCGCGCTGTTTTGGAAAGCTCTGCGACATCGCCGATACCGTTGGTGGTGCGCTCCAGTGTCGGATCATGCAGCACAATCACTTCACCGGCATTGGTCAGATGCAGATCAAATTCCACACCGGCAATATTGAGATCAGCGGTTTTGCGAAAACCGGAGAGGGAGTTTTCAGGCCAGAGATTGCGCGCACCGCGATGGCCGATAATACGTGTCATGACAGATATTCCTTTTAACGAATGGTCGGATCAAGTTTGTCGCGCAGCCAGTCACCAAGGATGGAAATCGACAGCGTGGTGAACATGATCACAAAGGCCGGTGCCAGCATGATCCATGGCGCGGTGGTCAGATATTCGCGCCCGTAGCCGACCATATTGCCGAGGCTGGATTTGGGTGGCTGCACGCCGAGACCTAAGAAGGACAGGCTGCTTTCCAGAAGAATAATCTCAGGGAAAGTCAGGGTCATGGAGACGATCAGGGTTGAAGCAATATTCGGCAGAATATGGCGCAGATAGACCCATGATTGTTTTGCCCCAAGCTGTGTAACCGCTGCGGCATAGCCCTGCGAACTGGCGGAAATCGCCAGACCACGGGCGATACGCGCATAGCGCTCCCAGCCGTAAAACCCCATCAGGCAAACCAGTAGAACCATGGAATTGCCGAAGAAAGCCAGCACCGACAAAGCGAGGATCAGGAACGGCAATGCCGCCTGAAAATCTGCCAGTGTCAGCACCACTTGTTCCACGGTCTTGCGGAAATTTGCAGCAAGAAAGCCGACTGTGGTGCCGAGCAGGGTGGAAATAATCGTGGCACCAAAAGCGATGAGCAGCGAAACGCGGATGGATTCAATCAGGCGGGACAGCACATCGCGCCCGACCTCATCCGTGCCGAGCCAGTGTTGCGGGTGACCGGGCATCACAAGGCGGCTTTTGAGATCCATCGCGGTAATGCTGTAAGGGCGGATCCAGTCAGCGGTAATGGCAATGATAATCATTGCTGCAAACCAGACAAGCGACAGTACCACTAATAGCGGTATGCGTTTCTTTTTGCGTTTATGGGCATTCACCGCAGGCACAACGGCACTGTCACTGATTGAGAGTTCAGACATTAGCCGGTTCCTTTACGCTTTGGCCTGATTATCGCGCAGGCGCGGATCGAGAAAACCATAGAGCAGGTCAACAATAAGATTGGAGAGCACCATGGTGGAGGCAATCAGCAGCAGAATGCACTGCACCACCGCGAGATCACGGTTGGAGACCGCAACCACCAGCAGGCGGCCGACACCCGGCCATGAGAACAGGGATTCAATCACCACTGCGCCAGCCACCAGTGAGCCGACCATGAAGCCGACCAGTGTCACAATCGGGATAGCCGCGTTGGGCAATGCGTGATTGCGAATCACATCGCCCCAGCGCACGCCTTTGGCACTGGCTGTGCGGATATAGGGTTGGCCGAGAATTTCGATCATCGCACTGCGGGCAAAACGGGCGAGAATAGCGGCACCGGCAATGCTCATGGTGAGCACCGGCAGAATGGCATGCATCCATGTATCACTGCCGCCCGATGGCAGCCATTTGAGTGTCACGGAGAAGATCAGCACCAGCACCAGACCGAGCACGAAATTCGGCAGGGTAAAACCGATAATGGCGGTCATCATCACCAGCCGGTCGATGATACTGTCACGATGGAGTGCTGCATATACACCGGCAGGAATGCCGATTGCCAGATTGAGCAGCAAGGTCGGAATAGTCAGCATCAGCGTGGCCGGAATACGCTCGGCAACCAGATCAATCGCTTTCTGCCCGTCGCGCATGGAGACACCGAGATCGCCCTGAAAGATCGCCCCGAAATAGCTGAAATATTGCACGAGGATCGGCTGATCCAGCCCCCATGCCTTGCGGAAGGCCTCAATCGCCTGCGGCGGTGCATCGGGGCCGAGAATGATTTGTGCCGGATCGCCGGACATGCGCAGCACGATAAAGGCAAAGGTCACAACCAGCATGACTGTAATAAAAGCCCGTAACAGACGGGTTAGGAAAAATGAAATCATCAGTCTGTCCTGTTATCCGGCTAATGCTACGGGTTGCGTTTGGCCATCGTATAAGTGGCTTGTTTGCCTCTTGTCATAGAGATGACAGGCAACACTATTCTCTTTGCCGGTATGCAAGGTTTCCGGCACATCGGTGCGGCAGCGCTCCGAGGCAAAACGGCAACGCGGATGAAAGGCACAGCCGCTTGGTCTGGCTGCCGGATTTGGCGGTTCGCCCTGCAGGATAATACGATTGCTCAGGAGCGTGCCGGGCACCGGAATGCTGGAAACCAGTGCCTGCGTATAAGGATGCTGGGGTGCCTGAAAAATCACATCGGACGGCGCTTCCTCAACAATCCGTCCCAGATACATCACGGCCACGCGGTCGCTGATATTGCGCACTACTTTCAGATCATGGCTGATAAACACCATGGCAATGCCGTTTTTCTCCTGCAGGTCGCGCAGCAGATTGACTACCTGCGCCTGAATGGAAACATCCAATGCAGAGACGGCTTCATCGCAAACCAGCAACTCGGGATTGCAGGCAATGGCACGGGCAATCACCACACGCTGGCGCTGCCCGCCGGAAAGCTCATGCGGGAACCGTGCCGCATGATGCGGCATCAGGCCAACAGACTGCATCAGTTCTTTCACCCGTGCGGCACGGCTTTCTTTGTCGCCAATACCGTGGATCAGCAGCGGTTCTTCAATCTGTGTGGCGATGGTCAGGCGGCGGTCGAGGGCAGCCAGAGGGTCTTGATAAACAAGCTGCATGCGTTTGCGCAAAGCCCGCCATTCATTGGTGCGGGCAGGCGGCAGAACATCGTCGTCAAAACGCACTTCACCGGTACTGGGACGCTCCAAACCGAGCAGCAGGCGACCGGTGGTAGATTTGCCGGAACCGCTTTCACCGACAATGCCCAGCGTTTTGCCTTTTTGTAAGGACAGGCTCACCGCATCAACGGCTTTAACCTCTGTTGGTTTGGCAAACAACCCACGTTTTGACGTATATATTTTGCTTAAATTTTTAGCTTCGAGCAGCGGCTTGTTCATGACAGCACCTGCTGCTGTGTTGCCGGAGCAGGGGCAGTGAATGCGGCAGGCACAACCGGTGCCGCAGGAATAACAGTGTCGCGTATTTCGACAGGACGGAAACAGGCGACATAACGATCATCCTGATTGCCGGTCAAAGGTGGCAGATCACTTTTGCAACGATTTTCCGCACGGTTGCAGCGCGGAGAAAAGGCACAGCCTTTCGGCAGTTTTCCCGGTTCCGGCACCGTGCCTTCAATCGGGATAAGACGCTCGCGGCCACCGTCAATGCGCGGGATCGCATCAAACAGCCCGCGTGTATAGGGATGACGCGGCTGGGCGAACAGAGCTTCTGTCGAGCTTTTCTCGATCATGCGACCGGCATACATAACGCAGACGCGTTCGCAGATTTGCGACACGGCACCCAGATCATGGCTGATAAATACAATCGCCATGCCGGTTTCCTGACGGATACGGGCAAGCAGGTCGAGCACTTGTGCCTGAATAGTGGCGTCCAGTGCCGTGGTTGGCTCATCGGCAATCAGCAAATCCGGCTCACCGGCGAGCGCCATGGCAATCATCAGGCGCTGGTTCTGCCCGCCGGAAAACTCATGCGGAAAATTATCAAGGCGGCGGGCAGCATCCGGAATGCCGACCAGTTCCAGTAGGCGCAGCGCTTCTTTGCGCGCAGCCGTACCGGAAATACCGCGATGCAGTTTCACTGCTTCTTCGATCTGCTTACCGACACGGATCACCGGATTGAGCGAAGAGGACGGGTCCTGAAAAATCATGGCAATGCGTGATCCGCGCACGGATTCCAGTTTACGCCGTGGCGCACCAACCAGATTGGCACCATCGATCATGACAGAGCCGGAGACCGTGGCTTTCTTCGGCAATAGTCCGAGTGCTGCCAGCCATGTCACAGATTTGCCGCAACCGGATTCCCCGACCAGCCCGACGGCTTCGCCTTTTTCGATTTTCAGATTGATACCGTGCAAAACCTGCACGCCGTCAAAAGCCACTTTCAGATCGGCGATCTCGACCAAAGCCATCGACGCGCTCCTGTCATAAATAACGGCATCAGATGCCGAAGCAGAGAATGAAACAAAAAGCCATGCGGATGGTGACACCCGCATGGCTCACAGGGCTTAGCCCCAGTTGTTGCTACGGAATTCCATGGCGAAGGCCGGTGCGGCTTTCCACTTCACGGATTTACGTTTGGCGGTGAAGGTCGCGTTCTGATGCAGCAGCGTATAGGCCGGATCTTCACGCTCACAGATTTCCAGCATCCGCTTGAAGGCTTCACGGCGCTTGGCCTGATCCATGCTGGTTTCAAGGAAACCGGACAATTCGTTCATTTCCTTATTAGTCCATTCGCCGACCTGCTGCTGCTGGCCGTTCGGGCCATGCTGGCTGACAATGGAGGAAACCGGATCATTGAACGGAGCCGAGTTTGACCAGTCACGCACAGCGCGGGTCGGGGTCTGTTCCAGAATCTGTTGCCAGTTTTCCTTCATTTCGATCTCAACATTGAGACCGGCCTGCTGCCACATCTCCACCAGAATCTGACCGGTTGCGGTCTGGTTGGTGTAGTAATTGTTGAGCAGACGATAAGGGATAGGATCGCCTTTATAACCGGCTTCTTTGAGCAGCTGACGGGCGAGGTCCGGATTATATTCCGGTACAGTCCAGTCCTTGATGAACATGTCATCATAATAAGACCATTGCAGCCCGGCCGGAATTTCTGTGCGGCCTGCCCAGAGGCTGTCCACGATAGCCTGGCGGTCAATCGCATGGGTGAAAGCACGACGGATCAGCGGATTGGCAAGCTGCGGATGGTTCTTGTCAAACACAGTCAGACGATGATTGAGCACCGCGCCGCCGAGCACTTCGAATTCCGGATTCTTCTCGATTGTTTCGATCTGATCCGGCGGAATATCGCAGGCGAAATCATATTCACCGGAAAGCAAGCCGTTGACGCGGGAGGCCACTTCCGGCACTTCCACAAAGCGGATGCTTTTCAGCGGCGGGCGACCACCCCAATATTCATATCATGGGCTTCAAGCTGCAGATAATTATCCGGCTTGAATTCAACAATCTTATAAGGGCCGGTTGTTACAGGTTTACGTGCCCAATCGAGATAGCTGCTGGCTTCTTCAAAAGAACGGCGGTTCATAATCTGGCTGCCGTAACGGGAAATGCGGCCTTCCAGCGTGATATCCGGCGTACCGTTTTTGAAGCGGACGGTATATTTGTCAACGATTTCAACACCGAGCAGCGACGGGAAATTGCGGCGCGCTGTGGCCGGCACTTCCGGCGGCAGTTCTTTGCTCTCGCGGTTGGTCGGGTTCATTTCCAGAACGCGTAGCGTCTCGCCGGTATTCGGCTTGGTGTCGCCGAACATACGATCCGTGCTGAAGGTGAAGGCCACATCTTCGGCTGTCATTTCATCGCCGTTGTGGAATTTCACGCCTTGGCGCAGTTTCAGTTCAACAGTCTGATCGTCAATACGTTTCCACTCGGTCGCCAGTGCAGGGGCGCGTACGAGATTATTCATATAATCAAGACCGATGAGCGCTTCCCACAATTGCGAGAAGAAGACACGTTCGCCCACATTGGACTGCTCGCGCAATACATCAAGCGTATTGGAGTTGGATACTTTCTGCACCGCAATAGTGATGGAAGGACGGTCATTGCTCTGCGCAATGGCAAAGCGTGGCAGGGTCAGAGAGGCTGCGCCGAAGCCGATCAGGCCGAGTGCATTACGCCGGTTAATCGAAACCATCAAAGGTCTCCCGTTGTTGACAGAAATGTCATGCCGTCCGGCCGTTAAAAGCAGGGGTAAAGACCATGCCGGCATGGGCTGGCAGCGGAATAGGCTCTCTGTATGACAGGGGTATAAATCTGATTTTATCTTTTCATGACGTTCTGTTGACGGTGGTTCTCTGTGTTGCAACGGCATGAATTATTTATGAAATTTTGATTTTTGAGCAATTTTGCACAAGGCTGTAAAATGCCTGACATATAATGCAGGCAAGAGCGCGCCCATGCGGTTGGCGGCAGAGTTGCCGCGCCGCTCTGTCGATGCATATTATGGAATTGTGCATCGCGTTTTGGCGCCATCCTTCAACGAGTGTGGCTATCTGATTATTATCGAGGACGAGACAATGTCTGAACTGCCGATTATTGGTGCTGCCCTGCTGGTTGAGGAAATGCCTGTTCATCGCGACTGGTATCTGGAAAAGCCGCGTGATCTGGAAATCCAGAGCTTTATCAATGCTGATGTTTTGATCGGCGACTGGAAGCCGATGGCTGAAGAAATCAAGAAACAGCTGGATGGGCATCAGGGGCGTCTGGGCATTCACGGCCCGTTCTGGGGTTTCACTATTGATACACCGGATCCTGATGTGCGTACCGTTGTACAGAAACGTCTCGATCAGGCGCTGGATGTTTGTGAATTCCTCGGCGCCGATCAGGTCGTGATCCACAGCCCGTTCACCACATGGTCGCATAACCATCTGGATGACGGTTTTAAAGGCCGTGAAGAAATCACAGAAAACACCCATCTCACTCTGGCACCGGCTATTCGCCGTGCAGAAAATATGGGCGTGACTTTTGTGATTGAAAATATTGAAGATATCAATCCGTTTGAGCGCCTGAAACTGGCTGACAGTTTCAATTCCTCTGCCGTGGCGGTTTCTATCGATACCGGCCATGCGCATTATGCCCATGGTAATACCGGTGCGGCACCGGTTGACCATTTTGTTCACGCCGCAGCCAACCGTTTGCAGCATGTGCATTTGCAGGATGCGGATGGCTATGCAGACCGCCATTGGGCAACCGGTGACGGTACAGTCAACTGGAAAGCCGTCTTTGCAGCACTCAAGCAATATGACAGCAATCCGCGCCTGATTTTGGAAATGCGCGATCATAATGATATTAAAAAATCGATGAAATATCTGGAAGCAACTGGATTGGGACAGTAAGTTTCATCGACTTAATAGGAATTGTTGTTGAGTCCCGCCGGTGTTACACCGGCGGGATATTGCATTTTTAGGAGCCGCTTATGTCTGTTTTACGCCCGCTGTTATCCGCTTGTGTCATGCTGCCTTTATGGTCAGGTACAGCCCTTGCAGAACAAAGTTCAGCAGAGCCGGTAAAACAGGCGGAAGTTAAAGCGGAGGGTCCTTGTGCAGTGATTTTTTCCGAGCCGTCTTCGCTTTTGAATGATGCAGAAATTACCTATCGTGCAGATGGCTGTACACTGACTAATGTTACATTCAATTCCGGTATGTATCAGAGCTGGACAGCGCAAAAAGTGGAAATCAGCAGTGCTGCGCTGGATGAAAAGGCTCAAACCTTACCGGAATGGGGCGAGGTGCATATTCAGTCTGTCGGCTTCTGGCCGAGCAATCTTCCTGCGATGCGTTATCTGAGTAAGATCAAGGACGATGGTTTTAGTCTCAAAGTGGCCTATCACTGGGATAAAGACAGCAAAATCCTGAATGTGAATGAGGTTCGTTTATACGGCAAATATATTGGTGAGGTTCTGCTATCGGGCAGTGCCGAATTGCCTGAATTGCCAAAATTTGATGCTCTGGATGCGCCAACCCCGCCGGTTGAAAACATCAAACTCCGTGAGATTTCAGCAAAGCTCGACGATCAGGGTTTCTTCGTAAATTACGTGATGATGACCCTTGTCGGGCTGATCGGGTATGATCATGATCCGGAGCCTGAGATTGAAAAATACCGCTCTATGGCGCTGGCTTTCGTGGCTGGTTTATCACCGGATATGATCGCGAAGGATGATAAACAGGCGATCAGCCGGTTCATTACAGATTTGCCGAGACCGAAAACCCCCGCAGAAATCCATCTGAATTTTGATCCGGCCTTTGCTTTGGCGCCTGCCGAGCAGGAGCCGTTGAAGCTGCTGGGTGATATTCAGAAGGTTTTGAAAATTAAGGCGGCTTATGCAGGGCAATAAGCTTTTTAGCATCATTTTCTGAACCGGACCGGCATTAAGATGACCAGGTTCGTCTACACGTTTGGTTACGCGAACTTGTGTTTTGTGAAGCTGTTTTGATGGTTTCAGGAAATGTTTTTCGTTATAGCGGCCAAACTATTTCGCATCAGACAGTAGGAAAATATTTATGCAGGCTCTTGAACAGGCGTTTCCGCGTCGTGCAATTCAGGTTAAAAATTCCGGCCTCTCAGGCGGTATCGTGCTTTCTTTCGCCATGGTGGTTTGTATGGCACTTGGCGCTTTTCTGCTCTGGTATCAGGGGCCGGGCATTCTGCGCGATTATAAAATCAGCCAGAACCCGATTGTGGATGAGAATGCCAGTTTGCGCAAAGGCGAGTGCAAAACCCGCCAGCTAATTATGACCGATTGTAAAGCCGATATTGTTTTCAAGGACAGCACCGGTAAATCTGTTCAGGAGAGCGTCAGCTTCATGTTTTTTGATATGAAAAGTGGCGGTTATGATGTGGAAATCGTTCGCTCTGGTGATGATCCGTCTCTGGTGACACTGGATCTGGGGGTTGAAAAGCTTTGGGATCGTATTTTTACGCTTGCCGTTTTCACTGTGCTTCTGATCGGTGGTGCGATAGCAGTGTTTGTGGCTATGCTAAGAACACGCGGATTGAATAAGAAAATGCGCAAGCCGTTGTCTCTGAAACCTGTTGCTGTCTCCGTGACCGGTATTCAGAAGAATTACGGTATTCGTAACGTATTTTACAGCTACATAAATGAAGCAGGTAAGAAGAAAAAGCGTGCAAGCCGCTTCTCGAAAAAAGAAGAGCCGTTCTATCTGAGCGTTGCAGCTGGTGCCAATGCAAATGAAACACCTGCACTCGCAGTGTTGCCTCAAGGGTGCGATGTACCGGTTTTGCTGGATGAAAATCTTGATCGTCTTGATTTGACTGCAGATGAAAAACAGGCGATCCAGAACGCACTAACAGTCTGAATATGATGCCACAATGCCGGCTGTGAAGAGATCTTGTTCTTTTGGACAAGGTCTCGTTTACTGGTGAAAATCAGGTAATTTGCAGGGCAATAATGTTTCCCGGCAATATGCAGGCACTTTATTAAGAGTGCATCTTTTGATGCTTGGCGTGACGCACACAAAATCTTGACATTCAGCTTATACTGGCAATTGTTTTCCTGTGCAGGCGATGGTTGATGTTGAAAATATCAAACGGTATTGCCTTGGATGAACCCGGTTCAAAAGGTGCGGAATGCTTGACAAAGGCCTGATACTGATTGTTGAAGATGAACCGGCAATTGCCGGTATTCTTGAAGCTTACCTCATCCGTGACGGGTTCCGCACAGTCTGTGCTTCTGACGGCGAAATAGCATTGCGCCATCATGCGATGCTGTCGCCGGATCTTATCCTGCTGGATGTCAAAATGCCCAAATATGACGGTTTCGAAGTCCTGGCACGCATAAGGCGGGAAAGTAATATTCCGGTGATTATGATCAGCGCACTGGCAGAAGATCTGGACCGTCTCTCAGGTTTGCGTCTCGGTGCGGATGATTATGTGATTAAACCGTTCAACCCGCAGGAGGTTGTGGCACGGGTGAATGCCGTGTTGCGCCGTACCCGCAATAATGCGGCCAATGCCGCTATCAGGTTTGAGAATATTCTGGTTGATTTTGATGCCCATGCAGCTTTCACAGACACGGATGAGGAGCGGCAGTTACTGCCGTTAACATTGAGCGAATTTCGTATTCTCGCTCATATGATCCGGCGTCCGACCCATGCATTTCCGCGTAATGATCTGCTGGATGCCTGCCTGCCGCAAAGTGATGCTCTGGTTCGTACCATTGATACGCATATTGCTAATCTGCGCCGTAAAATTGAAGCATCCGGCGGACCGTCCGGCCTGTTTCCGGCGGTGCGCGGTATTGGCTACCGTCTGGCAGAACCACGATGAAAATATCCCGCTTGTCTCTGAGCACAGTTTCGGCCTTGGTAACCGCCGCGATGTTGTTGCTGAGTTTGGGTATTATTTTCTTTGGCATCATGTGGGTACAAAGCCTGTATGAACAGAAATATCTGAGCCAGATCAGTGATAATGCCCGCCTCGCCTATGATATGCTGGACAGGGGAGAGCTTCCGAAAGAGGCAGATTTTCTGGCGCTGGTACAACAGCTGACCCCTTTATACGAAGACGGAGAGGCGGAGCTCTATCTTTTGGTGCTGAAATTCGGGCTTGGAGCTGCTTTGATTTGCAGTCTGATCGGTTTCTGGCTTGCCCGTAAAGTTAGTAGTCCTCTGGAAAAGCTCACACGGGTGGTTAATAACCTGCGTGAGGGTGATTTTTCCGTCCGTGTTCCTGAGGCGTTTAAAGGAACGAGCGAAGTTGTGATGCTTGTTGAGCGTTTCAATGCGCTGGCAGAAGAGCTGGAAAATATGGAGCGCCGTCTGCGCTTCAACACAATGGCTGTTGCCCACGAGTTGCGTACCCCTCTGACCATTGTTCAGGGGGTATTGCAGGGGATGGCTGATAAAATTTTCCCGCGTGATGATGACCGGATTGAAGATCTCCTGATGCAGGTTGAAGGTTTGACCCGTCTGGTCAATGACCTGCGTACATTGTCGCTTGCGGCAAGTCAGAAACTGGTCACCGAACGCTGTAATACAGATATTGCGCTGGCTGCCGAACAGGTCTTGCAGGCTTCACGCTCATTGCTGGCCGAAGCGGGTATGGTGCTGGAAACAAATTTGAAGCGGGCTATTATTCCGGCGGACAATCAGCGTCTGCGTCAGGCCATGCTGGCCGTTCTGGAAAATGCCTGCCGTTATGCTGCATCCGGCAAATATTTGCGCTGTGAAAGCGGATATCTGAATAAAGAAGAGGCTTTCCTGCGTATTATTGACCGCGGACCCGGCTTCGAGCAGGAGTTTTCGGGTTATACGATTGATGTATTCTGGCGTGGTGAGCCGTCCCGTGCAAGGGCAACCGGCGGCTCAGGTTTGGGCCTGTCAATTGTCCATGCAATTGTGACTGCCCATGGCGGCAGGGTGGAACAGACCAGTCTGGCTGAGGGTGGTGCTTGTGTGACGATGATTTTTCCGCGCAAGCTGGCGGAGAATAAGTCGGACGGGGCAGCAGGTTAGACTCAAAATATATCTGAATTTGTTGTTCCTTGTTCTGGAGTAATGTTTTTATGAGCTGGTTATAAAATACAGTTGTCATCTGTGAAGCGCAAAAATATTATTAAATATATTTCCGGACAATAAGTCTTAAACCGGATCACATATTCTTCCGGTTAAATCTTGACAATTCTTCTGCATATCAACGCGTATAATAAACGTGAGTGAGAATTGTTTAGTGTTACATCATGCAGGGTCTCAGTCAGAATTTCACGATAAGCAGAATCTGTCCGTAAAGCCGCGACAGCGATTACAATCGCTTGTGTCTTTATCATTGCCTGCACGGAATACAGAATTTCTGCACTCCGCGAGATACTATCTTCGCAAAATTGAATTTTTACTGGCCGACCGACGCATGATGGCTATCGGACGGAGTGTCGTCACATGAGAAAGCGACCTCATGATTTACATTTATGTTTTGTTTTTATTGTATTTATTCGTGCGTGAATTCTTATGGGTATAAATAATAATCCTTCTGCACTGATACGCAGTTCTGCCGGTACATTGCACGGCAATGCTTCTGCCATTCGTCATGGTAATTACAGTCTTAACACCCTGATAAGACTGGCAGTGATTGTCAGCTTCATCTTCATGGTGATGCCGGTCATTGATATTACGGTTTCCGGTTGGTTTGCAGATCGTGCAGGCCAGTTTCCGCTGCATGAAAACTGGTTTTTACTGACATTGCGTGATCTGCACCGTGCTTTGCCGGCGATTATCGTGCCTGCACTGCTTGCTTGTCTGATGATACAGGTGCTTTTCAACCGGCATTGGCTGCCTGCTCCGCATAAGCTGCTTTATATTCTGTCTGTTTATGCCATTGGCGCAGCTGCTATTGTTCATGGTTTGAAATATCTTGTCGGTCGTGCACGCCCGAATGAAATTATGGAATTCGGCGGCACAATGTTTTTTAGTCCCGCATGGCAAATTGCCAGAAGCTGCCAGAATAGTTGCTCATTTCCATCGGGTGAATCAGCGAGTGCTATGGCAATGCTTGCTATTCCGCTGGTATTAGGCGGAGCTAACCGAAGACCGTTGCTGATTGTGACCGGTTTTGCAGCTTTGGTTTTTTCACTGAACAGGGTTGTTATGGGCGCGCATTTTCTGTCGGATGTAACGCTGTCATGGCTGTTTGTCGCGATTACTATGGCGTGGTTCTGGCCTGTTTTTCAGCGCTATGGTGCCGGTATTGACCGCTTTGTTTTTAAAGCCGGTCAGCGTATCCGTAAGCGCGGATAAGAATTTCTGATTACAGTCGGGATGATCTGTATTGGGCGGGGCTGGTGCCGGTCCATTTTTTAAAGGCACGGTGAAAGGCACTTGGCTCCGTATAGCCGAGCTCCGCCGCAATCATACCGACTGGCTTGTCTGTATCCTGCAACCAGCTCAATGCATATTGGCGGCGTAGCTCTTCCTTGAGACTGCTATAGCTCATGCCGTCTGCACGCAGATGACGACGTAATGTCGGCTCGGATATGTGCAGGTGTTGCGCCGCTTGTGCAAAATCCGGCCAGCTGACAGGGGGCGTTTCACGTAGCAATTTATGGATCGCTGAGGCACTGCCGCGATCATAGCGATAGCGTAGCAGAATATTGGCTGGTGCCTGTGCCAGAAACTGCCGTAAGGCTGTTTTGCTACGGTGGATTTTCAGTGACAACAGAGCAGGATCAAAGGAAAGGCTGGTTTCCTGGCTGAAGAAACGGACTTTGGTGCTGAAAAAATCCAGATAGTCCGGCCGGTCAACGGGTGGCACGCCGCGAAAAGCAATATCGTGAATTGGCAGGCGCCGTTTCACCAGCCAGCACAGCACGCCGTAAAGAATGAGAAAAAAGGTGCGGTAGGCAAAGGCAGGGCGTGCAGGGCTGACCTCACGCAATATAATAACAGCCAGCCCGTCGCGCTGGATCAGTTCCCCCCGCGGCTCGCCGATCAGCAAGGTAAAAAAGCGCAGGGAACGGCGGATGGCATGTTCGAGATTATCGCTGGAAAGTGCTGCATGGCAGAGCATGGCAAAGCTGCCGGGTGGCATCGGGCGCTGACCGAAACGGAAAAACTCACATTGAATTTCCTCGGCAATGGCCAACCAGAGGCGGCTGTAATGTGCAGCATCCAGTTTGAAGTCAGGCTGTTGCAAAGCGCGGGCATCAATACCGGCGGTCGCCAGCACAAGCGGTATTTTTGCAGGCGCATAGTGCTGTAAAGCTGCGAGTGCATCATCAACAAAACCTCTGCCGATCATGGTTTCCTCCTGCTACTGAAAAACAGAATATGGCAAAACCGATCATAAAATAAAGTCCAAACTGTCATTCTGTACCATAGACCTTAGGGCTAGGCTCAAAGTTCTTCATCTGAATTTGCAGTTTTGGGAGGAAGTGCAGATGGCAGATCCGGTGGTTATTGTCGGCATGGCGCGCACACCTTTAGGGGCGTTTCAGGGCAGTTTCAGTACCTTGCAGGCACCGCAACTGGGTGCGGTCGCTATTCAGACGGCTGTTGAGCGGGCGGGTATTTCACAAGCGGATATTGATGAGACTTTGCTCGGCTGTGTCCTGTCTGCGGGACAGGGGCAGGCACCGGCACGTCAGGCCGCTATTGCTGCCGGCATTCCCGTGGCGTCAGGAGCAACGACGATCAATAAAATGTGCGGTTCCGGTATGAAGGCGGTGATGCTGGCGCATGATATGCTGGCCGGTGGCAGTGCGAATATTATCGTGGCCGGTGGCATGGAGAGCATGACCAATGCGCCATATCTGTTGGATAAAGCCCGCGGCGGTTATCGCATGGGGCATGGCAAAATCACGGATCATATGTTTCTCGACGGGCTGGAAGATGCCTATGAGAAAGGCCGCTTGATGGGCAGCTTCGCCGAAGATTGTGCCGAGGCCTTTCAGTTCAGCCGCACCGCACAGGATGAATTTGCACTGCGCTCCCTGAAGCGTGCGCAGACGGCGTTGGAGCGCGGTTATTTCTCGCAGGAGATTGCGCCGGTTGTGACCGGAAACGGCAACTCCGCCCATCTGATTGATATGGATGAACAGCCTGCCAAGGCACGACCGGAGAAAATTCCATTTCTGCGTCCTGCCTTTCGTGAGGACGGCACCGTTACAGCAGCTAATTCCAGCTCGATTTCTGATGGTGCGGCGGCACTGGTGCTGATGCGCATGTCTGAAGCGGAAAAATGCGGGCTGACACCGCTTGCCCGCATTGTTGCACAAACCTCTTATGCCCATGAGCCGCGCCTGTTCGCCACGGCGCCGATTGGGGCAATGCGCAAACTCTATGAGAAAACCGGTTGGACAGCGGATGATGTCGATCTTTTCGAGATCAATGAGGCCTTTGCCGTCGTGACAATGGCTGCAATGCAGGAGCTCAATCTGCCAGCGGAGAAGGTGAATATTCATGGCGGTGCCTGTGCGCTCGGCCATCCGATCGGCGCATCAGGCGCCCGTATTCTGGTGACATTGCTGGCAGCGTTGCAAACCCATGATCTGCAACGTGGCATTGCCAGTATCTGTATCGGTGGCGGTGAGGCAACAGCCATAGGGGTGGAGCGTTTCACCTGATAATCAGCGCGGTTTTATGAAACCGCGGATACAGTGATTTATGCTTTTTGGGAGGATGGCATGAGGCAGCTGAGTACGGAGAATTTCAAGCAGGCACGTGATTTTCTTTTGCAGCATCGCGAGGATTATCAGGCTGCAAAAGCTGGTTTTGTCTGGCCGGAGGCATTGCCCTTTAACTGGGCGCTGGATTGGTTTGATGCCGAGCTTGCCACGAATCCGCAGAGCCGTGATCAGGCTGCTTTATGGATTGTCGATACGGTTTCCCAAACTGATGTGAGACTGAGCTTTGCTGAACTGAGCAAGCGTTCTTCACAGGTCGCCAATTATCTGCGCGGGCTGGGTCTGAAGCGCGGCGATCACCTGTTGGTACTGCTCGGCAATGTGCCAGCTTTGTGGGAGGTGATGCTGGCCGCGATGAAACTGGGCATTATCGTCATTCCCGCGACCACTTTGCTGACACCGGATGAATTGTCTGACCGGTTGGAACGCGGCCATGCCCGCGCTATTCTCGCAACCGGCGATCAGCTTTTAAAATGCGAAGGACTGGCAGGCGCAGATGTGTTGCGCATACAGGTGCCGAATGGTCATGTCGCAGAAAACAGTAACTGGCACGATTATAACGAAGCCTTCAACCAATCTTCCGCGTTTCAGCCGGATAGTGAAACACAGCCGCATGATCCGATGCTGCTTTATTTCACCTCCGGCACCACCGCCAAACCGAAGCTGGTGCGTCATAGCCATCGCAGCTATCCGGTTGGCTCGCTCTCGACCATGTATTGGGTTGGCCTGCAACCGGCAGATATTCATCTCAATGTATCTTCCCCCGGTTGGGCGAAACATGCATGGAGTTCGCTTTTTGCACCGTGGAATGCGGGAGCAACAGTGCTGATTATCAATCAGCCTGCATTCAGCGCCAAAGTGCTGCTGGCAGAAATGCAGCGCTGTGCAGTGACCACGATGTGTGCTCCGCCAACCGTCTGGCGTATGCTGATACAGGAAGACCTCAAAGCCTGTAAAATGAGCTTGCGTGAAGTGGTGGGTGCCGGTGAACCGCTCAACCCTGAAATTATTGAGCAGGTGCGTGAGGCATGGGGGCTGACAATCCGCGATGGTTATGGCCAGACAGAAACCACGGCACAGGTGGCGAATAGTCCCGCGCAGAATGTGAAAAGCGGCGCTATGGGCAGGCCGTTGCCGGGCTATGAGGTGGTGATCCTTGATGCAGATGGCCATCCGGCACAGGAAGGCGAAGTCTGTCTGCTGCTGGGTAACAAACATCCGGCAGGGCTGATGCAGGGCTATCAGGAAACGGACGGCAGTCTCAGCGGCACTGATGGTCGTGTCTATCGTACCGGTGATGTCGCCTATCAGGATGAGGACGGCTATCTGCATTTTGTCGGCCGTGCCGATGATGTGTTTAAATCCTCCGATTATCGTATCAGCCCGTTTGAACTGGAAAGCGTGTTGCTGGAACATGATGCAGTGATTGAGGCCGCGGTTATTCCGGTAGATGACCCTATCCGCTTGTCTGTTCCCAAAGCCTATATTTTGCTGCGCGCCGGTGAAGAGCCTTCCCGTGCGCTCGCGCTTTCAGTTTTGCAATATACCAATGAACGTCTGGCGCCATTCAAACGCATCCGCTCGCTGGAATTTGTGCAAGAATTGCCCAAGACAATCTCCGGAAAAATCCGCCGCGTGCAACTGCGGCGGCTGGAGCGGGAGGGCATCGAGGATGATGTGTTCCGTGGTGTGGCATTTTGTGAAACCGAATTTTCAGAACTGAGTGTCGGGCGCAACCGAACCACACAAAGTGAAGGAGAGAACCATGTCCGGTGAACTCAATGAGGAGCAGGGCAGTATTTTCGCCATGGCTGCGGATTTTGCCGCGCAGGAGCTGGCACCTCATGCTCTGGAATGGGATGAACAGAAGCATTTCCCCGTAGATGTATTGCGCAAGGCGGCAGCTTTGGGCATGGGCGGTATTTATATTCGTGACGATGTGGGTGGCTCCGGCCTGACCCGTATGGATGCAGCATTGATTTTTGAAGCATTGTCGCAAGGCTGTCCGGGGATCGCATCGTTCCTGTCGATCCATAATATGTGCGCATGGGTGATTGATGCCTATGGCTCGGAGGCACAACGGCAAAAATGGTTGCCGCAACTGACACTTATGGAGTTGATCGCCAGCTATTGTCTGACCGAACCGGCCTGTGGTTCTGACGCCGCTAATCTCAGCACCAAAGCCGTGCGCGATGGTGATGATTATCTGATTACAGGACAGAAACAGTTTATCTCTGGTGCCGGTGCGAGTGATATTTATATCGTGATGGCACGAACCGGCGTGGCGGGCGCCAAAGGCATCTCGGCCTTTATCGTGCCGAAGGATGCAGTTGGTTTGTCCTTTGGTGCCAATGAAAAGAAAATGGGCTGGAATGCCCAACCGACCCGCACGGTGATGTTCGATAATGTGCGCGTACAGGCGGAAAACCTGATTGGTCAGGAAGGCATCGGCTTTAAAATTGCCATGTCTGCGTTGGATGGCGGGCGGCTGAATATTGCCGCCTGTTCGCTCGGTGGTGCGCAGGCCGCCTTTGACAAGGCGCTGACCTATATGGATGAGCGTAAGGCTTTCGGCTCGAAACTGCACCAGTTTCAGGCACTGCAATTCCGTCTTGCCGATATGGCCACGGAACTGGAAGTGTCACGTACATTTTTGCACCGTGCCGCCCGTGCGCTCGACCGTCATGATGCCGATGCGGTGAAGCTTTGCGCTATGGCCAAACGTTTTGTCACTGATGCCGGATTTAACGTCGTCAATCAGGCGCTGCAACTGCATGGCGGCTACGGTTATCTGAGCGAATATGGCGTGGAAAAACTAGTGCGCGATCTGCGTGTACACCAGATTCTGGAAGGCACCAATGAGATCATGCGGGTGATTATCGCTCGTGAGCTGCTGAGCGGCCGAGCACTTTCAGGAAAAGTGTGAAACGGTTTTCCGCCCGGAAATGCGATATTTAAAAGAGGAAAGCGGCAAATGAGCACTCAAACTATTGGTTTTGTCGGCCTCGGTCATATGGGCGGGCCTATGGCGGCCAATCTCGTCAAAGGCGGATTTAACGTGCGCGGCTTTGATCTGGTTGAGGCATCAAAACAAGCAGCTAAATCAAACGGCGTTCAGATTACGGATAATATTGCACAGCTTGTGCAGGGTGCGACTGTAATTATCACCATGTTGCCCGCCGGTTCGCATGTTTTGAGCGTCTGGCGCGAATTGGCGGCGCTGGTAGTGCCGGATACATTGCTGATTGATTGCTCGACCATTGATGTCGACAGTGCCCGCAAAGCACATGAAATGGCGGCAGAGCATAAATTATTGAGCATTGATGCGCCGGTTTCCGGCGGTGTGGTTGGTGCAACGGCAGCAACGCTCACCTTTATGGCCGGTGGTGAAAAAGCTGCTTTTGACAAAGCCGAACCTGTGCTGGCTGCAATGGGAAAACGCATTGTGCATTGTGGCGAGGCTGGTGCAGGGCAGGCGGCAAAAATCTGCAACAACATGATCCTCGGCATTTCCATGATCGGGGTGTGCGAGGCTTTCGCTTTGGGTGAAAAACTGGGTCTGTCGCAGCAGGCTTTGTTTGATGTTGCCTCCACTTCATCCGGCCAGTGTTGGGCGCTCACCACCAATTGTCCGGTGCCGGGTCCGGTTCCTGCATCGCCTGCCAACAGGGGGTATCAGCCGGGCTTTGCCGCAAGCTTAATGCTGAAAGATTTGAAACTGGCGCAGGCAGCCGCGGCCTCGGTCGGAGCGACAACACCATTGGGAGCAGAAGCGGCACAGCTCTATAATCTGTTCAATGCACTTGGTTCCGGCGGGGAGGACTTCTCCGCTATTATCCGCCTGTTGCGCGGCAAGGAGGGACAGTCATGACTTATGAAACAATCCTGACAGCAATGCATGGCCGTGTCCGGCTGATAACGCTGAATCGCCCGCAGGCGCTGAATGCATTGAACCGGCAGCTTGCGGCAGAGCTGATCGCGGCGGCGGAGGCCGCAGACAAAGACCCTGCAGTGGGCTGTATTGTTTTGACCGGATCGGCGAAAGCATTTGCTGCCGGTGCGGATATCAAGGAAATGCAGGCGCAGGATTTCAGCACCATGTTCGCGGCAGACTGGTTCGGCGAGTGGGAGCGTTTTACCTCCGTGCGCAAACCGATTATCGCAGCCGTGGCAGGCTATGCGCTGGGCGGCGGCTGTGAACTGGCGATGATGTGCGATTTTATTCTGGCGGCCGATACTGCCCGCTTTGGTCAGCCGGAAATCCGTCTTGGTGTTATTCCGGGTATGGGCGGCTCACAGCGGCTTACCCGTTTTGTTGGTAAATCCAAGGCAATGGATATGTGCCTGACAGGGCGGATGATGGACGCCGAAGAGGCCGAGCGCTGTGGTCTGGTTTCGCGTATCGTGCCAGTGGATCAACTGCTTGAAGCAGCTTTGAGTGTGGCATCCTCCATCGCAGAGAAATCCTTGCCGGTATCCATGATGGCGAAAGAGGCGGTGAATGCGGCCTATGAAACAACCCTGACTCAGGGGGTGAAATTCGAGCGCCGCCTGTTCCATTCGGGCTTCGCCAGTCACGATCAGAAAGAAGGCATGAGCTCCTTTATTGAAAAGCGCGATCCGTTTTTTCTGCACCGCTGAGACCGGAGCACGCATTCAGTTCAGGCGTGAGAAGCCTGTGAAAACAAATATCGGCTGAGAAGATTTTTTGGCTTGATCAATTTTGTATCCTGGATAATCATAGTAAAAAATATAAGGGAACACAGGCTTGTCCAGCTATAAATGGAGCAGCCAAACGAGGCTGCTGGACGAAGTTGCGCAAGCACTTCGTGAGAGCATCTATGCGGGTCAATATGCGCCGGGCACCATTTTGCGGCAGGAGCATATTGCCGCCGAATTCGGTATCAGCCGCACGCCGCTGCGCGAAGCATTACGGATGCTCGAGCGCGATGGTCTGATCGTTCATCTCCCTGGTCGCGGTGTGCGTGTGGCAAGCGTTGATCTGCCGCATCTGCTTGATGCCTATGCCGTGCGCGAGGTGATCGATGGTGTTGCCGCGCGTTTCGCTGCGGAACGCGCCGATGCTGCAGCGATTGCCGCTCTTGAAAAACTCATCATGCATCAGCGCTCGATTATCGAGCCTTGGGATTCAAAAGCCTATACGCAATCCAATGTGGATTTTCATCTGGCAGTGATGGCAGCAGGCGGTAATGTCTCTCTGGAGAATTTTGTGCCTTTGCTGCGCATGACCTCGCAGGTTTTTGCGCCAGCATTTGCGCTCAGTGCAGAGCGGGCAAAAAACGCCATTGAGGAACATGCCCTGATCGTTGAAGCGATTGCGCGCAAAGACGGTGCAGGGGCTGAGGAATTGGCACGACAACATATCCGCAAGACCATCGACAGCCTTCAGCAGATACAAAATAAAAATGAGCAGGAAACATCCTGCGGGAGAGAATGACATGGCACACGGGATAGAGAACGGACAGTGGCGCTACGGCAATTTCATCAATGGTGTGTGGCAGGACGCCGTGCAGGGTGAGGTTTTGGCGCTGAAAAATCCGTCGGATGGTAGTGATCTGGCATTGATCGCCTGTGGTACGCAGGCCGATATTGATCTCGCAGTAACCTCTGCCCGTAATGCTCTGTCCGGTGCATGGGGCAAGCTGACCGCAACCGAGCGTGGCCGTATTCTTCATAAAATCTCAGAAGCAGTATTGCGTGAGATTGATCTTCTGACCGTGCTGGAAGCGCGTGATGTCGGCAAACCTTTAACGCAGGCGCGCGCTGATGTGTTGGCGCTGGCGCGTTATCTGGAATTTTACGGTGCTTCCGCAGATAAGGTGCATGGAGATACGCTGCCTTATCAGAACGGCTTCACGGTTTTTTCGGTCTATGAACCGCACGGTGTGACGGGGCATATTATCCCGTGGAATTATCCGATGCAGATCCTTGGCCGCAGCCTTGGTGCGGCTCTGGCTATGGGCAATGCTGCGGTGGTTAAACCCGCGGAAGAAGCCTGCCTGACTATTCTCGAATTTGCGCGGATTGCCCACGAGGCCGGATTGCCAACCGGTGCGCTGAATGTGGTGACAGGACTGGGGGCGGAAGCCGGAGCGGCTTTGTCTTCGCATCCTGATATCAATCATGTTTCTTTTACCGGTTCTTTGCGTACCGGTGAGGCAGTGCAGGCGGCAGCGGCTAAAAATGCTGTGCCGGTAACTTTGGAACTCGGCGGTAAATCCCCGCAGATTGTGTTCGCTGATGCGGATATTGAGCGTGCATTGCCGTTTTTGGTCAATGCAGGCATTCAGAATGCGGGGCAGACCTGTTCTGCATCCTCACGTATTCTGGTACAGCGCGAAGTCTATGAACAGGTTATCGCCGGTATGAGTGAGCGCTATCGTGCACTTAAAGTTGGCGCGGCGGAAGCTGATCTGTCGCTGGGGCCGGTTGTTTCCGCCCGCCAGAAAGCCATTATCGAAGATTATCTGAAACTGGCAGAACAAGACGGTTTGCAGATTGCCGCGCAAGGCGAGCTGAGCGCTGATGCACCGGAAAATGGCGCCTATGTGCGCCCGACTTTACTGCGTGATGTGCCGCCGAAACACCGGCTGGCGCAGGAAGAAATATTCGGCCCCGTGCAGGTGATCATGCCGTTCGATACGGAAGAGGAAGCTGTGGCTCTGGCCAACAGCACACCTTACGGGCTGGTTTGCGGTGTCTGGACAAAGGACGGTGCACGGCAATTGCGTATGGCGCATGCAGTGCAGGCCGGACAGGTATTTATCAATAATTACGGGGCAGGCGGCGGTATTGAGCTGCCTTTCGGCGGGGTGAAACGCTCCGGCCACGGTCGTGAGAAAGGTTTTGAGGCGCTTTATGGCTTTGCTTCGCTGAAAACCATTTCGGTCTATCACGGCTGATCTGCAGAAAATCGCATGGGAGAATACCGCATAATGACTGGTTCGCTTGAGAATAAAACCGCAATCATCACCGGCGCAGGTTCGGGTTTTGGTGAGGCTATGGCGCGTAAATTTGCCCGCGAAGGTGCAAATGTGGTCGTCGTTGATCGCGATGCTGCGGGTGCAAAGCGCGTGGCAGGAGAGCTTGGAGGCAAGGGACTGGCGGTTGAAGCGGACATTGCATCGGAAAATGGTGTGGCGGAAGCGGTACGTCAGGCGCAGATGCAGTTCGGGCGGATTGATATTCTCATCAACAATGCCGGTATCGGTCATAAACCACAACCGGCGGAAAATGTGCAGCCCGATGAATTTGACCGCATTGTCGGGGTAAATATTCGCGGTATTTATCTGATGAGCCGCGCTTTGATCCCGCATTTTAAAGACAATGGCGGCGGCGTTATTCTCAATATTGCTTCGACGGGCGCTGCCCGTCCGCGCCCTAATCTGACATGGTATAATGCCACTAAGGGCTGGGTTGTTTCCGCCACTAAGGCGCTGGCAATTGAGCTGGCACCGGAGAATATCCGCGTCAATGCGCTCAATCCGGTTGCCGGTGAAACCCCGTTGCTCACGACATTCATGGGTGAGGATACGGAAGAAATACGACAGAAATTCCGCGCTTCCATCCCGCTTGGCCGCTTGCTGAAACCGGAAGATCTGGCAGAAAGTGCTGCATTCCTGTGCTCACCGGCAGCCAGTATGATCACGGGGGTTGCATTGGATGTGGATGGCGGCCGTTCAATCTGAAATGATGGCTTCGGACAAGATATGCGTAAAAACAAAAAGATAGAGCATTTTCTAAGGTTCAAGATAAGCTGAAAATGCTCTAAAGTTGGCCAGCTCTATTCCGGTAATTCCTGAGCATGATCAGGATGTGATAAATAAGGGGACAGGCAATGCGATATAAATATTTGACCGGACAGCTCATGCTGGCAGCAATGACGGGGATTGCTGTTGTGGCTACGAGCGGTTCAGGGCTGGCAAAAGATACATTGGCAATCGGCGAAGTTCTGGAGCCTCCGGGTATGGATCCGACAGCAAATGCTGCGGCTTCTATCCGCCGGCTGACCTATAATAATCTCTATGAAGGTCTGGTGCGTATTGATGAAGAGGGCGCTGTTAAGCCGAACCTCGCAGAAAGCTGGACGATTTCGCCGGATAATCTGACCTATACATTCAAGCTGCGTCAGGGCGTGAAATTTCATAACGGCACGGCATTCGACTGTTCCGTGGTGAAATTCACCTATGATCGCGCCATAGCGCCGGATTCCACCAATGCGCAAAAGGCACTGTTTGCGCCGATTGAAAAGACCGAATGTCCTGATCCGGCGACCGCGGTTGTGACACTCAAGCGTCCGTCTTCCACCTTCCTGTTCGGGATGGGCTGGGGCGATGCGGTGATGATGGCGCCGGATACGATTGCCACCAACAAGACCAATCCGGTTGGCACTGGGCCGTTCAAATTCAAACGCTGGCTGCAGGGTGACCGGATCGAGTTCGAGCGCAATCCTGATTACTGGGGTGAGCCTGCGAAACTCTCCGCTGTGACTTTCCGCTTTATCAGTGATCCGTCAGCGGCTGCCGCTGCGGTTATGGCCGGTGACGTCGATGCATTTCCTGAATTTCCGGCACCGGAGCTGATCAGCCGCCTGCAAAGCGATGAACGTCTTAGCGTTGAAATCGGCTCGACAGCTGGCAAAGTGATTATGTCACTTAACAACGCACGCAAGCCATTTGATGATGTGCGGGTGCGCCGTGCGCTTGCCCATGCCATCGATCGCAATGTCGTGCAGGAAGCGATCACCACTGGTCTCGCCAAGACCATCGGTGCCCATTACACGCCTGCCGAACCGGGCTATGTCGATCTGAGCGATACCTATCCTTATGATGTGGCTAAGGCCAAAGCATTGCTGGCAGAAGCCGGTGTCGCTGCCGGTACATCGATCACCATCATGTTGCCGCCGCCTGCTTATGCACGTCGTGGCGGTGAGGTGATTGCGGCAATGCTGGCAGAAGTTGGCATTGAGGTGAAGCTGGTGCCGGTTGAATTCGCGCAATGGCTGGATCAGGTCTTCGCCCGTAGCGATTTCGACGCGACGATCATCGCTCATGTGGAAACCCGCGACCTCGATATCTATGCACGGGACAAATACTACTTCAACTATAACAGCCCTGAATATAAGGCGATCTACAAGCAGTTCGCAGAAGCGACAGACGACAAGCAGCAGCTTGAATTGCTTGGCCAGTTGCAGCGCAAACTCGCTGAAGACGAGCCGAATGTGTTTCTCTATGCCCTGCCGAAAATCGGTGTCTGGGACAAGAAGCTCAAAGGTATGTGGAAAAATCAGACCATTCCGGCCAATGACCTGACCAGTGTGTACTGGGCAGACTGACCCTGTTGATGCTGAAATGAAGATTGAAGGAGGCCGCATTTGCTGCGTTATTTTACAGGGCGTCTGATCTCTCTGATCCTGACGACGCTGGCGGCCTCAGTCATCGTTTTCTTGCTGATGCAGGTGCTTCCGGGTGATCCGGCCGCGATTATGCTCGGCATTAATGCGCAACCGGACACTTTGGCGGCTTTGCAAAAACAACTCGGTCTCGATGCCCCGCTGATTGTCCGTTACTTCAACTGGATTACCGGCTTTCCGGTTGGTGATTTCGGCGCCAGCTATACTTATTCTGTGCCAATCAGTGAACTGATCGGGCCACGCTTGCAGGTGACTTTGCCACTTGCTGTGCTGGCAATGATCCTCTCGGTGGTGATTGCTATTCCTCTTGGTGTGATCGCCGCTTCAAAGCGCGGCAGTGCGACCGATGTGGTGGGGATGGGCGTTGCACAGATCGGTGTGGCAATTCCGAATTTTTGGCTCGGTTTGCTACTGATCTTGTTTTTCGCCCTTACGCTTGGCTGGTTTCCGGCTTCCGGTTTTGCCGGTTGGGAAAATGGTCTGTGGGCAGGCACCCGCTCGCTGATCCTGCCAGCCGTGGCGCTGGCCTTGCCGCTGGCTGCCATTCTGGCGCGCGTTACCCGTTCCGCAGTGTTGGAAACCCTGAGCGAAGATTTTGTGCGTACAGCCCGCGCCAAAGGTTTGAGCCGCAATGCAGCCTTGTGGAAACATGCGACGCCCAATGCCCTGATCCCTGTGGTGACGATCTTGGGTCTGCAATTCTCATTCCTGCTGGCCGGTACGATCATTATAGAAAACGTGTTCAATTTGCCGGGGCTTGGCCGTCTGATTTTCCAGTCAATTGCGCAGCGCGATTTGGTCACGGTGCAGTCGCTGGTGACTTTACTGGCAGCCAGTGTGATTGCGGTGAATTTCTTGGTGGATATGGCCTATGGCTTTCTTGATCCGCGCCTGTCGACAGGAGTGCGGGCATGAGCATGGCAGAGAATTTCTCCCGTCGCAGCCGGATGGTCTTGCTGTCTTTCGGACTGAGCCGAAGCCTGATGATCGGGACAATCATTACCGGCCTTCTGATCGGGCTGGCCGTGCTGTCACTGGTCTGGACGCCTTACAGTCCCACGGGCATGAATATCCTGCGCAAATTGCAGGGGCCGTCGATGCAGCATTGGCTGGGCACCGATGCGCTTGGCCGTGATGTGCTGTCGATGGTCATGGTTGGTGCGCGCAACTCTTTGTCAGTGGCTTTAATTGCCGTTGCGGTTGGTATGGGGCTTGGCGTGCCGCTCGGTGCCTATGCGGCTGCACGGGGCGGTATGATTGACGGTTTTGTCATGCGCATGACTGATCTGGCTTTTGCTTTTCCGGCACTGCTGACAGCCGTGATTATCACTGCCGTTTTCGGCCCTGGTGCGGTTAATGCAATGATCGCTATTGGTATTTTCAACATTCCGGTTTTCGCCCGTATTACCCGTGGCGCATCGATGGGGCTGTGGAAGCGCGATTATGTGCTGGCAGCCCGCTGTGCGGGGCGTGGTGATGTGGCGATTACGCTGGATCACATTCTGCCGAATATCGGCCACGTGCTGATCGTACAGGCGACCATTCAGTTTGCCTTGGCGATCGTTGCGGAAGCCGGTTTGTCCTATGTCGGCCTTGGTACGCAGCCGCCGATGCCAAGCTGGGGCAAGATGCTCAATGATGCGCAGACCTATATTTATGATGCACCACATCTGGCGATTTTTCCGGGGCTGGCCATTACTTTTGCGGTTCTCGGACTGAATATGCTGGGGGATGGTTTGCGTGATATACTCGACCCGCGTGTCAGGAGAGAGAGATGACTACACCGCTTCTCGAAATCCGTGATTTGGGCGTGCATTTGCAAGCCGGAGGCAGACAAGCTGAAATCCTGTCCGGCATCACACTGACACTGAACCGTGGTGAACGTCTGGGCATTGTCGGGGAATCCGGCTCAGGCAAATCAATCACTGCATTGGCGGTGATGGGTTTACTGCCGCATCGTATGGCTTTAAGCGGAACCTTGCGCTTTGACGGGCAGGATCTGACGACGATTTCAGAGGCTGCCCATTGCACTATGCGCGGCCGGCAGATGGCGATGATATTTCAGGAGCCGATGACGGCACTGAACCCGATCAAAACCATCGGTGCGCAGATCAGTGAAGGCCGTCGCCTGCATCTGAGAGAAAACCGCGCCGATGCTGACAAAACCGCACGGCGTTTGCTGGATCGCGTCGGTCTTGCTGCCCCGCGTTTTGATCTGGAGCTTTATCCGCACCAATTATCCGGCGGTCAGCGCCAGCGCGTGATGATTGCTATGGCACTGGCCTGCGAGCCGGAATTGCTGATCGCTGACGAGCCGACCACGGCACTGGACGTGACCGTTCAGGCGCAAATTCTTGATCTGCTGGATGAGCTGATCGACGAGAGCGGCACAGCACTGCTGCTGATTACCCATGATCTCGGTGTAGTCTCGGAAATGACAGATCGCATTGCAGTGATGTATGCAGGACGCGTGGTTGAAACCGGCGATACGCAGGATGTTTTCCGTCACATGGCGCATCCCTATGCGCGCGGGCTTTTTGCAGCCTCTCCCCATAGTCTGACAATGCGGCCAAAGCCGGAAAACACGGATAAACGCCAGCGTCTGACCACGATTGCCGGTGTGGTGCCCGATCCGTTCAGTCGTTTGCCACAATGTGGCTTTGCTGACCGCTGTCGTTTTGTACAGGCGGATTGCCGTGCAACTGTCCCGCCATTAGGCAATACGGATTTTCTCGACGTGACACATCGGGTCGCCTGTTTTCATCCGCTGACAGATGAGGTGATGGTATGACCGCTCTTCTGGAAGTGCGTGATCTGGTGCGTGATTATACGCTGCCAAAACAATCCTTGCTTTCCAAGCCGCAAAATTTGCGGGTGCTGCATGGTGTCAGCCTCAGCCTGAAGCAGGGTGAAAGTCTCGGCATTGTCGGCGAGTCCGGTTCCGGCAAATCCACATTGGCACGTTCAGTGATGGGGCTGGAAAAGCCGCAATCCGGTAGTGTGACCATCAATGGTAAGGATATTTACAGTCTGGGACGGGGAGAGCTGAAAGCCGCCCGCAAAGAGTTTCAGGCGATTTTTCAGGATCCTTACGGTTCGCTCGATCCGCGTCATTCTGTGCGCCGTATTCTGGCAGAGCCGGTTGTATCACTGGAGGATGCCACAACGGCAGAAAGCCGCGAGGAGCGTATCCGTCAGGTACTGGAGGCGGTTGGCCTGCCCGCATCTGCAGCGGATAAATATCCGCATGAATTTTCCGGTGGACAGCGCCAGCGTATTGCGATTGCCCGCGCACTGATCACGCGTCCAAAACTGATTGTTGCCGATGAGCCGGTTTCGGCACTGGATGTTTCCATTCAGGCGCAGGTGCTCAACCTGATGATGGATTTACAGGAGCAATTCGGACTGTCTTATTTGTTTATCAGCCACGATCTGGGCGTGATGCGGGTGATTACAGACCGTGTGGCAGTGATCCATCTGGGCAGAATTGTTGAGGAAGGGCCGACCAATGAAGTCTTTGACAATCCGCAGCATCCATACACACAAGCACTGGTGAATGCTGTGCCAAAACCGTTTTCAGGTCGCCGTAAAATGCGGGTGAAAACTTTGTAATGAAAAACTGAATGTCTGCCTGACCATCAAAGCCCGTTAAGAGGTTTGCGTCAGACAGGGAAATGGGAGCAGATATGTCCGAGCTTGCTGATTTAAGCGCTGTGGAAATGGTCGCCGGTTATAAGGCGGGTACGCTGTCGCCGGTGGAAGTGGCAGAATCCGTGATCGACCGGGTTGAGCGCTGCGAGCCGCAGCTTCATGCGATGTGGGCTTTTGAGCCGGAGGCGGCACTGGCTGCGGCAACCTTGTCGGAAGGTCGCTGGAGGCGGAAAGAAGAACGCGGGCCGATTGACGGCGTGCCGCTGACAATCAAAGAAAATATCGCCACAAAAGGTCTGCCAGTGCCGCTCGGCTGCGCCGCAATAGCATTGAACCCCGCTGCAAAAGATGCGCCGCCAGCTGCCCGTTCCCGTGAGAGCGGCGGTATTATTTTGGGTAAAACGACCATGCCTGATCTCGGCATGTTGTCGTCCGGCTTGTCGAGTTTCCATGAGCTGGCACGCAATCCGTGGGATCTGGCCACCAATCCCGGCGGTTCCAGTGCAGGGGCGGGAACGGCAGCTGCTGCCGGTTACGGCCCTTTGCATATCGGTACAGATATTGGCGGTTCTATTCGCCTGCCTGCCGGTTGGTGCGGTGTGGTCGGGCTCAAACCGTCTTTTGGACGTATCCCGATTGATCCGCCTTTTATCGGTCGCGTTGCGGGGCCGATGACACGGACAGTTGCAGATGCTGCGCTCTATATGTCGGTTCTGTCCAAGCCGGATCGCCGCGATCCGATGAGCCTGCCTTACAGCCGTATTGACTGGATGAATCTGGGCCGCGATGTCAAAGGTCTGCGTATTGGTCTGTGGCTGGATGCCGGTTTTGGCTCTGCTGTTGAACCTGAGGTCCAAGCGGCGGTAGAAGCCGCAGCAAAAGCCTTTGCCGATGCCGGTGCAATTGTTGAGGAAGTGCCAAGCTATCTCACTCGTGAGATGATTGACGGGTTGGATCATTTCTGGCGTGTGCGCTCATGGGGCGATATTTCTAAAATGACACCGGATAATCAGGCAAAAATCCTGCCTTATATTTATCAGTGGGCAGAAGGCGGCAAGGATTTGAACGGTGCGCAGGTCTATCAGGGCTTTGCGCAGATCGAGGCTATGCGCAATGCGGCTCTGGCGGCAATCAGTTCTTATGATTTTATCATTTCGCCAACATCACCGATGCCGACTTATCCGGCAGAATGGGCATCGCCGCTGAATGATCCGCAACGCCCGTTCGAGCATATCGCTTTTACCGTTGCCATGAATATGTCGGAACAACCTGCTGTCTCTGTGAATTGCGGGTACACGGAAAAAGGTTTGCCGATCGGTTTGCAGATTATCGGTCCGCGTTTTGATGATCTGGGGGTGTTGCAACTTGCCCATGCCTATGAGCAGCTTCGTCCGCAGCAAAGGCCTTGGCCGAAAATATAGATAACAGAGGTTAAGGGGACAAACGGAATACATTCTGCCGTTCGGGGGAGAACGGCAGAAACAGCATGCAGTATCAGTTCCAGCCAATGGAGAAATGCAGTCATGTCATATCCGCCACTCTCATTACATATGCCCCGTACGATGCGGGGAGAAAGTGTGCCGCCGCCTAATCCGCATTTACGTTTTGCAGGAGCGGGCGAAATGCGCCGCCCGCCGGTTGATTCCGATCCTTATGATATGCATGATCTGGCCTATAATCTGGTACGGGTGCTGGATGATAATGGTGAGGCTAAAGGCGAGTGGGTGCCGGATCTGACGGCCGAGCAACTGCGCCACGGTCTGCGTTCCATGCTCAAAACCCGCGCCTATGACCGGCGCATGATGCGCATGCAGCGTCAGGGGCAAACCTCTTTCTATATGCAATGTACCGGTGAAGAAGCGATTGCCTGCGCTTTTCAGATGGTGATGCAAAAAGGGGATATGAATTTCCCCACCTATCGCCAGCAGGGGCTGTTGATAGCACAAGGCTTCCCGCTGACAGATATGATTTGTCAGGTGCTTTCCAACGAAAAAGACCATCTCAAAGGGCGGCAATTGCCGGTTATGTATTCGGCACCGGAGGCCGGATTTTTCTCGATCTCCGGTAATCTCGGCACGCAATTTGTACAAGCCGTTGGCTGGGCCATGGCTTCTGCTATGCGCAGTGATACAAAAATCGCTGCCGGATGGATTGGTGATGGTTCCACTGCCGAGAGTGACTTTCACGCGGCGCTGGTTTTTGCCTCGGTCTACCGTCCGCCGGTGGTTCTCAATATCGTTAATAATCAATGGGCGATTTCATCACCGCAATCGGTGGCAGGTGGCGAGAATATCAGCTTTGCCTCACGTGCCCATGGTTTTGCTATTCCGTCTTTGCGGGTGGATGGTAATGATTATCTGGCAGTCTATGCGGCGGCAAGCTGGGCTGCGGAACGGGCACGGCGCAATCTGGGGCCGACGCTGATCGAATGGGTGACCTATCGCGTGGCGCCCCATTCTACCTCCGATGACCCGAGCAAATACCGGCCAAAAGAGGAGGAACTGAACTGGCCGCTGGGCGATCCGGTGGAGCGGCTCAAACAACATCTGATCCGCAAAGGTGAATGGAGTGAGGAGCGCAATGTGCAGCTACTTGCGGGCATTGATGCGGAGATTAATGATGCCGCCCGCGAGGCTCTGAAATACGGTACTTTGCATGAAGGGCCGAAAGCCAGCCCCGCAACCATGTTCGAAGATGTCTATAAGGACATGCCGCAGCATTTGCGCGAGCAGCGCCAGCAGATGGGGTATTGATCATGTCAAAACCTGTATTGCCAAGACGCACAATGATTGAGGCCATCCGCGAAGCGATGGATGTGATGATGGAACGCGATGATAAGGTTGTTGTGTTCGGTCAGGATGTCGGCTTTTTCGGCGGCGTATTCCGCTGCACAGAAGGGCTGCAACGCAAATATGGTGAGGCGCGCTGTTTCGACACACCGATTTCCGAAACCGGTATTGTCGGTGTGGCGGTCGGCATGGGCGCCTATGGCCTGCGTCCTGTGGCGGAAATCCAGTTCGCTGATTATGTCTATCCGGCCTATGACCAGATTGTCTCTGAGGCTGCCCGTCTGCGGTTTCGTTCTGCCGGTGATTATACTGCGCCGATGGTGATCCGTATGCCCTGCGGTGGCGGTATTTTCGGTGCGCAGACCCATAGCCAGAGCCCTGAGGCACTGTTTACCCATGTGGCGGGGTTACAGACCATTATCCCGTCCAATCCTTATGATGCCAAGGGCCTGCTGATCTCGGCCATCGAGAATGATGACCCGGTGATCTTTCTGGAGCCGAAACGGCTTTATAACGGGCCGTTCAACGGACATTACGATCAGCCGGTCGTACCGTGGTCAAAACATGTTTTGAGTGAAACGCCGGAAGGCTATTACTCTGTACCGATCGGTAAAGCAGCTATTCGGCGCAAAGGCTCCGCTGTTACAGTGCTGGCCTATGGCACTATGGTGCATGTGGCGGAAGCGGCTGTCACCGAGACAGGCATTGATGCTGAGGTGATTGATCTTCGCTCACTGGTGCCGCTGGATATTGAGACGATTACGGCTTCTGTCGCCAAGACCGGACGTTGTGTGATCGTTCATGAAGCCACGCGGCTGTCCGGCTTCGGCACACAACTGGCGGCAGAAGTACAGGAGCGTTGTTTCTATCAACTGGAGGCGCCGATCCTGCGTGTGACCGGCTGGGACACGCCTTATCCTCATGCCCATGAATGGGATTATTTTCCGGGGCCGGAACGGGTTGGTCGGGCGCTCATGCAAGTGATGGAGGCATAAATGGTGAAAAAGATCATTAAAATGCCGGATATCGGTGAAGGTGTTGCCGAGGCTGAAATTGTTGAATGGCATGTTAAAGCCGGTGATGTCATTGCAGAGGATCAGTTGCTGGCTGCGGTAATGACCGATAAGGCAACGGTAGAGGTGCCGTCGCCTGTGGCGGGTACAGTCCTGCAGATCGGTGCGGAGGCCGGAACTGTGATGGCTGTTGGTGCAATGCTGGTTGAGATTGAGGTGGAAGGCACGGGTGCCGATGATGTATTGCCACATCAGGCCGTGCAGACATCCGCCGTGCCTGAAAGACAGATTCCCGCACAAATAGTGCCGGAAATGCCGGTTTTGACGCCGGTTCAGCAGGTGCAGTCCGTTCCGTCAAGCATCCCACATGACAAACCGCTTGCATCACCTGCGGTCAGGGCATTGGCACGGGAACTGGGGATTGATCTCTCCCATGTAAAGGGGAGCGGGCCGGCAGGGCGCATTACCCGCGATGATCTTGATCATTTTACGGCCAGCGGCGGCAGTGCTCAGAGTTCGGCCTATCAACGTCGCGACGGTACAGAGCAGATCAAAATCACCGGACTACGCCGTAAAATAGCCGAGCGCATGGCCAAATCCTCCCGCGAGGTGGCACATTTTTCCTATGTGGAAGAGGTGGATGTAACCGATCTGGAAATTCTTCGCAGTACGCTCAATGCAAGCCATGCGGAGCGGCGCGGAAAACTGACGGTATTGCCGTTCATTCTCCGTGCGCTGGTTGTGGCATTGCGGGATTTTCCGCAGATGAATGCGCTCTATGATGAGGAAGCGCAGGTACTGACCCGTCATCAGGCCGCCCATATCGGCATGGCAACACAAACACCATCCGGCTTAATGGTGCCGGTGCTGCATCATGCAGAAGCGATGGATCTCTGGGCAATGGCCGCAGAAATCACACGGCTTGCTGCTGCCGCGCGCGAAGGCGTGGCAAAACGTGAAGAACTCTCCGGCTCCACCATTACTGTTACCAGCCTCGGTGATCTCGGCGGGCTGGTGACAACGCCGGTGATCAACCAGCCGGAAGTGGCGATTATCGGTGTGAACCGCATCGCGATACGTCCTCAATGGCAGGAGAACCAGTTTGTGCCGCGCAAAATGATGAACCTGTCATCCTCTTTCGATCACCGGATGGTCGATGGTTATGAGGCCGCCGCTTTTATCCGCCGCATCAGGCAATTGCTTGAAGTGCCCGCAACACTTTTCATTGAGGTGTGAGATGGAAGATATTGCAACACATGTGCTGATTATTGGTGGCGGACCTGCCGGTTATGTCGCTGCCATCCGTGCCGGACAATTAGGACTGCCGGTGATATTGGTTGAGAAGGAGCAGCTGGGCGGCACTTGTCTGAATATTGGCTGTATCCCTTCCAAGGCACTGATCCATGCGGCTGATGCCTATCATCATGCACTTGCTCAGCAATCCGGTTCTGCGCTGGGCTTGCGTGTTGGAGATGTGTCGCTGGATTGGGGCAAAACGCTCAGCTGGAAAGGTGCCATTGTGCGGCGGTTGACCGGTGGTGTTGAAGGTCTGCTGAAAAAGCACAAGGTGACTGTGCTAAAGGGCACTGCAGAGATCATTGACGGTAAAACTGTTGTGGTCCATGGCAAGGCCGGTACAACCCGTATCCGCACCAAGCATCTGGTTCTGGCAACCGGATCTCTGCCGATGCAGATCGGGGCTTTGCCTTTCGGTGGCAATGTTATTTCCTCAACAGATGCTCTGGCGCTGGAGCAGGTGCCGAAACGTTTAGCTGTGATCGGTGCTGGTTATATCGGTATGGAACTGAGTACCGCTTTTGCCAAACTCGGCTCGCAGGTGACGATTATCGAAGCGGCTGACCGCATTTTGCCGCTCTGGGATGCAGATCTGACTACGCCGGTGCGCAAGCGGCTGACGACGTTGGGCGTTACTGTGATGACGCGCAGTGAAGCACGGGGATTAAGCGCAGACGGCGGCTCTTTGCTGGTGCACCAGCATGGAAACAGCGCGCCGGTTGTTGTGGCAGCTGACAAATTTCTGGTGGCAGTCGGACGGCGACCAAATATCAGCGGTTTCGGGCTGGAAAGTCTTGATCTGGCGATGAATGGTGCCTTCATCCGCATTGACAAATATTGCGCGACCTCGATGCTCAATGTCTGGGCAGTCGGCGATGTGACCGGCGAACCGATGCTGGCGCATCGGGCAATGGCGCAGGGAGCAATGCTGGCAGAACATCTGGCAGGACATAAAGCAGCGCTGGATGAGCCCGTGATACCGTCCGTTTGTTTCACCGATCCTGAGGTGGTAAGCGTCGGATTGTTACCGGATCAGGCAAAATTACAGGGCTATGAAATTGTCACCGGAAGTTTTCCGTTTATGGCCAATGGCCGTGCCATGACCCAGCAGGATGAAACGGGTTTTGTCCGTGTTGTCGCGCGGGCAGATAATCATTTGGTGTTGGGTATTCAGGCCGTCGGCCATGACGTATCCGAGCTGGTCAATGGTTTCGCTCTGGCATTGGAAATGGGCACTGTGCTGGAGGATGTGGCGCAAACCATTCATGCGCATCCGACACGCGGCGAGGCTTTTCAGGAGGCCGCTTTTACGGCGCTTGGCCGCAATCTGCATAGTTAAAATTATGGCGGGCTTTGCCGTGGCAGAACCCGCCATATCGTAATTATTGTTTCGGCAGCTTGGCGATGAAATGTTCTTTCAGCCGGTCAATATCTGTCTGTGACCAGTTGACATTGGTCACCTCTACCCATGCATCAATATAATGTTGGGGTGCATAGACATGACCGTGACCGATCGGCGTGGTGGTAGCCAGCATCAGGTCAATAGCCAGTTGTAACATACTGACTACCGGATACCATTTCAGCTGCGGTGACACATCAGGGCCACGCGGTGCTTTCATCCAGTCCGGCTCGCGGTAGAAGTCTTTCGGATCAAAGAACACAATCGGATCACTGGCATATTGCAGATAGACAATCCGCATTGGTCCCCAATGGCTGTTTGGCAGCTTCAGCGCATTATTCTGATTGGTAAAGCGCGCATAGGAGCCATCGCGGAATTCCGGCAGCCATTCCGGTGTGCCTTCATTGCGGTTATTGGTAATAGAGCGCCACAGACGGCTGGTGAATGGCGGGCCGCTCCACAAAGCACCCTGATACGGATCGCCCAGCACCTGAAACAACTCGGATGAAAGCTGCGAGTTCATCGCGCCAAGGCTCAAACCGTAGAGATAGAGTTTCGGACGTGTGTCTTTCGGCAGCTTTGTCCAATAATCGTAAACCTCGTCAAACAGAGCCGTTGCGGTTTCGCTGCCATAGCCCGGCTCAACGAGCAGCGAGAGCCAGCTGGCGAGGTAGGAATATTGCACGGCAACACTGGCAATATCACCGTCATGGAGATATTCCACCGGATCAATGCCCATTTCATCGACCCATCCGGTGCCGGTCGGAATGGTCACCAGCAGCAGAGAGCGGTCAAATGCGCCGACGCGGATCATCTCCTGTAACGCAAGTTTGGCGCGTTCTTTAGCGGTTTCAGCGGAGCGTAAACCTACATAGATGCGCAGCGGATTTTGCGCCGGACGGCCGGTGAAATTGCTGATCTGCTGTGCATCAGGGCCGGAGCTGACATAGCTGCGTCCCATGCGCCCTAACTCATCCCATTTTACCAGCGAGGCAGCACTGCCGCTTTTCAGCGGGTCTTGCGGTTGCGGGACTTCCGCTTCCATCAGCGCGTCAAATTGACGGTAGGAAGAATCCATCACATGCAGGCCAAAGCGGAACAGCACACCATTGATTGCCATGCTGAAAATAATGGCAGCAACCAGAAAGCCGGTAAAGCGTGACAGGCGTGGCGGGATATAGCGGTCGAGCCAGCGGCTGGAGCTGCGATAAATCAGCTGAAACAGGCGGGCAAGGGCGATCAGAATAACAAAAGTGATCAGCGCAATCAGGCCGGTTTTAAACGGATGTGCACTTTCAACCTTTTCCAGCCCCATCAGATTGCGGATGGAATTTTGTCCGTCTGCCGCATGCCACAGAAACACCATCGCGGTGATGATGGTCACGGCCATGGCAGTAATCTTGATGATAGTGGAAATCCGGCCTTTGGGTTTCGGCAGCTCCAGATAGTTCCATAGCCAGAACAGAAAAACACCGATCCCGTAACCGATGGCGAAACAGGCGCCTGACAGCACGCCCTGTATCAGAAACGGGCGCGGCACCAGCGATGGTGTGAGCGAGGCTGCAAAGAAAAGTGTGCCGAGCAACATCCCGATCAGCGACAGGGAATTCCAGAATTTTTCCAGCCAGAGAGGCTTCATCAGTTACTTCCCTTTTAATTTCAGTGTAGTGCACAAAGACCAGTGCAGTCTTTATTTGCCATCGCTGAGATGAACCGGTCCGCAGATTGGCGTGCAGTATCGCGTAAAACCGGTTTGGCTCGTTCTGTAATATTGCTTAGCATTTTGCGGTCTTGCAAGGAGATAGAGCTGGCAATGACGGCGGCATTGTCGGCCAGTGCCTGCGCCAGTCTTTCCTGATTATGCGCATTGAGTTCAGGATTGCTCAACATCAGTGCGGAGCCGTTGATAACCTGTTGAAGACCAAGGCGTAATTTCAGGATTGTATCCGTCTGTGCCTTGCTGTTGCTGTCATTTTTGACTGTATCAGCATAGTCAGAGGCAGCTTCCAGAGCCGCTGCAATAAAACTGATCATCGCTGCGGAAGAACGGGTAATTTCATCCTGAAAGGCAATATTGTTGTTTTTGATATCCGCCTGCTTCTGCGGATCCGGTGAGAACAGCACATATGCTTTTGTCACTTGTGCCTGTTGCTGAATAATATCCATCAGAACCGGCAGGTCACTTGCTTTGTAAGGCGCCTGTCCGATGATCGCGGAAACATTCCACAATGCCTCAAGCGCTTTAGCGTCTTCTGTATTGGAGAGGCGTGGCGGGAGTTTGGTGCGTTTGGTTTCTTCCAGACGCACAATAAATTCCTGCAAAGCTTTATTCAGGTGCTCAGTGCCGGTGGCGGGTACAGTTGCCTGTAGCGGGCTGCTGAAAGCAACAGATATGCCCAGCGCCAAAATGGCGAGTGAAAGGCGTTTGAAATGTACCGGCACCATGAAATCTCTCTTACGGTTCTGATCTGAACTGCCTGCATAATACAAAAATTGCAGCAAAAGACACTGAATTCATGAGGCTGACGAAGTTTTGATAGGGGAAGATTACGTTAAAATTATAGATAAAATTCAATATTGATTTTATTGAGAGGTAAAATTATAGATTTTTTTATGTAGACATATCAATATTGACGCTTTAACTGAAATGAAAATTCCGAATCTCGTAAAATTATCTATAATTTATAGCGAGTATCATTTTATAAGGATATTTCATGTCTCAGTCTGTTTCTCATCAGAATGCTCAGCAAACTCACTGGACAGCAGAAGAAGCACGCCGCATCTATGATCTGCCGTTTAATGATCTGATGTTTCAGGCGCATGTCATCCACCGGCAGAATTTTGACCCGAACCGTTTACAGATGAGCAAATTGCTGAGCATCAAAACCGGCGGCTGTCCTGAGGATTGTTTTTACTGCAACCAGTCAGCGCATAATCCGACAGGGCTTAAAGCGTCCAAATTGATGGAAGTCGAGCGTGTGCTGGCTGAAGCGCAGCAGGCAAAAGCTGCCGGTGCCACCCGTTATTGCATGGGGGCGGCATGGCGCAGTCCGAAAGAGCGCGACATGGATATGGTTGTCGCGATGGTTGAGGGCGTCAAAGCTATGGGCATGGAAACCTGCATGACGCTTGGCATGTTGTCACTGCCGCAGGCGCAGCGTCTTGGTGCCGCGGGGCTCGATTACTACAACCATAATATTGATACGTCTGAGGAGTTTTACCCGCAGATTATCACCACCCGTACTTTCGCAGACCGGCTGGATACGCTGGATAATGTGCGGATGGCCGGTATAAATGTCTGCTCCGGCGGTATTCTCGGCATGGGGGAGAGTGAGCAGGATCGCATCAATATGCTGGTGACGCTGGCCAATCTTGAAGAAGTACCGCAAAGCGTACCGATCAATATGCTGATCCCGATTGAAGGTTCTAAACTCGCTAATGCCAGGCCGGTGGATTCCATTGCTTTCATCCGCATTATCGCCTTGGCACGGATTATGATGCCGACATCTCATGTGCGGCTTACCGCAGGACGCAGCAATATGAGCGATGAAATGCAGGCGATGTGTTTCTTCGCTGGTGCTAATTCGATTTTCATCGGCGATGTTCTGCTCACTGCCGCCAATGCCGGCGATGACCGCGATGCGGATTTGCTGAAGCGTCTGGGCATGCAGGCTGAAACTGTGGCCGAGGAAAGCTGCGCATGCTGATGCAGCCTTATAATGGAATATTGCAACGGCTTGAAAGCAAGGGGCGGTTGCGCAATCTCAACGTGGCGCAAGGTGCAGATTTTTCATCCAATGATTATCTGGCGCTGGCTGGCTCGGACTATTTGCGCAATATTGCCTGTGACGCGCTGGAGCGTGGCGTGCCGGTTGGCTCCGGTGGCTCGCGTTTGTTGTGCGGCAATCATCATGAGCATGAAGCGCTGGAGGCGGAAGCGGCTGCTTTTTTCAAAGCACCGCAAGTTTTGTACTTCGCCAGCGGGTTCGATGCCAATCAGGCAGTGTTTGCAACGCTCCCCCAAGCGGGTGATCTGGTGCTTTATGATACGTTGATCCATGCCAGTATTCATACAGGGTTACAGGCAGGCAAAGCGAAGACCAAAAACGTGCCGCACAATGATATTGCGGCATTTGAAGCGGCCATCCGGCAGTTTCGTGCGATTGAGAAAAGCGGCAATCTCTGGCTGGTGGTTGAGAGCCTCTATTCTATGGATGGTGATTTTGCTCCGCTCGCAGAGCTGAGTGCTTTGGCAGATCGTTACGGGTGTTTTCTTTATATTGACGAGGCACATGCGACCGGCGTGTTTGGCGCAGACGGGCGGGGCTTGGCGGCGGATTTGGCAGGACGGGACAATGTTCTGATCCTGCATACCTGCGGCAAGGCACTTGGTGCTTCCGGTGCGCTACTCTGCGCGGCAAAACCTTTGATTGATGTGCTGGTTAATCGGGCACGGGGCTTTATTTTCTCGACCGCGCCATCGCCTTTGCAGGCATCTATTGTGCGTGGCGGCCTGAAGATGTTGGCTGCAGAACCACAGCGACGTGAGAAGTTACACGCACTTATTCGCCATGCTGAGCAACATTTGCAGCCAAGCGGATCACAAATCATTCCGTTTATCGTGGGTGATAATGAACGCGCCGTTGCAATGGCTGAGGCTATGCAAAATCATGGTTTTGATATTCGCGCCATTCGCCCGCCGACAGTGCCTTTCGGTACTGCGCGGCTGCGTATTTCCATCACCTTAAATGTTGATGAGGCACAGATCACCCGTATGGCTGAAGTGCTGAAACAGATTGTAAATTCCTATGAATAGTCCCGTATTTATTGTCAGCGGTACTGATACCGGTATCGGCAAAACCATTTTCAGCGCAGCGCTGACCCAAGCCCTGCAAGGCAGCTATTGGAAGCCGGTGCAATCCGGTCTGGAGGACGAAACGGATAGCGAGGTCGTGCGCCGATTAGTGCCGGATTGTCCTGTGCTGCCGGAGCAGTGGCGCTTGCAATTACCTGCTTCACCGCATCTTTCCGCTGAGACGGAGGGGGTGGAAATCGAACCCATAGCATTGAATATCCCGCATTGCGACCGGCCGCTGGTGGTGGAAGGTGCAGGTGGCCTGATGGTGCCGCTGACACGCAGCCTGACTTATCTCGATATTTTCACCCGCTGGCAGCATCCACTCATTCTCTGCGCACGCACGCAGCTCGGCACGATCAATCATAGTCTGCTGTCTTTGGAAGCGTTACGCAGTCGCAATATTCCGGTGCTTGGTGTGGCCTTTATCGGCCATGCGTATGAGGACAGCGAAGGGATCATTTGTGAACTGGGCAAAGTGCGCAGCCTTGGTCGCCTGCCGGTGATGGATGATCTGAACCCGCAGACATTGGTGCAAGCATTTGCAGAGAATTTTAATCTGAATGATTTTACCGGAGGTGCCCGATGAACTATTCTTCATCACCGGTCTGGCATCCGTTTACCCAGCATCTGCTGGAGCCTGTTACGAAAAAGATTACCCGCACGGAAGGTGCCTATCTGATTGATGAGGACGGGCGTCAAATTCTGGATCTGATCTCGTCCTGGTGGGTGATTACCCATGGTCATCGTACACCACAGATCATGCAGGCAATTCGTGAAGCAACGGAACAATATGACCAGATTATTTTTGCGGAATACAGCCATGAACCGGCGGAGCAGCTGGCACGGGAACTGATCCGCATTGCGCCGCATGGCCTGTCGCATGTGTTCTATTCCGATAGTGGTTCGACTTGCGTGGAAGTGGCACTGAAAATGGCACTGGGCTATTTCCATAATCGCGGTGAGCCGCGCTCCAAAATTGCGGTGATGGCCGGTAGTTATCACGGGGACACAATCGGCACCATGTCTGCCGGTGAGCGCGGCGTGTTCAATGCGGCCTATGGTGCGCTGCTTTATGATGTGGCGACAATTCCGTTTCCTGCCGAGGGGCGCGAACAGCAAACGCTGGATGCGTTTGAACAGCTCTGCCGTGGCGGACAACTGGCTGCATTAATCGTCGAACCGCTGGTGCTTGGCTCAGGCGGCATGAAAATCTATCCGGCTTTTGTGTTGCGGCAGTTGAAAGCCATTGCTGAAGCGCATAGTGTCTTACTGATCTGCGATGAAGTGATGACCGGCTGGGGACGCACCGGCACTTTATTCGCGAGTGAACAGGCCGGTATCACACCGGATATTTTGTGCCTCTCTAAGGGTATTACCGGCGGTGCACTGCCTTTGGCGGTGGCACTTTGTGTGCCGGAAATATTTGAAGCGCATCTTTCAACCGATCGCAGCCGCACTTTCTATCATTCAAGCTCCTATACGGCGAACCCGATTGCCTGTGCGGCTGGTCTGGCTAATTTGCAAATCTGGCGTGATGAGCCGGTTCTGCAACGCGTACAAAATTTGCAGGTGATGCAGAGCCGTGAGTTGCTACGTTTCAACAATGACCCGCGTTTTGAGAATGTCCGGCAATGCGGAACCATCACAGCACTGGATGTTAAATCGCAAAGCAGCGGTTATCTCTCGAATGTGGCTTTGCGGCTGAAAGCGTTTTTCCGTGCGCATGACATGCTGCTCCGGCCACTTGGCAATGTGCTCTATCTGATGCCGCCTTATTGTGTCACCGAGCAGGAATTGCAGCGCAGTTATCGGCTGATTGATGAGGCGGCAGACCTGTTGCAAAGCGGCAAATTATGAGCGGCTCTTATCCGTCTTCCATCATCGGTTTTGGTCATGCCGTGCCGAAGCGTCAGGTTTTCAGCGCAGAGATCGAAGCCGAGCTTGGGCTTGAGAGCGGTTGGATTGAACGCCGCACCGGTATCCGCAGCCGTTATTGGGTTGAGGATGGTGAGACACTGACGGATCTGGCAGCAGAAGCCGGACGCATGGCGCTGGCAAATGCTGGTATAGCTCAGTCTGAAATCGGCATGGTGCTGCTGGCGACATCAACGCCCGATCATCTTTTGCCGCCTTCTGCACCATTGTTGGCACATAAATTAGGGCTGTCAGGTGCCGGTGCTGTCGATCTTGCCGGTGCCTGTTCCGGTTTTCTCTATGCGCTGGTGATGGGGGATGCATTGGTGCGTATGCAGGGAAAAGCCGTGCTGATTGTTGCGGCCAATATTCTCTCCCGTCGTATCAACAGGCAGGAGCGGGCGTCTGCCGTGATGTTTGGTGATGCGGCCGGAGCCGTTGTTCTGGCACCATCCCAAGGCGGGCTTTGCAGTCTGGTCAGTTCCACACTCACCAGTGATGGTAGTCATTATGATTTGATCGGCATTCCGGCAGGTGAAACATTGATGACTATGCGCGATGGCCGCTCCATGTTTGCGCAAGCGGTGAAGACCATGGCCGAATGCGGCAAAATAGTTTTTCAACAGGCAGATGTTGAACCAGCTGCGATTGGTCATTTTGTGCCGCATCAGGCCAATGTACGGATTTTCGATGCGGTGGCAGGGCAGTTGCAACTGAGTAATGCGGTAACTGCCCGCACGATTACTGATTATGGCAACTCATCGGCGGCGACTATTCCGCTCAGCCTGTCTCTGGGGCAGAGTGCCTATCGTAAAGGCGATCTGATCCTGCTGACGGCGGCAGGCGCAGGACTGACAGGCGGTGCTGCACTGCTGAGTTACACGGGATAATTCGGTAAATTTTATAGCCTGATTGCCGTATCACTATTTCACAAGGCATAGCGCGGTTTCTTATTCTTATCTCCGGTATGGAGGAATTGGAATGGTGAAGCAGCAGAAGCCTTTTGCGGGTATTACGGTGCTGGATTTTTCCCGCGTTTTGGCAGGCCCGTTTTGCTCTGCCATTCTGGCGGATCAGGGCGCGCAGATCATTAAGGTTGAACCGCCGCAGGGCGACGATCAGCGCTATATGGGCGCGGTGCGTAATAATCAAAGCATCAATTTTCAGCTGTTTAACCGCAATAAACGCAGCCTGAAACTCGACCTGCGCCAGCCGGAAGCTGTGAAGATCGCGCAGGAATTGGCACTGAAAGCTGATGTGGTGCTGGAAAATTTCCGCCCGGGGGTGGCAGACCGTTTAGGCATTGGTGCAGAACAGTTGCAGACACTAAAACCTGATCTGGTCTATTGCTCCGTCTCCGGCTTTGGCCAGCAAGGGCCGATGGCCGCTATGCCGAGTTATGATGTGGTGGCGCAGGCGCTGTCCGGCATGATGAGCGTGACCGGTGAGGCAGCCGGTGCACCGACGCTGGTTGGCGACTCCATCGGAGATATTGTTTCCGGTATTTATGCCGCGCAGGCGATTTCAGCTGCACTTTACCGTCGCTCGGTCACCGGACAGGGCGCACGGATTGATGTGGCTATGTTTGATGCGCTGTTCAGCCTGCTGCCGACGGTTCTCGCCGGATGGCAGGGCAGTGGTAACCGGCCTGCACGCTTCGGCAATCAGCATCCGTTGTCTGCGCCTTTTGGTGCTTTTGCTGCATCGGATGCGCCTTTCATTCTCGCGGTAGCCAACAAGGCTTTGTTCGCTCGTCTCGCAGAGGCGCTGGGCAAGCCGCATCTGGCAGATGATCCACGCTTTGCCTCCGATCAGTTGCGCAGTCAGAACCGTGATGCTTTGCAGGCCGAGATTGAAGACTGGTCACGGCACTACACTGCTGCCGAAGTGGTGGAGAGGCTCGGTAAAGCCGGTTTGCCCGTGTCAAAAATCTGGTCGGTGGATGAGGCCGCACAAAGCGCCCATGCGCAGCATCGCCAATTACTGCATGAAGTTGAACACCCGCAACTGGGCAAACTTCTGGTGCCGGAACAGCCGGTGCATTTTGATGGCATGCAGCGCGGTGACATCCGGCAGGCACCGGAGCTTGGCGCTGACGGTGCGGATATTCTGCGGGAATTTCTGGATATGGATGAGACGCAGATCAGTGCGCTGACAAGCGCCGGAATTATCTGATTATCCTTGTGATTTAAGGGACGGAGTACAAGAATGGGACTACAGATTACGGATGCCGACCGCGCATTCGCGGCGGATGCACGCGCTTATTTGCGTGCTAATCTGCCGGAAGCGCTGGCCTATAAGGTCCGGCACAATATTCGCCTGACCAAAGAAGACCTGACCGGCTGGCAGGAAGTGCTGTCAGCACGCAACTGGTATGCAATCGGTTGGAGCAAAGAGATGGGCGGTGCCGGTCTGACGCCGGTGCAACGTTATTTGTTTGAGCAGGAATATGGTGCGATCTGTGCACCGCATCCGTGTCAGTTCGGCATTGCCATGGCAGGACCTGTTATTCACTCCTTTGGGAATGAGGAACAACGGGCACGCTTTCTGCCGGACATTCGCGAGAACCGGACATTCTGGTGTCAGGGCTATTCCGAACCGGGGGCAGGGTCTGATCTGGCTTCGCTGACAACTTCCGCTGTGCGGGATGGTGATCATTATGTGGTCAATGGTCAGAAAATCTGGACGACATGGGCGCAATGGGCAGACTGGATTTTCTGTCTGGTACGGACGCATAAAGGCGAACGTCCGCAGCAGGGCATTTCCTTTTTGCTGATTGATATGCGCACTCCCGGCATTACAGTCCGCCCGATCCGTACATTGGATGGTGAGGCCGAGTTTAACGAGGTGTTCTTCAATGATGTGCGTGTGCCGGTTGAAAACCTGATCGGTACTGAAGGTGAAGGCTGGGGCTATGGCAAATATCTGCTCGAATATGAGCGTTTTTCCATGTCCGGTGCTGCGCGTTCCAAGCGTATTCTCGGTGAATTGAAAGAAGATGCCGCACGTCTTGGTGTAGCGAATGATCCGCTGTTGCAGGATCGTATGACGCGGCTTGAAATTCAGCGTCTGGCGCTGGAGCATATGGAGCTGAAACTACTGTCGCAGAGTGAAGCGGGTGAAAATCCGGGCCCTGAAGCCTCGAAGCTCAAAATCCGCGGTACAGAAATTGCACAGGCATTGGCACAATTGCGGCTGGATATTTTCGGTTCGCAGGTGCTGCCTTACAGCGAGGTATTCCTTGATGGTGAGGCGGATGCGGAAAATCCGGCGGCTGCCGGTGCCGCTGCTGCATGGCTCAATTTGCGCAAGCTGACGATCTGGGGCGGGTCAAATGAAATTCAGCGCATGATCCTTGCCAAGCAGGTTTTGGGTTTAAGGTGAGGAGAGCGGATATGCAGAAAACACGTGAAGAAAAAGCAGACGAATTGCGGATGCTGACGGATTTTGTGAGCCGCTTTGCTGCTGATCACACACCGGAAAACGGTTTGCCACAGACTGATCTGGATCTGTGGCCGCAGATTGCGGAAATGGGGCTGATTGGTCTTGCACTGCCGGAAGCGTCAGGGGGTGCGGAGCTGGGTGCAGAAGGTCTGGCGGCAGTTGCACAGGCTCTGGGTAGTGTTGCCTTGCCGGTGGATTTTGCCTGCGGTGCAGCACTGGCAGCAAGACTGTTATGTGAAGCACAAAAGAGCAATCCGGATGTTGAGCCATTGCTGAAAGCCTTCCTCACAGGTGAGGTGCGCTTAGGCATTGCCGGTCAGCTGGCGACCGCTGCGCAGGGGATCAAGCATTCTAACTTGCCGGAACTGACCGGCAATGGTCTGGCACTCACCAAACAGCTAGTCTTTGGTGCGCGGGAGCCGGAAAAACTATTGTGTCCGGTGCAACAAGGCGCTGGCCTTGCTCTGTGTCTGATCTCTCCGGAAAAGGCACAGTTCCGTCAATTATCAATGATTGACGGCCGGATGATGAGTGAAATCACGGCAGATATTGCGCCGGAGAATATTCAGGTGCTGCTATCAGGTGCTGATGCACAACAGCGCATTGAGGCTTGCGTCGCAGATATTCTGATTGCCGTTGCCGCAGACAGTCTTGGCGCAATGGATAATCTTTATCGTCAGACGCTGGATTATATGCGGATGCGTAAGCAATTCGGCAAAGCGCTTGGCTCGTTTCAGACCATTCAGTTCCGGCTTGTGGATATGTCTGTGGCATTGGATGAGGCTAAAGCCTTGGTTGAAGCCGCAGCGGAAGCGCAGGACAATGGTGCGGAAGATGCCCGCGCACTGACCCTTGCCGCATGGGTGCAGACATTGTGGTCAGCCCGTCATATCGCACAGGAGGCAGTTCAGCTTCACGGTGGTATCGGCATGACTGAAGAATGCGCGATTTCCCCGCTGGTCAAGCGCTTGCTGGTAAATGAACATAGTTTCGGTCAGGCAGAAGCCTATATGGCAGCCTATCGTCAGTTGGCTGCCTGAAACGCCTTGCGCAAACAAGCGAGCAGAATATGCTCCGGCTCATTGAGATTGCGGGTACCGCTGGTGCCCGCAGTCAGATAAAAATGCGGCGCATCCGGCAAAGTATACTGTAACAAGGGTTTCGCGGAGCTGATATTGTCTGCCAAAGCCGCAGGGATAATTGTGCTATAGCCGTTGCCCGCGAGTGCCAGACATAATTGTAAAGACTGGGTTTCCAGCGCCGGTTGATACTCGGCTGCTTCCGGCATTTGCATCAAAGCGTTGCGGATACTGTCACCGGTAGCAGACAAAGCCAGCGGCGCGTCCTCCGCATCAATATCGGAAATATATTGCAGCGGCCCCAGATCGGTTAAAAATGCAGCATTTTCAGGATGTGTCGTGCTCTCCATAAGTGCAATGGAGTACTCTCCCTGCTTCAAACGTTCTTGCAGATTATGCGCCGGTGCCTCACTCACTTTCAAAAGCACATGCGGGCACAGGTGCTGCCATTCACGCATCGCATTGCTGATGGCAGTGGCGCTGATCGGACTGAGCAAGACCATCGGGCTGAGGCCGAAAGAAATCACCGGCTCGTCCATCACCGCAATTTGCTGCGCACCCTGACGGATCGCATCAGCCAGATTGAGCACGCTTTGCAGCAAAGGCGCTTTATGGACTGCGGTCGGCAGCGGATGCAGGCCTTTATAATGGCGGGCAAACAGAGCCGTACCCATCAGTTGCTCTGTCTTGCGCAATTGTGCAGACAGGGCAGGCTGAGTTTGATTGAGCCTGCGGGCAGCTTCGCTCATATTACGGCAATGATAGAGCGTCAGAATACTCTGAATATCGCGCAGCGACACCGGCGGATTATAGAGCGTTACGGTCTGTTTGCTGAGTTCTTCGCGCACCAGCTTGATGAAATCTTGTGCGACGACAGTCAGTTTTTCATCTTTCGTGGTGATTTTCGCTGTGACGGGGCTATGCAACGGGTTTTCCAATTGCAGCACAGCAAGATCATTGCGGCTGATGCCGCTGGCAAGCAGACTATGCGGTGCCAGCAAGAGTACCGGCTGCTTTGCTTGTTTCAGACGGGTGAAAATCCCCACATCTTCCGATGTCATTTCCGGCGCAGGCAGATCATGCTGGCGGCAATAGGCGCGGATACGGGCTTCTTCGGCTGGTAGTAGCGGTGGCAGCCACAGGCTGTAATTGCGCAAATCTTCTGACCTGAGCGGAGCCTGATCTTCATCGGGCACAAGGCCGCCTGCAACGGCAATCCACTCATCATCAAACAGAAATTGTTCCTGCTCGCTGCCATTTTGCGAAGCATAGCCCAATAGGATATCTGTATTCTCAGTGCTGCTGGTGTTGAAGGCGCTGATCAGTGGTGAACGGAAATGCACTTGTGCGTAATATTCAGGATGGGAAAGCCGGAAAGGACGTACGGCCGCTGTCGCCGCACGGGACAATTTTCCGAACATGAAATGCAGCGGCGAGCTGACTTTCAACGCAGTAGAAATGGCCTTTCCGGAGAAGGCGGTTTCCACCGCCTGCAAGGTCGCAGTCGCTTGCTGAAACAACCAGCGTCCGGCTTCGCTTGGCACCAGACCATTGGGGCCGCGTACAAAAAGCTCCAGCCCCAATTCCGTCTCAAGCGCAGAAATTGCGGTGCTGAGTGTGGAAGGTGAAATCTGCTCGGCTTTCGCCGCTTCTGCATGATTATAATACTGGCAGGCCAGAACAAAATAGGCGAGGGAGCGAAGTTCCATGGTCTGTGCAGCTTTATGTTTTTAAAGGACAGTTTTCTATAACTGTTCCTCAATGCAAATGACCAGCTTTAAAACAGGATTGAAGCAGACAAAACAAAACCGGCCATGCAATGCAGAGCCAGTCTTGTTGTTATGCGATGTATTGCTCAGGCGCTGAAAGTGGTTTCAGTATTCAGCGGATAGATCGGACGGCGCAGCTTTTTATAATCGCGAGCGCTGAGATTGGCTGTACTTAACCCATCGGCATCCACTTCGATAATCGCTGATGCGATAGGCCCGAAAGCCGCGCGGAAATGCTGCTGGGACTTCACCACCACAATATCATAGTCGGTAGGCTCGATACCGACGCTGCGGAACAGGTTTTTATCCAGCATTTGCTGGCGTTCCGATGAAATCAGCATATCGGTATTGCCGACACGGAAACAGACGCTTTTGCCTAGCGAAGCAGGCAGTCCCTGAAACATCGGACCTTCGAATGTGATATTGCCGTCTGAAATGGCGATCACTTCGCCGGTCAGAGTAATCGCACCGCCACCGATTTTCGGGTCAATTTTCCCGCCAAGGCTAACCGTGTATTGTGCACCGATACCCGCCGCTGCCAGTTCCTCAACGGCCTGCGGATCACAGAACGCACCAAAGGCGCTACGCCCGACATTGGTTTCCAGTAAACCTTTCAACACGGTTATAGCATCACTATAAGCGCCGCAGCCCGGATTGTCGGAAAAGTCGGCAATCACCAGCGGGCCATTTGGGGTGTTACTGGCAAAATGTGCACGAATTGCCTCGGGCATATCCGGTGCCTGCAGACGACTGTCTTCATCCGCGCGGCGGTTCCAGATTTCCTGACACAGATGCTCGGCATGGCTGATAGCCTGAGCTTCATTCACCTTATTGCGGTCATAGCAAATTACAGCAGAAGGGCCGGTATTGAACACATCAGCATCATAAAAACCGGCATTGATCGAGGTGGCGAGAATACCGTCCTGTGCTGCAATCTGATCTGCAATTTCCAGAATTTCTGTCATGGCGCAGGCATGGGTGGTGCGGCCGTCATTGCAGCCATTGAGCATTGGCGGTTGACGCACGGCAATCGCAGGGCTGATCTGACCGCGCATCGCATCTTCAAGCAGTTTACCAGCCTTACGGCCGCATTCGGCCATATCCACATGCGGATAAGTGCGGAAAGAAACGGCAATATCCAGCAGTGCACTCATTTCCGGTGCGCTATTGGCGTGCAAGTCGAATGTACCGGCAATGGGTATGTCGTGGCCAACGATACTGCGGATGAATTGCAGTAATTCGATCTGGGCATCATCCGCGCTTTCCGAGCACATAGCACCATGAAAAACAATAAACACGCCGTCCAGCTTCTGCCCCTCAAGAGTTTCTCTGACATCGCGCTGAAAATGCTCAATCATAGACTTTTCAACCAGACCGCCGGGCTCTGCGCGGGCGGCAACCGTATAGACCGGCTGCCAGCCATAGGTCTCGCAACACTCGATAAAGCCGCCGATCTCGGAATTGGTGCCTCGGCAATGGGTTTCGATCTCCTGACCTTTAAAATAATGGCAGAGATGGAAGTCCTTCAAAGTGGTTTTCAGTTTGGAAAACGTATTGGTTTCCTGATTGAGTTCAAGAACAGCAACTTTGAAGCTCATAGGGGTATCTTTCATTTATACGCAATGCGTTTGGCAGGCGAACGGGTATTCTGTCCTGCCATTGGTTTTGGCAGGACAGAAGGACAGAGCCTGTAAAAGGAACGCTGCTTCAGGCTTCGGGGGAGGCGGGGATTATTTTAGATAGGCGCTGGCATTGACCGGACGCGCCATAATGTCGAAGTCGAAATATTGCTGGCGGATCTTGTCATAAGTGCCGTTTTTCATAATTGCATCAAGCGCTGTGTTCAGGCGATCCGCCAGATCGCCGCTGTCTAAGCGGACAGCCATGGCATTGCCCTGTGCCGCATCGAGAATGAAAGGCTTACCGGTAAATTCGCAGCAATTGCCGCTGTCCTGTGCCAGCCAGTCGCTCAGCGCCATCTGACTTTCCAGCACCATGTCAAGACGGCCGCTGTCCATATCGAGGAACGCTTCGCTGAGAGAATTATAGAGTTTCACTTCATTATCGGGGAAATATTCTCTGAGAGTCTCAACGGCTACAGACCCGGACTGCGTGCCGATGATTTTGCCTTCCAGAGCCGCTTTAGAGACATCCTGAATACCGAGATCTTTGCGGGCGATGAAATGCATCGCATTGAAATAATAAGGCTTGCTGAAGCCGACTTGCTTTTTGCGCTCGTCATTGATGGCCATGGAAGCAATCATGACATCAAATTTGCCGGATTGCAGGGCAGGGATAATCCCTGACCATTCATGGGTGCTCCATTCACACTCAATTTTCATTTCTGCGCAGACGGCCTGACCGATATCATAGTCGAAACCTTTGATTTCGCCACTGCCGGATACGTAGTTAAAAGGCTTGTAATCGCCTTCAGTACCGATGCGCAGTTTTTCCGCGGCCATTGATGGTGCCGTGAACAAGCCGAACAGCAGGTAGCCTGCCGCTGTTACAGATAAAGCTTTCATGAGAGTTCCCCTGATTATATTCTTTTAATATCCGGAACGATTTTAAAGCTGAATGCGTCGTGCTTCCTCACACTGGCGCAATGTGCTTTTTATCAATTAAAATATTGATATTAATTGATAATTTTATTTTCATATTTTGTTTATGGTTGGAGCATGATGGATTTTATAACCGTATGCAATGTGAAAGAATTGACGTAAGGTATCGAAATAATTCATATCTGAGTATGAAACGGGGAAGAGATGCGCGATTTGCCGGGGCTGAAATCATTACGGGCATTTGAGGCGGCAGCGCGTGGCGGCAGTCTGACGGCGGCGGCTGATGAATTATGCGTCGGGCAGGGCGCAATCAGCCATCAGATCCGGTTGCTTGAGGATTATCTCGGCTTGCGGGTGTTTATCCGCAGGCAACATGGTGTGGAACTGACACAAGAAGGCACCCTGCTTTTCACCTCCTGTCAGCGGGCATTCGACGATCTGGCCGGAACCATCCGGCATATCAGTCCGCGCACTGCGCAGAAGATCTTGCGCGTCAAAGTCGGGCCGTTCTTTTCAATGAAAATTATTGCACCGCGCATTTCCGAATTTTTGGCGCAGCATCCGGGTTTGCAGCTGCATCTGTCCCATCTTGATACTAATGTTCCCGCATCGGGGCAGCCGGATATTGTGATTGATTATCGTCTGGGTGCGGTTACCGGAAAATTCTCCCGTCAATTGCTGCGGGAAAGGCTGGTGCCGGTCTGCGGTGCATCAATCCGTAATCAATATGACAGCGTGGGGGAATTACTATGCAGCAACCGGCTGCATTATCGTTCTGTTTCTGAATGGCAGAGCTGGATTGCTACTTCCGGCCTGATGCTCGGGCATAGCCAGCAGGATCTGATTTTTGATGACCAGCATATTATTCTGGAAGCGGTGAAAGAGGGGCAGGGCGTGGCACTGATTGATCAGGCGCTGGTCGAACAGGAATTACGCACCGGTCAGATGGTCTTGGTGTCAGAACATAGTTTTGAACCGCAGGAAACCTACCAGTTTGTCTGTCAGGAGGATTTGTTCCGTTCAAAGCCGGTAACAAAAGACTTTCTCGACTGGTTGTTGCGGGAAGTGGCATTGCGTCGGAAACAACAGGATTCCACCGCGCTCTTTCTTGATTAGCTTGTCATTTATCGCGGCAGTGCCTTGCGCTGGATCATGGCAATATTATTCCGTCCAAGGTCAATGCCAAGCTGACTGCTTTCCGTGGCTATATGGAAACCGCAAAAGTTCTGGATTGAGATGCGGTCAACAAAAAACCGCCAGATATGGAGCCGCCGCTGGAACCGCACTATCGAGCGTTAATCAGCTGTTTTCTGTTTAAAATATACATGGCTTGCGATCTCTGATTGCTGGCTTTTATTTTACCTTCTTGATATTTACGCCTATTTGTCAGACATTCAGCATCAATATTCAGAACAATCATGTCGACATTCTCTTGAAAATAATTAAACAGGCAGGATTATGCATGCCTGATACGAATTGAGAGATAAGTGAAATAACGGGAGTTTTCATGTCCAAGGCAGAAAGTGCCCAGGCTACACCGGCAAATCAGATATTTGACAGGATATGGCTCTCAATTGCCGAGCGGAAACTGAAGCCAGGCACACGGCTGAAAGAAGAAGAGCTGGCGGAAATCTTTGATGTCAGCCGTGCGCGTATCCGTCAGGCTTTGGCGACGCTTGAGCGTGAAGGGCTGGTGACAATTCAGGCTAATCGCGGCGCATTCGTCTCTGAACCATCGGTGGAAGAAGCGCGGGACGTATTTTATGCCCGTCGCGCTATTGAACATCGTGTGGTTGAGCGTCTGTGCGAACGTATCAGTAAAGATCATGTTGCGCGCCTCAATGCCCATGTGGAAGAAGAGCGCAATGCGGACCGGCAGGGTAATCGCACGGATATTATCCGTTTGTCCGGTGGTTTCCATCTGTTGTTGGCAGAGCTTGCAGGATCTTCATTCCTCTACGGTATTGTTAAAGACCTTATTTCACGCACATCGTTGATTACAGCTGTTTACCGTTCACGCCATTTGCATAATTGCGGACCGGATGAGCATCAGGCGATTGTTGAACATATTGCCCGCGGTGATACGGAAGTGGCAATCAAAGCCGTGATTGAGCATCTCGATCGCGTGGAATGCGAACTGGAACTGGAAGATGATAAAGACCAGTCCTATAATCTGCGTGCTGCCTTGCTCTGATTATCGTTTCTGATTTCAAAATCTTAACTCCGGAAGCCTGATGGTTTGCCGGAGTTTTTTATGTCATTTAGAATATTTGATGACAAATATGTTGACAATTATGCCTACATAAAACATCGTTCTGATATGCAATTTACTTTGCCGCCCCGAGGATGGAGGGCGGCTGCATATGTCGGCGAGAGGGGCGACCATGACTTCATTACTCAAAAAACTATTATTCTGTACGGTTGCGACTTGTATCAGCACGGCAGCTTTTGCTGAGACACTGCGCTGGGGCGGTGCACGCGATATTTTCTCGCTTGATCCGTATTCCTATGGCAGCACGTCCAATCTGGCGTTTCTGAACCATATTTACGAAGGTCTGGTACGCTATACGCCTGAATTCGTTGTCGAACCTGCGCTGGCGACAAGCTGGGAACTGATCGATAACAAAGTCTGGCGCTTCAAACTGCGCGAAGGTGTGAAATTTCAGGACGGTTCCGATTTCACCTCGGCAGATGTTGTCGCTTCGATGAAGCGCGTCAGCCATCCGTCTTCACCGTTGCGTGGTAATATTCCGCTTTTCGTTGGTGCGACGGCCGTTGATGATTATACGGTTGATATTGAAGTCTCTTCGCCGAGCCCGCTGTTCCTCAACGATATGACTAATATTTTCATGTTCGATGCGGATTGGCTGGTGAAGAACAATTCCGAGATGCCGACTGATGTCGGCGGTCAGGTTGAAGGCTATACCACTTTCCACACCAATGGTACGGGGCCGTTCAAACTGGAAAGCCGTGTACCGGACAGCAAGACTATTCTTGTGAAGTATGACGGCTGGTGGGATAATGCAAAGCATAATCTCGATCGTATCGAATTCACGCCGATTGCTTCGCCTGCAACTCGTGTTGCCGCACTGCTCTCCGGTGAAATTGATTTGGTAGACGGCGTGCCGCTGCAGGATGTAAAGCGTCTGGAAAGCACGCCGAATATCCGTGTGGAACAACGTCCTGATCTGCGTACCATCAATCTGGTGTTCAACCGCAAGGAAAAGCTGAACGACGGCCGCGATAATTTTTTCAATGATATTCGGGTACGTCAGGCGATTGACCATGCGATTGACCGTGAACTGATTGCCAAACGCGTGATGCGCGGCATGACCCATACAGCAGGTACAGTGGTTGCACCTGAAATTCCGGGCTATACAAAAGAGCTGGATATTCCGACAAAATATGATCCGGAACTGTCCAAGAAACTGCTGGAAGAAGCCGGTGCTGTCGGTTCTGAATTTACTTATCTCTGCATGAATGATGAGAGCGTGAATGAAGAAGATGTCTGCTCGGTGATTGTGACTATGCTCAGCCGTGTTGGTCTGAAACCGAAGATCGATATTGCGCCGCGTGCTGTGCAGGCACCGAAACGTTCCAGCGGTAAATCCGATATGTTCATGATCGGCTGGGCGAATGAGCCGACACTGGATGCCTATTCCATTCTGGTTCAGGTTCTCTCAACCCGCAAAGGTGCTGCCGGTGTAGCCAATTATGGCGGCTGGTCTTATCCGGAGCTTGATGCGCTGACTGAAAAAGCGGCTCTTGAGATGGATCGTGACAAGCGTCTGGCACTGGAATCCGAGGCGCTCGGTATCGTCAAGTCTGAAGTGATTATGATCCCGTTGCATCAGCAGCCTATGGCATGGGGTATGACCAAAAAAGTGGAAGATGTCACCATTCGTGCCGACAATAAGCCGCGCCATTGGCTAACACGTATCACTAAATAAGCGTAATATTTGTTGAATTTCGATATTTACAGCGCTTGTAAGGTCAACTTACAGGCGCTGTTTTTGTTTTAAGATCAGGTTTTCCCCGATATTATATGTTTTCTCTAATGCTTTGTAAAAAAATATGTCGACAATTTAGTTGACAATGAAATCTGAATTCCACACACTCTCCCCGTCCGGACAAAACACCATCAAGAGTGAAGAGCCGGTTGTCTTTTTTGGGGAACAAATTCATGAAATTCAGAAAATCGATCCTCGCGGGTTTGATGGCTTTTGCATTAGGTCATACCGCGCATATTGCTTCTGCTGAGACATTGCGCTGGGGAGCTGCACATGATGTCTATTCGATGGACCCTTATTCCTACGGCGACAGCTATACGATTGCGTTTCTCAGTCACATTTATGAAGGGCTCGTGCGCTATAATGCCGATCTGAAGATCGAGCCTGCTCTTGCAACCAGCTGGGAGGTTGTCGGCGAGAACACATGGCGCTTTAATCTGCGCAAAGATGTGAAGTTCCATGACGGTGCGGATTTCACCGCTAAAGACGTTCTGGCTTCGCTCACCCGTGTAAGCCACCCGACATCGCCGCTGCGTGGTAATCTGCCGGCCTATAAATCCGCTAAAATTGTTGACGACTATACAATCGATATCGAGCTGACTGGCCCTTATCCGCTGCTGCTCAACGACCTGACCAATATTCATATGTTTGATGAAGACTGGCTGGTGAAAAACGATTCTCTGCTGCCAACCGATGTGGGCGGGCAGAAGGAAGGCTATGCGACCTATAACACCAATGGTACCGGCCCGTTCAAGCTTGAAAGCCGTGTGCCGGATAGCAAAACTATCCTGCTGAAAAATGAAGGCTGGTGGGATAAGCCGCAGCATAATATCGACAAGATCGAATTCACCCCGATCACCTCTGCAGCAACCCGCGTAGCAGCTTTGCTTGGCGGCGATGTGGATTTCTCTGAATCCGCACCGACACAGGATCTGGCGCGTTTGGCTTCAGCTCCGGGGCTGCGCCTGATGGAGCGCACTGATCTGCGCACTGTGTTTGTCGGCTTCCAGCGTCGTGAGAAGCTGCACAACGGTAATGAAAACCAGTTCAACAAGCTGGGTGTGCGTCAGGCTTTTGCCCATGCACTGGATATGGATCTGATTAAAAAGCGCATTATGCGTGATAAATCCCGTAATGCCGGTACGATTATTGCACCGGAAATTCCGGGCTATGTGCCGGAGCTGGATACGCTCTACGGCTATGATGTGGATAAAGCGAAATCGCTGCTGAAGGAAAACGGCGCGGAAGGTTTCCCGTTCACACTGGTCTGTACCTATGAGAATTACCTGAATGAAGAAGAGCTGTGCAACGGCATGATTTCCATGCTGACCCGTGCAGGTTTCAAACCGTCGCTGGATATCGGGCCGACAGCCGTACAGGCACCGAAGCGTACAGCCGGTCAGGCGGATGCCTATATTCTCGGCTGGGCGAATGAGCCAATGCTCGACAGCTATTCTATCCTGATGCAGGTCATCCAGACCAAATCCGGCGTTGCCGGTGTGTTCAACTGGGGCGGCTGGTCCTATCCGGAACTGGACAAGCTGGTAACAACAGCTTCCACAGAAATGGATCGTGAGAAGCGTCTGGCTTTGCAGACACAGGCACTGGAAATCGTCAAAAAAGAAATCATCCAGTTGCCGCTGCATCAGCAGCCGATTGCATGGGTTCTCACCGATAAGGTGGAAAGCGTTGTCCAGCAGGCTGATAACAAGCCGCGTCACTGGCTGACTGTTCTGAAGAAATAATAAAATTAGCTATGCCGCAGTCATGCAGATTGCGGCATAGCATGATTATCCTTGGGAGAGGGAACTGAATGCTTGTATTTATAATCAAGCGACTGGCAAATGCGGCGATGGTTATGCTCGCCGTGGCATTGCTGGCTTTCATGATTTTCCGTTTTGCGGGCGATCCTGTTGAACTGATGGCCAATGAACAGATGAGCCAGATCGACCGTGACAATCTGCGCGAGCGGCTGGGGCTGAATGACGGTTTTATCACACAATATGTGCGTTTCGTCAGCGATGCTGTTCAGGGCAATTTCGGTATTTCCTACCGTAACGGTCAGGAAGTGCTGGGGCTGATCGCCGAGAGCTTTCCCGCAACGATGGAGCTGGTGATTGTCGCTACGCTGCTGTCGCTGATTATCGGTATTCCGATGGGGGTGATTACGGCCATCCATCGCGGCAAATGGTATACGGAGCTGTTCCAGTTCGCCTCGATCATCGGCGTGTCCCTGCCGAGTTTCGTAGTCGGTATTCTGCTTATTCTCGTCTTCTCGGTAAGTTTTGGTTTGCTGCCCGCCTTCGGCCGCGGCGATGTTGTGCAGCTCGGCTGGTGGTCAACAGGCTTCCTCACCCATTCCGGTCGCATGGCGCTGATCCTGCCGTCTATTGCTTTGTCGCTTTATCAGATTACGTTGATTATGCGTCTGGTACGCGCTGAAATGCTGGAAACCCTGCGCTCCGATTTCGTTAAATTCGCTCGCGCCCGTGGTATTCCGCGCTATCGCATCTATTTCCGTCATGCATTGCGCAACTGCCTGATGCCGGTTGTGACCATGACCGCGATGAATGTCGGTTCTCTGATCGCCTTTGCACTGATTACAGAAACTGTATTCCAGTGGCCTGGCATGGGTATGCTGTTCATTCAGGCTGTAACCTTCATCGATATTCCGGTAATGGCCGCCTATCTTTGCATTGTTTCTTTCATCTTTGTTGCGCTGAACACGCTTGTTGATATCACCTATGCGGTGATTGATCCGCGCCTGCGCGCCGCTACACGTTAAGGGGCTCTCATGACAGACAAAATAAACGCCCCGCTTGTGAAACCGCAAAGCCGCTGGCAGCGTATGCGCGACAGTGATCTGTGGTGGTCATTCACCCGCAATAAACCGGCAATGATTGCAGCTTTTCTGTTGCTTTTCATGATTGTTACCGCTTTTGCAGCACCACTGATTGCTCCGCAAAATCCGTTTGATCCGTCACAGCTTGATCTGTGGAATTCCGAACTGCCACCGATCTGGAATGCGGACGGTCAGTGGCCATATCTGCTGGGTACAGACACGCAGGGGCGCGATATTCTCTCCGCCATCCTTTACGGGTCGCGTATCTCCATCCTGATTGGTGTGGCTTCCGTTGTGCTGTCGCTGATTGTGGGCTTAAGCTTTGGTCTGATCGCCGGTTATATGCAGGGCATTATCGATAATCTGCTGATGCGTATCGGTGATGTGCTGCTTTCGATCCCGACTATTCTGATCGCAATTCTGGTCAGCGCTGTGGTGCGTCAGATGTTGCCTGCCGACCTGCGTGATTATGCGGCTGCGGGTGTTCTGGTGCTGGCGATCACACTGTCCGGCTGGGTGCAATATGCCCGTACCGTGCGTGCGCAGACGATTGTTGAGCGCTCCAAGGAATATGTGCAGGCTGCACGTCTTCTGAAAGTGCCGTCCCGCCGTATCATGATGTACCATATTCTGCCGAATACACTGACGCCGATCCTTGTGGCCGCGACGCTCAATTTCGGTATGGCAATTCTCACCGAAGCCACGCTCTCCTTCCTTGGTATCGGCATGCCGCCGAGCCAGCCGAGCCTTGGCACACTGATCCGTCTGGGCAACCAGTTCCTGTTCTCCGGCCTGTGGTGGATCACCGTTTTCCCTGTTCTGCAGCTCTGCCTGCTCGTTGTTTCTGTCAACGTGCTCGGCGACTGGCTGCGCGATGCCCTTAATCCGAAACTGAGGTAAAATTTATGTCTGATCTTTTGTTGCGCAATGTGCGCCCGCAGGCAGGTGCTCTCACCGATATTCTGATCCGTAATGGTCGTATCGTTGAATACGGAACCAATCTCAGTGCGGATGATGTGGCTGTTGAGGATGGTCAGGGACATATTGTTATCCCTGGTCTGATTGACGCTCATACCCATCTGGATAAAACCAACTGGGGTCTCGACTGGCATGTAAACGGCAAGCAGGCGAGCTTGCGCGAGCGTATTGATTTTGAACGTGAAAAGCGTCTCGAAATCGGCCTCGACCCGCATATTCAGTCGATGCGCCATGCGATTGGTCTGATCGCTCACGGTTCCAGCCATATTCGCAGCCATGTGGATATTGATACGACCCATGGCCTGAAAATTCTCGAAGGCGTGTTTGAAACCCGCGAGAAACTCAAAGACCTGATCGACATCGAAATCGTGGCTTTCCCGCAATCCGGCCTGATGGTGATGCCGGGTACATTGGAACTGCTGGATGAAGCGTTGCGTCAGGGCTGTGAAGTGCTGGGCGGTATTGATCCTTGCGGTATCGACCGTGATCCGAAAGGCCAGCTGGATGCGCTGTTTGCCTTGGCTGTGAAACATGGCAAGCCGATTGATATTCACCTGCACGAACTGGGTGAGCTCGGCGCTTTCACTATGGAACTGATCTTTGAGCGTATCCGTGCCAATGGCATGCAGGGTAAGGTCGCGATCAGCCATGCTTTCACGCTGGGTGCGAATGATTATCTGCGTGTTTCGAGCCTGCTTGAGCAACTTCGTGAACTCGATGTTGCCATTCTCACGACCGGCGCACCTTCTGTTCCGGTTCCGTCTGTGCTGCGCCTCAAAGAAGCGGGTATCCGCATGGGTGCCGGTTGTGACGGTATCCGCGACACATGGGGCCCGTGGGGACAGTCGGATATGATCGACCGTGCCAAAGTGATCGGCATGAAAAACGGCCTGCGTCGTGACGTTGATCTGGAACATGTGCTGCATATTTGTTCGCAGGGCGGTGCTGATGTGATGCAGCTGGAAGGCTATGGTCTGGATGTTGGTTGCAAGGCTGACATGACATTGCTCACCGGTCAGACACTGGCTCATGCCGTTGTTGATGTGGCACCACGTCCGCTGGTGATTAAAGGCGGTCGTGTTACTGCGCGTAACGGTAAAGCAGTGGTGGAAATGCCATGACAGACAAGACACAATTCACTGCACTTGAAAGCCTGAAGCTGGGTGCGCGTCCTGAAGGGCGTACACTGCTCACAGCACAATGGGTGCTGGGGCATATTGATGGCCAGCACCGCTTGTATAAAAACGGTGAAGTGGTAATCGAAGACGGCACTGTGCTGTTCGTCGGTCATGATTTTGCCGGTGAGGTTGCACGCCGCATTGATCTCGGCAACGCGCTTATCAGTCCGGGGCTGATTGATCTCGATGCGCTGTCTGATCTCGATACGACCATTCTCGGTATTGACCACCATCCGGGTTGGGCGAAAGGCCGTGTCTGGCCAAAATCCTATATCGACAGCGGTCCTTATGAAATGTACAGCCAAGATGAGCTGGCATTCCAGAAGCGCTTCGCTTTTGGCCAGCTTCTGCAAAACGGTATCACCACTGCAGCACCGATTGCCTCGCTGTTTTACCGCGAGTGGGGTGAAACTGTTGCGGAGTTTGACGCGGCAGCGGATGCCGCCGGTGATCTCGGCCTGCGTGTTTATCTGAGCCCTGCTTACCGTTCCGGCGGCATGATGCTGGAAAAACCGGGCAAGATTGTACCGGTCTTTAACGAAGAGCGCGGCTTTGCCGGTCTCAAGGATGCTGCGGATTACATCACCCGCCAGAATGGCCGTCATGGTGATCTGGTGCGTGGTATGCTGGCACCGGATCGCGTCGAAACCTGTACCGCTGATCTGTTGAAGCGCACGCAGGATGTGGCGCGTGAGCTGGATTGTAAAATCCGTCTGCATATGGCGCAGGGGCAGATGGAGGTGGAAACAGTGCGCAGCCTTCACGGCACCACTGCGCCGGTCTGGCTCAACAGCCTTGGTGTGCTTAATGACCGGATTATTGCTCCTCATGCCACCAATGCAACAGATGAAGATCTGACACTATACGCGCAAAATAATGTGTCGATCATTCATTGTCCGCTGGTTTCATCCCGCGGCGGCAGCACGCTGAAGTCGTTCTCCAGTGTGAAAAAGCGCGGCATCAATATTGCTATGGGCACCGACACCACACCGCCTGATATGTTGATGAACCTGCTGATCGGGCTGATTACCTGCCGTATCAATGACGGTACACCGGAAAGCATCCGCTGTGCTGATCTGTTTGATGCAGCCACACTGGGCGGTGCTAAAGCACTGGGACGCGACGATCTTGGCCGCCTGCAGGCAGGCGCTAAAGCTGATATTGCCGTGTTCGGCCTTGATGATACATTCATGGCACCAAGCATTGATCCGATCACCACGCTGGTCACCGGCGGTTCCGGCAAAGTCACTAAAGCTGTGTTTGTGGATGGCCGTCTGTCGATGCGCTTTGGTGAAGTTGCAGGCATTGATATGCAGGCAGCACGCGCACAGGCACAGGCACAATATGATGGCCTGATCGCTAAATATCCTGAGCGTTCCTACAATAATCCGCCGGTCTCAGAGATTTTCCCGCCGAGCTATCCGCTGGCCGGAAAACACGGAGAGGAAGCATAATATGGCAGAAACCTCTTCTCAAAAGCCGACCCTTGAGGTCAAAAATCTGCAGGTTGATTTTCCGGGACGTCGCGGCACACTGACTGCATTGTCGGATGTCAGCCTGTCCATCATGCCGGGAGAAATTCTCGGTGTGGTTGGTGAATCCGGTGCGGGTAAATCCATGACCGGTCTGGCTGTGCAGGGCTTGCTTGAATCTCCGGGGCATATTGCCGGTGGTGAAGTTTTGCTCAATGGCCGCCGCATTGATAATCTCAGCGACAAGGAAATGCAGAAAATCCGCGGCCGTGAAATCGGCGCGATTTTTCAGGACCCGCTGACATCGCTCAATCCGCTTTTCACTATCGGATCGCAGCTGGTGGAAACCATCACTCAGCATCTGCCGCTGAACCGCAAACAGGCACAAGAACGTGCAATTTCGCTGTTGAAAGAAGTGGGCATTCCGGCACCGGAAGACCGCATCAACCATTATCCGCACCAGTTTTCCGGTGGTATGCGCCAGCGTGTTGTGATTGCATTGGCACTGGCCGCAGAACCAAAGCTGATTATTGCGGATGAGCCGACAACCGCGCTGGACGTGTCTATCCAGGCGCAGATTACTTCGCTGTTGCGTCGTCTGTGCAAAGAACATGGCACGGCGGTGATGCTGGTCACCCATGATATGGGCGTGATTGCTGAAACCGCTGACCGTGTGGCCGTGATGTATGCCGGACGTCTGGTAGAAAACGGACCGGTTGAAACCGTGCTGAAAAACCCGAGCCATATGTATACCCGCGGACTGATGAGCTCTATTCCGGCGCTGGGCAAACGTGTGGAACGGCTGAACCAGATTGATGGTTCTATGCCGCGTCTTGATGCCATTCCGTCCGGTTGCGCATTCAATCCGCGCTGCGTGAAAGCGTTTGACCGTTGCCGTAGCGAGCGTCCTGATCTGATGCCGGCTGCGGATGGTACCGGTGTCAGCGCCTGCTGGCTCAATGCGGGAGCTGCCTGATGAGTGATATTGCTATGAAACAGACACCTGCTGCCCTTGAAGTCAAAGGTCTGAGCATTTGCTTTGACGTCTCCGCACCATGGCTCAACCGTGTGATAGAGCGCAAACCGCGTCAGATGCTGCATGCGGTCAATGATATCAGTTTCAGCGTGCCGCAAGGCGGTTGCCTGAGCCTCGTTGGTGAATCCGGTTGCGGCAAATCCACTGTGGCGCGTCTGGTGACGGGACTTTACCGTCCGAGCAATGGTGAAATCCGTTTTGCGCCATCAAAAAGCGGCGCGCCATTGTCAGCCCATATGATCTTTCAGGATCCTTATGCGAGCCTTAATCCGCGCTGGCGGGTACACAGCATCATTGCTGAACCGCTGCGTGAATTGAAACTGCGTAAGACTGAAGCCGAGATCAATGATCGTGTGGAAGAACTGCTGAAAATTGTTGGTCTTGCACCATCGGACGGCAAGAAATTCCCGCATGAGTTCTCCGGTGGCCAGCGCCAGCGTATTTCCATTGCCCGCGCTCTTGCCGGTGAACCGGAATTTCTGGTCTGCGATGAGCCGACTTCAGCGCTGGACGTCTCTGTGCAGGCACAGATTCTTAACCTGATGCGCAGGTTGCAGGACGAGCTTGGTCTGACCTTCCTGTTCATCAGCCATGATATGAGTGTTGTCCGCCATATGTCGGATCGCATTGCGGTGATGTATCTGGGACGGATTGTTGAGGAAGCGGATACAGAAACACTGTTTGCTGATCCGAAGCATCCTTATACGCGTCTGCTTTTGGAAACGATCCCGAATATTGCTGAACCGCATCGTGATCGTGTGGTCGGCGGCGGTGAAGTGCCAAGCCCGCTGAAACCGCCTTCGGGTTGCACATTCCATCCGCGTTGTGCGTTTGCGGACAGCCGTTGCTCGGCAACAAAACCGGAAATGAAAACCTATGAAGATGGCAGTCGTGTTGCCTGTCATCGCATTGGTGAAATCTGAGTTTAAATTTAGACGAACCCTCCGTGCCGGATGTCTTTGGATATCCGGCACCCATCCGGCAAAAGGCGGCAGAGTTCTCTCTGTCGTCTTTTGTTTTTTGCACATAAAAAAGCCTCCGGACATCGCTGGCCGGAGGTTTTTCAATAGCTTTAGTGTGCGTAGTTATTTCACACGCGGATAATCATAGGCACCGGCTTTGGAAGTGCGATATCCGGCGCTGACATAAGCTTCTGCCAGTTTGACCGCAGCGGTCACACCGTCAATCACCGGCAGACCGCAACGCTGTTCCAGCCGTTCGCACAGTTCAGACATACCGGCACAGCCGAGTACAATCGCTTCTGCATGGTCTTCGCGTTTGGCGCGCTCGATTTCCTGCATCAGCATTTCTTCCGTATGGCAGGCATCTTCTTCCAGTGCCAGCACCGGCATATCAATCGAGCGTACGCGACGACAATGATGGGTGGCACCATATTCCTGCACCAGATCCTCAATAATCGGCACCGAGCGGGGCAGGGTGGTGACGACAGAGAAGCGTTTGGAAATGGTCATGGCAACCTGCACAGCGGCCTGACAAATGCCGAAAACCGGCCCGCCGGCAACTTCACGGGCGGCATCCAGTCCCGGATCATCAAAACAGGCGACAACATAGGCATTAAAGCCATTCGCTTCACCTTCGCGGATGAGCTGCAGCATAGAAGGAACAGCCATCGCTTCATCAGCATGACCTTCAATACTGCGCGGGGTGTCTGCCGGATTGATTGCTTCAATGACGGTGGTCGGCAAAGCTGCGCGGCGGGCGCTGCGTTCGGCCTGATCGGTCATGGATTGGGTGGAGTTCGGGTTGATCAGAAGAATGCGCAAAACTTCAACCTTTATTGGTCAGGCGATCCTGAAACGCAGCTAATCCTGGCGATTTCAGTACAAACTGGTTATCGGAAGCGATGTAATTATCGGCATGCAGGCGGGCGATCGGCTGATAGACCTCCGGATTGACATAGCGGCCTGCCTCATCCAGACAGTCGCGGCGCACATGCATATGTACGACCTCACCAAGCACAATCACACGGCGCTCATAGTCGATCAGCCGTTCTACCCGACATTCCATGGAGCACGGCGATTGAGGCAGCCAGCGTGAGCAAACCTGCGTTCCGGCCTCTGAAGTCAGTCCGGCCATGGCGACTTCATCGACATCCGGCTCAAAACCGATCCCGCAAACCAGCATGGCGTCGGAAATCGCCATATCCACCATATTCACGGTAAATTCCTGTGTTCTGCGGATATTGAGAACCGTATCTTTTTCCCGACCGTCCTGCCTTGTCTGAATACCGAGAATGACAATCGCAGGATCATGGGAAAAGACGTTGAAAAAGCTCATCGGGGCGGCATTGTCCTGCCCGTTTTCCGCGCGGGTTGTGACCAGAGCAATCGGGCGCGGGCCGACAAAATTTGTCAGCAACCGGTAGCGATCCTGCGGATCCATGCGCGTGAAATCAAAATCCATTCATGTTCCCCCGTTTATTGTTGTGGAGTCGGTTCAGCTTAGAAAAATTCGGTAATATTGTCTACAAATATGTTGTCAATAATATCTTTCTTTGTTTGCAATTAAAGAAAGGAAATCTGCTGTATTCGGCAAAGCTAAGCTGATATATGAGATTGCAAATCCTGAAAGAAACGGAAGGTCTGGCTGATGATTGGTGGTTCTGATTACGCTACGGAGCTGAGCGCAATTCGCCCGTGGGTTGATATTGCACCGGCAATATCCATTTCGGAGCGGCTGGAGCGTATTGAAAAAGCCCGCAGACTGATGGCGGAGAGTGGCGCAGACGCGCTGATTGTTGGTGCAGGCACCAGCCTCAATTATTTCACCGGTATCGGATGGGGCATGATCGAGCGTCTGGTGGCGATGGTGTTGCCGCTGAAAGGCGAACCTTATCTGATCTGCCCGGCTTTTGAGGCGGGTTCTCTGGAAGCCGTGCGGATTATGGATGCACGCATCCGCCTCTGGGAAGAGCATGAAAACCCGTCTGAGCTCGTGGCGCAAATTCTGAAGGATGAGAATTGCAAGATTCTTGCTATTGATCCGGCGCTGCCATTCGGCATGGCCAGCAGCATAAGCAAAGCTGCACCTTCCGTAACCTTGCAGGATGCAAAGGGGATTATCGACGGTTGCCGCAGCGTGAAGTCACCGGCAGAAATTGCGATCATGAAACAGGCTATGCATATGACACTGGAAGTGCATCGCCGTGCCGCCCGCATTCTTCATGCCGGCATCAAAGCCAGCACAGTTCGCAATTTCATTCATGAAGCCCATAAGGCTATCGGTAGCAATGGCAGCACTTTCTGTGCCGTGCAATTTGGTCGCTCTACGGCTTTTCCGCATGGTCTGCCGCAGGATGATGTGCTGGCTGAAAACGATGTGGTGCTGGTGGATACCGGTTGTCTGGTGCAGGGGTATAATTCCGACCTGACGCGTACCTATATTTTTGGTACGCCGACTGCCGAACAACAACGCATCTGGGATATTGAAAAAGAGGCACAATTGGCGGCTTTTGCGGCTGCTAAAATCGGTGCAACCTGCGGCTCTGTGGACGATGCAGCGCGTGTGGTGCTTGAGCGCCACGGTCTCGGACCGGATTACCAGTTGCCGGGTCTGCCGCATCGTACCGGCCACGGTATCGGGATGACTATTCACGAAGCGCCTTATCTGGTGCGTGGTGATCAGACCGTTCTGCAAGCAGGCATGTGCGCTTCCAACGAGCCGATGATTGTCGTGCCGGAAAAGTTCGGCATCCGGCTGGAAGATCATTTCTATATGACTGAGCAGGGCGCGGAATGGTTTACTGAGCCGGCTTTCAGCATGACGCAACCATTCGCGTGAATTAAGAAAAAGCCGCTCAGTTTTGAGCGGCTTTTTTGTTTCCGGAGCGTGAATTATTTGCGCAATTCGGCTTCAATTTCATCCAGAACCTTGTCTTTGCCGATGCCGGTCAGAAAGGCCAGACCTTTGATAACCGGCTTGGTCACAGATGCTGAGATCGGTGTGGTGGAGACGATGAAATCCACATTATCTGCAAGAGACGGCACTTCCGTAGCTTTGGCCTGCTGAGCGTTGAAAGTGAGGCCGCGCTTTTTCATTTCCTCGGTTACAGTGGCATTCACCGCAGTTGAGGTGGCGATGCCGGTGCCGCAGGCAAAGAGAATGGTTTTCTGTTTAGCCATGAGGTCGCTCCTTATAATATTATTTAACCGAGTAGTTTTTTAAGGTCGTCTGTTGTCTGTGCCAGTTTCAGCCCGTCGAGAATCTCCGGTGACTGAATTGCGCCCATAATGGATTGCAGTGTTTCAATCTGTTTGTCCTTGTCATTAATGGCAAGCAGGAACACGGTGCCGACGCCGACTGTTTCCTCCGGATCTTCCATATTCGCGAAATCAACCGGTGTTTTCAGCGTGGCCATGGCAATTGCTGCTTTCAGCACATGCTCTGGATCAGTGTGTGGCACAGCCACATTGTCAGCTCGCTCCAGCGGCAGGCCGGTCGGCATGGATTGCTCGCGTTTCACAACCGCATCGGTATAGCTGTCTTTGACATAGCCGAGCTGATGCAACCGGCTGGCCAGGAGACGGATAACCTCCTCATTGGTTTTTGCCTCAACGCCGAGCAGAATTGCATCAGCTGTAAGGGAATTGAAGAGGCTGGTAGCCATCCTGTTTCTCCGTTTACTATGAATATTGTGCATTTACCCCGCGATAACGGGGTAAATGCTTCAGATGATTGTCAGGTTGCGGCCTGATCTGCAGACTCATCAGCGGCACCGGCTGCACGCTCCCAAGCCAGCGTATTGCGGCGGTAGAGTACAAACAGGGCAGCCACAACTACAGCCAGTACACCGATACCGGCAACGCCAAGCCACTGAATTGCTTCAATGATAACATATGGAATCCACAGGAAGCCATCGACCACCGAAGTAATCTGCAAAGCATTATCCGGCAGCTTGAAGCCTGAAGAGACGGCGGCGCTGGTGAATAGCGGTGCCAGAGCATTAGCCACATAGAAGCCGATTGTCAGCGTGATTGTACCGACAATAACCATGCGGAACACATTGCCTTTCAAAAGCGGGGCTGTAAGCGCCACGATGAAAGGAATAACCGCAAGATCAGCAAACAGGATAACGCGGTTGCCCGGCAGGATAACCGAGAGCAGGATCGCAATCGGCACAAGGATCAGCGACGAAGAAATCGCAGCCGGATGGCCGATCAGGATCGCTGAATCAAGGCCGACCAGCAATTCGCGGTCGCCGGTGCGCTTGCGCACAAATTCCTGCGCGGCATCAGATACCGGTAACAGGCCTTCCATCAGAATTTTCACCATGCGCGGCAGCAGCAGCATCACAGCGGCCAGTGTCATACCTGTACCGAGAACCTTGGCCAGTACCGTGCCGAAATCACCGGCATTGTAAAAGGCGATGGTTCCCAGAACTAAACCTATAATCAGGCCGAGCACCACCGGTTCCCCGAAAACACCAAAGCGGCGTTCAATGGTTTCTGTGCTGATATTGACTTTGTTGATGCCCGGGATGCGGTCGAGCACCCAGTTTACGACAATGGCAATCGGCAGAATTTGCGCCGATGCAATATGCGGAACAGAAATGCCTGGCACATCATAGAATTGCTGAACGGCACGCGCTGACCAGTCGGCAAATAGCAGCGACAGCGCGGCAACCAGAGCGGCAATGGCAATACCATAGGCCAGATTGTCGGTCGCAGCGACAACGAGCGATCCGATAAAAGCGAAGTGCCAGAAATTCCAGACATCAACATTGAGTGTGCGTGTCCAGCGCATCAGCAGCAATGCAATATTGACTGCGATACCGACCGGAATAACCCACAGGCCGACGGAAGAGCCGAAGGCAATGGCGGCGGCAGAAGGCCAGCCCACATCAACAATGTCACGCTTGATGCCGGTATTGGTAACGATTGCCTGCGCCACTTCACCGATTGAGGTGAACATCAGGCCAAGCACCAGATTGATACCGATAAAGGCAACGCCGATGGTAACGGCCGCGCGAAACGCCTTGCCGACCTTTGCCCCCAGGATGACGGCGATAATAAAGATCACGATTGGCAGCAGGACTGTTGGCCCCAGTGTATCAATCGCGGATTTCAAGCCATTCAGGAATTTATTCATATCTCCAAGCCTCCCGGGATATGTAAGAGCGTTATTATGTTGTGATGCAACATTTGTTTTTTAGTTAATACCAAAGTGTATCTGCGAAATTTATATCCAAGTCAATCGGGGGCAAATATGACCTGAAGAATTTCGCTCTTAATAAGCCGTGTTTTTAGCAGAAAATATACAGAAATTTACGCAGCTCAGAATTTTTCCCTGATGCCACGCATTGGTTTTCGTGACGCTGCGGCGGCATAATTTTACGTTCCTGTACCGTGGCATGCGACTGTTTTACCGCAGATGAATTGAACAGAGGTATTGACTTGAATACAAATGTTCAATACCCGATTATAGAACTGATAAAATCAGACAGAGCGCCAAGCACCCAAAACGCTCTCAGGAGGAACTCATGACCACCAATGTTGCGCTGACAGGGCTTGCCCGCGATATGAAAGCCCGTGCTGATAGCGGCAGGCCAATTCGTATCGGCCTGATCGGATCAGGTGAAATGGGCACAGATATTGTGACCCGTGTTGCGCATATGCCTGGTATTGAGATTGGTGCTATTTCCGAATTGCGTGTGCCGAATGCGCTGAAAGCTGTTGATATTGCTTTTCAGGAAAGTGGTCATGGCCGCGAGGTTAATACTGCATCTGACCTGACAGCCGCTATGGAAGCGCACAAAGTTGCTATAACCGACAATGCTAATCTGATCCTTGAGAATGATCTGATTGATGTAGTGATCGATGCGACGGGCGTGCCTGCCGTTGGTGCGGAAATCGGTCTGCGTGCCATGGAGCACGGCAAACATCTCGTCATGATGAATGTTGAAGCGGATGTAACTATCGGCGCTTATCTGAAGAGTGAGGCTGACCGCCTCGGTGTTACCTATTCACTTGGTGCCGGTGACGAGCCGTCATCCTGCATGGAGCTGATTGAGTTTGTGTCTGCTATGGGACACCCGATTGTTGCTGCCGGTAAAGGCAAGAACAATCCGCTGAACATTGATGCGGTGCCGGACGCCTATATGGAAGAAGCAATCCGCCGCAATATGAATGTGCGCATGCTGGTGGAATTTGTGGACGGTTCCAAAACCATGGTGGAAATGGCGGCAATCGCCAATGCCACCGGTCTGGTACCGGACAAAGCCGGTATGCATGGTCCGGCCGCAACGCTCGATCAGCTGTCCTCAACCCTGATCCCTGAAAAAGATGGTGGTGTGCTCTCCCGTGTGGGCGTTGTCGATTATACGATCGGCAAAGGCGTGGCACCGGGTGTGTTCGTCGTTGCTGATATGTCTCACCCGCGTATTTCCGAGCGTATGGAAGATCTGAAAATGGGTAAAGGCCCGTATTTCACATTCCATCGTCCTTATCACCTGACCTCGCTGGAAGTGCCGCTCACCTGCGCCCGCGTCGTGCTCTACGGTAAGCCGGATATGGTGCCGCTGGATAAGCCTGTGGCGGAAGTCGCAGCTGTGGCCAAGAAGGATATGGCGGTCGGTGAAACCCTCGATGCTATCGGTGAATATTGCTACCGCGCATGGATCATGACGGCCGGTGAGGCACGTAGCGCCAAAGCCATTCCGTGTGGTTTGTTGCAGGGCGGTATCGTTACTGCGCCGATCAAAAAAGGTGAGTTGATCACCTATGCCAATGCCGCTGTGGCAGCAGGTTCCAAGATCGCAGAATTGCGCGCCCGTCAGGACAAACTGGTCTACGGCGCCTGATAGTTTTGAATTTGATGTACGGTCTCATCAGGCCCCCGTTCTGATGAGTGCCTTGAGGAGTAAACTTTGATGGCTCAGGTCAAAAAGGCTCAGACGGACGACAGCGCGAAGGGTGATTTGCGCAATCTGCCCTTTGCTTTCCGTGAATATTCACCGGAAAAGCTCAAAGAAGCGCTGCATAAAATGTATCTGATCCGCCGCTTTGAAGAGGGGGCGGAAGAAAGCTATATGCGCGGACTTATTCACGGCACCATGCATCTGTCCATCGGACAGGAAGCCAGTGCTATGGGAATTTGTCTGCCGCTGGAAGAAAATGACATGATCGGCTCGACCCACCGTGGCCATGGCCATTGTATCGCCAAAGGTGCTGATATTGGCCGCATGTTTGCCGAGTTCTTCGGCAAGGAAACCGGTTATTGCAAAGGCCGCGGCGGCTCCATGCATATTGCAGACGTTTCCAAGGGCAATCTCGGTGCCAATGGTATTGTCGGCGGTGGTATTCCGATTGCTGTGGGTGCTGCGCTGTCGGCCAAGAAACAGAAAAACGGCAAGGTCGTTATTTCCTTCTTTGGTGACGGGGCCAACAATGAGGGCGCGTTTCACGAAGCACTGAACATGGCTTCGGTCTGGAAGCTGCCGGTGGTTTTTGTTTGTGAAAACAATGGCTATGGCATGTCAACCTCGACCAAACGCTCGACAGCGGTTGAAAATATTGCTGACCGTGCGGTGGCCTATAATATGCCGGGTGTGATTGTTGACGGTAATAATCTCTCTGACGTTGCTGAAGCCGCTCATGAGGCGATTGAACGTGCGCGTCGCGGTGAGGGGCCGACCCTGATCGAGAATAAGACCTATCGTCTGCGCGGCCATTCCAAGAGCGACCGCAACCGTTATCGTACCAAGGAAGAGATCGAGGATTGGGCAACCAATCGTGATCCGATCGCCCGTTTTGAGACTGATCTGAAAACTTACGGCTTCATCACCGATGCCGAAATTGAAACAATCCGCACCAATGTCGAAAAAGAGATCGCTGACGCTATCGAGTTCGCCAAGAACAGCCCGTCACCGGATCTCTCCAATCTGACACGCGATGTATACACGGACTGATAGAAAAATGGACACGACAATCCGTGAGTTGAGTTATTCGCAGGCTATTCAGGAAGCGATGGCAATCGCCATGGAACGCGATGAGCGCGTTTTCCTGATGGGTGAAGATATTGGTGTTTACGGCGGTGCTTTTCAGGTCACCGGCGATCTGGTGCATCGTTTCGGTGAAGACCGTGTGATGGATACGCCGATCTCCGAGCTTGGCGGTGCCGGTGTTGCTGTTGGTGCAGCGCTGACCGGTATGCGCCCGATTTTTGAATTCCAGTTCTCTGATTTTGCGGCGCTCGCAATGGAGCAGATCGTCAATCAGGCGGCAAAAATTCGTTACATGCTGGGTGGTGCGGTTTCCGTGCCTCTGGTGATGCGCTTCCCTGCCGGTTCCGGCACCGGTGCCGCAGCGCAGCACAGCCAGAGTATTGAGGCGTGGCTTGGCCATGTGCCGGGTCTGAAAGTTGTCCAGCCTTCCACCCCTTATGATATGAAGGGCATGTTGCTGGCAGCGGTTGAAGATCCTGATCCGGTGATGATTTTCGAGCATAAGCTGCTTTACAAAATGAAGGGCGAAGTGCCGGAAGGCTATTACACCGTGCCGCTTAACAAGGCGAAAGTGGTGCGTGAAGGTACAGACCTCACCATCGTTGCCTCAGCGATTATGGTGCATAAAGCGCTGGATGCAGCGGCAGAGCTGGCCAAAGAAGGCATTAATGTTGAAGTGATTGATCTGCGCTCTGTGCGCCCGATTGACCGCGAAACCATTATTGCCAGTGTGAAGAAAACCTCGAAACTGATGTGTGTTTATGAGGCGGTCAAGACATTGGGTATCGGCGCTGAAATCAGTGCGCTTGTCGCGGAAAGCGATGCATTTGATTATCTCGATGCCCCGATTATTCGTCTTGGCGGTGCGGAAACACCAATCCCTTATAATCCTGATCTTGAACGGGCAACGGTGCCGCAGGTGCCTGATATTCTCAAAAGCGCCCGCGAACTTGTGAAGGGGGCGCGCTAGTCATGGCGGTTGAAGTCATCCTGCCTAAAGTTGATATGGATATGGAGACCGGCCAGATTTCGCGCTGGTACGCCAAGGATGGCGATACGGTCACCAAAGGTCAGTTGCTGTTTGAGATTGAAACAGACAAAGCCGCTATGGAAGTGGATGCACCGGCATCCGGTATTCTAGGCGATGTGTCTGCTGCGGAAGGCGCAGTCGTGCCGGTCGGTCAGGCTGTTGCATGGATCTATGCTGAAGGTGAAGAGCGGAAGGTTGTCAGCCAACCGGTTGCAGAACCCGTTGATGAACCGTACGTGCAGCCTTCAGTCTCTGAAACCCCCGCTGTGCAACCGGTTATTACCTCCGTACCGGTTGCACAGACTGAAATTACAGGCATTCGTGCGACACCACTGGCACGCAGACTGGCAAAAGATGCAGGTCTTGATCTGAATGCGGTACAGGGCTCCGGTCCTAAAGGTCGTATTCAGAAGAAAGACATAGAGTTCAGCTTGACGGCTGCGGCACCTGCTGTTTCGCCGGTGCAGGCCACCGTATCCCGTCCGGTTGTCACATCACCGGCGCAAGGCGCGCTCAATGCCGTCTGGTTGCGCCAAGGTGAAAGAGGGCAGCTGCCGATTGTGCTGATCCATGGCTTCGCGTCAGATCTCAACAGCTGGCGTATGCTGCTGGCCGGCGGTACTTTGCGCAATCCGGTTCTGGCGCTTGATCTGCCAGCCCATGGCGGCTCACCGCGTTACGTGCCGGAGAGTATTGATGCGATTGCGGCCAGTGTGGAAACAACGCTGGCAGCTCATGGGGTTGAAGCCTGTATTCTGGTTGGCCATTCCATGGGCGGTGCTGTGGCAGCTGTCACAGCCGATCGCGGCATTGCGGATGTGCGCTCGCTGGTTCTGATTTCTTCTGCCGGTCTCGGCCCGCAGATCAATGGTGCATTCCTCAACGGTTTGGTGCAGGCCAAAAGTGAGGCAAGCATTGTGCCCTGGCTGAAAGAACTGTTTGCCGATGAAAACATGCTCTCCAGAGCTTTCATCAATGCAACGGTTGTGCAGGCTCAGGATACGGAACTGCGCGCAGCACAGGCCGGTATGGCGGCGCATTTATGTGCGGACAGTACCCAGACGTTTGAAATCCGCTCAAGCCTTGAGGGGCTGGCAATTCCTGTACGGCTGATCTTCGGTGCGCAGGATCGCATTATTCCCGTGGCTCATGCCCATGGCCTGCCGGGAGACGTGGGTGTGCATGTGTTCCGCAATTGCGGACATATGCCTCAGCTGGAGCAACGTGATGCTGTGCTGCGTATCATCGGAGAGTGCAGCAGGGCAGCACAATAAAACTGCAGAAAACAGGTTGCATACCGTTCCCTCTGTATAGCCTGTTCTTCTGATCCACCCCCGCAGGATGCAAGGTTTTCCTTCCATCCTGCGGGGATTTTTTAATTTTAATTCTGTGATGGCTGCGTAAGTGCAACGGCAGGATGGTCCGCGCCGAGTGCGCGCTGCACTGCTGCGCGTGCCGAGGCAAAATCCGGCATCACCCAATTGGGTTCCTGTCCCAAAAATTTGTCGAGAAAGGCAATGGCAAAACCCGGCATTTCAGACGCATTCTCACGATATGTCCACCAGGTGCGCAGATCATTGGCGCTCTGGTCAATATCAGGACTTGTTCCGAACTCCTGTTCCTGTATCGCGGCAATCGCGCAGATACAGTAATTGGTATAAAGAAAACCTTCCGGCCAGAAACGGATGATTTCGTTTAAATTCTCCATCTCGCCTGTCAGAACTTTATCCGGCGCGCTCACTGCTTTGGCGGGGCTGAGGCGGATCAGTTCTTTAAGAACCAGACCGGCGGCAAAAGTAATGAAATCCTTACGGTCTACAGCAGCATAATGCTTGTTCTGATTGACCAGCTCGATCCAGTTGAGAAAGGCTTCCGTCAGGCGTTTTTCATCAATATCATAGCGCATACCGGTCATCTCGGTAATCAGACCGGCATGTTTTCGCAAAGTTGCCCGAAACCAGCGCAGCTGACGCAGCCTGTGCCGTAAATCAGGCACATTTGCCATCTGGTTTTTGAATAGCAGATCCATCATGAGCTCTTTCTTGTATCGGTCTTTTATGCGGGCACTTCATTGACAGTAATCATAAGCGATGACAGGAGAAATGTCATGGTCCATTCGCTTTGACCTGCGTGTAATGAATTATACATATTGACATTGAAAAAAACAAATGTTCTCTAATTCACTCGGGAGAATGAGCTGATGACGGGTTCAGAGGCAGTCGGGAGGATATCGTATGGCGATATGGCAATGGGCATTATTAGCTTTGGCATTGCTCTGGGGTTTCCAGTCGCTGGGTGTCTGGTTCCAGATGCGTCACTATACCGATGTCATGAAGGGCATCAGCAATAAATACAAAGACGGATATGTTGGTGCCGGTCATGTGCGCGGGCGTTTCGGTAAGGGCGTTATTGTTCTGATCGTGGTGGACCGTGATCTGGTTGTGCGCAGATTACTGGAGATGAGTGGTCGCACAGTCTTTGCCAAATTCACCCGTCGTGATGCTTTTGAAGGGCTGACACTGGCCCAATTGCGGGAGCAGCTGGAGCAGGAAAAATTTCAGCCGGCTGTGGCACATGCGGTGCGTTCTGCAATCGAACAGGCTGAAAGGCTGGCTGATACGTCTGACGGAGAGACCGGACTAACCGGTCTGAAGACTGTGGAAGCCTGAACTAAAAAGAGTAGGGGAGGTCGCATTTCCGATGCGGCAATCAGGGAGGTAATATGTCAATTACAGCAATGTTGGCACAACATGCCGACGTCACCATGCAATCCCTGCACCATGCGGGGGGGCTGGTATCCGACGCAGTGTTAAACGCGGGGCTGCACAGCAAAATGGCAGTGCAGCAAAACGGCAATGATCTCGTGGTTCTGGCGCAGGCCAGCACTGATACGGGAACAGCGGCTGCAACCGGCGGCAATATCACTGTCGATCAGTTCCGTGAACGCCTGCAAAATGTGCAGCAGGAAGAGCAGCTGGGCTGGCTCACTGCTTTGGGTAAACACTTTATCGGTGTGTTCCAGAAGGGCGGCGAGGTTCTGACCGGCTTTGTTACCGGCATCATCCCGACATTGATCGTGCTGATGACCGCTTTCTACGCGATCACCGAACTGGTGGGTGAAAAGCGTGTGCATGGTCTGGCGCGCGGTGCCGGACGTATCGCGCTGACCCGCTATACGGTTTTGCCTTTGCTTTCGGTCTTCTTCCTGACCAATCCTATGGCTTATACTTTCGGTTCGTTTCTCGAAGAAAAGCACAAGCCTGCATTTTACGATGCTGCGGTTTCCTATGTGCATCCGCCGCTTGGTCTGTTCCCGCATATCAATCCGGGCGAGTATTTCGTCTGGGGCGGCATTCTTGTGGCGCTGCTGGAACTGGAAAAGAAGGGCGCAGTGCCGGGCGGTTATCATATCACGGTGCCCATCTGGTATGCGCTGGTCGGCCTCGTGGTGATCCTGCTCAAAGGTATGCTGACAGAACGTATTACCGCCATTATGGCGCGCCGTCAGGGCATTGAGCTCTGAGGGGCGGGAGGGGAACATGGCAAAAACCTATAAATCCGTAACGATTAATCCGGGTTCCGGCGGCTGGGGCGGCCCGCTGACCATTCAGCCGACCGAACAGCGCAACAAGGTTGTTTCTGTCACCGGCGGCGGTATTCACCCGATTGCCCGTCAGATTGCAGATCTGACCGGCGCAGAAGCGGTTGACGGCTTTAAAAGCCCGCCGATTGAAAGCGAAATGGCTGTTGTAATCGTGGATTGCGGCGGCACAGCACGCTGCGGTGTGTATCCGCGCAAACGTATTCCGACCGTTAATGTGATGCCTGTTGGCCAGTCCGGTCCGCTTGCGCAATATATTACCGAAGACATTTATGTGTCGGGTGTGAAGTCTGAAAATATCGCCCTTGCAGATGGTTCCGCACCGGCTGCTGCCGCTGCGGCACAGACCAAGGCTGAGGCGCCTGCCGCTGCACCGGTTGAACAGCCTTCTGAAGGCGGTCTGATCGGCTTTATCAGCAGTGTCGGCCGTGTAATGGGCGGTATTGTCGGCGTGTTCTTTAATGCCGGTCGCCGTACCATCGATCAGGTTATCCGTAATGTTCTGCCATTCATGGCCTTCGTTACAATGCTGATCGGCTTTATCCTCTATACCGGTATCGGCGATATTCTTGCACAGCCGCTGGGACCGCTTGCCAATAATATTATCGGCCTGCTGATCCTGTCCGCAATCTGCGGTCTGCCGTTTCTGTCACCGGTACTCGGGCCCGGTGCGGTGATTGCGCAGGTGGTTGGTGTGGCAATTATCGGGCCGCAAATTGCTAATGGTACAATTGCTCCGGCAATGGCTCTGCCTGCACTGTTTGCCTATAACACACAGGTCGGTTGTGACTTTGTGCCGGTCGGTCTGGCATTGGGTGAAGCCAAGCCGAAAACCATCGAGATCGGTGTGCCTGCGGTTCTCATCAGCCGTCAGATCATGGGGCCGGTTTCGGTGCTGATTGCATGGGCTGTGAGCCTGATGGTTCTTTAAAATACACAATACAAAGAGCGGTCTGGTCGTCAGGGGCTGACCGCTCTTTCAATACTAATTTGAATGACAGATTGAAAGGTTCCGCCATTATGACAATTTCTTTTAAAACGCGGATTACCGCTGTGGGTCCTGAAGTGGCGGATCTGGCTGAAGGCGGCGTAGTTATCCTGTTTGCTGACGGCTCTCCGTCAGAACTGGCTGAGGTATCTGTGCTTCATGCGGTGGAAGACCAACCGTCTGCAGAAGCCCCTGCTACCGGCGCAAAGATCAGCATCGGTTCTCTTGAGGCGACTATCACTTCTGTCGGCTCCAGCGCGTGGCAAAAAGTGCTGGATATCGGCCATGTGGTGATTTCGTTCAACGGTTCTGAAAGCACCGAGCGTCCGGGAGAAATTTGCGCTTCCGAAGTGGATACGCAGGCGCTGGTGGCACAATTGCAGGCCGGCGCCGCTATTATCATTCACGCATAATATTTAGACGACTGAAACAGGTATAGCATGGAACGCTCGACAATCGTACGGGTGCATGAAGGTTTACATGCACGGCCGGCTACCCGCTTTGTGAAGCTTGCCAAGAGCTTTGAATCGGACATTGAGATCGCTAAAGCGGACAAAAGTGTCAGCGCAAAAAGCTCTGTGAAGCTGATGCTGCTCGGGGTCAAGGAAAATGACACGGTGACCGTACGAGCCGAAGGTGCAGATGCGATTGAGGCACTGGAAACGCTGATCGGCTATCTGGAAAATCCGCTGTCGGGTCTGGATGAAAATGCGGATGCTCTTGTTGCTGCGAGCGTGCCAGCACCTGTTGAAATAGCCGTTCCGGCTGTTGCGCAGGCAGAGCCGGAAGATGCCGGTTTTATCACTGGTATTGCGGCCAGTGAAGGTGTGGCAATCGGGGAGGCCTATCCGTTTTTTCCGCCGGAAATCGCTGCCGATAACCGCACGTTGAAAACCTCTGAAATACCCGCAGAACTGACCCGCTTTCATGACGCTGTCGCGCATGTTCAGCAGCGCATGGATGCGGAGTTGAAAGCGGATAATCTTGCCGAGAGCGATCGCGGTATTATTGCGGCATTGAAGGATATTGCTGCGGACGAGACCTTGCTTGATGAAGCAACAGGCCTGATCCGTGGCGGGCTGGATGCGCTCTCCGCCATGCTCGGTGCCAGTGCAGCCGTTGCCCGTCAGTTCTCAGAGATTGATGATCCTTATCTCAATGCCCGTGCCGATGATGTGCAGGCCGTTGGCCGTCAGATTTGTCTGGCGCTTCTGGGACAGCAGGATATCAGTCTTGAAGCCTTGCCGGATGGTGCCATTCTGATCGCTGAAGATATCGGCGCATGGGATTTCGCCCGCGCACCGCTGAAAAAAATCGGTGCGATTGTCTGTGGCCATGGCGGCGCAACCTCCCATGTGGCGATCATTGCCCGCACCCATGGTATTCCGGCGGTGCTCGGTCTGGGTAAAGCGGTGCATCAGCTGAAAGAGGTGAAGCAGATTGCGGTTGACGGCAGTAAAGGCCGTGTTGCGCCGGATCCTGATGAAACAATATGTGCGGATTTCAAGCAGCGTATTACAGACGCGAAGCTTGAAAAACAGGCTTTGGAAGCCTACCGCACCATGATCCCGCAGCGGTCAGATGGTACGGTGATTGAGGTGGCCGCTAATCTCGGTGCGCTGGAAGAAATTGAGGTGGCGCAGGCCGCCGGTGCGATGGGCGTCGGCTTGTTCCGTACCGAGCTGCTGTTCATGAAACATATGCATCTGCCATCGGAAGATATGCAGACAGAAACCTATTCGGCTTTGCTGAAAGCTTTTGCACCTTATCCGGTGATTGTGCGCACGCTTGATATTGGCGGGGACAAGCCGATTGCCGGTATTGAATTTCCGCAAGAGGAAAACCCGTTTCTCGGCTGGCGCGGTATCCGTATGTGTCTTGACCGGCCGGATATTTTCAAGCCGCAATTGCGTGCCCTGCTGCGTTCTGCCGTGCATGGTCAGCTTAAAGTCATGCTGCCGATGATCTCGGATGTGGCGGAAATCCGTGCAACCAAAGCTTTAATTGAAACCTGCCGGCAGGAACTGCTCAGTGAGGGCAAGGCTTGCGGTCAGTTTGATCTTGGTGTGATGATTGAAACGCCTGCCGCTGTTTTCGCCGCACAACAGCTGGCACAGGAAGCCGCTTTCTTCTCAATCGGCACCAATGATCTGACCCAATATGTCATGGCTGCAGACCGGCTTAATCCGACCGTTGCCAAGCTGAATGATGTTTCACATCCGGCGGTAATGGCTGCCATTGAGATGACAGCAAAAGCAGGCATTGAGGCCGGTATTATGGTGGGAATGTGCGGTGAGGCGGCAGCAAGGCCGGATCTGATTGCAGAATTTATCCGCATGGGGCTGACAGAACTGAGCATGAGTCCCGCTTCAATCCCGCGGGCAAAGAAGCTGATTTCTGAGCTTAAATAAATTTAAACACCGCCGTAAAATACATTCTTATGGCGGTGTCTTGTCTTTACGGCAGATGAAAAATCAGTGTGGCAAATAGTTTTTGCAGAGCCGCTTCATCCTTGTTCTGCAAGCTTTCAAGAATACGCTCGCCGCGTGCTTCCACTGCCAGCAGGGCGCTTTCCAGATTATCAATATTTTCCATATCCACCGGTTTGGCCGTTGCCAGACCGCAGGCCAGACTAATGGCAGCAAAGCCCGAAATCAGGGCTTGTTCGGACAGGCTGCTGGACTGGCGCACCGGTTGCTGGCGCAATATTTCCTGAAACAGCGCCGTGCACAGTCTGGCAGTCTGCTGGATCACATCTGTTTTCGGGTCATGCAGGCGGGCAATATCCGCACTATAGCGCTGTTTCATATGGTTATAGACCGACATGAAAACCGCTTCCTGAATCAATACATTTTCAGCTTTATTACGGCGTAATACGGCTTTGGTCAGATAATACATATCGCGATGAAACGCGCGCTGCCCTTCTTGTCCGCTTGTGAAATAGAAGCTCAAACCCTGCACATCCGGCGCATTTTCATGAATGGACGGATTGTCGGAAACCAGTGAAATAGAGATATTTTCGGCCGTACTGAATGCTTTATCCATCACGGTTGCCGCAACATGTGCGGCACGGGTGAGGACAATATCCGGCAGGATTGCCGGTTCTGCAACCTCATTCTGACCGTGACGGGTACGGCGCAGGGCATAACGCAGGCCTCGCAGCTTGTCTTTGATACTGACGGCGATGTCGTTCGGAATGTCCTGATGCATGGTCGTTCATCCTGCGCGCATGATGCGGGTATAACCCGAAATGATGACGGGATTATTGTTTCTTCATGGCGGAAAAAGCAATAAGCTGCGTGCAGAAAAACATGCGTATCGGCCGGTCTTTCAGCGGGCAGTATAAGTATATGCAAAATATTCGGGGAATTGGGTTGAAAAGCACGAAACGCAAATCGGGTAATGTTCAGGAAACACCGGAATTTATCGTCGGATCAGAGAGCGTCGCCAGCGAAAATAAGACCAACCGGCTGCGCACCCGCGCGGCATGGATGTATTATGTCGAGCAGATGACCCAGAACGACATTGCGGATGTGCTTGGTGTCGGTCGTGTAACAATTGTGCGGTTGCTGGCTGAAGCCCGTGCCCGCAATGAGGTGAAAATCACGATTGAAGGCAAGCTGGCCGGTCTGACTGCTCTGGAAAGAATGCTGGAGCAGACCTTCGGGCTGGAACGGGCAATCGTTGCGCCATTGTCAACACCGGAGACCGATCCGATTGTGCCGATTGCCGCTGCAACCGGTGCCTATCTTTCCGAAAAAGTACAGCATGGCATGCGTATTGGTGTGGGCTGGGGGCGCACATTATCCGGCACTTTGCAGCATATCGGTGCGCGCAGTCTTAATGATCTTAAAGTGATTTCGCTTCTCGGCGGAATTGCACAGCCGCGCCGGTTCAATCCGCCGGAATTTGCCTGGCAATTTGCGCAGATTTTTCAGGGCGAGGGCTATCTGATCCCCGCACCGGCACTGGTTGACAGTCAGGAAACCCGCGAGGCATTGGTTGAGCGCTGCGGTTTGAAAGACGTTTTCGAAATGGCTGATGATCTGGACATGGTTCTGCTCAGCATCGGCGGCATTGAGACGGCCAGCAGCACATCTTATCGTGTTGGTCTGATTGATGACGCGCAGAAGCGCTCTTTGATTGAGAATGGTGCAGTCGGCGATATGCTGTTCCATTTCTATGACCGCAATGGCGAGATCGTTGCCGATCCGGTGCATGAGCGCGTGATGTCGGTCAGTATGGATAAGTTGCAAAAAGCTCCAATGCGTATCCTCACTTCCGGCGGGCCGGAAAAAGTTGTGGCATTGCTCGGTGCGATGAAACTGCTGAAGCCAACGGTTTTCATCACCGATGAAATCAGTGCCGCTGAAATGCTGAAGAAATATCAGGTTGAGAGTTAAAACTCTAACGTCCCCCTCCGGCTGAGGAGGGGGATGGCTAGCTGACCCTTGGATTAAAGATTTTTGATCGCATTGATGCGATCAATACCACCGACAACCGGTGCAAAATCATCCCAGACGGTCTTTGCACCGGCCTGCCACTGGTCATAATTTTCCGGTTGCAGAACCTGCGCACCATGCTCTTTGGCCGTGGTGATCGCTGCGGCTTCATCATCAACGATCAGCTGATTAAAATAGGTGGTGGCCTCTTGGGATGCTTCCTGCAGTACCTGCTGCTGCTCGGCGTTCAGGCCATTCCAGAAATTGGCAGAGAAATAGACCACGCCCGACGCCCAGATATGGCTGGTTTCCGTGACAAACGGCACCACCTCATAGAGTTTGAAACTCGCATAGGCGGATTTTGTCAGATCCATCGCATCGGCAACACCGGTTTCCAGTGCATTATAGGTTTCGGTGATCGGAATGCCCACAGGCGTGGTGCCGAAATTACTCCAGAGCTTGGTATGCAGCGGGCTTTGAATAACACGGATACGTTTGCCTTTAAGTTGCTCCGGTTTGGTCACGGCCTCTTTGGTCAGCAAATGCCGTGCGCCGTAATTGATGAAGCCGGTGGCAATAAAATTCTGAGCCTTCAGTTTTTCTTTCAGATCATTGCCAGTCTCGCCCTGCACAGTTTTCAGCACATGGTCAGCATCTTTGAACAGGAATGGCAGGTCGAGAATTTGCAGTTCCGGCACCCAGCCGGACAAAGCGGAAACTGTGGAGAGACTGCCTTGCACGGAACCAAGGCGGATACCCTCAGCCACTTCCTTCTCACCACCCAAAGCACTGTCTTTGACGATATTGAAACGGAATTGTCCCGGCAGTTTTGCTTCCACGAGATCACGGATTTTCAGCCAGATTTTGGTTTCCGGCTTATCATCGCCGAACAGTGAGGCAATCGTGATGGCGGTTTTGGCCTGTGCCGTACGGATGAGGGCTGGCATGGCAAGTGCAGTTGCAGTGCCGAGCGTGGCTGTGCGCAGAAAATGGCGACGGTTAAGCGTAATCATAGCGGATAATCCTTTATGCGGACGGGTCAGATGAGCAAAGCCCATGCGCCGAGAATGACGAGAGAAAACAGCAGAGCGATGAAATAGGGTGTCATGGCTCTGAAAAGGGCGGTGGCGGGCAGGCGGGTAACACCGCTGACTACAAAGACCAGCATACCAACTGGTGGTGTTAGTCCCCCTATCATCAGATTGACCACGAGGATGACGCCGAACATCACCGGATCAATACCGGCGGCAACCGCAATCGGCAGAAAAATCGGACCGAAGAGCAGAATTGCAGCGCCGATATCCAGAACAAGACCGACAACCAGTAGCACGAGATTGATGATGATCAGGATAACAACCGGATTGGCACCGAAACCACTGACCAGATCGGAAATCGTGCCGGAAATATCATCCACCGCCAGCAGAAACGCGAAGGGACTGGCCGTGCCGATCAGCAGGCCGATCGCAGAGGCCTCTTTGCCGGATTGCCTGAAAATATCATAGAGCGAAGTGATGCCGATTTTGCCGATCGCAGCCATGATCAGCGTATAGATTGCGGCAATGGCGGCGGCCTCCGTAGTGGTGACAACACCCATGCGGATGCCGACCACAACGATAATACCAAGGCCAAAAGCTGGTATAGCACCAATGGCTGCCTGTACACGCTCCCGCCCACTGGCACGCGGTTGTGCAACCTGTTCCTTCACTGTCAGGTGAATGGCTACAGCGAGGCACACGGCCATGACAGCACCGGCAAAGAAGCCGCCGACCAGCAGAGCACCGACGGAGAGATTGGTTGCTGCTGCGAGAATAAGAAAGGCAATCGACGGCGGGATGACATTATCCAACACGGAAGTGGCCGCTATAATCGCACCGGCCTGTGCAGGCGGATAACCACGCTTCACCAGTTCAGGCTGAAAGGTTGCCGAGCTGAAAGCGGCATTGGCGACAGAAGAACCGGAGGCACCAGAAAACAGCACACTGGTCAGCAGCGTGGTTTGTGCCAGTCCGGCACGGCGATGCCCAACAAGAGAAGAGGCACAATGCACGATTTTCTGGGCAATACCCGCGGCGGTGAGCAGGCTTCCGGCCAACAGAAAGAACGGGATCGCCAGCAACAGGAATTTGGAAACACCGGTGACAGTGGAGGAAACCACAGCCGGTTCCGGCAAGGTACTGCCAAAGGCAATGGCAATATAGGCACCGGCGAGAAAAGCATGCGGCAGAGGTGCTGCAACCAGCAGGCCGGCTAGTGCGATCAGACCCAGTACAATACTCGGGCTCAAATCCGTATCAATATGGCTATGACTGACCGCGATATAGAGCGCTGTCGCTATAATACCGGCGATCAGGATGTCAGCGGTTTTATTCTCGCTGATGCGCTGCAATCCCAGTACAATCACGATAAAGAACCCGCCCAGCCCGAGAAAGCCGAACCTGATCCATTCCGGCAGACCAAGTGTCGGAGAAATGCCGCCAAGTAAGGTGGCAATACGTGCACTGCCGAAACTTAAAATCAGCCCGCTCATCAGTGTGAAAACATCGGCAAAAACCGACGTCACACGCTGACCGGCAGGAGACAAACGCGAAGTCACCAGATCAAGCCGCATCGCCAATGCCGAATTGATGGCCAGCGGTGCGCCGAAGGCGATCAGAGCAACATAGAGCCATGTCGCCAGCTCTTCAGAGCCGAGAAGACCGGTATTGAAGCCGTAGCGCAGCACAACCGTTGTCAGCACAATCAGCAGCAGTGCAGCCAGCAATGTGGCGCAGATTGCCCCCAGCATGGCCTCAATACCTGCCAGCAATGTTCTGGCAAGTGACTGAACCGGTGTGGCTGCAATTGCGGGATAGGTCTTCACTGTACTCATCATCAGGCCGTTTTGAGCTTGGAGAGGTCGCGGTCAAACAGAGTTGACCATGTATAATGCTTTGCTTGCGTTACTTCGGTCGAAACATCAAGGCGTGGCAGCACAGTTTCTCCGAAACGATAGGCTTCCTCCAAAAGCGGCATGCCGGAGAGGATGAATGTTTCCACACCCGCTTCACGATAGGCTTCCAGTGTACGGATAACCGTATCCGGCGAGCCGACAATGGCTGTGCCAGGCCCCGGACGGACAAGACCAATGCCTGCCCAGAGGTTCGGCGCAATTTCCAGATCACGCAGGTTCTCAGGCTTAACGCCGCCATGCAAAGCGCTCATCCGCTGCTGGCCAACGGAATCCGTATTGGAAACGAAACGCTGATTAGCGGCAATGGATGCGGCATCCATCTGGGCATAGAGATCATTGGCGACTTCCCATGCTTTGGCATCTGTATCACGCACAATCACATAAAGGCGGATACCATATTGCATGGTGCGGCCGAATTGCTTGGCGCGTTCTTTAACCTTGGCGATTTTCGCACCGATCTGCTCCGGCGTTTCACCCCATGACAGGTAAGTGTCGGTATGCTTGGCGGAAACATCGAGCGCTTTATCGGAGGAGCCGCCGAACCAGAGCGGCGGCGGGGCAATCGTATCCCCCACCGGCAGTGCGAGTTTGGCGCCCGTCGTGGAGAAATATTTGCCCTGATAATCCACGCTCTCACCGGCAAACAGCTTGTGCCAGATGGTCAGATATTCATCGGCCATGTCATAGCGTTCATCATGGGGAATGTTCGTACCATAGGCGCCGAGCATTTTGGCGTCACCCGATACGACATTGACCAACAGGCGACCGTTGGAAAATTCCTGAAAACTCGTAGCCATTTTGGCAAGCAAAGTCGGCGCAATCAGACCCGGATGGATGGCAACGAGGAATTTCAGCCGCTCCGTATAAGGCAGCAGTGAATTGGCCAATCCCCATACATCATGGGCGCCGGTGGCAAAGAGTGCGCCGGTATAACCCAGCTGGTCATAGGCCATGGCAAGCTGCTTGTAATAGCCGAGATCAACCTTGCGGGAACCTTCAGGCTTCCACGGATAGGCACCGTCAGGTGCGCACATATACCAGAAAATATTCATATCATTGTCCGTATTCTTAAATTTAGGAGATTGTGGCGATCAGGCAGCTTGCGGATAAATCTGAGCAAGGCGGTCAAAGTGACCATGACGATGCAGAACCTCTGCTTCTGTCTGCTGTTCTGTGAGAATGATGTCATCAGCCGGAATGATGGTGAAATCGCGAGAGGCAATTACCTTTTCCCAACCTCGCAGGCTGGCTTCCGTTGCACCGCTTTCCACCAGCCTGCGGGCGGCCTGATGCGGATCTGCTGTGATTTCGCGGCCGATACGTGCCAGCTCCTGTGCAATTGCTAAGCGGGTTTCGAAATCAAGTCCGCTGTCTTCAAGCGTCCAGAACAGAGAGCGGTTAGGAATGGTGGAGCCGCAACGTGAGAGCAGACGGATATCATCACGCTCAAGTGCATTTTCCAGACGCGGTGCCATGGCAATCCACGCATCAACACGCCCGTCGAGCAGAGCTGGCAGGGCGTCATTCACTTCCGGCTCGACGCGTTCAATATCAGCGAGGTTGAGACCGGCCTCTTCAAGATTGCGTGCCAGATAATAAGTCTGGAAAGAACCGTCGACCAGCCCGATACGGCGGTGCTTCAGATCAGGAATGGATTTGATCGGGCTGTCAGCGCGCACCAGAATTGCGCCATTGGCAGGGCGCGGAGCAGAGGCGGCAATATATTTTACCTTCAATCCGTCCAGTGCGGCAGTAATCGGTGGCGTTGAGCCGGTGCCACCAAAATCAATCTTGCCTTCCGCAATCAGGCGGCCGGTGTCGCGCCCTTCACGATAGCTGACAAACTCACCATCCAGTGCGGCAAAGGCATCAGGCCAGACTTGTGCGATACGCAGATGCAGATTGCTGGGATGAACACCGATTTTCATAAACTGCCCTTTCAGATGGCAGGCAGAAACCGGAATTCTCTGCCTGTGGTACTGAGTTACAATTTACGTTTTTGTAAAATGAATGCCAAAGCGGGCTGTTCTAATTTTGCGCGGATTTGTAACGGATTATTCTAGTTTTTGACACGGGCGCAGGTCATAATTTTTAACGCTTTAATTTATAACATATTGATTAATATTGGTTATCAATATATTTTTTTATAGAATGTTTGCGCGTTGGTTATAAAGAGAGGTTTAATGACCAAGCCGGTTGCAGCCCGTTTATGCCGTTCGGTCACTACAGCGAGTGACCTGCTCAAGCTGATTGCCAATGCAAACCGGCTGGCGCTGGTCTGCTATCTGATGGAGCAGGAAGCGCAGGTCGGTGAGCTGGAAGCGGAACTGCGTATTCCGCAGCCGAGCCTGTCGCAACAATTGAGTATTCTGCGTGAGGCAGGTGCCATTGCTTGCAGACGCGACGGTAAGACAATGATCTACAGCGTGGCTGATCCGCGTGTTGAGCAAATTGTGCTGCGGTTGCGGGAGATTTTTGACGGGCTGGAAGATGTGACCGGACGTAATATGATAAACCGTCCATCATCCGACGCGATGCCTGAGTTAATGTTCGACTGATATGATTGATCTCTACACATGGATAACGCCCAACGGGCTGAAAACCTCCATTGCGCTGGAAGAGTTTGGCTTGCCCTATCAGGCGCATGCAATTGATCTGACCAAAGGCGAGCAGTTCTCGGATAGTTACCGCAAGATTAATGCAGGTTCTAAAATTCCGGCGATTATCGATCATTCAAACGGGCTGGCATTGCTGGAATCCGGTGCAATCCTGACATATCTCGGAGAGAAGACCGGCAGATTTTTGCCAGCCTCAGGCGCTGAACGTTATGCAGTGCTGGAATGGGTTTTCTGGCAGGTTGGCGGTTTTGGCCCCACACTTGGCCATGCGCATTATTTTCTGACCTATCATCCGGATGCGGCGCCGGCAGCCTCCGCGCTCTTCGCGCAGGAAACCAAACGGCTTTATGAAAAGCTGGAGCTGCATCTCACCGGCAAAGACTATCTGGCAGGAGACTATTCCATTGCCGATATGTCGGTCTGGCCGTGGGTGTCACGTTTTGAACGCCATAAAATCAATCTTAATGATTATCCTGCCGTACGGCGCTGGTATCTGAAGATCGCGCAGCGTGAAGCTGTGCAACGCGGTTACCGCGTACCGGTTTTTACGGGAGACATTCCTTTGCCTCTCCCGCTGACACATGACACATCTGAAAATTCCGAGGAAAGACTATGACTGCGCCCCGCATAACCGGATTTTCCGGCAACCTCACCAGCCCGTCTAAAACCCGCGGCTTTGTTGAACATATTTCCGGACAGGCAGCTTTGTCGCTTGGCGGTGTGTCATCCGTCTATGATATTGCCGATCTGGGGGCATCTTTTCCGGCTGCACGCTGGCCGTCACAACTCGACAAGCAGGCTTCTGATATTGTGGATGAAATCGCTGCGGCTGATCTGCTGGTTGTCGGCACACCGACCTATAAAGGCAGCTATACAGGGCTGTTCAAACATTTCTTCGATCTGCTCGATCCGAAATTACTGCGTGGCAAGCCGGTTATTCTGGCGGCAACCGGCGGCGGTGACCGCCATTCGCTGATTGTCGAGCATCAGTTGCGCCCGCTGTTTGGCTTTTTCGAAGCTTTTGCATTACCGACTGCAATCTATGTCTCAGACCGTGATTTTACCGATGGCAAGCTCAGCAATGTGCTGATTGAGAACCGCATTGCACAAGCGGTTTCTGAAGCTGTGCGTGTGGTTTCCGGCCATCATTATCAACAGCAAGCTGCTGAGTGAGGGTTTCACTCAGCGCAGCATAATCAGTGCCATTCCGGCGACAACCAGCAGCGCACCAAGCCATGCACCATTGGCGGGGCGTTCACCGGTGCGCAGCCATAGTAGCGGCAGAATAATCACCGGTGTTGTGGCCGAGATGGTGGAGACGATACCGACTTTGCCGCCGGAAAGTGCAAAGAGCAGCAAAGTCATGCCCAATGCCAGCGAGAGAAAGCCGGTCAAAGCGGTGAGGAACGCAATCTTCAGCGTAAAAGGTTTTTTCGGTTTGAGTGCCGGAAACGGTAATTGTGTCAGCACGGTCAAACAGCAGGCGGCAATACCGACGCGGAGCAGGGATGCCAGTGCCGGATCAATACCGCTGGCCATCACAGGGCGTGCGATAATCGAGCCGATGGCCTGACCGGTCGCTGCTGCCAGCCCCAGCCCGACACCGATCCACAGCGGGCCTTTGATCTTTTCCCATTCATGGATTTGCGCACGGCGCTTGCCGAACAGAATGGCCAGCAAAACGCCGGAAATGGTGATGGCAATACCAAGCACACCCATAGGCGATAATGTTTCATCCAGCAGCAGCCAGCCAAGCACGGCGGCAATCGGCGCATTGAGGGCAAACAGAATACCGGAACGGCGGGGGCCAAGACGGTTCAGAGCGGTAAACAGCAAAGAGTCGCCGACAAAAATCCCGATCAGGCCGGAGAGCAGCAGCGGCACAGCGCTATCCCAGCTGAGATCCTGCCATGTACCGGTGATCAGCACATAGATCAGTAATAATCCGGTGACGAAAACCTGTCTGCCACGGTTGAATGCCAGTGCGCCGACATGGCCTGCCGGAATAGCGGAAATAATACCTGTAAACGCCCAGCAAGTCGCGGCTCCGAGTGCGGCGAGTTCATATACAGGCATAGTCGTGATCCGGATGCAGGATGAGAAATGTTTGAATAACAAAGGCTTCTACAGATACAAAGCCTTGCCGTCCAATCATATTGCGCAGAGCGGATCATCAAAGTTTCAGATCAGATCATGTCTTTATGCGATGACCGGGTTTGAACATGGTCTTACTGCTTTGGCTCACGCATAAAAAATGTGGCCGCGAAAATCGCAGCCACATTCATGATTTCAAATTGTATCTGTAACTTATGGAGTTACGTCAAAACCGAACCATTTTTCGGACAGCTTTTTGATTGTGCCGTCTGCTTTTGCAGCTTCAATCGCTTCGCTGAACTTCTTCTGCAGCTCAGGTTCGTTCTTACGCAGACCTACAGCAACACCACGGCCCAATACGCCGCCTTTGAAGTAAGGACCTGTCAGAACCATATCTTCATTGCCTGGCTTTTTAGCGGCATCGGCCAGATAGGCCAGCGAAGCAACAACCAGATCAACGCGGCCGGACTTCAAATCCAGATCATGCTGTTCAGTGGTTTTATATTCGCGGATATCAGCGGAATCTTTGAAATAGGTGTTGAGCAGAGTCAGGCCGAGCGAAGCGGTCTGTACGCCAACGGTACGGCCTTCGATCGACGTTGCGAATTCGCTGATCAGCTTCTTGGTGGCTTCGTCGTCGTTCGCAAGAAACGCGGTTTCACCGGTATGTGGCAGTTTCGCATACGGGCTGTCTTTCAGCGTCGCGAAAGTCTGTGGTGTCAGGCCATAGGAAACCGAGAAATCAATGGTTTCTTCACGCTTGGCAGTGGCAGTCAGACCAGCCATGATTGCATCAAACTTACCGGCGTTCAGCGCAGGGATCATGCTGTCGAACGGTGTTGCAACGATCGTGCATTCCACTTTCATGTGGTCGCAGAGATATTTGCTCAGCTCGATTTCATAGCCGTCGAGTGTGCCGTCAGCTTTGGTGAAGTTGTACGGACGGTAAGCACCTTCAGTTGCGATGGTTACTTTGGTCCATTTCTTTTCTTCAGCCTGTGCAGTGACGCTGGCCGATACGGCGCCGAGCAGCATTGCAGAAGCAAGAAGCGATTTGGTGATGAGGCTGATTTTCATAGAAGCACCCTGTTTCATATCATTTTTATTCATTTAGAGCGGCTCCATTCAGGATTGAACTTTTGAGCCGCTCTGTATCTTTGTTGTTACGCATTATCCTACACAAAACCGCTTCACGCTTTTGCTGGAAATGCTTTTAAGCCGCATTTTCGTGGCTGATGAATTTGCGGAAACGCTCTGATTTGGAATTGGTGAAGACTTCAGACGGCGCGCCGTCTTCTTCAACCTGACCCTGATGCACAAAGATAACGCGGTTGGACACGTCACGGGCAAAGCCCATTTCATGGGTCACAACCAGCATGGTACGGCCTTCTTCGGCAAGACCGCGCATCACGCGCAGAACTTCGCCGACCAGTTCCGGATCAAGCGCGGAAGTCGGTTCGTCAAACAGCATGACCTTTGGCTTCATCGCCAGAGCGCGGGCAATCGCTGCACGCTGCTGCTGACCACCTGAGAGATGTGAAGGATAGTAGTTGCGTTTGTCAGCAATACCAACTTTTGCCAGCAATGCTTCGGCCTCTTCAATGACTTCAGCGCGGTTGCGTCCTTGCACATAGATCGGCGCTTCGATCACATTTTCCAGAATGGTTTTATGTGACCAGAGATTGAAGCTCTGGAATACCATGCCGAGTTCCGAGCGAATGCGCGAGACCTGTTTCTTGTCAGTCGGGTGATTTTCGCCTTTGGAATTCTGTGCCATCTTGATGGTTTCACCGGAAATGGTGACCGTGCCGGATGTCGGTGTTTCCAGAAGGTTGATGCAACGCAGCAGCGTGGATTTGCCGGAACCGGAAGAGCCGAGAATGGAGATCACTTCGCCTTCGCGGGCTTCGAGCGAAATACCTTTCAGCACTTCGACCTGACCGAAATTCTTGCGCAGGTTTTCGACTTTCAGCGCGACCGGTGCGGATGCGGATACAGTGTTGCTCACGATAGTTTTCCTTCTGTAGGAACATTGCCGCCAGAGGTTGGATTGCTGGTCGGTACGCTGACAGGAACAGGCTGACGCAGATATGGCGTCAGGTGGTATTCAGCCAGCAGCAGAAGACGGGTCAGAATGAAGTTGATAGCCAGATAAATCGCACCGGCAACAATGAAGACTTCAATGGCGCGGTAGCTCTCGGCAATCAGTTTGGCAGCAATACCGGTGACTTCCATCAGTGTGATGATCGAAGCCAGCGAAGTGGCCTTGACCATAGAGATCATTTCATTGCCGTAAGCCGGCAATGCCTGACGAATAGCCAGTGGCATTGTAATGCGGCGGAAGGTGGTGAAACGTGACATGCCGGAGGCTTTGGCAGCTTCAATCTGACCATGAGGCACGGATAGCAGGCCGCCACGAATAATCTCACCGGCATAGGCTGCGGTGTTCATCGTCAGTGCGATCACCGCACACCAGTAAGGCTCACGCAGGATCGGCCACAGGAAAGAGTGGCGAACCGCCGGAAACTGGCTGAGGCCGTAATAAATGATGAAAATCTGTACCAGCAGCGGCGTGCCGCGGAACACAAACACATAGATGCGTGCAATCCAGTCCAGCACGAAATTGCCGGAGAGGCGCATCATAGCGATGATCAGCGCAAGACAGGCACCCAATGCAATGGCTGTTGCAGCCAGTTTCAGGGTCAGCGGCAAACCTGCCAGCATCGCCATGAAGGATTCAGCGAAAAACTCAAAACTCATTGGGCTCTCCTCACGCCGCGCGAGAAATAGCGCTCAGCAGACTGCAGAATGCCGCCGGAAACAGACGAAATCAGCAGATAGAGGGCACCGGCGATCAGGAAGAAGTTGAACGGCAGACCGGTAGAACCGGCACCGATCTGTGCCTGACGCAGCAGTTCCACAACACCGGTGACAGATACCAGAGCGGATTCTTTCAAGGAGACCTGCCACACATTGCCCAGACCCGGCAAAGCATGACGCAGTGACAGAGGCGCAATAATACGGCGGAATTTCATCCAGCGGCCCATGCCGCAGGCTGTTGCCGCTTCCAGCTCGCCTTTGGCAACGGCTTTGAACGCACCGCGGAAAACTTCCGTATGATGTGCGCCGCAGGAAATAGCGATGGCCAGCATACCGGCGAGGAAGCCCGGAAAGCCGAGGAAACCTTCCGCACCGAACAATTTGCCGATTGCGGTAATCGCTGCGCTGCCACCGAAATAAAACAGATAGATGATCAGCAGATCGGGAATGCCACGGATGATCGTTGTATAGCCGTCCGCAATGGTACGGGTTACACGTCCGCCGGAGATTTTAGCCCATGCGCCGAACACACCGATGACAGCGCCGAGCAAAAAGCCGGTCACAGCAAGGGCAACACTCATCAAGGCACCGGTGAGCAGAACATGCCCCCAGCCGTCAGGCCCGAAGCTGAGGATTTCAAAAAAGCTGAGTTGCTTCATAATGTCCTTGGCCTGTTAGAGAATAAAAGAGAGAAAGTCATAGTGATATCCTGTAGCCGGCCTTTAGTGCAGTTGACGGGGCAAGGCTGGCTGAACATCGTCCGTTGCAGGACGGATGGAAACTGTTATGCCGGAGCGTTTTGTCAGACCGGCACGGGCAGCAGGCATTTCAGCCCGCGCAACCATTTGTCCGGTCATTTTCCATAAAGGCAGTCGTGTATCCTGCACACAACCGGCATCTGCGATGTCGCTGAGGTCAAAATAAGCAGGGCTTTTCTCTTCCACGATATCCCAGATATCAGAATGATTTTTCATTGCCTGCTCCGTTTGACCCTGCGCTCCACAGGGTGTCTGCCATTATAGCGCTTTCGCGCGGATTTACCCGTCAGGCTGGGAACCTCAACCGGTAATACAACTTATTATTGCGTTCTGATAAAATTCCTTGGCTCCGCATACAAGTGCTGTTTTGCATAATATGCTCACATTCAACATAGTTTGATGCAGAATGTGTGTATGCAAAGACCTGTCAGGGGCAGAGGTATATCCTCCGTTGCAGACAACCTCCTCTTTCTGCAACGCAAATAACTACAGTGACGAAATGGCAGAGTACAGGCACAATAGTGCTCAAAAAGGCGTATCTATCTGCCATTTTGGGCAGGTGATATACCGTTTTGCGCGTTTGTTTGTAAATTTACAGCAATGAAGTTATGTTCTGTATGCGACTTATGGGGACGCACTCAGGACTCATGCACAGATGCACGTCAAATTATTGACTGTTCACTAACCCTAAGATCAGCTGATGGACATTGCCGCCCTGTGACATTTCCAGACGGTCAAAATCGCGACCGCGCTGGCGTTGTTCCTGAAACAGTTCCGAGAGCACTTTATTCAGTTCTGTCTTGAACTTTACGCATTTCGGGTCTTTGGCAACAGACATGCCGACGGTCGCAGCTTCAATTTTCTGCACCATCTCTTTGATGTAATCACCATGAATATGTTCATGTTTTTCAATGCCATCAAAGAAGGTTGACCAAAGGGCTGCGGTTTGCGGCGGCAGCTTCTGTGCCGGTTTCGGCAATGTATAAGTGATGGTCAGTTTCGGTTTTGCAGACACTAAAGTGCAATTACCGTCATCGGTTTTATATTTACGCGACCAAAGAAGGGTATAATTTGTATGAGCAATGGTGCGGATATTTTTGCCGATCAGTGGCCCTTTTTCGCCGATAGCGGCATAGAGTGCAGGACCTGTGGTGCCGGAAATGGCGTAGGGTTTAACCTTTTCAATGACCTCAGCCTGAGCGTGGCCTGCCCATAGAGTGGTGCCTGCGAGCAGTGTATAAAAAATGCTTTTCAGTGACATCAATAATTTCCGGTTTGACCGACATTACACAGGATTGCCGGAACCGGCTGTCTGCAACACTTAAAGCATTTTAACCGGCAGGGGAATCACCAATCCGGCAGGTTTTTCAGATCTGCCGGATGATGCTGTTATGCTGAGATATTTGAATTATCGTACAGGGATCGCAACCGGACGCAGTGGTGCTGCATCACCCCCACGGATTTTCAGAGGCCCGCCGATAAAGGCAAATTCATAGACTTTGTCTTTTGAGAGTTCATCCAGAGCAATCAGCTCAATAATCGGTGCGCCCTGTTGTGCCAGCAGATAGGTATGCAACGGCACATAATCATCGGCAACTTCTGACGGGAAAGTTTCGAAGCTCAGATTATCCGCACCAACAATCATCGCGCCGCCTTCTTCAACCAGATAACGTGCTGCATCAAGACCCATTCCCGGAGGTGCAGCCATATAGGCTTTTGGGTCATTGAAGAGCTTCATGCGACCGGTGCGGATCAGGACAATATCGCCTTCCTGAAGCGTGGTCTTTTGTTTGGCCAGTGCATCTTTGAGATCCTGCGGTGTGATGCGGTATTGATCCGGCAGCATATCCACGCCTTTGGCAGCAGCCACGTCAATCATCACGCCACGGGCAATCAGCGGCGGGAATTTTTCAATACCGGTGCGGTTCCAGCCACGATCACCAAGATGTTCATCGGCTTTGAAACCGTTCCAGATTTTACCGTGAATACCGAAATGGTTGAGCGCATCAATATGTGTGCCGGTATGGCTATACATGGAGAAAGCCGTGCCGGTATAGCTGCGGGTCGTGTTCATATCTTTGCCGACACCCATCGGGTCGTCAATCTCGGTACCGCGCGGCGTATGGGTCATCCAGAACTGATAATGCGGGTCACCGGCATCCTGCCAGCTCGGCATGCCCAGATAATAATCTGTTGCCAGATCATAGACTTTACTGCCGTCGATACGGGAGAGAATGGCCGCACGTGAAGCGGGGGTAATCAGATTGAGGCGGCCGATTTCATCTTCCGGCCCCCATGGGCTGATGCCGACTTCCTGCCCGCTGGCAGCAACAGCCGGTTTGGCTGCGGTCTCAGCGAGTGCAGGGGAAAAGGTGGCGGAGAAGCTGGCAGTGCCGAGCATCAGCAGGCCGAGCAAGCGGCCGGAGAAGTTTACAGGCATGATTGTTCCTTTTGGAAATATAGTGTTTGGGAGGAGGAGTGTTCAGGCGGCTTGCATCATGTCCTGCAAACGGCTTTTCAGCAGTTCAGCAGGCGTGGTTTGCAAACGGATCGGGTCGGTTATTTTGTCCGCAGAGCTGACAATCAGAGTGGGAATTGAGCGGATACCAAGCTGCATGGCCTGCATTCGGTCTGCTTGTACGCGTTGTGCTGCATCTTCACTGGTCATAGCGGTGGTGAAAGCATCACGATCAAAGCCCAGAGAGGCAGCAATATCTGTGAGCACTGCGGCATCACCGATATTGCGGTTTTCTGTGAGATGGGCACGCTGTACTGCATCGAAGTAATCCCAATGGGCTGTGTCTCCGCCAAACATGTGAGCAGCCTGACAGGCGTGTGCCGAAGCCAGTCCGTTCGGATACTCAAAGGTCTGCGCGCGCATACCTTCAATATTGATGCGCTGTGCATCGTCCTGCCTGGCGCAGGCTTCCCAGTGACCCAGAATTTCGCTCTTGGCACGCTCCATAGAGCCGAATACTTGCACCATCTGTTCGCGGGAATCCTGCAAGACAAATGTGTGGTGACGTACCTGAATGCCGAGTTCACCGGCGACCTGACGCAGGCGTGGCGACATGACGTAGCACCAGCCGCATACAGCATCATGATAGAAATCAATGATCAGCGGTGAGGTGACGTTGTTTGCTTGGAGTGTCATTGTGATGTCCTTTCGTTGAACATCACATTACCGGTCTCACCGCAGCGGAATAAGCACGTGGCGGTGCATACAGTTTTTACTGCAGGTTAAGAATGCGCGTTCAGCCCACCTGCAAAGCCCGTGGCAGGTGCTGGCTGAGAAAGTCGACAAAGGCTTTGACCTTGGGCTGCAAATGGCGGCTGGTCGGATAGACCGCATAAATATGACGCGGTTCATTCACGAGAGCAGGCAGGATGCGCTGTAATTTGCCATCACGAATAGCGGGATCTGCAAGGAAAGACGGTAAGGCGCCGATTCCCAATCCGGCAATCAGCAAATCACGCAGCATCAGACTATTATTGACCTGACTGTGATCACCATTAGGTGACAGAGCGTTGCTGTCCGGTTCCTGCGTCTCACTGTCAATGGTAACGCCTTGCGTATGTGCCAGACTGTAATTCAGTATTTTATGGCGATGGAGATCCGCCGCTGTTTCCGGTGTGCCGTATTTCTCAAGATAGACCGGCGCGGCACAGAGTTTCTGTTCAAGAGAGGCAAGGCGGCGGGCAATGAGTGTGGAATCTTCCAGCGTATTGCGCAGTCTTATGGAAACATCAAAACCATGGGCAACGGCATCAACCAGCCGGTCTTCCATCACCAAATCCAGCTGCAAATCCGGATATTGTTGCAGAAATCCGGCCAGTAACGGGGAGAGTGTGCTGAGTGCAAAAGACAAAGGCGCATTAACACGTAATTTGCCGCTCACCCGCTGGGATTGTTGTTTGATTGAGCGCTCGAGCATATCCAGCTCGTCCAATATCCGGCAACAATCGGCATAATAGGTGCGACCGGTTTCTGTCAGGCTCATACTGCGTGTGGTGCGCTGAATGAGTACCGTATCGAGATGCGCTTCCAGCGCCCGCAATTGTTTGCTGAGACCGGCGGGGGAGATGCCCAAATCTTCTGCAGCCTTTGCCAGCCCGCCAAGTTCGACAATGCGGCGAAAGGTGCGCATAGTGTTGAATGTATCCATGACGGCGGGGGCTCCGGTTTTGCTTCAGACAAATGAGTTCTGGCTGGCATCCCTGTTTTTAGTTGGGATCATTGGTGTTTCATATAAAATAATCAATGGAACTAAAACAGAGATCGTTCCACTATCATCTTGCGGAATCACCTGATCTGCTCAGGTGCCGGATGGAATTGGGGAATACCATATGAATATTTATACAAAGGCCCTTTCAGCCACTGCGCTTGCATTGGTACTGGGCGGGCTGGCTTCAGCGCAGGCTTCAGCCAAAACACTGATCTACTGCTCGGAAGCAGCGCCGGACAATTTTGATGCGGCAACCACCACATCAGGGGCAACTTATGACGCTTCGGCGCGTAACGTGTCCAATGGTCTGATTAAAATCAAGCGCGGCTCAACAGAGCTGGAACCGGGATTGGCGACAAGCTGGGAGATTTCGGAAGACGGTAAGGAATATACGTTTCATCTGCGTAAAGGCGTGAAGTTCCAGACAACCAGCTATTTCACACCGACCCGTGAATTCAATGCGGATGATGTGATTTTCAGCTTTGACCGTCAGGGTAATAAAGAAAACCCGTTTTACGGTAAGGGAACCTGGCCGCAATATGGTGCCTATTCTTTCCCGACACTGATTAAAGAAATCCAGAAGATCGACGATCATACGGTTAAGTTCGTGCTGAACCGTCCGGAAGCAACCATGATTGCTTCGCTGTCGCTGACATTTGCAGTCATTCAGTCCAAGGAATATGCAGATCAGCTGGTAGCAGAAGGCAAGACCGATCAGCTAAGCCAGTTGCCGGTTGGTACAGGTCCGTATCAATATGTGGATTATCAGGCGAACAGCGCTGTGCGTTTTCAGGCCAATCCTGACTATTGGGGCGGTAAGCAGAAAATCGACAATCTGATTTTCGCGATCACGCCGGATGCATCGGTACGCTTTCAGAAGCTGAAAGCGGGTGAATGCCATATCATCGCTTATCCGAACCCTGCGGATATTGATGAGATGAAAGCCGATCCTTCGCTTGAAGTGCAGCGCAAAGAAGGCCTGAATATTGCATTCATGGCCTATAATACTGTTGTTGCACCGTTCGATGATGTGCGCGTGCGTAAAGCGCTGAATATGGCGATCAACAAACAGGCGATCATTGATGCCGTCTTTGGTTCAACCGGTATGGTCGCGATCAACGCAATGCCTCCGGGCGTATGGGGTTACAATAAAGACGTCAAAGACGACGCCTATGATATTGAAGCATCGCGCAAGCTTCTTGATGAAGCCGGTATTAAAGATCTTTCCATGAAGATCTGGGCAATGCCGGTGCAGCGTCCTTATATGCCGAATGCACGCCGTGCAGCAGAGCTGATGCAGGCGGATCTGGCGAAAGTTGGCGTGAAGGCTGAGATCGTCTCCTATGACTGGAGCGAATATCTCAAGCGCTCGCTCGAAAAAGACCGTGATGGTGCGGTGATGCTCGGCTGGACCGGTGGTATGGCTGATCCGGATAACTTCCTCGCAGCTTTGCTGGGTTGTGAAGCTGTCGGCAGCAGTAACCGTGCCAACTGGTGTAATGCGGATTTCGAAAAGCTTATTCAGGCGGCTAAGCTGACAACTGATCAGGCAGAACGCACCAAGCTTTATGAACAGGCTCAGGTAGTCTTTAAAGAACAGGCACCTTGGCTGACGATTGCCCATCAGGTGATGGAACAGCCGGTTAGCAAGAAAGTCAAAGATTTCCGTGTTGATCCTTTTGGCGGTTATCTCTTTGAAGATGTTGATATCGAAGAATAAGCAACACGATCTTACCCGTTTTTGGTGAGCACTTGTTTGAAAATCAATGGCGCCGTCACCGGCGCCATTTCTGCAAGATGAAATGAAACTGTAAGCTGAGTTGAAAGAATCCGATGGATATTGTTGAACGCTTTCTGAACTATACCCGTATTAATACCACAGCCGTATCCGATGCGGGAAAACTCCCGTCCAGCAGCGGCCAGACGGAACTCGCCAATCTGTTGGCAGGAGAACTGCGTGATCTGGGGCTTGACGTGGAAATGAGAGATCATTCCATCGTGGTTGGTACATTGCCGTCCAATATCAAAGATGCCGGCCGTCAGGCACCGGTGATCGCATGGGTCGCCCATATGGATACCAGCGGTGAATATACCACTGATACCAAGGCGCATGTGGTGGAGTATCAGGGCGGGGATATCGTCCTCAATAAAGCACTTGATATCGTTATGCGCGTTGAGGAATTTCCGGAACTGAAGCGTTACGAAGGCGACCGTATTATAGTGACAGACGGCACCAGCCTGCTGGGTGCGGATAATAAGTCAGCGATCGCTGAAGTGATGCATGCGATGCAGGTGTTGCAGGATAATCCGCAGATTGAACATGGCGAGGTTAAAGTCGTGTTTGTGCCGGATGAGGAGATCGGCCTGCTTGGTGCGAAAGCTCTGGATGTGCCGAGCCTCAATGCGGATTTCGCCTATACGCTGGATTGCTGTGCAGTGGGTGAAATTGTTTATGAAAACTGGAATGCCGGTGAGTTTCACATCACTTTCCGCGGCCAGCCTGCCCACCCGATGTCGGCTAAGGGCAAGCTGCGTAATGCCATTCTCTATGCCCAGCAATATGTTGGTATGCTGCCGGCGGGTGAGCGGCCGGAACATACGGAAAATCGTGAAGGCTATTACTGGGTCAAAGGTATTCAGGGCAGCGTGGCATCGGCCAAAATCGTGGTTGATATCCGCGATTTTACTGTAGAGGGCTATGATAAACGCCGTAATTTCATTGATACACTCGCGGCAAGCTTTAACCAGTTGCATGGTGAAGGCACAGTCTCGGTTGAGTATCGTCCGATGTATCGCAATGCTGCCGAAGGACTGAAGGGCGATAATTTCTATCCGGTTGAACTGGCTTTGGAAGCGATGAAAGCTATTGGTGTCGAACCTTATGCCATTCCGATGCGCGGTGGCTATGATGGTGCAGTTCTGTCAGAAAAAGGTCTGCCTTGCCCGAACCTGTTCTGCGGTGCGCATAATTTCCATTCAATCTACGAGTTCCTGCCGGTGGCTTCACTGAACAAGGCCTCGGAGATGGTGATTGAGATTTTGAAACGCGCAGCAGCGGCTAAACGCTGATTAAACATACGAAAACAGTTATGAATGTTACAGGCGCGGTGTTATTCCGCGCCTGTTTTTATTCGGTCAGCAACAATGTGTGGAAGCCGGTAATACGCAGCAGATGCGCGCGCCATTCGGCAATGGCCTGATAATTATTCACATACCAGCGCAAGGCTGAATAGACCTGATTGAACGCACCGACTGTCATCATCAGCCCGCCGAAATTAAGACCGCCGGAAAAATAGATCGGCGCAGCAGCCAAAATCGGCACCACAATAGCCATCCAGCCAAAGCCTGATGAAATCCAAGTAAGATTGGTTTCCATAAGGATCAGCTTTTTTATGCTGGAATACAGGCCTTGAAATTTACCGCGCAAAAAACCGATTTTCCGCTCGCTCTCATTGGCCATCGGATAATTATCGTTTTCACTGATAATCTTAACAAGAGCGGTTCTGAACTCGGCTTCCTGCGCTTCACGGGCGGCGTTCAGTTTGACCAGCCCGCGCCCCACTAAACGGCTTAGGGCAGAGGCAAGTCCAACATAGAGAATGGCCGCCCAGACCATATAGCCCGGCAGTGAGAATTCGTAGCCGTTATAGCGAAATACAAAACCTTCCGACACATTCCACAGAATGCCGATAAAACTGAATAAGAGGATGGAAGACTGAATGAAACCGATTGTCAGCCCCGTGGTTGAATCCGCCAGCTGTCTTGTATCCTGATGGATGCGCTGGTCGGGATTTTGCGCATAAAAACCGGTCTTATCGAGTTTGGATGCCTTGTTGCCATGTAGCCAGCAATCAAGAAGATTTTTGACGATAGCTTTGCGCATCACTACGGAAAGCGTTTGCTGAAACCAGTTTTGCGCAACATTGAGAACCAGCAATCCGGCAGCAATAAAGACAAAGATCTGCAACTGCCGGATAAATTCCGGAACATCCCGCTGCTCAATGGAATTATAAAACGGTACATTCCATTGATTGAGTGTTACCTGCCCATAGGCGGTTGCCAGCAAAATCAGCAGCAGCGTAACAGACATGGCCGCCAGTTTCAGAAACTCTTCCGAGGAATTCAGAAGCCTGCGCAGAATGCCGAGTTGCGTGAAAAAGGGAATGTCCGGTAGGTGGCTGTCGCTCTGAGGGTCTTGTTGATGTGGCACCGAAATGACTTCTTTCAGCTGCTGCATAATTTAAAATCTTAGAGCGACCTTTGTGCGTCCAATGGGGTGCACGGCTCTCTGATGACCCTGTAATTTTAGGCTGACTGCAAAGTAATTGAATTCGGGGAGCCGATCCAGAGCGGCCATTGAAAAAAATACGCAGCAATTTCATGGATAGTGGAAGAAATAAGCAAAAAAATCCCCCGAACCATTGCTGGTCGGGGGATTGTATCTCAGACTGAACAGGAAGATTAGTCTTCTTTGCCGTAAATGCCGGTATGGATCACGCCGTCTGCACCACACCAAGCGCGATACATGCCAGGGCTGTTGAACGGCAGCTCGATATTACCTTTGGCATCAACGGCGATCAGGCCGCCGGAACCGCCGAGTTCGCCCAGTTCCTGCACCACATCGCCTGCAGCCTGTGCAAGGCTCTGGCCTGCCCAGCGCATACGCGCATCAATTTCGTGGCCAACCGCCCAGCGAATGAAATATTCGCCATGACCGGTGGCGGAAATCGCTGCGGTTTTATCGTCAGCCCAAGTACCGGCACCAATCACAGGGCTGTCACCCACGCGACCCGGTGTTTTAGCGGTCATGCCGCCGGTGGAGGTGGCAGCAGCAATATGGCCGTGTTTGTCGAGTGCAACAGCGCCAACGGTGCCGTGTTTGCGTGCCGGATCACCATCATCAGCAAGACCGAGACGGCGGCGTTCCATTTCCGCTTTCAGCGCGTCCAGACGTTGCTGGGTGCCGAACCATTCCGGTTCCATCATTTCCAGACCGGCATTTTCGCAGAAACGTTTTGCGCCTTCACCAGCGAGAAACACATGTTCGGTCCGTTCCATCACCGCGCGTGCTGCCAGCACCGGATGACGCGGGCCGCAAATGCCGGTGATCGCACCGCAGGCACGGGTTGCGCCGTCCATCACGGCAGCATCCATTTCGTGGGTAGCATCAGTGGTATAAACCGCGCCGCGACCGGCATTGAACAGCGGGTTTTCTTCCAGCGCCATAACGGCTGCAGTGGTTGCATCCAATGCGCTGCCGCCTTCATGTAAAATTTTCAGACCGGCTTCGAGACAGGCTTTGAGGCCTGCGTGATAGGCGGCTTCCCGTTCCGGTGTCATGTTGGATTTCAGGATCGTGCCTGCACCGCCGTGGAGTGCAATTACAGGAGTAGTTTCAGACATAATATTCCTCAGATATTGAAAAGCCGGAGAAATTTGCCGCTATTTCACCAACAGCGGCAAGTTCATCAGTCAGAGCGCAGTTTCGGATCCAATGCGTCGCGCAGACCGTCACCAAACAGGTTGAAACCCAGAACCGTTACGAAGATTGCAATGCCCGGAAACAGGGTCAGGTGATCGGCAACGCCCATATAGGAGCGACCGTCTGCCAGCATGGCACCCCATTCTGGACTTGGTGGCTGTGCGCCCAGACCGATGAAGGAGAGGGATGCCGCAGTCAGAATGGATGTCCCGATACGCATGGAGAAATAGACGATCACATTCGGCAGTGTGCCCGGCAGAATATGGCGCAGCATGATCACGCGGTCTTTAACCCCGATAGCGCGGGATGCATCCACGTAAACAGTGCGCTTGAGCTGCAATGTTGTGCCGCGGGCAAGACGGGCAAAAACCGGAATCGAGAAGATCGCAACCGCATAGATCACATTGGTGATGCCAGGTCCGAGAATGGCGATAACAGCGATCGCCAGCAGGATACCCGGAAAGGCCAGCAGCAGATCGCACAGACGCATCACAGCGGAGTCAATCCAGCGACCGTAATAACCGGAGATGATGCCGAGCGAGACGCCCACCAGAGCACCCAGTGTTACGGACAGGAAGCCGACGGACAGCGAAATCCGTGCTCCCCAGATGATACGGCTGAAAATATCGCGGCCATAGGTATCCGTGCCTGCCCAATGGGCGGCACTTGGCCCTTGCAGCACAGCATTATAATCCGGAATTGTCGGATCATAAGGGGCAACAAACGGCGCGAAGATAGCCATCAGCACCAGTGTGATGATGAAGATAAGCGCAACCATAGCCACTTTTTGTTTTTTAAAGCGGCGCCAGAATTCAGCCAAAGGCTTGCGCATTTTTTCGGTGGGTTCCACCACAACAGTTGTCGCACTCATTTGTAGCGGATCTCCGGATTTGCGAAAGCATACAGCACATCAACCAGCATATTGATGAAAATGAACTGCAGCGAGAACAGCAGGATCAGCGCCTGAATGACCGGATAGTCACGATAGGAAACTGAATCGACCAGCAGACGGCCGAGACCCGGCCATGAAAATACGCTCTCAACCACAATCGAGCCGCCGAGCAGGAAGCCGAATTGCAGACCGACCATGGTGATGATCGGGATCAGCGCATTGCGCAGGGAGTGTTTCCAGATCACACGGCGCTCCGGCACACCTTTGGCGCGCGCAGTGCGGACATAATCTTCACGGGCAATTTCGATGAAGGAAGAACGGGTGAAACGCGCCATCACCGCAGCAACACCGACGCCGAGTGTAAAGGACGGCATGACAAAATGCTGCCATGTGCCGTAGCCGCCGGTCGGGAACCAGCCGAGATGTACGGAAAACAGATTGATAAGCAGCAGGCCGAGCCAGAAAGGCGGAAAGGAAATACCGGAAACCGCAATAATCATACCCGCATAATCAGGCCATTTGCCGCGTTTGACAGCGGAGACAACGCCGATCAGCAAGCCGAGAGCCGTTGACCAGAGCATGGCGAACAAGGTCAGCCAGACGGTTGGCATCAGGCGGGCGCCGATTTCTTCCGCAACGGTGCGGCGGGTTTTCAGCGAAATGCCGAAGTCGCCCTGTACAGCGCGGGTAAAATAGCGGACGAACTGTTCAGGCAGCGGTTTATCAAGCCCGAGCGAGGAGCGCACAACGGCGACATCTTCAGCGCTGGCTTCAGGGCCGGCAACAAGACGGGCAGGATCACCGGGCAACATATGCACGAAGGCAAAAACGCAGACCATCACCATCGCAATGACAGGGACAGTGGCCAACAGCCGTTTGATCAGATAGGCAAACATGGGTTCCCTTCCGGAAAAGCAGTGCTGGCCTTCAAAGCATATCCCGAAAAATGCGAAGCGGTTTTCGGATAAGATATGCGTCAAAATAGAAGCCAGAGCATTTTCGATGATAAAATCAGACTGAAAATGCTCTGGTAAAGGCCAGCACGTTATTTCACGCGCTGTTATTCAGCAAAAGCGGCATCTTCGAGCAGGAAGCCGCGGTCAGGCAGCATATAAACGCCCGACAGGCTTTTGCTCTTGGCTGCAATATTCTGACCTACACCAAGGAAAATCCACGGTGCATCCTGCCAAGCAAGCTTCTGCACTTCCGCATAGGCTTCAGCACGTTTTGCCGGATCCGCGGTTGCAATACCTGCTTCAATCGCAGCATCAACCTTCGGGTTTTTATAATATGCAACATTGAACATTGCAGGCGGGAAGCTCTGGCCGTAAAGCAGCGGGCGAATACCCCAGTCAGCATCACCTGTCGAAGCAGACCAGCCGCCGTAATACAGCTGCACAGTTGCATCTTCAGGCTTATCAACACCCCAGACTTTCTGCGCGGCAACACCGGCTTCAAGCGGCACGACATTGACCTTTACATTGATCTGCGCCAGCTGTTGCTGGATGAACTGCGCGGCACGCAGGGAGCCGGTATTGGAGGCAGCCCAGACTTCTGTTTCAAAACCGGCTTCGAGACCTGCTTCTTTCATCAGTTCTTTGGCTTTGTCGAGATTGAAAGTGTAGTCACCGGCTTTCACATGGAATGCCAGAGCCGAAGGAATGATGGAATCTGCTGGCGAGCAGTAACCATTGGAAACAACTTTACAGAAAGCGTCTTTATCAACGGCATAGTTCAGAGCCTGACGCACGCGCAGATCATCAAACGGCTTCTTCAGGTTGTTCATGGCGACATAGGTTTCAACGATAGACGGTGTCGCTTCGACCTGAACATTCGGATTATTTTCGACTGCCTTCATCAGTTCAGTCGGGAATGTCGGAATGTACTGAGCTTCGCCGGTCTGCAGCATAGCGAAACGGGCGCCGGATTCCGGAACGGAGCGGATGGTCACGCCGTCAACTTTCGGCATGCCTTCTTTCCAGTAATTGTCGTTTTTCACGACTTCCAGTGTATCTGCAGCCCAATGTTTGAAAGTGAACGGGCCGGTGCCGACCGGATTACGGTCGATATCTTTGCCGAATTTTTCCAGCGCTGCCGGAGAAATCATCATCGCGCCCGGATGGGCGAGAGAGGCAACCATGGCACCGAAAGGCTCTTTGAGGATCAGCTTGATGGTTGAATCGTCTACGGCCTGTACTTCCTTAACCATGGAAACAAGGCTGCGGCGGGACAGTTTGTTATCCGGATTGGCAAGACGGTCGATGTTAAACTTGGCAGCCGCAGCATTGAAATCTGTGCCGTCGTGGAACTTGATGCCCTTGCGCAGTTTGATTGTAAACTCGGTGGCATTTTCATTGGCTTCATAGCTTTCAGCGAGAAGCGGGATCAGTTTCATATCCTTGTCGAAACCGAACAGACCTTGATAAATCAGGCGCAGTGAAGTCTGGGACAGGGTGTCATTGACCACAGCAGGATCAAGACCGGTCAGGTTGTCCTGAACAGCAACAGTGAGCGATTTCGCCCATACAGTGCCCGGAAGCATGACAGCGGCAGCTAATGCCGATGACAGCAGAATTGATTTCAGTTTCATTAGTTTCTCCTTCCACTTATTATTTAAAATCACCGATCGGGTGGCGGGCTACAAAATGGCCGGGTTCCACCTCAATCAATGGCTTGACAACAGGCATATCGTCGGGCTTGCGCACCGGACTTGGAATTTCGCCCTCGATCAGCGGTCTGTTGCGGTCGCGCCGTGCCGGATCGGCAATCGGCACCGCAGAGAGCAAACGACGGGTATAAGCATGCTGCGGATTTTCAAAAATCTGGCGGCGCTGACCGATTTCAACAATCTGACCGAGATACATCACGGCAACACGGTGCGAGACGCGCTCAACCACGGCCATGTCATGGCTGATGAAAATATAGGACAGGCCACGTTTTTCCTGCAATTCCATCATCAGGTTGATGACCTGCGCCTGAATGGAAACGTCCAGTGCGGCCACAGCCTCATCCGTAATCAGAATATCCGGATCACCGGCCAGAGCGCGGGCAATACAGATACGCTGACGCTGACCGCCGGAGAACTGATGCGGATAGCGGCGCGCATGTTCCGGCTGCATGCCGACATCGCGCAGCAATTGCACAACGCGCTCCTCAATCTCATTGCCCTTGGCAAGGCCGTGGGTAATCAGCGGTTCGGCAATTGAGAAGCCAACTGTCAGGCGCGGATCGAGCGAGGCAAACGGGTCCTGAAACACATATTGGATCTTGCGGCGAACGGCGAGTTTCTCAGCGCCGCTCAGCTTGAAAATATCCTTGCCGCGATACTGTACAGAGCCGGAAGTGGCTTCCTGCAGCATCATCAAGGTGCGGCCGGTGGTGGATTTTCCGCAGCCGGATTCCCCCACCAGTGCCAGAGTTTCGCCCTGACGCAGATCAAAATTGACCTGTTCAACCGCGTGTACACGACCGGCCAGTTTGGAGAAGAAGCCACGGCGGATATCAAAACGGGTAACCAGATTCTGTACTTTCAGCACTGGTTCGTCGGATTTGATTGTATCCTGCGGCGGGGAGACTTCAAATTCGGCAGGTTTGCCGTCTGCATGATCGGCTTTGAGCATCGGGAAACGGCGCGGCAGATCTTCACCATTCAGTGCACCAAGACGTGGCACAGCAGCCTGCAAAGCGCGGGTATAAGGATGCTGCGGTGATTTGAAGACATCTTCCACAGTGCCTTCCTCAACCTTCTCACCGTGACGCATCACGAGAACGCGGTCGGCTACTTCTGCCACCACACCCATATCATGGGTGATGAACAGTACAGCCATGCCCATTTCTTCCTGCAGCAGGCGGATGAGGCGCAAAATCTGTGCCTGAATGGTCACGTCAAGCGCTGTGGTCGGCTCATCGGCGATCAGCAGTTTCGGTTTGCAGGACAGCGCCATTGCAATCATCACGCGCTGGCGCATACCACCGGAAAGCTGATGCGGGTGGCGGTCAAGCAGGCGTGCTGCATCGGGAATACGGACTTTTTCCAGCATGCGCAGCGCTTCCGCACGCGCTTCTGAAGCAGAGCAATTCTGGTGCAAACGCACAGCTTCGGCAATTTGTTCGCCAACGGTGAAAACCGGATTGAGCGAGGTCATTGGTTCCTGAAAGATCATGGCAATATCATTGCCGCGGATCTTTTCCATCGCTTTCAGGGAATGTTTGGTGAGATCGGTGGTAACACCGTCATTGCCGGTAAAGTGGATGCCGCCTTCGGTGATCTTGCCGCCGCCGCTTTCCACCAGACGCATGATTGCCAGCGAGGTTACGGATTTACCAGAGCCGGATTCACCAACCACAGCCAGCGTTTCTCCGGCCTTGATCTCGAAAGACAGGTTCTTAACCGCACGGAATGTGCTTTCATCACCTTTGAAATCAACGCTGATATTCTCAACGCGGATCACCGGTGCTGTTTGCGGGTTACTCGGCTTCACTGACATCCGTGGTCCTCGTTTTGGACTGCGGATGCTGTTCATCATCCGCATAAAAATAGGGCATGAGAAAGCGTGTCATCGATACGGCATCGGACACGCTCTGATGATGGGCCGCCAGAACGGCGAGAATAGTTTCAAAAGCAGCAAGTGCGGCAATGCCGGAACTGTGCAGAACCGGATGATCCGCCGGAATAAAAATTTGCTCATGGCTGAGGGCGCAAAGCGGAGAATGCGCTCCGTCTGTAACCGCGATGCAATAGGTGCCGCGACCGCGGGCGAGTTTCATAAAATCGACTGTGTGTTGTGAATAGCGTGGCAATGCCATGGCAATCAGCAGATCTTCAGGGCCGAGGCCTGCGATTTTAAGCGCGACCCGCTCCATGCCGTTCTCACCGGTCAGCATGACCTGCGCACGGCTGAAAGGCAGCAACCTGTCGGCAAAAAGCTGAAGCAGATTGCCGCTGACACCAAAGCCTAAGAAAGCGATGCGCTGGGCGTTCTGGATACGCATGGCGGCGCTTTCCCAGACCGGATTGTCGGCTTGCTTTGCAACAGTCTGCACCTGTGAAAGAGCATTTTTGAAGGCATCTTTAATCACACGGCGCGGCGGTATGTGGCGGGCGCGATCGATGTTTTCAACCGGCTTCAGCAGAGACTGATAACCTTGTACGGCATGGGCGCGAAATTCGGTGAAACCGTTCAGGCCAAGCGCTTTGACAAAACGTGTGATGGTGGCGGTAGAGGTTTCGGTGGCTGTTGCCAGCTCTTCAATGCCCATTGTGGCAACCGGAAAGGGGTTCGTCAGCACGAAATCAGCAATTTTCTGCTGATTGGCTGTCAGGCGTGACCACTGTGCTTCAATAAGCGCCGGTAGATTCACCGATCTTTCCCCCCTCATTATTCTCCCGAAAAAAATCCTATCAAAAAAGATTCAAAATGAAAATCTTTTTCATTGACGTGTCACAGAAATAAATTTCTACGATGCAGAATGAAATTCAGCCGCTGTTCTGGTGAGAGCAGCGGCTGAAACAGATTCAACAGGAGGGGAACTGAAGGCTTTGTTATTTCAGGCTTTTGACCGCGCCAATATCTGAACCATCCGTGCGAGTTCGGCTTCACTTGAATTGGCAAAGCCAATGCGGAAAGCCTGTGTGGCACGGCTTTTATCCAGCTCAAAATGCGCACCGGGCAAGACGGAGAGGCCGGAACGGGCAGCATTTTCAGACCATGTTTGTGCGCAAAGTCCCTGATTGAGTCTGAACCAGATGGCCAGACCACCGGCCGGAAGTGAGAATCGGCCGTCTTCGCCGAGTAAGCTTTGCAATTGTCCGGCGAGAAAATCGCGCCTTGCGTGATAAATGCGGCGGGCTTTGCGGGCATGGCGCTTGATAGTGCCGTCAGCGAGAAGGTCACTCAGGGCAAGTTCCAGCGGCAGGTCGCCTTGCCGGTCAATCGCCTCACGGTGCCGGATCATCCGCTTGAGAATATCCGCCGGTGCAACAGCATAGCCGATACGAATGCCCGGAGCCAGAACCTTGGACAGGGAACCGAGATAGATAACCGGCAGTTCCTTGCCGGAACGCGCCGTTAGTGGCAGGACGGGACGGCCGTCATAGCGATATTCATTGTCATAATCATCTTCGATAATGACCAGTCCGTAACGCTGTGCAATATCAAACAGGCGCAGGCGTCTTGCGGCGCCGAGTGTGACTGTTGTCGGATATTGATGATGCGGTGTCAGGTAAACGGCTTTGAGTTGCGGGTCTTGTCGGGCAAGTGCTTCAAGAGCATCAACATCAATGCCGCCTTCATCCACCGCTATGCCGCAGATGTCTGCGCCCGCTGCACGAAATGCTGACCATGCCAAAGGATAACCTGGCTGTTCGACGGCAATTTTTGTGCCGGGCTCAATGATTGCTTTTGCAGCCAGAAACAGCGCCATCTGGCTGCCGCGGGTAATGAGGATATCTTTCTCAGTTGCCACCAGACCGCGCTCGACATTCAGATAGGCTGAAAGATTTTCCCGCAGGGATTTATTGCCTGCCGGATCACTGTATGAGCCGCCATGGGTGAAATTGGTGCTTGTCAGTGCACGGCGGAAAGCCTGTGCAAAGGCGGTGGTCGGCAGCAGTCGCGCATCCGGTGCGCCGTCAGAAAATTTGAGCGTAAAAAGCGGCAGATTGCTGTTCACCGGAGAGGGTTGTTTTCCGGCCGGTGCTGTTTTTCCCGATCCGGAAACGTCCGGCAGGTCATGGGAAACAAAGGTGCCGCGCGAAGGTTCCGCTGAAAGCCAGCCCTGCATTGTCAGTTCGTGATAGGCCGCATCAACAGTATTGCGGTTGAGTTTGAGTGTTTGCGCCAGCGAACGTGTGCCGGGCAATGCCGCGCCGGGTTTAAGGCGGCCACGTTCAATCTCGCCGATAATGGAGCGGGCTAAGGCCAGAAAAATCGGTTCCCGTTCGCGGGCAGAGACTTCGATTGCAAGTGCGGTGCTTTTTCTCATCACAGACCTGAATTGATAAAAGGCAGGATACTGCCTGTTCCATATTAGAGCGGAAGAGAGGCTTCAGACGCCGGTCAGCCTTGCAGGCGGCGTGACCAGTCCTCCGTTTTCCGTGTGGCCAGACGTTTGACAGCATAATCGCGCCAGCTCTGCGCAAGATGTTCAAGATCAGCCATCACAGCCAGTTCTGCAAAATTTAGCGTGTCGACATATAAAATATGCCACGCCTTGCGGATGGTCCAGTCAGGTGAGGGACGTTCAATCAGCCGTAATGTATCGCCGGCTTCAACAAAGCCCTCCTGCAGAACACGATAATACCAGCCGGTTCGGCCGCTGCGCTGGACGCGCAGAGACATGTCGCCGGTATCAAAGCGGAAATTAAGCTTCCAGCAGGGCTGACGCCCCTGACTGACCTGAATAATGGCGTCGCCAGCCTGAAATATATCCCCGATTGCAATATTTTCTTCTGTCAGGCCGGTGGTCGAAATATTTTCGCCGAACGCGCCTGCCTGTTGCAAGACATCCCGCTCGCCGATTTCCTGCTTCCAGACGGCATAATGTTCATAGGCGTAATGATGAATAGCCTTTTCCGGCCCGCCATGATGTTTGCGATCGCCTTGTGCATCCTTGGTAAGGCCTTCGGTGCCGAGCCAGTTCTTGCCCTGTGACGGGATTTTGGCAATTGCACTGGGGGCTTCGCGGGGCCCGAGCGGGGCGACGGAACCGGTCAGAACTGTATTTATCGAAATCATATCTGCGTTCTCTGGGCATAAGGAGAGAGCCATTTCTGATCAATATCATGTTTGACATTGATCAGAAATGGAGGCCGATCTTGGATTTGAACCAAGCTGAACGGATTTGCAATCCGTTGCGTAACCTCTCCGCCATTCGGCCTGATCTTGGGGCTTAGGATCGTGCGATTTTAAAAATATCTTGGGAGGATGTTTTGTAAAACCGTCTCCTGAATAATGCTGTTCAGGGTAAAGCGGATGGTCCGGTTTTTATATTTTGATCAGGCCGGTAACGCTGCGTAATGCATAGAAACACAGAATAAGCAGCCAGATTAATCAGTATATCTGCCAGTCAACCGGCCTGTTGTTGTCGGATTATTTCTGCCATTGCTTATATTACAGGTCGAGATTGCGCAGCCAGTTTTCAAAACTGACCTGCTTGCTGTTCGGTACAGGAAAATCTGTCGGTTCCGGATGTGGCGCGGATAGGTTTTTGCGTACTTTGCTCGGGCTGACGCCGAATTCATTGGTGAATGCGCGGGTAAAATTTGCGGCAACATCAAAACCGGCTGTTTGGGCAATATCCAGAATTCTGTCCTGATTGGCCGGATCCTGCAATGTTTCATAGGCCGCTTGCAGACGTTGTTTGCGGATATAATTCAGGACGCCGCCATGAGACTCGAACAGTTGATAAAGCCGCGTGCGGGATATGCCGACCGACCGGCAGATTTTCTCTGCTGTGAGTTGCGGATCGTGAAGATTGTGATGAATGTAGTGATGCACCCGCTCCATGGTTCCGAAGCCGATTTGCCCTGGATGGTTATGGTCTGAGCGGACGCAGGGCTCAACGCCGTTCACAATCATATTCCTGATTGTTTGTACGATGCCGGGCAGGTCATCCAGTGTCAGCGAGGGTAAATGTGTTTCAACCTGAGCCAGAAAATTCGCCAGCAGCGCGGCAAGTGTACCTGACAGAATGGAATTATTGACAGACTTGAATAGACCGGCCTCGCCGGAAAACAGGCTATATGGCATATAAAGCAAGACAATTTCAGAACTGGTGCAACGTCCGCGATAGGGGTGTCCGAGTGTGCGGAAGGCCACACGACCCGAGCCGGTTTTAATGACCTTGCCGTCAACCTCCGTCCATGCCTGCCCGCTGCGTCTTAGTCCCAGATACCAGTGATCAATAGGGCTGTAGCGCAATTGTGCAGCTGTGCGGGCGTAGCTATAGGCATCACTCTGTTGCCGGACAAACAGCATTTTCCCGAAATGCCAGACAGTATGGGTCGCGAAAAATCCGTCTTCAGGCAAAACATTGTCCGGTAAACGGACATCAATAATCGGCCGCATATAGGCGCGCCATGCCTCGAATTGCTCTTTAGGGGGCAGATCCTGCGTGGAGAAATGCAGTGATGGTAAAGGCGGCGCGGTTGAGGGAATGATCACCGGCTCAATGACATCCTGACCGGTGCGGGGGAAGCGACGGCGCTCAACCTGCGGCCATGTTATTTCAGCTCTCAGCCGGTCAGTGTTTTCTTCCGGGGTGTCAGACTGCTTATGCATCCGCTTCCTCCCGTCCACTGCATCTCTTCGCAGTGAAAGCCCGTGAAATCTCTCAGCACATCATCTTCGGGCAATATCTTATCATATAAAATAAGAAATGTACGAAATGATAATTTTCAGGATGCAGCGATAACGACAATCCTTTGACGGAGCAGTATATAGTATATGAAAGTAATTTCGTTAAAATTCCGTTTATATTTTGAGTATTTTTAGTAAATTTACTTAAGTAATTTCATTAAATTTCTTTTTACATCAATGCAGATTTAAAGATGAATTTGATGGAGTTGAAGATGAGTGAACTTAATCAACACATTGGTAATCAGTCTGGCAGAACACCTGTACGTGAGCTTTATACTGTTCAGTCGGATATATTACATAAGCAGATTATTGTTACAGGCGGAGCCGGTTTTCTCGGTTCGCATCTCTGTGAGCGTCTTCTTCGTTCAGGCCATCGGGTTATCTGTGTTGATAATTTTTCAACCGGTAGCAAGCAGAATATTATGCATCTGCTTGGCTATGACACTTTCAGTGTTATTGACCATGATATTGTTGAGCCATTCGATCTGGAAGCGGATGAGATCTACAATCTCGCTTGTCCCGCATCGCCGCCGCATTATCAGGCCGACCCTGTGCATACAACGCTGACCAGTGTGCTAGGCGCGTATAATCTGCTGACACTGGCTGCCCGCTATAATGCCCGTATTTTTCAGGCATCAACATCAGAGGTTTATGGCGACCCGCATATTCATCCGCAGGTCGAAACCTATTGGGGCAATGTCAATCCGTTCGGCCCGCGCTCCTGCTATGATGAGGGAAAGCGCTGTGCGGAAACCCTGTTTTTCGACTTCCACAAAGCTTATGATACCGAAATAAAAATCGTCAGGATTTTCAATACTTTCGGTCCGCATATGCGGCCGGATGACGGGCGTGTGGTCTCCAATTTTATTGTTCAGGCGCTGAAAGGCGAAGACATTACGATTTACGGTGACGGCACGCAGACCCGTTCCTTCTGCTATGTGGATGACCTGATCGAAGGTTTTGTCCGTTTGATGGCGGCCGATGCATCTGTGACAGGACCGGTTAATCTGGGCAATCCCGGTGAGTTCATGATCGGTGAACTGGCGAAGATCGTGATTGATCTGACAGGCTCCCGCTCGCGTATTGTTCACCATCCGCTGCCTGTAGATGATCCGCGTCAGCGCCGTCCTGATATCTCGCTTGCAATGCGTGAACTGGGCTGGCAGCCGCAGGTGCAACTGACCGAAGGTCTGGAAAAGACAATCACCTATTTTGACAGTCGTCTGAGCCTCTCCGGATACAGATTACGGGAGATGGCCAGATGACAGCAAAGCGCATTCTGATTACGGGTGGTGCCGGTTATATCGGGAGCCATACAGCCAAGCTTCTGAAATTCCGGGGTATTGAGCCGGTTGTTTATGACAATTTATCCACGGGGCACCGGTCTTCCGTGCGCTATGGTCCTCTTGTTCAGGCGGATATTCTGGACACGATGCTGCTGACGGAAACGATCCTGCGCTATATGCCGGTTGCCGTTATTCATTTTGCCGCGTCTGCTTATGTTGGGGAATCCGTCACAGATCCTGCAAAATATTACCGTAATAATGTCTGCGGAACTTTGTCTTTACTGGATGCCTGTCGCGAGACAGGGCTGGATAAGGTTATCTTTTCTTCGAGTTGCGCCACTTATGGTGTGCCGGCAAATCTGCCGGTTGCGGAAACTGCCGCCCAGATCCCCGTCAGCCCTTATGGTCAAACCAAGCTGATTGCTGAACATATGCTGGCTGATTATGCCTCGGCCTTCGGGCTGCGTTATGTGGCTTTGCGCTATTTCAATGCCTGCGGCGCTGATCCGGAAGGTGAACTGGGAGAGTGGCATGATCCGGAAACCCATCTCATTCCGCGCGCGCTGTTGGCAGCAGCCGGAAAAATCGCGCAGCTTGAGATTTTCGGAGATGATTATGACACCGAAGACGGCACCTGTGTGCGGGATTATATTCATGTCACCGATCTCGCCCGCGCGCATGTTCTGGCTTACGACTATCTTGCCGGTGGCGGTGACAATCTTGCTGTCAATCTCGGTACAGGACGCGGCTCATCTATCCGCGAAATCCTTAGTACGATCGACAAGGTAACCGGTCATCCGGTTCCCGTTATTATCCGTCCGCGCCGTGCAGGCGATCCGCCGGCTCTTTATGCCGATCCCGCTCTTGCACGCCATATGCTCGGCTTTGAACCGCAATATTCGGATCTGGAAACAATCGTCCGGACTGCGGCTCCTTTCTTCGGACTGGAGGCGAGATCATGACACTTCCTGCCATCAACAGACAAAAGTCCTTCACGCTGAATGGTGAACCGCTGCTGGCATCCGTATTTCAGGGCTACAGACGGGCAGAATATATTGCCGGTGTTGCCATATGGCTGGCGGCTTTCATCTATTTCTGGGTCTGGTGGCTGCAGCCTGAACACCATGTGAGTGTATTCGGCAGTATTGTTGCAACGCTGGTGCTGGCCTGGCTCACATTACTGCCAGCCTATTTTCTGGGCATGTTTTATTTTGCGGTTAAGCCCGTCGGTGCATTGCGCATACCGGAGAACAGCCGGATTGCCATGGTTGTGACCAAGGCACCGTCGGAACCATTTTCAATTGTCGCTGAAACTTTGCTGGCGATGCTTGCGCAGACACAGGCGCATGATACCTGGCTTGCGGATGAAGACCCGTCACCGGAAACACTGGCATGGTGCCGCACGCACGGGGTTTTCGTATCGACACGTAAAGGCCGCGATGATTATCACCGGCAGACATGGCCGCGCCGTACGCGCTGCAAAGAAGGCAATCTTGCGTTTTTCTACGATCATTACGGCTATGCGCATTATGATTTTGTTGCGCAGCTTGATGCCGATCATGTGCCCGAACCGGATTATCTCTGGCAGATGTTGCGGCCATTCGCTGATCCGGCTGTCGGTTATGTTTCCGCACCCAGTATTTGCGACCGCAATGCTGCGGAAAGCTGGTCGGCATGCGGCAGGCTCTATGCCGAAGCCAATGTTCATGGTTCCTTGCAGGCAGGTTATAGCGGTGGTTTTGCGCCGATGTGCATCGGCTCGCATTATGCGGTGCGCACTGTAGCGCTCAAGGAAATTGGTGGTCTTGGGCCGGAACTTGCTGAAGATCATTCCACAACGCTGATGATGAACGCTTATGGCTGGCGTGGAGTTCATGCGATTGATGCGATTGCGCATGGCGACGGTCCCCGCACTTTCGGCGATCTGATTACACAGGAATTTCAGTGGGCACGCAGCATTGTAATGATCCTGCTGCAATATTCGCCGGATCTGATCCCGCGTCTGTCGCCGCGCCTGCGTTTCCAGTTTTTGTTTTCGCAGCTCTGGTATCCGCTGTTTTCGCTGCTCACAGCAACACTTTTTGCCATGCCGGTTATTGCGCTTATTCGCGGTGAGAATTTCGTGGCCGTCACTTATCCTGACTTTCTCACGCATTTTGTGCCGCTGTCGCTGATCCTGCTGGTTTTCGCCTATCGCTGGCGGGCAACCGGAACATTCCGGCCGCAAAATGGTAAAATTCTGAGCTGGGAGAGCGCGCTCTTTCTGCTCGCCCGCTGGCCTTGGGCACTGGCAGGCTCGGTTGCGGCATTACGCGACTGGATGACCGGATCTTTTGTGGATTTCCGCGTGACCCCGAAGGGAACATCCGAGGTTGATCCGCTGCCTTTCAGGGTTCTGGTTCCTTATGCCTTTGTTGCGCTCGGTTCCGTATCGGCGGTGTTTCTTGTACCGGATGCAGGCGAAAGCCGTGGCTTCTATCTGTTCGCCATTCTCAACAGCGTGACCTATGCGGTGCTGCTGATCGTGGTGCTGGTGCGGCACAGCGTGGAAAATAAAGTACGCATGACCACGCGCTATTACCGTCCGGCAGTGTTGGCGACCATTCTGTCTCTCATCCTTCTGCCCGGAATTGCGACCTTTGAACGGGGGCGTGAAAGCCTCGAAGTGCTTGCCTGGGGCGCAAAACATGTCCGGCTTTTTGATGAACGCTATTCGGCAGCCGGTGCCGGTGTCGGCGGACAGTCGCTGCGCATAACCACATTCAGACCGCATTGGCGCTCCGGCGCATCAACAAACATATCGGAAGATTAGAGCGTATCCCGAAAAGTGGGAACAGGTTTTCGGATAAGATACGCGCAAAAACAAAGAGATAGAGCATTTCATCGGATTTAATCAAAACTGAAATGCTCTAGGAAATTATAACAGGGAGGCGCCTCAGGGCGTTGCAGATCATGAAAATCACGATGATAGGAACCGGATATGTCGGCCTCGTCAGCGGCACCTGTTTTGCACATTGGGGCAATGACGTTATCTGTGTCGACAAGAATGCTGCAAAAATAGCCGGACTTAATCAGGGCATCCTGCCGATCTATGAACCGGAACTGGACGGGCTGGTTAGCAAATATCATCAGGCGGGACGTTTGTCTTTCACCTGTGATATGGCCGCTGCGGTCAAAGATGCGGATATTGTCTTTATCGCTGTCGGTACACCGGCGCGCGCCGGACACGGCGATGCGGACCTGTCATTCGTCTATATGGCTGCCAAGGAAATCGCACCGCATCTGGCGGAAGGTGCAGTGGTCGCGGTTAAGTCCACTGTGCCGGTCGGCACCGGTGATGCAGTTGACAAGATTATCGGCTCGGTGCGCCGCCGCGGCAGCTATTCGGTTGCCTCCAATCCTGAATTCCTGCGCGAAGGCGCAGCCATTCCTGATTTTCTGAAGCCGGATCGCGTGGTGATCGGTGTTGAGGATATGCATGCACAGACTGTGCTGATGCAGCTTTATCGCGATGTCTTTGCGCCGCATGATGTACCGGTTGTCGTAACCAGACGACGCACATCTGAGCTGATTAAATATGCTGCCAATGCATTTCTCGCGACCAAGATTACCTTCATGAATGAACTGGCCGACCTGTGTGAACTGGCAGGCAGTGATATCAGCGATCTGGCGCTGGGCATTGGTCTTGACCGGCGCATCGGCTCCAGTTTTTTGAATGCAGGCCCCGGCTATGGTGGTTCCTGCTTCCCGAAAGATACGCTGGCGCTGTTGCGCACCGCGCAGGATTACGGCGTTGCACTGCGGGTAGTCGAGGAAACCGTGACAGCGAATGAAGCACGCAAGCGTAAAATGGCGCTGAAGGTGCTTGATGCTGTCGGCGGTGATGTGGACGGGCTGACCATTGCGGTTCTTGGCCTGACATTCAAGCCGGATACGGATGATATGCGTGAAGCACCGTCCGTTCCTCTGATCGAGACTTTGCAGCGTTTCGGGGCAACGATACGCGCTTTTGATCCGGTGGGAATGCCGAATGCCGCGCAGATGCTGGATGATGTGGCTTTGATTGATGATCCTTATGAATGTGCACGCAATGCGGATGCCGTTGTCATCGTGACAGAATGGGATTGTATCCGCAGGCTGGATCTGACCCGCTTAAGAAAACGCATGAATGCACCCGTTCTTGTTGATCTGCGTAATGCTGTTTCTCAGGAGAGTGCAGAGGCAGCGGGCTTCCGTATCACGATGATTGGTAAACCTGCCCGATATCACAAGGAAGCACATTCTGCCGGCAAGGCAGCAAAGGAAACACAGCCTGTCCTTCAGGGACGGGGCGCAAGAGGCAGGCTTCACACCGGCAATGATGAAAAAGCCGGAACAGCAGGGAGAAGCAGGCTATGAGCAGAGATAACAACAAGATCAGAATTCAGAAATATGGTGCAGGCGTACACCGGTTTGGTGTTGTGCTGGCCGCACTGACAATGTTGGGTGTGCCCGTAATACCGGCCGGTGCCGCAGAACCGGTCAAAGTGCCCGCGCAGGCAAGAGCAATGACCGCTGCAGAGCTCTATGTGCTTTACCGGGATAAAACCTGGCAATGGCCGGACGGCGCAGGCCGCATGCAGGATAAAGACCGTGCCTTTATCGGCTGGTCAGGTTCAGGGGATGATACCCGCTGGGCTGAAGGGCGCTGGGTACTCAGTGATACAGGGCTGATGTGCCTGAAAGCCGACTGGTATGGCATTCAGGCAAAGCAGGGCAAAGAAGCCGGTAAAAGCTGCTTCCGCCACCGCATTTATGAAGACACGATTTATCAGAAGAAAGAACCTTCCGGCAGCTGGTATGTTTTTAAACATGCCAAAGCCGCAGACAGTGATGAGTTCAAAAAACTTGTTGCTGAGGACACTGTGAGCGCACAGCTGGCAAAGCTGCAGCCGCTCACACAACAGGCAGATGCCAAACAGCAACCGTTCTCTGCACAGGCTCCGAACGGTGCAAATTAAGGCAGGAGAAAGGCAATGGGTAAGATATCCAAAATCGTTGCATTGTCATTCGTCGGGGCCATGTTATCCGGTACTGCTTACGCCGCAAGCAGCACTCCGCTCGGTATCCCTAACGAGATGTCAGCAACCAAAGATCAGCCATCCACGAAGCGTCCGGTGATTACGCAGGCATCGGTCGGTTTCGGTGCGTATGATCCGCACGGGGACTTCGGGGATGATAAAAATTCAAAAATCGAACATCTGTTTCTGCCGTGGGAAGATGTCGAGCTGGGATCATTGACGCTTGCTGATGATTACGCGCTCAAACGCGGCCGCACGCTGCTGATTTCGGTCGAGCCATGGTCGTGGTCGCCGGACTGGCGTATTTCCTCACCGCAACTTTTGCAGAGTATTCTGAACGGGGAGCGGGATGTCTATATGGCTAAAGTCTGCACGGAAGCCGCAAAACTGAAAAGTCCGGTCATCATCCGTTGGGCGCAGGAAATGGATGAAACAGACAACCAGTTTACCTGGGCGCATTGGCAGCCTGATGAATATGTAAAGGCGTATCAGCGTATGGTGCGTGTGTGCAGGGAAAGCCTGCCAAATGCCAAATATATGTGGTCACCAAAAGGCAATGAGGGGCTTCAGGCCTTTTATCCCGGCGATGACTATGTTGATATTATTGGTCTTTCCGTCTTCGGTTACCAGAAATACGACCGTGCAACCAAGGGCGGGGATCAGACTTTCTCGGAACGTCTGGCACCGGGCTATGACCGTGTAAAAGGCTTTGGCAAGCCGATCTGGGTTGCCGAACTGGGCTATGACGGTGATGCCTCATATATCCGGAACTGGGCTGAGAATGTTGCCAGGACCCATCCGGAATTTCCTGAACTGAAAACCGTGGTTTATTTCAATGACCGTGAAGTTTATCCATGGCCGGACGGTTTCGGAAAGCCTGAATGGCGTGTTGTGAATGCACCAACCAACTGAATCACGCTGTCTGAGCGTGAGGGAGGCGATTATGTCAGTGTTTCGTACAATGACACTTATAACAGCGGTAGCCGGCGGATTGGGTTTGAGCGTCTCTGCTGGTTTTACGGCTCAGGCGGCATCAGGCGCAGACACGGCTAAGCCGCTCAGCAGTTCCGAAATCTACCGGATTTACAGCCATAATTCATGGATGTGGAAAGACGGAGCCGGTTATTTTGCCGTGTCAAAACGGCAATTCAAAGCATGGTCCGGCAGAGGCAGTAATGCTTCTGCCGGTCAGGGGATCTGGTTTATTACCGATCCCGGAAAATTATGTTTCCGTGTGACATGGTATGAAAAAGGTACCAGTTTTCCGGCAACAACCTGTTTCAGCCATCGCGAAAAGAACGGCGTGATTTATCAGCGAAAAGAGCCGGACGGTGACTGGTATATTTTCAGACACGCACCGGCAAGAAAAGGTGATGAAATCACCAAATTCCGCCGGGGCGATTATGCGAGCAGACAACTGGACCGCATGATGCCGGCTATGGCATCCAACTGACTATGAAGCTGGCGGCAGATAACCTGTTTGCCGTCAGCTTCTGTTAAAGCAGCGTGTTTTGCTGCCGAAACCGCTTGGTGTGCAGATATAAGGTGCACGTCCCAGATAATTTGCGGAAGCCATTTTGGCTGGTTTTGAAGAAGACGCTGATTTTGTAGCAGCAACACGCGGCGTGCGTTGCGTGCGCGGGGCTTTCATATCATCTGCTTTGGCGATGGCAGTGGTTTTTGCAGGCAGGCCATAACCGACTTTGGTGACAGACGTTGCCTGTGTCTCAGCGACATTATAACCAGTGCTGCATCCGGCAATGGCCAGACTACCGGCCAGAACGGCTGTAAGAGCGAGTGTTGCGGATTTGAAAGGCATGCGATGACGGTGACCCGCGAGGATCTTTGCGGAGAAGAGTTGCATTCGTGTGAACCTTTGTTCCGATGCCGTGACACAGGAACTTATAAACTGAATAAATTAATACGAAGTGATTAAGGTCTGGCGCAATTAGTAATTGAAGCAATGGCTAATTGAGTTAGATCTAAAGTTGTAAGGGTTTCATATAGTATCGGTCTTTGGAACCCAACCCCTTTTGTGAGAGTGTCACCTGACCACCGGACGGGTTTGAATTTTATAGCCCTGGTTTTTTTGTTTCTCAGGCGCGTTGAGTTAAAAATTTTGCAATTCAATAAGTTGCCTGCCCGCACTCGTTTTCTCTGCAGTCGGTGACCTCAGCGTATATGCAATGGATTTTTGTAGGGATGGTTTAATTTGCGTCGAAATGGCGCATGCAGGGCAGGAGATTCTCTATGCGAGATTTATCCGGTCTTATTGTTGAGTTATGCAGAAGCGGAAATTGCGGAAGAATTCCGCTATAAAAGATTTTTCAGTTTGGGTCGTGCAGAGCAGGACTGTCATTGTTTCGTGTAAACTATGTGTGGCTAAAAATGCGTTTTAAGTAAGATTCACCAATAAAATCATAATATTAAATCAAATGTTGTTTTGGTTTGTTTTTTAATTTTAAATGCTGTTTTTTATAGTCATTGATTAAAATGCTAAAAATTATTCCTCGATAATAAAGTCCTTGACATATTTCTGCTTTACCGGAATTATCCATTTTAGCGGACATTTTTCCACCGGATCCGATATTTCTGCCGAAGGGAAGCGGCGAAGTATTTTCAGTTGATCCTGTGGGTGAGCCTGATCTGCGCCTGATAATAAAAAACAAATATCTTCAGGGGAACATAATGAGGAAGACTCTTCTGGTTAACCGCCGGTCAGCGTTGAAGCTGGTTGCGGCAGGGACGGCTGTGCTGTCGTCACCATATATCATCAGACCGCGTCCGGCTTGGGCCGAAAATGGCGTTCTGAATGTTACAACCTATGACAAATTTCTGCCGCAGGACTTTCTGGATAAGTTCCAGAAGGATACCGGTATTGAAGTGCGCGTTCGTCTGACAGACGATCAGGGCAAGCAATACAACCTGCTGACTGCAGAAGGTGCCAATCCGTCAACCGACATCGTGACGGTTGCAGGGCACCGCTATAGCCAATTCATCCAGTCCAAGCTGATTTCTGCAATTGATACAGATAAAATCAGTAACTGGAAAAACCTTAATTCTGTCTATCAGGATGCCAAATGGGCACGCGTTGAGGACAAGCTCTGGGGTCTGCCAATTCTGGCCGGCTATGAGGGGCTTGCACGCAATACCGATTACGTTAAGGAAGCGGACAGTCTGGAGATCATGTTTGATCCGGAATATAAGGGGCAGACCTCTTATATCGTCAGCGACTTCCTGACACTGGCCATGCAGTATCTTGGCTATGACGGTGATTTTGTTAGCTATACGGATAATCGTGAGCTTGCACAAAAGGCCACCAATGATGCCCGCGATCTCCTGATTAAACACAAGGATATGGTGCGTAAATATTACGATGCCGGTTCCGAAGTGCAGCAGATGTTTATCAATGAAGATATTTATCTGGCGCATTCCTGGTCTGGCCCGGTTGCCAAGCTGATTATGGAAGGTCATCCGATCCAGCTTTCTGCACCGAAAGAAGGCACATTCGGCTTCGTTTACACGCTGAACATCGTCAATAACGCACCTAATCAGGAAAATGCCTATAAGCTGCTTAATGCAGTTCTGGCAGATCCTGCAGTCGGTGCATCGATGACCCGTCAGTCCGGTTACAGTTCCACCATCAACGGTGTGGCTGATCTTTTGAATGACCGTGAGAAAATGGCAGCAACCTTGCCGCAGAACCAGCTTGAGCGGGTTATTTTCTTCAGCTCCGTCAACCGCGATATGAAAAACGAACTGGTTGACCGTGCGACCGCTGAGGTCAAGGCCGCCTGACGGTTCTGCGTTCTGAATGAATGTTTGCGCCCGATCCGGCGCAAACATCCTTCCCGTAAAATGACTGTCTGATGAAACAGCACGACATGCGTCGCAGGGCTGAACAGGAAAGCTATATGTCTGACACCTCTATCAGGGACGATATTGGTATAAGCCAAAAAGCGGAAATGCCGCGCTATTCGACACGGATAGCAAAAGTCATGAATTCCGGCTTGTATCAGAAAACATTGGGAGCCGCGGTCAATTCGCGTTACGGACGCGTGATCCTGCTGGCAGGTTTTCCTCTGCTCTGGCTCATTTTTCTGCATGTCGGGCCGATTTATCAGATGCTGAAAATCAGCCTGATGTCGCAATATCCGCTGCCTGCGGGCAGTGAGCCGCAATATACGCTGGATAATTATGCGATCTTCTTTCAGGAGTCGATTTACTTCACACCCCTGATCCGCAGTTTCTTTTTCTCACTTTTTGCAACTGCGGCAACCCTGATCGTGGTTTATCCGGTCGCCTATTATGTTGCTAAAATTGTGCGTCCGGAAGGCCGCTCCAAAGCACTGTTGCTGCTGCTCGTCCCGTTCTGGGCAGGGGAGCTGATCCGCACATTCTCGGTCATTATGCTGCTGGCAAATCGTGGTGCGCTCAATGTTTTGCTGCGGGAAATCGGTCTGATCGACCGGCCGATCCAGATGCTTTACGGCCCGTTCTCCCTGACATTCGGTCTGATCTATCTCGTTTGTCTGTATATGTTGCTGCCACTTTATTCCGCAATTGAGAAAATCCCGTCCTCCTATCTCGATGCCGCTGCTGATCTTGGTGCAGGCCCGTGGACACGTTTCCGCAGAATTATCCTGCCTTTGTCCAAGGAAGGCATTATTTCGGGCTGCTCACTGGTCTTTCTTACGACAGTCGGTGTTTTCGCCACGCCGATGCTGCTTGGCGGGCCCGGTACGGTGATGTTCCCTGAAACCATCAGCGGTTTCTTCCACGGCGCAAGTAATAAATGGCCGGTAGGTGCGGCTTTTGCCATCATCATGCTGGTAACTGCTTTAACTGCAGCCGGAATTTTCATGCGCCTTGTCGGCGGCCGTAAACGGAGGGTGATCTGATGCGTAACCTGTTTCATGATGCACCGCGCACGGCTCTGACAGCAACCTATTGGGCTTTTGTCATCTATCTGATGCTGCCGCTGATGCTGATGATGGCGATGAGCTTTAAAGATGCCAGTTTCATCGCCTTTCCGATCAGCGAATGGACTTTTGACTGGTATGTCAAGGTCATGCAGGACAAGCAGTTTCTCGAAGCTGTTATCTATTCTGTTCTGATTGCTGCAGCGACCACGCTGGCGGCTACCACGATCGGCACATGGATTGCCATGCTGATTGTGGCGGAAGGGATTAAAGGTCAGGCAATTATTTTTGCGCTTGCCTGTCTGCCTGCTGTCGTGCCGGGGATGATCTCGGCGATTTCGATGCGCATTTTCATCTCGTCGATTGATATGCCGACCGGCACAGCCGCCATTATTCTGGGGCACACAGTGCACGCCGTGCCTTTTGTGGTGGTGATGGTGCTGACAAGACTGCGCACAATGCCGGGCAATCTGGTGGATGCGGCGCGTGATCTCGGTGCAGACAGTGTTGTGGCCTTCTTCCGGGTGACGCTGCCTTATCTCTGGCCTGCAATCATGGGCGGTATGATCTTTTGCGTGCTGCTGTCGATTGATGACTTTGTGCGCACCTTCTTTCTCGGTGGTTACAAACCGACGCTTCCGATGCTGATTTTCGCCAAAGTACAAGGCGGTATGTCTCCTGAAATCAATGCCATGGCAACGCTTGTCCTTTTGGTGACCGCAGCCGTCGGCCTCTATGCAGAATATAAAACCCGCCGTTCGAGGACACGCTAATGGAACCGATCGTTAAATTTGAGAATGTAACAAAAAGCTATGGTTCTTTTGTTGCGGTGGAAGAGCTTAACCTGACCATTGAAGCAGGCAAGTTCATCACATTGCTCGGGCCTTCCGGTTGCGGTAAATCCACCACTTTGCGCATGCTCGGCGGGTTTGAAACACCGACATCCGGCCGCATCATTATCGCAGGCAAAGACGTGACAAAGCTGCCGCCTAATAAGCGCGATGTGAATATTGTGTTTCAGGATTATGCGCTATTTCCGCATATGTCCGTTGCTAAGAATATTGCTTTCGGTCTGGAGCTTAAAGGCCGCGACAAGCACTTTATTCACAAGCGGGTGACCGAGTTGCTGGAGCTGGTACAGTTGCAGGATTATGCACATCGCCTGCCATCAGAACTTTCCGGCGGTCAGCGCCAGCGTGTGGCTCTGATGCGTGCGCTTGCGCCGGATCCGCAGGTGTTGCTGCTGGATGAGCCGCTCTCGGCGCTCGATGCGAAACTGCGCCAGCAGATGCAGATTGAGCTGAAATCCATTCAGGAAAAAACCGGCAAGACCTTTGTCTTTGTTACACATGATCAGGAAGAGGCACTCACAATGTCTGACCAGATTATTGTGATGAACAAAGGCCGCATTGAACAGATGGGTGATCCGCATACACTCTATCGTGCGCCGAAGAGCGTTTTTGTCGCCAACTTTATCGGTGAAACCAATCTGCTGCGCAGTCAGGTTTCCGGTGTTGAAAATGACATGCTGAAGCTGAACTGGAATGACAATATTCTGACGGCTCCGCGCGGCACTGCGAGCGTTTCAACGCAGGACGGTTATTTCATTGCTCTGCGCCCTGAAGCGATCCGCTGCACACAAACAGCACCGGAAAGTCAGAACCGTCTGAAAGGCCGCATCCGTCAGCTGGTATTTAAAGGCAATCATACATCTGTCTTTGTTGAGGTGGACGGCGGTACGGTTCTTAATGCGCTCAGCCATCCGGCAGACATCACCTCTTCCGTCGGGGATGATATCTGGGTCAGCTGGAAGCCGGAAAGCGCAACAGTCCTGCCTGTTTCGAACTGAGGTCATGCAGATCATTCCGGTCGCTTTGATGTGACCGGAACTTCATCATTATCTGAGAAAACCGGATGGAAATGAGTTATGCAATATAACGCGCAGGCGCCGCTTAAGGTTGCTGCTTCCACTCTTGAAGAATTGGAACTTCGTGTCCGCGATGATCTGGCCTGTCTTTGTTATCCGCCTGCAAACTGGGTGGAAACAACTGATGGTGCAGAGAAAGTGCATGATGTCGTGATTATCGGCGGCGGCATGTGCGGGCTCGTTGCCGGATTTTCACTGCTGGCGGGCGGCATCCGTAATATTCGTATTTTTGATCGCAGTCCTGAAGGTTTTGAAGGCCCGTGGCTGACTTATGCGCGTATGGAAACACTGCGCTCGCCAAAACAGCTGACAGGTCCTGCATATGGCATTGCTTCGCTGACATTCCGCTCGTGGTATGTGGCACAATTCGGCAATGATGCATGGGCTGAGATGGATAAAATCCCGCGCCCGATGTGGATGGACTATCTGCGCTGGTACCGGAAAGTTCTGTCTCTGCCGGTTGAGAATAATGTCGAGGTAAAATCCATCCTGCCGGAAGGGCCGCTGATGCGCCTGACACTGGCGGGCAGCGGTGCCAAGGAAGCGACAATTCTGGCGCGCAAAATTGTCATGGCGACAGGCCGTGACGGTATGGGGCATCCCAATATTCCGGATTTTGTAGCGGGGCTGGACAGGAAGTTCTGGGCGCATTCTTCTGATGCGATTGATTTTCAGGCACTGCGTTCCAAACGGGTGGTTGTGGTCGGTGTGGGAGCCTCTGCGGTAGATAATGCCGCTGAAGCGCTGGAAGCTGGTGCCAAAGAGGTGCGTCATCTTATCCGCCGCAAGGAAATGCCGCAGATCAACAAGCTGATGGGTATTGGCTCCTTTGGTTTTACGGCCGCTTTTTCCAAGCTGGATGACGCCCGACGCTGGCAGATCATGAATTATTCATTGCGCACCCAGACCCCTGCGCCGCGCGGCTCAACGCTGCGGGTCAGCCGTCATGACAATGCGTATTTTCATTTTAATGCCGGTGTGAAATCGGTCGAGCAGAGCGGTGATGAACTCATTATCACAACGCAGGACGGTAGCCGGCTGGTTACGGATTTCCTGATCCTCGGCACCGGCTTCACCGTTGACCCGCTGGCACGCAAAGAACTGGAAGCCTATGCGGATAAAATCCTGCTCTGGCGCGATTGCTATACACCTCCGGCCGGTGAGGCAAATAAAGAACTCGGCAATCATCCTTATCTCTCAGCGGATTTCTCTTTCCGCGAGAAAGAGGCGGGCACGGCTCCGTGGCTGGCTAATATCTACAGTTTCAATGCCGGTGCGGCGGCCAGTCTTGGCAAACTGAGCGGTGATATTCCGGGCATCAGCGAAGGGGCGGCCATTCTCGCCCGTGAAATTGCAGCCCGGCTTTATCAGGAAAATTTTGAGCAGCACTGGCAGGCTTTGCTGGATTACAGCACGCCGGAACTGCAGGGCGATGAGTGGAAAGCTTCACCTTTGCCGGATGCAGAGCAGATACAATCGCAACAGGCGGAGGAGGTATAATGACGGAAACTGCGGATATTCTTATCAGCGCCGCCGGTATCGGAGCCACGGATCCTCTGCGTGAGGTGCTGGCAGGCCGTGCGGATATTCTGGCGCTGACACAGCAAACCCATGACAGTGCCTTAATGCCTGCTGATGCGGGAGGGCTGTCCCGTGCCGAGCGTGCCGCTATTGCAGTGCGTGTTGCCAGACATAATCAGGACGAAGCGCTGACACAGCATTTCACAACTTTGCTGGAACAGGCGGACAATGCCGCAGAAGCGGCTCTTATCGCTGATCTGAATTTCAACGGTGGTGACGATCAGCGTTTGCAGGCTTTGATCCGGCATACGGATCTTGTGACGCGCGCTCCTAAAGATGCCACAGGTGCCGATATTGAAAAGCTGCGTCAGGCCGGTGTGAATGACGCTGATATTGTGCGGCTTTCGGAGCTTCTGGCATTTGTAAGCTATCAGCTACGTGTCGCAGCCGGTTTGCGTTTGATGAGAGGTTTACATGGGTAAGACCATTCATGAATTCACGACAACAGTGCCGGTCTGGAAACCCTATGTGACGCCGGTTGTGCTGGCGGATGCGATGCCGGAGCAGTTGGATGCGCTGAAAGTCACGCCGTCCAACACCAAGGTTTCTGACTATCTTCTGGTGCTGGCACATGATGCAGAAACGCTGAAACACCGGTCACCGCTGTTTAACGGCGTGATGTATAATCGCGGCGGCATGTCCCGTGCGGAGCGGGAAATCGGGGCAGTGGGAGCTTCGGTTGTAAACCAATGTATTTATTGCGCGGCGGTGCATGCAAGCCGCTATAATCAGCTGGCAAAGGAAGAGGATACCATTGCCGCCATTTTTAAGGATGGTGTGAATGCGGATATTGAACCGCGGCTGAAAGCAATTTTCAATTTTGCAGTTCGTCTGTCGGCCTGTCCGCCGCAGGCTGATGCAACCGACATGCAGGCGCTGACCGAAGCAGGGCTGGATCAGAATGAAATCCTCGATCTCATTCTGTCTGCATCACTTTTCGGCTGGGCAAACAGACTGATGCATACATTGGGAGAGCCTGTAGAGGAATAGGTCTGCGGCATAGTTTGAGGAGTGAGCAAATGAAGCAGCTGACACCACCGGAAATCGGGCCTCGTTTGCAGGCTTTGCGTAAAGAGCGAAAGCTTACACTGGCGGATCTCTCCGTTATGGCAGGCGTATCGCGTTCCATTCTTTCCGAGATCGAGCGCGGTAATGCCAATCCGACCTATGGCACGCTGTGGCATCTGACACAGGCACTTGGGGTTAATCTGGATTGCCTGATGGGCGGCGTGACCAATGAGCGGACAGATCAGATCCATCTGCTGCCCGGCAATCTGACGCCGACGATCCGCAGTCCGGACGGTACCTGTACTTTGCAGATTCTGGCGCCGGCCAGCATGATTGCACTGATCGAATGGTATCTTTTGACTTTTGACCTCAACGGCAAACTGGAGAGTGAGGCACATAGTCCGGGAACAATGGAGCATCTGCATTGCCTTGAGGGCGAAATCCACGTTTCCAACACAGCGTCGCAAACGGTGGTCAGGGCGGGTGAAACAGCCCGTTATTCGGCAGAGGTGCCGCATTGCCTGACCAGTATTGGCAGTCAGCCTGCCAAAGCCTTTCTGGTCGTTGCCTTTGCCGGTGTTAATGGCGGCTTTGGCAGCAATTTACGACCCAAATAACAAAATGCGGAACAACCGCAGAATAATTTGAATGATTATGAGTGAGGAACAAAAAACTATGCGGGTAGGGATTATTGGCGCCGGATCAATCGCGTTTGGTATGGCAGCATTTCTGGAACAGGCAGGCCACACAGCTATTCTTTGGTCACCATCGGGTGAGCGCACAAAAGCGCTGACCGCAGGGGAGGCGCTGACTGCTTCCGGTGCTGTGATTGGCACATTCCGGCCGCAGGTGGCAGCAGATGCGCGTGCACTGGCCGAAGGTTCTGATGTGCTTGTGGTGGCTCTGCCTGCCTACGGGCACAAGGCGGTGCTCGATGCTGTGGCACCTTATATTCGTACGGAACAGAGTGTTATTATCAGCTCTCATGCCTCCTTTGGTGCGCTTTATCTGTCCCGCCTTCTGGCTGCGCGTGATATCAGCGTGCCGGTCATTGCGTGGGGAACTACGGTTGTCTCAGGCCGTCAGCTGAGTCAGACGGAAGTGAATGTGAACACTGTACGCAAACGTATTGATCTTGCGACAGTGCCGGAGTCTCGCAGCGCAGAAGGGCTGGCGCTCTGCCAGACACTGTTCGGGGATCGTTTCGTGGATCGTGGCAGCCTGCTGGCCATCGCTTTGTCCAATCTCAATCCGCAAAACCACATGGGTATTGCACTGGGGAATATGACCCGTATGGAACGCGGTGAAAGCTGGAGTCAGGGGCAGAATGTAACACCGAATGTCGGACGTCTTCTGGAAGATTTGGATCAGGAGCGCATCAATGTTGCTACTGCTCTGGGGCTGCAAGTGCGGACAATCTTCGAGCATTTCCATCTTTCATTTCATGTTCCTGTCAGCTCGATTTCGCAGATGAATCAGGAAATGCATGCCGCAGGCAATGGCGGTTCCGGCCCGACCACAGCGGACAGCCGCTATGTCACGGAAGATGTGCCGTTCGGTCTGGTGATGACTGCCAGACTGGCTCGCCTTGCAGGTAAGCCTGCCGAATTGCATGAGGCAGGCGTTAAAATCTTCTCGGCAATGTACGGACGGGATTTTACTGCTGAAAACGATCTTTTGAACGCATTGAATATGGATGCGCTTTCCCTGTCTGACCTGACCGGACTTTGCAAAAATGGTTATGCAACCGGTCAATAACTGATCTGCATTCTGTCTGCCCTGCATCGGAAAAAACTGATAAAATGCGGGGCAGATGCCGGTATAATTGTGAGAGAGCTTCAAGCATGACACATGATTTTCTTCGACATCTCCGTTCCGAGCTGGATGGCCTGAAAACATCCGGCCTGTATAAAACCGAGCGTATTATTACCTCCAAACAGGCCGGTGAAATCGAAGTGGCCTCGGGAGATCGCGTTCTGAATTTTTGTGCCAATAATTATCTCGGACTGGCGGATAATGAAGAACTGACAGAATCTGCGAAACAGGCGCTCGACCGTTATGGCTACGGCATGGCCTCGGTGCGTTTTATCTGCGGGACGCAGGAAGAGCACAAACAGCTGGAAGACCGGATTTCCTCATTCCTCGGCATGGAAGATACTATTCTTTATTCTTCCTGTTTTGATGCGAATGGCGGGCTTTTTGAAACGCTGTTCGGTGAAGAAGACGCAATTATTTCTGATGCGCTGAACCATGCCTCGATTATTGACGGTATCCGTCTGTCGAAGGCAAAACGGTTCCGTTACGCCAATAATGATATGGCTGCGCTTGAAGAAGAGCTGAAGAAGGCGGAGGGTTCCCGCTTTAAACTGATCGCCACAGACGGCGTGTTCTCGATGGACGGGATTATTGCCAATCTGCAGGGCGTTTGTGATCTCGCGGACAAATATAATGCGATGGTCATGGTCGATGACAGCCATGCGGTTGGTTTTGTCGGCAAAAATGGTCGTGGCTCTGCTGAATATTGCGGCGTTGAAGGACGGATTGATATTATCACCGGCACACTCGGCAAGGCGCTTGGCGGTGCATCCGGCGGTTATACATCTGCCAAGGCTGAAACTGTGGAATGGCTGCGTCAGCGCTCACGGCCTTATCTGTTTTCCAACACACTTGCGCCGGTTATTGCTGCGGCATCGCTGAAAGTTTTTGATCTGATTGAAAACGGTGCGGAACTTCGTGCCCGTCTCGCTGCGAATGCAGAATTGTTCCGTCGTGAAATGACAAAGCTCGGCTTTACACTTGCCGGAGACGGCCACCCGATCATTCCGGTGATGCTGGGTGATGCGGCACTGGCACAGGAAATGGCCGCACGAATGCTTGAAAAAGGCGTCTATGTAACCGGCTTTTCGTTCCCTGTGGTACCGAAAGGTCAGGCGCGTATCCGTACACAAATGTCGGCAGCCCATTCGGAGCAGGATGTACGCAAAGCTATTGCGGTCTTTGAACAAACCGGCCGTGAATTAGGCATTATCTGAGGGAACTCCAATGACGAATATGATGAAAGCCCTGGTGAAAGCAAAGGCAGAACCGGGTCTGTGGATGGAGCGTGTTCCTGTTCCTGAGATCGGCCCGAATGATGTGCTGATTAAGGTCAAAAAATCCGCAATCTGCGGCACGGATGTGCATATATGGAACTGGGATCAGTGGGCGCAAAACACAGTGCCTGTGCCGATGGTTGTCGGTCATGAATTTATGGGCGAGATCGCAGAGATCGGCTCGGCTGTGACCAAATATAAAGTCGGCGAGCGGGTTTCGGGTGAGGGGCATATTGTGTGCGGCAAGTGCCGCAACTGCCGTGCGGGTCGTGGCCATCTGTGCCGCAATACGCTTGGTGTAGGTGTGCACCGCGCGGGTTCTTTCGGAGAGTTCATCTGCCTGCCGGAATATAATGTGGTGGCTATCCCGGATGAAGTGCCGGATGAAATCGCTGCTATTTTTGATCCTTTCGGCAATGCTGTGCATACGGCTTTGTCTTTCGATCTGATCGGCGAGGATGTGCTGGTTACCGGTGCAGGCCCGATCGGCATCATGGGGGCAATGGTTGCCAAACGTGCGGGCGCGCGCAAGGTTGTCATCACCGATATCAATCCGGTGCGGCTGGATCTGGCCAAAAAAGTCGGCATTGATTATGTGGTGGATGCCTCAAGAGAAAATCTTGATGACGTCATGAAATCCATCGGTATGACAGAAGGCTTTGATGTCGGGCTGGAAATGTCCGGTGCTGCACCTGCATTCCGCGATATGATCGACAAGATGAATAATGGCGGCAAGATCGCTATTCTCGGTATCGCCCCTGCCGGTTTTGAAATCGACTGGAACAAGGTCATTTTCAAAATGCTTAATCTGAAAGGTATTTACGGGCGGGAGATGTTTGAGACCTGGTACAAGATGATCGCCTTTGTTCAGGGCGGGCTTGATCTGTCTCCGGTTATTACCCACCGCATCAGGATTGATGAATTCCGCGACGGTTTCGAAGCCATGCGCTCCGGCAATTCCGGCAAAGTGGTCATGGACTGGTAAATACGGCTTACGCATTTTATGCTGCCGTCAGATTTTAGCGATCTGACGGCAGTTTTTGTTTTAAGATACTGTATGAAAGTCTTATTCAGCGCCTAGTCTCAGATATTTCTCAATCATATCAACAACGTGAAGACGGCGCGTGCGGATATTCTCCTCTGAGGATATATCGACGCCAAAAGTAACGGACAGCGTATATTGGCTGGAAAGATACATGAAGCTGAGAGAGACGATAGAAATATAAAGCTGGGTGGCATCGATCCCCGAGCGGAATATTCCTGCCGCAACACCACGGTCGAGTTGTGTCTGGATCGACTGAATAAACGGGCGTGACGAGCGCGGTATGCTCGGGATGGTACTGATGAACTCTCCCTGCAACAGGTTTTCGCCAAGTACGAGTTTGATAAAAGCGGGGGTGTCCCGCATATAATCAAAGGTGAATGCGGTCAGGGTTTTAATCGCATCCATCGGGTCGCGGTCGAGTATGCTCAGCTCCGCTTCCCTGCCGCGCAGCTGGTTGTAAACCTGTTCCAGAGCCGCTTTATACAGCGTCTCTTTGTTCTGGAAATAATGGTAAAGCATGCGGATATTACAGCCTGCACGCTCGACAATACGCGATGTGCTGGCACCGCTCAGGCCATATTCGCAAAATTCAACAATGGCTGATTCGAGAATAGCCTGGCTTGTGGCTTGGGCATTGCGCGAGCGCACAGCTTTGGAAGTGCTTATATCCACTTTACTCATTCTGTAATCCTCCGACGCTCTGACATTTCAGACCGTATATTTACGCATTTTGCAATGAGGGCAATTGACAAGAAAGTAAGTAATAGCTTACTTATTTAAAAAAAACTACTTCTTGTCACGCATGACATAAAAAGAGGAGGGGAAAGATGATTAAGGGAATTAAAAAGGCCCTGCTGTTGGGTGCTGCACTGGCTGTCAGTGTTGCGGGATCACCGGCACAGGCTCAAAAATCTGATCAAATCACTGTTGCGATTACCGAAGGTGTGACGGGTTATAATCCCTATGCGGATTCCGTTGTGCTGATCGGTTCGATCTGGTGTCAGATTTATGGCTGCCTGACGCGCTGGGATTTTGAACAGGCAAAATTCGTTCCGTTTCTGGCAGAGAGTCTTGAGCCTGAAGATGACCTGAACTGGATCCTGACTCTGCGTCCGGATCAGAAGCGTCATAACGGAGAGCCGGTTGTTATTGCAGATGTGATCCATTCGATGGAGCGCGCGCGGAACGACCCGCAGAGCATGTCTCAAGCCTCTGTCCAGTATATTAAAAATGTTGAAGCGCTTGATGATCTGCGTATGCGGATTACAACAACGCAAAAAATCTCCACGCTGCCGAATTATCTGGCATTCATGCAAATCACATCCAAATCCATCTATGACAAATACGGCGCGCAGGAAGCTGATCGTCAGCATCCGATTGGTGCAGGCCCGTATAAATTGGTGGAAGTCGGTATCGGCAGCCATATTGTGATTGAGCGCGTGGATGGCCATCCGATGGTCAGTGAGACAAATCCGAAGCGCATTCTTTACCGGATGATGACCGAGCCGGAACAGCGTGTGACCGCGCTGGCCAATGGAGAGGTGCAGATCGCGCAGGGAATTCCGCCGCAGCTGATAAACCGCGTGCAGCAAATGTCGAATGCGACAGTTGAAATGGTCGATTCCGCAGAAGCTATGTTCATTGCCATGAGTCCTGAAACCAAGCCATGGGATGATGCACGGGTGCGTAAAGCGGTATGTCATGCAATCAACCGTGAAGGTATTGCCCGCGCTATTCTCGGTAATCAGGCAACCTTACTGAACGGACCGGTCGGCGCAGGTCAGCTTGGCTATGACGCAGATTACAAAACACCGTTTGATTATAATCCGGAAAAAGCAAAGAGCTTGCTGGCAGAGGCCGGTGCAACCGGTGTTGCGGTTGATCTTTACACGCCGGTAGGACGCTATATTGCAGACCGCCAGATTACCGAGGCGATTATTCCGATGCTGGAAGAGGCGGGCTTTAAAGCAACGCTGAAGACACCGGAATGGGCAACTCTGTGGACGAATGTACAGCGCGGCGACACACCATTCTATTATATGGGGCGCGGCAATATGCTGGATCCGTCCCCTGCGCTGGCGCAATATTTTGAAACCGGTGCATCACCGCGTCTGAAATATTCCAATGCGGAAGTCGATAAGCTGCTGCAGGCCGAGCGTGAAGAATTTGACTTCACCAAACGGGTCTCCATGCTGAATAAAGCCATGGTGACAATCACGGAAGACGCTCCGGCTTGTTTCCTCTGGCTGCACCGACTGGCATGGGGTGTTTCCAAAAGCATCGATTTCAAACCGAGCAAAGCCGACCGCGTGAACGGCTGGGAAATCCACCTGCGCTGATTTCCGATGCGGATTTTCTGAAACCGGATAAGGGATATTCCTGTCCGGTTTCGGGAGCCGGCCGATCCGGTTGCACTGATCAGACTATGTACCCGTCTTTTTAATATTGCGTATTCCGCAGCCGGAAGTTTGCTTCCGCTTTGCCGTGGCATGCTCCGGTCAATTCCCGAGGATTTTCCATGTTGGGCTATACGCTGAAGCGCGTGTTGGGCACAATTCCTGTGCTCTTCATGGTGACACTTTTGATTTTTGTACTGATAAAACTCGCACCCGGCGATCCCGTGGATATGCTGGTCAGCGATGAGGTAACTGAAGAGATCCGGCAGAATATCCGTATTGCCTGGGGGCTTGATCAGCCTGTCTATATTCAGTATTTGACCTTTATCAAGAATGCACTGATGGGAGATCTGGGAGAATCCTTCCGCTATCGCGAACCTGTCATGGATCTCATTTTACAGCGTTTGCCGGCCAGTATTGAGCTTGCCATCTATTCCACACTGCTTGCCGTCATTCTGGGATTGCCGCTTGGTGTCTGGGCTGCCAGCAAGCCGAACTCCTTTGTCGATACGATCGGCTCAATCGGCGGATTTTTCGGTATCAGCCTGCCAAATTTCTGGCTGGGGATTCTCCTGATCCTGCTCTTTGCAGGTATGTTCAATCTCCTGCCATCGGGCGGGCGTGCAACATGGGGCATGGATGTTCCGGCTATTACAGGCTTCCTGACAATCGATGCGTTACTCGCAGGGCGCTGGGATGCGCTGTGGGATGCAGTGCGGCATCTGACATTGCCGGTTATCGTATTGGGCACCAATATGGCGGGCATCATCATGCAGATTACCCGTGCATCCGTGCTGGAAAATTTGCAGGAAGATTACGTCATGACCGCTCGAGCCAAAGGTATGTCGGCGCGTGTCGTTTTGTGGCGCCATGCTTTCCGTAATGCTCTGATTTCCGTTGTCACCATCATCGGGCTTGAATTCGGCACACTCATCAGCGGCGCGATCATTGTTGAGACGGTCTTCTCTTGGCCCGGCATCGGCTATCTGCTGCTGCAGGGCATAACCTTCCGCGATTTTCCGCTGATTACCGGCCTTGTCCTCGTCTACACCTCGCTTTTCGTTTTCATTAATCTCGTGATTGACATGATTTACACGATTGTCGATCCGCGTATCCGTCTGAGGTAATGCCGATGACTTTTCGCTTCAGTACAGAAAAACTCACAGAGATTGTCAGAACACCGAAAGCTGTTTTTGGTTTGGGTGTTGTCAGCCTGTTGTTGATCGCCAGCCTCTTTGCCCCTTTGCTGGCACCGTTTGATCCGAACAAGCAGGATCTGATGCTGGCTTTGATGCCGCCGCAACCGACCGGCCCGCATTTTCTCGGAACGGATCATGTCGGACGGGATCTGTTAAGCCGCATCATTTACGGCTCGCGCGTTTCACTGATTATTGCTGTTGCCGTGGTTATTTTCTCCGGTCTGGTTGGTGTCACACTCGGCGTGGTTTCCGGCTATTACGGCGGTCGTGTTGACTCTGTCATTCAGAAATTTCTGGAGGTCGTCTGGGCTTTCCCGCCCTTGCTGCTGGCGATTTCCATTGTCGCTTTCCTTGGCCAGAGCCTCGGCATTCTGATTATCGCGCTCGCCTCACAACGCTGGATTCCCTATTGCCGTCTGGCACGCGCCGAGGCACTGAGCTTGCGCGAACGGGATTTTGTTGTGGCCGCTAGGTCTCTCGGTGCGCGGGACGGTCACATCCTGTGGAAACATATTCTGCCTAATCTCATCCAGTCATCCCTGATTGTCGGTACTTTCGCCATGGCGACAGCGATTATTGCTGAATCAAGTCTCAGTTTTCTGGGACTGGGTGTGCCTGCATCAACACCGACATGGGGCGGAATGCTGGCGGATGCGCGCTCTTACATCAGCACATCCTGGTGGATGGCATTCTTCCCCGGCCTTTGCATCTTCACCACGGTGCTGGCCATCAATCTGCTTGGTGATGTTCTCAGAACGCATTTTGATCCTCGTCTGAGCACGAGATGATCTGAACTTCGTTATCCAAAAATTCTGTAACTTAAAAAGAAGGAACAACTACTTTGGTCGAACGTATTGAAATCTCAAAGACTGATGGCGCTCTGAAAAGCATGGCCGTTGTTCATAATGATATGGTGTTCTTGTCCGGTGTGCATGCAACCGACACAAGCGGCGATATCAAAGAGCAGACGAGGGAAGTGCTGCAGAAAATTGACCGGCTTCTGGAAACCGCAGGCTCTGATCACAAATCCATTTTCGTTGTTCATATCTGGCTGAAAGACATGCGCTATTTCGGCGCCATGAATTCTGTGTGGAATGAATGGGCTGACCCTGCCAACCCGCCGGCACGTACCTGCGTCAGCGGAGAGCTCTACCGTTCCGATGTGCTCGTGGAAGCTGTTGTGATTGCTTATCGCAGCTAAAACACAGACCGAACTCAAGCCTTAAGAACTGGAGAACCCTATGGAACTGAGAGAGCTTGGCCGGATCGACGGAGCAGGACATCAGCCGAGAATATGTCTCGGAAAAGCATCCGACAAACTGGCTTCGGTCTGTCTGACAGCACCGGATAAAGGGGGAGATGTCAAAGACCAGTCTTTGCAGATCCTGAATATTATTGATGACTATTTTCAGAGTGTCGGATCATCGCGAAAAGACATTCTGATGGTGCAGGTCTGGCTGTTCGATATCAGCGAATATGACGCTTTTTGCGAAGTGTGGAATGACTGGATTGATCCTGAAGGTGTTCCGGCATTGTCGGTTGTAACGGGACATGCGGCACGGCGTGACTGCGCCGTGGAAATTCGCGCTTACGCTGCTTGCTGAGACCATAAAAGCCTGTTTGCCGGAGATTATGATGACCGAAAAATTGCTCGAAATTTCTGACCTCGCTGTAAAGTTTAAGGGCATGGATGCCACAACTTTTGCTGTGAAAGGCATAGACCTTGCCATCGGGCGCGGGGAGATCGTGGCGCTGGTCGGTGAGTCCGGCTCCGGCAAATCGGTAACGGCCAAGTCGGTGATGCGGCTGGTCGGATTTATGGGCGGCACAATCACCGGCGGGCAGGCGCTGCTCTATGACAAAGCGGGACAGAGTGTTGATCTCTACGCGATGGAAGAAAAGCAGGTGCAGGCGCTGCGTGGTGATCGCATTGCTATGATCTTTCAGGAGCCGATGACTTCGCTTAATCCGGTTCTGACGATTGAGGCGCAACTGGCTGAGGTTGTTATCAGGCACCGGCAGGTGAGCAAGACTGAAGCGGGGCGTCTTGCATTGGAGGCGCTTAATCAGGTGCGCATTCCGGAAGCCGAGCGACGGTTGAAGCAATATCCCCATGAGCTGTCAGGCGGTATGCGCCAGCGTGTGATGATCGCCATGGCCATTCTGTGCAAGCCGGATTTGCTGATTGCTGATGAACCGACCACGGCACTGGATGTGACTGTGCAGGCGGAAATTCTGGCTCTGCTGAAAACTATTCAGCAGGAAACCGGCATGGCCATTCTGCTGATTACCCATGATATGGGGATCGTGGCCGAGATCGCCGACAAGGTTGTGGTGATGCTGAACGGAGCAATTGTTGAAAGAGGAGAGGTTCACGCTGTTTTCAACAATCCGCAGCATGAATATACCCGCCGCTTGCTGGATGCAGCACCCAAGCTTGGTGAGATGCGCGGTAATGATGCCTTTGTCGTTGAGAAAACATCGGATGCTGTACTGAGTGTGCGCAATCTCGTGACACGGTTTTCTGTGCGTCAGGGCATGTTTCAGCGCGTTGTTGCCAATGTTCACGCGGTGGAAAATGTCTCCTTTGAGCTGCGGGAAAAAGAAACCTTATCACTGGTTGGCGAAAGCGGTTGCGGTAAATCCACGACCGGCAAAGCGATCATGCAACTGATACAGGCCAATAGCGGTGAAATATGGCTGCAGGGGCGTAAACTGGGAGATATGAATGCCTCGGATATGCGTGAAACACGTAAACGTATCCAGATGGTTTTTCAGGATCCTTATGCGTCTTTGAACCCGCGTATGACAGTTGCGCAGATTGTTGCGGAACCGTTGCATATTCATGGTATGGGAACTGCCGCTGAAATACAGGCACGGGTTTTGCAATTGCTGGACAGGGTGGGGCTGACAAAAGCACATGCAGACCGCTATCCGCATCAGTTTTCCGGTGGTCAGCGGCAGCGTATCTGCATTGCTCGCGCATTGGCTCTGAACCCGAAGGTGATTATCGCCGATGAGCCGGTTTCCGCTCTGGATGTGTCCATTCAGGCGCAAATTCTGGACTTGCTGGAGGAAATTCAGGAGGAATATGCCATTTCCATCCTTTTCATTTCCCATGATATGGCGGTGGTTGAAAAAGTCAGCGATCGCATCGCGGTCATGTATCTGGGGGAGATTATCGAGATCGGCCCGCGTGATGCTGTCTTGAGTTCACCTGCACATCCTTATACGCGGCGTTTGCTGGATGCGGTGCCGATTGTGCATCCGGAGAAGCGTCGTGAACGCAAGCTTTTGTCCCGTGAGCTCAAAAGCCCGATCCGTCCGGTTGGCTATCAGCATGAGGCAATTCCGCTGAAGAGCGTCGGCTTTGAACATTACGCACGTATCAGCTGACATATAAGACAAGATTCCGGTAAAGCAGGCAGTTTTTCAGGGCGCTATGAGCGGGGTGCGTGGCTGCCTGCTTCACTATGCCTGCAGGCAAAACGATCAGGAGAAAGACGAATATGAAGGGAGGCAGAAATTATATTTTCCTGATGGCTGTTATTGTTGTGGCACTTAATCTCCGGCCTTTTATTGCGGCTATCGGCCCTCTCGCAGAAGATATCAGTCACGCAACCGGACTGAGCCATCACGGTATGGCGCTGTTGACACTGATACCTATGGCGCTGATGGGCTGTGTAGCATTTGCCGGTCCCGCATTGTTACGCACAGGTGAGATGCGCGGCATTCTTCTTGCGGCGCTGACCTGTATCACTGTCGGTACTTTGATGCGGCTGACTGTAACCACAGGGCCTGCATTGCTGATGACCGCAGCAATTATCGGCCTTGGCGTTGCGGCGGTGCAGGCGCTTTTTCCTGCAATTATCAAGCAGCGTTTTCCCGAGCATTTCGCCAATATTATGGGGCTATATTCCGCTATGCTACTGGCAGGCGGCGCGCTTGGTGCGCAATTGTCGCCTGTCATTGTGCAGCTGACCGGAACATGGCAGGCAGGCTTAGGTTATTTTGCAATCCTGGGACTTCTTGCAACTGTTCTGGTATGGGCGGTACTTCCTGCTTCTTCTTCAGTTCAGACCGGTAAAAGCCTGACAAAATTGTTCTCTCGTCCACGGACATGGTTGCTGATGATTGCATTCGGGCTGGTGAATGGCGGCTATTCATCCGTCATAGCCTGGCTTGCGCCTTATTATCAGGAAGCGGGGTGGAGTGTTACGGCAAGCGGTAGTCTGCTTGCCGTCATGGCGCTGTGTCAGGCTGTTTCCGCTCTGATTATGCCTGCTTTGGCGCACGGCAACAGCCGAGATCGCAGACCATGGCTGTGGCTGGCGCTGGCGATGCAGTTTACAGGATTTGCCGGTTTTTCTTTCGCACCTGCAAGTGCTCCGTTTCTTTATGTTGCTCTTGTCGGTGCCGGACTGGGGGGCTGTTTTTCACTGCTGCTGGTGGTGGCTCTGGAGCACATTCCTGACCCGTTACAGGCCGGAGCGCTTTCCGCAGTCATGCAGGGCGGGGGCTTTTTGCTGGCAGCCCTGCCGCCTTTGATTGTTTCCGTGCTTCATGAGCAGACCGGAAGTTTTGCTGCGGGCTGGAAATGGCACATGGTCAGCATTGCTATTGCGGCAATCCTGACCAGGCGTCTTGATCCTGAAACTTACAGTCCCGCTATGTTATTGCTGACTGAGCCCGTGAATGCATCGGACCTGTAAACGGCCTTGTCAGGCGGCGATTATCCAGCCGCCGTTGTCACCATGCTTCAGCATCGGTGTGGTGAAGCAGCCGCGTGTCATCTCTGCAAATTCAGTGCCGAGTTGCTCAAGCGGGGCACGCCAGCGCTGGGTTTGCAGCATAGCCGCACCGATAACAACCGGCTTAAGCGCACGGGAGTTCAGCAGATTGAGCGCCGCCACAATCGAAGTGCCGCTGGAGATCACATCGTCAACCAGAGCAATACGGCGACCATCAAGCAGTGGCAGCATACGCGGATCGATATAGAGCCGTTTAATCTGATCCGGTGTGGTGATGGAAGACAGCGGTACTGAGAGTTCTTCCTCATACCAGAATTTGCGCGAAGTCCCCAAAGGCACATAGCGGCTGTGGCCGAGTTTGCGTGCTACTTCACTGGCAAGGGTCAGACCCAGTGTCGGCAGGCCGACGATCACATCCGGCTCAAAGGCTTTGAGTTTAGTGGCCAGATCATCAGATAAAGCATCGACTACATCAAAGGCTGCCTGATTGACGATCAGAGATGCCAGCGCGTGTTGTTTATCCGAGAGAGGACGGATCGGCAGTTGCAACTGACGGCCGTCATCCAGCGTGGCCGGAAAGAAAGTCTCGTGTACGCCCTGCACATCAAATGTTTCAGGTGCATAGAGCTTTTGCCAGAATTCATGCGGTTGCATCATGGTCTCCTGACAATTCCTGCTCCACAAGGCGTGTCCAGAAACGCACGCCGTGTTCAATGGCATCGTCATTGAAGTCATAGGCAGTATTGTGATGCAGAGCACCGTCTACAGCAGGGCCGTTGCCGAGCCATACATAGCAACCCGGTGCCTCACCGGCGAAGAAGGCGAAATCATCACCTGCAGTCGAAGGCGGGAAACTGGTGCGCACTTTGCTGCCAAACACATCCTGTGCTGCACGTAATGCACGGGCTGTGGCGTCGGCATTGTTGACGACCGGCGGGATGCGGCGGATAAACTCATATTCGGCAACAATGCCATACATCATCGCAGTACCCTGCGCGAGACGGCCGATTTCCGTCTCAAGCTGATCACGGACATGCGGGGTATAAGCACGGGCCGTACCGCCGATTTCTACAATATCCGGAATAACATTAAGCGCCTTCGGATCACCCGCCTGCAAAGAGCAGGCGCTGACGACAGCCGGTTGCAACGGATCGACCACGCGGCCGATAATTGTCTGCAATGAGGCGATGAAAGTAGCCGCTGCCGTGACCGGATCTTTGCCGAGATGCGGCTTGGCACCATGGGTGCCGGTGCCGCGGAAGGTGACGCGCCAGCTGTCGGATGAGGCAAGTTGCGGGCCTTCAACCACAGCGATTTCATCAGGATCAAGGCCCGGCATATTATGCAGGCCATAGACAGCATCGCACGGAAAAAGGTTGAACAATCCTTCTTCAACCATGCGCTTGGCGCCACCACGCCCTTCTTCCGCAGGCTGGAAGATGAAATGCACAGTGCCGGAGAAGTTACGGCTTTTGGCCAGAGCGCGGGCTGCACCCAGCAAAAGTGTGGTGTGGCCGTCATGGCCGCAGGCATGCATTTTACCGGCGAATTTTGATTTATAAGGGCGATCCGCCACTTCCGGCATTGCCAGCGCATCCATATCGGCGCGCAGGCCAATGGTGCGGGTGCCGTTACCAATTTGCAAAGTGCCGACCACGCCTGTGCCGCCAAGACCGCGATGAATGGTGATACCTGCCTCTTCCAGAAGTTTGGCAACAATATCCGAGGTGCGCTCTTCTTCAAAACCGAGTTCAGGATGCGCATGCAGATTGCGGCGCAGCTCGGTCAGAAAAGCAATGTCGTCGAGGATAGGGTCTGTCATGGGTATTACTCTGTCACTTGCAAAATAGGGGAGGCCAGCACTTGTCCGGTTTTAACATCGGCAATGCCCTGATCAGTCTGGTGCGGACCGGCATTGCAGGCCAGTGTTGCACCAAAACAGGCTTTGAAAATGAGATAAGGCGGCTGCCAGTCGACCACATCATCCATAGCTGTGCGCAAAGCTGCAAACTGTGCGGCGACATCGGCCAGCGATGCCTCAGACACCAGGCCGGAGACTGGCAATGGCAGCAGAGCGGTGACTTTGCCATTTAGTGCAACAGCCATGCCGCCACCGGCAGCAATCACCGCATTGGCTGCGAGTGCCATGTCTTCTTCGTTGCCGCCAAAGACTGTGAGATTATGGCTGTCATGGGAAACTGTGGTGGCGAAAGCACCACGCCAGCTGCCCCATTCACGCAGAAAACCAACGCGCGGTTTCTCCTCTGCACGACCATGGCGATGGGCAACAGCAATCATAGTTGCACCTTGCGGCGGTACTACAAAACCATCGGCGACTTCCGTTTCCGCTTGTCCCCATTGGGTAAAGCGCGGGCGGTCAATGGTTGCCACAACAACACGCTTGGCATCGCTGCGAACGCGGAAATCATCGGCGCTTAATGCACTGATCTTCATGGACTGCAGGAACTCACCGGCACTGGTGCTGGTGAGGGCATGTGCGAGAATGCCGTTTTCAGCAGCTACGGTACCGTTGGTCATCACGGTCTGTGCAGTGAAGTCGGACAGGTTGTCGAAGATCACAATATCCGCACGGCGCCCTGCTGCAATCAGACCAAGGTCATCGCGGCCAAAGCGGCATGCTGCATTGAGCGTTGCCGCCTGCAATGCCCATTCCGGCTTCATACCGTAGCGCACGAGGCGGCGCACCACATCATCCAGACCACCGGCATTGAGCAGATCGTCGGGGAACACATCATCCGTGCAGAGTGTCACTGTTTGCGGCAGATGGCCGAGGCGGTTCAGTTCCTGCACAAATTCCGGCAACAGATGGTCGTGGGAGCCGCGCATCTCAATGGTGAGACCGGCGCGCAGTTTTTCCATCAGATCATGGCCGGAAACCAGCTCATGATCGGAGGTCACACCCGCAGCCATAAAGGCCGCGAGATCAGAGCCGGTGAGGCTGCGTGCATGGCCGCAAACCGGCTTGTCCGCTGCCAGCCCCGCATGGACAATGGCACTCATGCGCGGTTCGCCGTCAATGACATTGCGCATGGTCATGACCTCGGCAATGCCGCCGATTTCAGGGCGCGCCAGCAGGTTATTCAGCACGTCAGCGTCAAAATCTGCACCGGCCAGTTCCAGCCCCGGTGCGGATGGCACACAGGAAGGTGCCAGCATAATGGTGCGCAGCGGCAGATCACGGGTTGCCGCAATTGCCCAGTCGACACCGGCTACGCCATGCACATTACCGAATTCATGCGGATCCCAGACAATGGTTGTCACGCCACGCGGCACCACGGCATTCGCATAGGTGGCAGGGGTGATCATCGAGCTTTCAATATGCATATGCGTATCGATCAGACCCGGTGTGATATAACCGCCTTTGGCATCAATGATTTTTGCCGCATCTTTGCGGCTGTCCGGTGCATGAACGGAGGCAATCAGAGCGCCGGTAATGCCGATATCGGCACGGCGATGTTCGCCGGTCACCATATCAATGACGGTGCCGTTGATGATCAGGCAGTCAAATGCTTCCGCACCGCGCGCCGCAGCAGTTGCTCTAAGGCGCAGTTCAGGAGAACTCAGATCAAAAGGTTCTGCACGTGTCATGATTTGGCTGCCTCTGTCCTGAGGGTGTCGAGGATAATGCCGAGAATAGCTTCCGCGTTGCCGTCAGCTGCATAGGCCGCGTTGAAGGCGGCATGGCTGGAACGGGTTTCTACCACGGTGCGGCCGCGTGTCATCGAGCCGCAAAGTTCCGCACCAATGAACGCCCTGTCAAAACGTACCAGATCAGGACGGGCAAAAGCCACAGCTGCTGCCGGATCATAGAGCGCCATGGCTGTGCGGCCGCGCGAGATCGCAATATTGATAAAACCGCCGGTCATATCGGCAATCAAAGCGGCATTGGCACCACCGGCTGCACGGATCGGATGCACATCATCCGGTGTGGCGAGAATTTTACGGCAGAAATCAAGCTCTACCATTTTCAGTGGCAGCTCATGGGCAAGTACAATTGCCAGTGCTTCCGGATCGGCAAGAGCGTTGAACTCGGCTGAGGCCGTGTGGTTGCCTTTGCCAACGCCGCCGCCCATCCAGACCAGTTCGTCAATTCGTGCCGCCAGATCGGGGCGTGCCAGTGCCAGCGCTGCAATATTGGTGAGAGGGCCAAGTGCAAGAACGCGCTTGGTGCCGCAGGTATTTTCCAGCCAGTTACACAGGGCGGTGAAAGCACAGCCCTGTGTATTATCTTCACAGACGGGTAAGTTCAGACCGAGTGTCGGAATGCCGGTTTCACCGAGAATTCCGGCGGCAGTTTCAATCTCCGCCAGAACCGGTTTGTGTCGCCCGCGATAGATCGGAAAATCCCAGCCGAAAACCTGTGTCGCACCCGCCGCATTGCGGCAGACCTGACCAAGCTCCGTATTTCCGAAAATGAGAGATACACCGTCGATTTCAAGACCCAGATGTTTCACCACCAGAATGGCAGCGATATCATCAAAGCCCATATCCGTATCAATCCAGACACCCATACTGAAATTTACTCCCGCTCCAGAATTGCCGCCTGATCAATTGGCAAATCAAAGGCAACCTCATCGCCCAGTGCATAGGCAGGCAATGTGGCATCAACATCCGCTTTGACAGAGCCGAATGGTGTTTCCAGCACATATTCACGGGTGTTACCGGCAAATGCGGCGCCGCGCACAATACCTTTGAGCGGACCGGAACCAAGCGTGACGATCTTCGGGCGGAACGCCAGACCGGCAGCTTTCGGCAGTGGTGCATTGAGCGGCACTTCAGCAGTTTCGGAATAGAGTTTGCCGTCGCGGATCGCATAGACATTCTCGAAGCCGACAAAATCCGCCACAAAGCGCGATGCTGGATGATTATAGATCTCTTCCGGTGTGCCGATCTGTTCAATCGCACCGGCACGCATCACGACAATACGGTCGGCGAGCGCCAGCGCTTCTGCCTGATCATGGGTCACGAAGACCATGGTGACGCCGGTTTCCTGCTGCACGCGCTGCAATTCAGTGCGCATGTCGAGACGCAGACGCGCATCCAGATTGGACAGCGGCTCATCAAGCAGCAGCACTTTCGGTTCCATCACCATTGAACGGGCAAGGGCAACACGCTGCTGCTGACCACCGGATAATTCTGGCGGCTTACGGTCAGCGAATTTGGCCAGACCAACGGATTTCAAACCGCTTTCAACTTTCTGGCGCAATTCATCACCCTTGATGCCTTTGAGTTTGAGACCAAAAGCAACATTGTCGAACACGGTCAGATGCGGGAACAGCGCATAGGACTGAAACACCAGCCCGATTTCGCGTTTATTGGCGGCAACACGGGTAATGTCTTTGTCGTCAAGACGGATAGTACCGCCTGCCACATCCATCAGGCCTGCAATCGCACGCATGGTGGTGGTTTTACCGCAGCCCGAAGGGCCGAGCAGCGCCAGCAACTCACCTTTGTTGATTGTGAGATTGAGCTTATCCACGGCTGTGGTGTTGCCGTAACGAAGTGTCAACTGGTCGAGAGTAAGAAAGGCTTGATCAGACATAGCGGGAGAATCCTAGGAAACGTTCTGCGAGAAGGACAATGCCCATGGACAGAAAAGCAAGCAGAGAGGAGAGGGCAGCGATGGAAGGGTCAAAAACGATTTCCATATAGCCCAGCATATCGATTGGCAGGGTGCGCACACCGGGGCCGGAGAGGAACAGTGACACCGGCACCTGATTGAAGCTGGTGACAAAACCGAGAATGAAAGCGGAAAGAATACCGCCTTTGATATTCGGCATCACCACGCGGAAGAACGCACCGGCGCGCGAGCAGCCGAGCAGCACAGCCGCTTCTTCCATATCGGAACGCAGATTATTGAGGCTGGCAGACACCACGCGTACTGCATAAGGCAGCACCAGTGCTGTATGCGCCAGAAACAGCGCCAGCGTGATGGACATACCAACCGGCACCACGAAATAACGCAGCAGCGCCAGACCGACGATGATACCCGGCACAATGATCGGCGAAGAGACGATTGTGCGCACAGTTTCAGAAAACGGCATGTCATAGCGTGCCATCGCATAGGCTGCCGGTACGCCGAGTGCCAAAGCCACCAGAGTGCCGCCGACCGCCAGAACCATGGAGGTGACGAAGCTCTGCTGGAAACTCTCGATAGTAAAGACCTTATAGACCCATTTCAGCGAGAAACCCTGCGGCGGGAATGCCAGTGTGTCACCGGCTGAGAAAGAAGCGGCAACGATGATGAGGAACGGGCCGATCAGAAAGACAATGACGAGCCAGAGAACCAGATTGGCCGGATTAATCAGCCGTGAAAGCAAATTCGAGTTCATTTTTTGCCCTTCACTGTCGCAATACGCTTCAGAAGAATATTAGCGGCGAAACTCATCACCACGAGAATGAGTGCGATAACGCTGGCCGCAGCAAAATTATTGGATACGGTTACATGCTGATAGAGCAGTGTTTCCAGCATCAGAACCTTGGAGCCACCAAGAATGGCCGGTGTGATATAGGCGGTGAGCGAACCGGTGAAGACCAGTGTGCCGCCAACAACCAGACCTTCTTTGGTCAGCGGCAGAATGATTTTCCAGAAAACGGTAAACCAGCTTGCACCGAGCACGCGGGCTGCAGGCACCACATCTTTCGGCAGATTTTCCAGCGCACTGATCAGCGAGATTACCATCAGCGGCAGAAACAGCTGCAGCAGACCGATGAAGATCGCGGTTTCGGTGAACAGAATACGCAGTGGCGCATCGCTTAAACCCACAGCCTGCAATGCCTGATTGATAATACCGGTGCGGCCGAGAATAACGATCCACGCATAGGTACGGGCAACCGGCGAGATCATCATTGGCAGCATGATCAGACCGATCATCCGGCCTTTGGAATTGGCAGGCAGGCCGACAATCGCCCATGCGGTGGCATAGCCGATAATCGCGGCGACAACGGTTACTTCCAGCCCCAGCCGCAGGGTACGCCAGAACACGGTGCGGTTCATCGGCTCGGAGAAGAAATCAATCCATGGGGCAATTGTCCATCCTTCTGTCGATCTGAAACCTTCAGACAGCAGAAGAATAACTGGGACGAGGAAGACAAGTGCCGCGAAAAGCGCTGCCGGCAAGGCCAGCCACATGGCTTCGGTGCGGTTGTTGAACATAAGCTTTCCTATAAGACAGGTGGCCTAACCGGAGGCGGGATAATGCATCAAAAAAGAAAGCTGCCCGTGAACTGCAAATGTTACGGGCAGCTGCTGTTATTTGGGCCGGATTACTGGCCGATTTTGGCGTTCCATTCTTTCAGCCATGTGTCACGGTTGTCGAGAACGACATCAGACGGAATGAGCTGAAGGCTTTTAGCGGTTTCTTCGCCATAGGTAATGTTCTCAGCAACTTCGTCAGAAACCTTAACTTCCTTATTGGCAGGGCTGTCGACCAGCTTTTCAGCAATTTTGGTCTGAATTTCTGTTGAGAGCCAGAAGTCCATGAATTCCAGCGCCAGATCACGGTTCTTGGAATCTTTGGCAACGACCATCACATTCATGCCGCCGGTCTGGCCTTCTTTCGGTGTTGCCCAGCCGAGCGGCAGGTCAAGTTTGGTGAAAGGCGCCCAGGAGAAACGGCCGATTGGCGCTGCCCAGATTTCTTCCTGCTGCATCAGCTGCACGAGCTGCGAGGATTTGACGTAGAAAGTCACGATATCATCGGACTTTTCACCAACCGCAGCAATGGCGTTTTTCAGATCAGCTTCATTATGACCGAGGGATTTTTCCAGCATGTAAAGCGCTGTCGGGCCCTGATTGGTGGTCACATTCGGGAAAGCGATATGCGGTGCATATTCAGGCTTCAGCAGGTCTGCCCAGGATTCGATCTTCATCTTGTCGGTGCGGTAGACGATCGAGGTTGCGTAGAATGTGTAACCAACGCTCATGCCGTCTTTGTTCGGGTCTTTGGCAATATCGTAGAGCTTGTCAAAGTTGGACAGTTTGGCTGTGTCGATCTTGTCGATCAGACCGGCACGGGAGGCTTGCAGCGCATCCGCCATGGAAACAACAGCCATATCCACAACAGGGCTGGCTTTGTTGGCTTCCATTTTGGCCAGACGCTCTACGCTGTTGCCGGTTTCAACAACCAGTTTACAGCCACATTTTTCTTCAAAAGGCTTGTAGAGGATTTCTTTGAAATCATCCTGCGCAAAAGCGTAAACCGAAATGGTCAGGGTCTTGTCAGCGGCGTAAGACGCTGTGGTCAGAAGCGCCAGTGTGGATGCGGCGATGAGTTTCTTCAGCACTTTTAAAGTCCTTTTGCGGAAGTGGATGAGGATAGAATAGAACGGCATGTTTGGCGGGTAATCAGCGTCATTGGTACACGGGATGTGCCGAATGTCGGCACCGGCCCTTTGCGGCTTTCACTTTTGCCTTCAATAGCTTGCACCAGTGAAGCAATGGCAATTTCACCGATACGCGGCAAATCCATGCGCACGGTGGAAAGAGCAGGCGTAATGCCCGACGCCCAGAACAGGTCATCAAAACCAATAACACTGACATCATCCGGCACACGGTAACCACTGTGATAAAGCTCGGTCATCGCACGCAGGGCATGCACATCAGACACGGCGGCAATGGCCGTTGTGCCGGATGCAATTTTCTCATTAAGGCCGAGATGGGCGCCTTTGCCGAATTCAGCCTCGTGATGTTCGATCCACAGAACATCAATGTCTGTTTGTCTGCCTAATCCAGCACGAATACCGCCCAAACGGTCATTTTGCACGATAGAGGCCGGATTTTTGCCGATCAGCAACACTTTACGATGCCCGCCGGACACCAGATGCTGACCGACCAGTTCGCCGCCCTGCCAGTGATCCGCCGCAACCGTATTGCCAGGCGTTGAAGGGCTGTCGATCACCGCGACAGGAATATCCAGATCCGCAATGCGGGTGCCAAGACGCGGTACGATCACCAGACCATCGACACCATATTCAATCAGGCGGTTGATCGCCTCAGTCTGCAGACTGACATTAGCACGGGAATCCGCAATCAGAATACCATAACCGGCTGCCGCTGCCGCAGCTTCAATCGCCTGAGCAATCTGCGGAAACAGAGGATTGGCAATATCCGGCAATACCAGACCCAGCACACTGTTGCGTCCTGTGCGTAAAGCCCGCCCTGTATGGCTCGGGACATAACCCATCTGGGCAGCTTTTGTTTTAATGCGGGAGATAAGACTGGCCGATACGCGTCCTTTGCCGGACAAGGCATTGGACACCGTTGCAACTGACACGCCAAGAGCCTTAGCGACATCGCTAAGATTGACCGTTTGTTTTGGTTGCAGGGAATCGGACATAAGACGATCTTGATTAAACGATTAATCATCTTTCGATACGGCTTCTTCGCCGGAGAGTCAATGCGGCGGATACGGATGTTTTTACCGGATAGGTTGCAGGGATTATTTCAGGGTGTCAGCGCTGTTGATTGTGGCAGTGCGCCCCCAGCCTAATAATACTGCGGTACTGTGTGCGGCTAAGGCAGCCATAAAAGTCATCCAGAACAGGCCGTGCCATTGAAAGTAGAGGGCAAAACTGAGCAGCATCAGCCATGTAATCGCAAACCAGCCTAGAACTGCCCATTGTCTGCCCTCGCTGATACCGCCTAAAGCAATGGAGCCGGTTGCGAGGAAAATAAACAGCAAAGCCTGTTCTGTGACAGATTGACTAAGCTGATAGCCATAGAGCCAGATATAGCCGGTGACGAGCGCAAACAGGATGATCGCGCCGCTTAAGATAATAAAACCGGAACTGACAAAATCCGGCGCTTTCTGTTGTTTTTTCTCTCTGCGTGCCTGCAAATATTGGCGGAAAGGCTCATTGCTGGCAACAAACGGGTTATGAGAAGACTTGTTACCTTTTACGCCATAGGCGAAATCTGTTTCGGGCAGATCCGGGCGATAAGTGCCGAACAATTTGTCCCAGAACACAAAACTTCCTGCATAATTCGAGTCTGAATAGGCTCTGTCATCCACATGATGGATGCGGTGATGCGCGGGTGTGACCAGAATATATTCCAGAAAACCAAGCCTTGGTGTGAGAGCGCTGTGGTTCATCAACTGAATGGCATAATGCAGCACCGAAACCGTGATGAAGACGGACAGCGGAACGCCCAGCAGTGCCATGGGAATAAAGAAAGGAATGGAGGCGAGGGAGGAATACCATGAATTACGCACGGCCAGCGACAGATTGAAATGCTCTCCCTGATGATGCACCACATGCACGGCCCAGAGCAGCGCGAATTTATGATGCAGACGATGCAGCCAGTAAAAGCAGAAATCCCACATCAGAATAGCAAACAGCCACAGCCAGACCGGTGACCACTCCGACACAATATTCAGGCTGAAATTTGCAACGATAAAACCATAACAGGCAAGTTCCAGACCACGAAACAGCCAGAGCATCAGATGGCCGGAATTCAGGTTGAACACCACATCATGCCAGTCGATTTTTTCCTTGCCTGTTTTGCTCAGGATAATCATTTCACTGAGCACAAGGATAATCAGCAGAAAAATCGGAAAGGTAATAGCGATCATGTGGCGCGCCTCACAGCCATTTCCGCTCTGATATTCAGCACCCGTTGCGTGAGCAGGCCTGCACAAACAGCCAGAGCCGCACCGCCGAGCAGGTCTACAAATTGGTGGCGATGTAATTGCAGAATAGACACTGTAATCGCTGCGCCCCACAGTGCTATAACGGTACTGCGCAGAATATGTGTTCTTTGCCAGAGCGCGCAGACTGCCAGCATTGTGAGCGTCACATGCAGGGATGGCAGGCAGTTCTGCAATGAATCATATTGGATCAGCAATTTCAGAACCGAGGCGCTGAATGTATCCTGTGTAACCGGCGGAAACTGCATTGTTGTTGGCCAGAAAGTGAAAATGATCCCTGCGCCTAAGGCAGAAAGCTGCATGGATCTGGCCAGCCAGACCAACCGTGTTTGCGGGCAAAACAGATATGCCAACGCCACCAGCGGGAAAAAAGACAAGTATAGCCAGATGGCATTTGGGTCGAAATCAAACCACAGATCAATTGCGGACGGCTGCAGCATGATGGCCAATGCCTGATCCTGACTGCTGGTCAGGCTGTAAATCAACCCGACAGCACCCCATCCGGTCAGCATAGTCCAAAGGCGCAAATACAGCGAATTCATCCGGTCTCCTGCTCATTTCCCGTCTGCGAAACATGGTCTTTCGCTGAAGCACAGACCCGTTAAATAGCCTGACTTTGCCATCATTGTCACTAAACTCCGTTACAAAACGTCTCTTGACGGAGACGGGCTATCATGCGACCCCGTTAAGGAACACCATAATTTAATTGCGAGTATCAATGGCCATCGTTGAAAATGGTGCGGGAAGTCCCGGATTGAAACCAGGGTTGAAAATCGCAGGAACCGGCGCTTATCTGCCTGAAAAATGTGTTCTCTCCACGGAAATTGATGCGATGCTGGACTGGCCGTCCGGTACTGTGGAAAACCGCTTTGGCCTCAATGCCCGCTATGTGGCGCAAGGTGCGGAAACCAGTTCTTTCATGGCTGAGCAGGCCGCATTGCAGGCACTGGATGCTGCCGGTATTGCGCCGCAGGAACTTGATCTTATCCTTGGCGCCTGCGGGGTAATGGAGCAGGTTATTCCTTCAACCGCCACATTGGTTCAGCACCGGCTGGGTTTGGGGAAATCCGGTATTGCAGCTTATGATGTGAATGCAACCTGTCTCAGTTTTATTCAGGCGCTTGATCTTGCCGCTATGAAAATTCAACTGGGGCTTGCCCGCAATGTACTGATTTTTTCCGCAGATATTGCCTCAGTCGGTCTGGACTGGAATGAGCCGGATGTTGCCGCCATTTTTGGCGATGGTGCAGCGGCCGTTGTGCTGACAGCCGATGGCGAAGGTCTGCTTGCCAGCCGTTTTGAAACCTATTCGGAAGGGCGCGATGCCTGTGTGCTTGCTGGTGGCGGCACGCGGATATCAGCCGCGGTTGATCCGGTGGCGGCAGCGGATGCCTCTTACTTTCGCATGAACGGGCAGGCGGCTTTCCGCGTAACAGCGCGTTATCTGCCACGGTTTTTGAAGCGTTTATTCGCGCAAGGTGAACTGAATATTGCGGATATTGACTGCATTATTCCCCATCAGGCGAGCGGCCCGTCGCTGACACACGGGCTGGCACGGATCGGACTTCATCCGGATAAGGTTATTCAGACATTTTCGCGCTTCGGCAATCAGATCGCCACGTCCATTCCGATGGCACTCCATATGGCGGTGACAGAGCAACGGCTTAAGCGCAATGATCTGGTCTTGCTTGCCGGTACTTCGGCAGGGATTTCCATCGGCGGGACAATATTGCGGTATTAATGGCAAAGATATTGGTGACAGGGGCAACAGGATGCCTCGGCAACGCTCTGGCAAAATATCTGACTGCGCAGGGACATCAGGTTCTGGCGCAGGGGCGTGATGCGCATGCCGGTCAATTGCTGCACGCGCACGGGATTGAGTTTATCTCTTTTGACCTGCGCGCCAATTATCCGGCGCAAGCCTTTCAGCAGGTTGATATTGTCTTTCATTGCGCCGCTCTTTCAACAGCTTGGGGCAAAGCGGAAGATTTTCAGGCGATCAATGTAACCGCGACACAGCACCTGCTGGATGCTGCACGCAAAGCGGATGTGGCGCGGTTTGTCTTCGCATCTTCACCGAGTATTTATGCCAACGGAGAAGACCGGTTTAACCTGGCGGAAGATGCGGAATTGTCTGCAAATTTCCCCAGTCATTATGCCCGCACCAAATATGAAGCGGAATGTCTGGTGCTTGCCGCAGACCGGCAGGGAGCTATGCGCACCAGTGCCTTGCGTCCCAGAGCGATTTACGGCACCGGTGACCGCTCGCTGATGCCGCGTTTACTGCAGGCAATCCGCCGCGGGCGGGTGCCGATGATCGGCGGCGGGCAAAGCCGGATCGATATTACTCATGTGTCGGACGCAGCACAGGCTATGGCGTTGGCCGGTTTCAGTGAAAATGCCTGCGGTGAGGTTTTCAATATCACGTCCGGCAAGGCTTACAGTTTCTCGGAATTGCTTGCAGCAGTCTGTGCGTTAAACAGTGCTCATCCGCGTGAAATTCATATTTCCTATGGTAATGCTATGCGGCTGGCCAAAGGGCTGGAATTTTTGCATCGCATTTTCGCACCTGACCGCGAGCCGGTGCTGACCTGTCAGGCAGTGGCCTCGCTCGGTCGCAGTCTCACACTGGATATCAGTAAAGCACAGGAAAAACTGGGATACAGGCCGGCCGTGGCGATTGAGGACGGGATTAAAGATTATGCCGGCAATCTCTGAAACCATTCTGGATTTTACAGCTTTTCATGTCGGCTATTGCAGCGGGCCGCTGGCTATGACACAGCGCGGTGCATCGTGGCGCATCGGGCGCTTTCCTGCCGGTATTGCAGTGCTGCGTCATCCGGTGCGCGGCACTATTCTGTTTGATACGGGGTACGGTAGGCTGTTCGAAGAGGCAACGACACCTTTCCCCGAGCGGATTTATCGCTGGCTGACACCCGTTACCTTTGATGCTGATGACAGCCTGCCAAAACAGTTGCAAAAGCGTGGCATTGCTCAACCGGATCTTGTTTTTCTTTCGCATCTTCATGCCGATCATGTGTCGGGCCTGTTCGATCTGCCTGCGATGCCGCCGGTTATAACATCGCGTCAGGCGATTGAGAAACTGGCCGCGCCTCGTCTTGCGACTTTACAGGCGGGATGTCCGGCGCTCATCCGCGACAGACTGAAATCTCTGAATTTGCAGACCGTCGAGTCATTGCCTTGCGTCAACCTTGCAACTTACGGGCTTTCGGCTTTCGGCAATGGTTATGATCTTCTGGGCGATCAGTCCGCGCTGGTCGTGGAACTTCCGGGGCATGGCTTCGGTCAGACAGGTTTGTTTCTGCCTGCCACAACACAAGGCGCAATTTTTCTGGTGGCGGACGCGATCTGGAGCTTTGAAGCACTGAGACAAAACCGGTTGCCGCCGGATATGACTTTACGCCGTCTTGGCGACCGCAATGCTTTTATCGAGACCTTTGCAAAGCTGCGCGCATTTCATCTGGCCAATCCGCAGGTGCGGATTATGGCCTCGCATTGCATGGAAGCCTATCCTCTGAACAGTTGCGAGGAGAGAGGATGAACCCGCTTTCCGTCTTTTTTCGTGCCCGATATGGCAAGGGTTTTGCATCCCGTGAGGCGATTGCGCAGCATCAGCAAAAAGCATTTCAGCATTTGCGCCGCAATATCATGCCGCGTTCTCCTTTTTATGCGCCTTATGCCGGTAAGCCGCTGTCTGACTGGCCGTTGATGAATAAAGCTCTGATGATGGAGCATTTCACCGATATCAATACCGCCGGTATCACTAAGGAAGAAGCGCTGCATATTGCGCTGACCTCGGAGCAGGAACGTGATTTCGCACCGATGATCCGCAATATTGCTGTGGGGCTTTCCACCGGCACATCAGGACAACGCGGACTTTTTGCCTCGAATAAGCGCGAGCGGGCATTATGGGCCGCGCTGATGCTGGGACGTTTTTCACCGTCATTTCTGCAGCGGCAGCGTGTGTCCCTGTTTCTGCGCGCCAATAATATGCTTTATGAGCGGTTGGGCAATGCGCTGATCAGTTTTGAATTTTATGATCTGTTACAGTCATTTAACAGCCATTTGCAAAGGCTGGTGGATCAGCAGCCCACAGTGCTTATCGCACCGGCACAAATTCTTGGTTTGCTGGCGCAGGCGCAAAAGGAGCGGATAATCAATATCGCCCCGCGCTGTATTATCTCCGTGGCGGAAGTGCTGTCGCCGGAGGACAAAAGCGCGATTGAAGCGGTGTTTGGTGTGCGGGTCGATCAGGTCTATCAATGCACGGAAGGTGTTCTGGGCATGACCTGCCGTGCCGGTAACCTGCATCTCAATGAAACCTATATGCATATTGAGCGTGACATAATTGATGAAGCCAGCGGGGCTTTTGCGCCAATCATCACGGATCTGACCCGCGAGACACAGCCGGTGCTGAAATATCGTCTCGACGATATATTAATTCCCGATAATGAACCTTGTCCGTGCGGTTGCGCCAGTCTTCGTCTGAAGCGGATTGAGGGGCGTTGCGATGATATTCTCTATTGGCGCACAGCAGACGGCACATTGCGTATGATCCCGTCTGATCTTATCCGGCAGGCGGTGGCGACAGCCAGGGCGGGTATCAGCGATTATCGGGCTGTACAGCACGGGCAGCAACTTCTGGAAATATGGCTGGAAGCGGCCGATTATGAGCAGGCCTGTGCAGAAGTGACACGTAATTTGGCGGCACAGGCTGTGTCAGTGAAAGCGCAATTGCCGGAACTGCGCTTTCATGCAGGTATTCATACGCAATATGATCAGAAGCGACGGCGCGTCATCGCTAAGCCCTGAGACTGCTTGTGAGCAGCTCCAGCAGGTTGGATCTTTATCCTTTTGTGAATAAAGGAGTGACAATCTCCTTCAGGATGCCGAGCGCTGCGGCATTGGCCTGATCGTCGTCCGATGCTTCAAATTCCGCAAGTTCTATCCCTGCAATTTTCTCACGCGGCAGCGCTGCAAATAACGCGCGGAGCTGTTTCGGCAGCAGGCCGTTCTGCACTTTATACGCGGCAGGAACAAAGCCCGGTTCAAGCGCATCCCAGTCGACATGAATCCAGACCGGTGCATCGCCGGTGGCTTTCATAATGGCTTCCGGTGTTGCGTCGGATGGCGGAATAACTCTGACACCGGCTTTTTGCAGCAATGCAGCCTCTTCATCATCAATATCCCGTCCGCCGACAATAATCACCTGTTCCGGTCTCAAGCCGCTGCCTGAGCCACTGTCCCACAGGCCGCAGGCCGCAGCGACAACCATGCCGCCAAGATAGCCGGAGCCGGTTGTGACAGGGGTGTTGAAATCGCCATGGGCATCAATCCACAAAACCACACTGTCCGGCCGTTCGCGTGCAGCCACAGGCAGACTGGCGAGACTTGCTGAGCAGGTATTGGCAAGCAAAACCGGTATCCGGTTTTGGCGAAGGCTGTTTGCCACAGCATTGCTGATCGCGGTTAATGTGTCATGCGCCTGAGGCAGGCTCTCTGACCAGTCATCCTCTTTGGCCGGTGAAGGTGTTCCGACCGTGTTGACAGTTGCGGGTATGAGTTCCCCAACCATTGCGGCGGTGAGGGCGGCACCGGGAATTGCGCCGGATGTACGGTCGGCAATACGGCCCTGAGAAAGAATGATGTCGAAGGCCATATCCGGTCTCGCTTTTCATGGTAACGGAATTTGCTGTTGCGCATTTCTATAAGCGGGATAAATATTTGTCATCTTTAAACTTTTCCCAGAACAGCATATTCAGCGAACAGCAACGGCACGCCGTGACTGGTCAAATGGGGGGCGCCGGACGCGACAGCGCAGATACAGCTTGGGAAAGCCACTGTGTAATATGCGGCGGTTATATATTTCAAAGTCAGATGAATCTGAACCTGCGGGAAGTGAAACTAACCGCAGCGGGTTTCCGGTGAAGTCTGATGCCACGCTGACGCTTATTGAGGCGTATCTTCTCCGGTGCTTATTCTGGCCGGTTGGGTCAGCGGTTCCGGCACAGGGGCCCCGGTCAGCAATTGTTCGCGTCCGGAAAAAATGTCGCCCTGAACCTGTTCTGTCAGACGTTTGGCATCGCGGCTGCGGATATCATAAAGCGTATCAACCGCGCTTTCGTCATCAAGACCGAGTTGGCGCAGCCCTTCCATGCCGAAAAGCAGTGCGGATTCAAAAGTCTCACGCAATTCGAAATCAACACCGGCCTTACGCAATTCAATGGAATGGGTTCGGTCAAACGACCGCACCAGAAGTTTTGCAACGGGAAAATGCTGTTTAATCAGATCAACAATGTGATTGGTCACCTTGGGATCATCAATACAGATCATGATGATTTCAGCTTCATCTGCGCCGGAATGATGCAAAATGTCGAGCCGTGAGCCGTCGCCATAGAAAATTCTGAAGCCGAATTTTTGCGCTTCACGGATGCGGTTCGGGTCGGATTCAATGATGGCGACTTCTGTCTGATGTGCCAGCAGCAATTGCGACGTAATCTGTCCGAAACGCCCGAAGCCGATCAACAAAACCCTGCCTTTCAGATTGCAAACCGGCTCAACGCCGTCGAGGGAGGCGGCTTCCTGTTTCATAAACCGTGCGCCTGCCAGCAGGATCAGTGGCGTGACTGCCATGGACAGAATGATCACCGTTGAAAACAAAGCATTGTCACGGGCATTAATAAGGCCGTTGCCGAAAGCTGAAGTGTAGAGCACGAAAGCAAATTCACCGCCCTGCGCAAAGAGCAGGGTACGTTCCAGTGAGTGATGGTGGCCGGAGCCGAAAAGCCGTGCAACCGTATAAATTCCGACGGCTTTGGTAAGAATATAGGCAATCAAAAACAGAAGGATCGTCGGCCAGTCGGTTGCCACAATGCCGAGATCGAGTGACATGCCGACGGCAAGAAAAAACAGCCCCATTAAAAGCCCTTTAAAAGGCTCAATATCGCTTTCAATCTGGTGACGATAACTCGATCCGGAAAGCATAACACCAGCCAGAAAAGCACCCATCGCCATGGAGAGACCGCTGGCTTCCATCAGCAATGCGGCTCCGAGCACAACAATCAAAGCGCCGGCTGTCAGAACTTCGCGGGCGCGGGCGCGGGCCAGCAAGGCAAAAAACGGATCAAGCAACCATCGTCCGACGGCGATCAGCAGCAGAATGGCACCGACGGCAATTGCGATGCCGGTCAGGCCGCTGGCCTCCTGCTGCTGGGGTGCAAGAAAGGCCACCAGTGCCAGCAGGGGCACAATCATCAGATCTTCAAGCAACAGAATGGAAACGGCTTTTTGTCCTTCAGGCGTCGCGATCTCGCCGCGCTCTTGCAGCATTGACATGATGACGGCTGTCGACGACAGGACAAAACCGGCTCCGGCAATCAGGGCTGTGACGGGAGCAAGACCGAGAAGCATCCCGACACCGCTGAGAAGGGCAATACAGCCGAGAACCTGTGCCAATCCGAGGCCAAAAATCTGATGCCGCATCGTCCAGAGTTTGCCTGGACGCATCTCCAGTCCGATGACAAAGAGAAACATGACAACGCCGAGCTCGGAAAAATGCAGAATTGTAGCTGGGTCGGTAAACAGCCCCAGAACGGATGGTCCGACAAGTGCTCCGGCAGCGAAATAGCCAAGTACAGAGCCCAGACCAAGTCTGCGGAAAAGTGGCACAGCAGCTACACCTGCTGCGAGAAGCACGACTGCCGGTCCGAGTGTTTGTCCAAGCCCTTCTGTTGCCATAGACGCTCCGTCCCGAATGTTGGATTTTAAGTATTGCTTATATAAAAAGACATTATTTTTGTACTCTGGTCAATATAGTTACCGAAGGGGCTTCCCCTTCGGCAGGGTTCTGGCAGGAGGGAGTGCGGCTCTGATCCGCTTTTGCAGGAAACCATAATGCTTTTGCCTTTTTCAGCGATAGTAATTATGCCGGTAACTTCTTTGACTGTTGCTGGTGAAATTACGTAGTCGATTGTGATCGTGATGCAGTTTTATGGAAAATCATTTTTGTATAGGTTGAAGATATCCGGTCAGATGTCCGGTCCATATTTGCACTGAAGGGCTTTTATAATGCTGATTTCTTTTATGCATAAATCCGGCTGGGTGCTGGCGGCTTTAACTGCAGGTTTGATGACAGCTCAGGCTGCTACGCCTTCTTTTGATTGTGCAAAAGCATCCGGTGGTGCCGAGAAGGCTATTTGTGCATCTGCGGAGATTTCTGCAGCCGATAAGAAACTCGCTGAAACCTATGCGGAATTGCTGAAAAAACTGGACAATGAAGCGGCCGCAGCCCTGCGAAGTGACCAGAGGCAGTTCATTGCAGACAGAGATGAGCTTTTCAATCTGACCACACAAACGCAGGAGAGACTGGCCGAGCGGCTTGAGTTTACTCTGACCAACAGGGAGAAAATTCTCAGTGCTGTTGAAGCGGTGCCTCCGGCGGGATTACAAGGCATGTGGCGTAACAATAATGCGCTGCTCACAATTTCTGCTGACAAGGCCGGTAAGCTTACTTTCGACAGTAATGGCACTGAGCAGGTCACAGGCTATTGGACATGTAATGCTGAGGGTATTGTAGAGCCTCAGGGAGAAGCAAAAGGGAAAGTTGCAGTCGATGATGGCTGGAATATAGAACTGACCCGTGCAGGTTCAGTATTGAAGCTCACGGAAAGCGGGCCTTCCGGCACGCCGCCTTATTGCGGTTTGAACGGTGCAATGGCCGGTACGTATTTTTATGTGGGTGCTGCACATTAGAACGCTGTGCACCTCGTTGGGCGCACAAAACTCGCTCTGGCACTTTAAAATTATGCTTTAAGCTGCGAGTTGACACGGCAGTATCGTTTGGGGAGCGGAGCGCTGAAGTATCATCAGCGCTCCGTTCGTGTTTATGCGGGTCAGAAACGCAGTGTCATACCGCCGATAACTGTACGGCCACGGCCGAGTTTTTGTGCATCCATATATTGCGCGGGCTTGTAGGCCTGATTGGTGATATTCTCAATATTGAGGAAGAAGGTCGCATTTTCATTATACGTGTAGGAGGCATAGGCATCTGCAAGCATATAGCCTTCAACATCAATCAGCTGAGGGCCCATCGGTGGTTTCACCGCTTTGGTCTTGCCGACACGGCGGATTTGTCCGCCGATTGTCAGTTTTTCATCCAATGCGCGGAAACCGGCATTAATGGTCACAGTATAATCCGGCAGACCATTCAGTTCGCCAATACCAAAACCGCCCGACCACATGCCATAAGGCAGGTCTGTTTTGGTTTTTGAATAGGAAATACCGGCAAAAGCAAAACCGCTGTCATAATTGGCTTCCAGTTCAAAGCCTTTGATGCGGGTTTTGCCTGGTATATTGATGAATTTCAGCATCGGCATATTCTTCATCGAGTAAGGACCCGATGTGATGTAATTTTCAACATCATTGCTGAAATAATTAGCTTTCATGCGCAGCGCATCGCCGGAAGCCAGCACATCTTTTTCAAGCACATTCACACCGAATTCCCAACCCTTGCTGGTCTCGCCTTCAAGGTCAGGATTAGGGCTGGTCGGGTTCGGTGTCTTGCCATGTGCACCAGGGAAGAAAGCTTCAGTCACAGTCGGCGGACGGAAGGTCTTCGCATAGGTGCTGTAAAGCTGAATGCCGTCCACAGGTGTTACAGCCAGTGTTACCCGCGGGTTGAGGCTGCTGTCAGATCGGTCAATGTTTTCAAGCACAGTCTCGCTGCCGCGCTTCTGGGCGACGTCACCCTGCAGCCGGAATGTGTCGTAGTGGAAACCGGTTGTCAGATCGAACATGCCATAGGAGAAAGTTGCATCAGTAAACAGGCTGCCAATGCCGGTCTTGCCATCTCCGGGGCCGCCTGTGCCCCAGGACTGACCATTGGTCACATCATCATGGTAATAGGCGCCGCCATAGGTCAGTTTCAGCGCAACATCATTGGTCAGATCCAGATGGCTGCGATTGGTGATATTAATCCCCATACCCTTATCGCGGGTGAACTGCCCTGTATAATTTCCTTTCGTAAATCTGACCTGCGCATCATTATAATAGGCGTTGACGGTCAGGTCGATCAGGTCATTATCAGGTGTGAAATCATAGCGCGCCGTATAAGTCTGATTGCGATAGGTCTGTGGTTCACTGCGGAGTGTGGACTTGTTATTATACCAGACACCGCCCAGCAGCAGTTTATGATCCTCACCATTGCCAAATTCCAGTTTGGCAAGGCCGGATTTCAGATCTTCCTGCTGGTTGGGATTTGTCAGGCGACGCCCTTTTTCATCCACCCCGCTTTTGGGTGCACCGGAGTTGCGACGGTTGAAAGCACCCATAAAGCCGATACCGTTTTGCGTGCGTGCACCGGCTGCTGCCATTTTTGACCAGTCATAGGCGTTATTACCGAATTTAATGGTCGACATGGCACCGTAGGAATTGCCGGGCAAGATCACATCATCAATACCCAAAGTGCGGAAATTGGCCGCCCCGCCCAGCGTGCCGACACCGGCAGCTCCACTCAGAGAGCCGCGCCCCATATCCAGTCCTGCCAGCAGATCGCTGTCGATAAAGGCAGAGCCGCCGGACACACCATGTCCCATCACACGGATATTCTGGCGGGCACCGTCAATCATCATATTCACACGGCCATAGCCTTCCATTCCGCGTATATTGACCGCTACACCGGCGCCCGACATTGCCTTGCGGGTAAAGGTGCCTGCGGATGAGCGCAGGGCATTATCAATATTACCGGCATTTTTCTCCTGAAGTGTAGCCGCATCAACGGAGGTTACCGCTGCCGTTGTCTCGTAAGGAGCATCTTTGCCGGCAACCAGGCCGCTGACACTCGGCGTGCCGGTGCTGACAGTAATTACATTCAACTGCACATCCGCATCGCTTGCCTGTGCTGCATTCTGCACGCCGGGGCGGATCAGTGTGAAGGAGCGCGCATCATTGCGGCGATAGGAATAGCCCGTGCCGCTGAGCATTTGTGCAAGCGCCGCATCGACACTCAGCCTGCCTCGCACGGGTGCGGTGCGGATATTGGCGGGCAGGGTGCCGTCAACAAGGATATTCGTGCCGGTTTGGGCTGCAAAACGCACAATCGCGGAAGATAAAGGCTGTGCAGCAAGCGAAAAATCACGTTTTGCTTCTGTGGCTGCCGTCACCGTTGCTTCAGGTGCCTGCGCATGAGCTGCGGGCATAATGAGTGCAGCAACCGCTACAGAACAGGCCCAGATATGCGGACGCAAAATCATACGCTTTTTGAGGTTTCCGCTTTTTACCGGCAATGGCATTCCGTTTCTCCAGATCAGCAAACAGGTTCTGACTGTAAGACGGAAAACTTTTGTGATTTTCTGATAAGAATAATCATATTTTTTAAAATAATTTTGGAGAGCGCTTTAAGAGTAATTTTTTGCTCTAATTTTAAAGTGTTAGAGCGAGTTTTGTGTACCAGGTCTGGCACACGGCGCTCTATGCGCTGTAAATCAGTGTGCCCCACAGTGGTATATGACGGGTCTTAATCGGCAATGTCTGAGTGAGCTGCGTCAGAACCGTGTCGATGTCCTGAATATTGATGATCAGTGTCACCGGACGTTGCGCAAGGCTGCTATCCATTAATATCAGCTGTTCTGCCGACCAGCGATTGAGCACCTGAGCAATCTCGCTCAAAGGCCGGTCGATGAAAACCAGTCGTCCTTCCAGCCATGACAAATCAACCTGATCGTCCGCAGGTAGCGGGGTACTGATCTGTTGCTTTTCATAGGTGAGTTTTTGTCCCTGCTGCAAGGTGACAGACTGTGCAGCATAATCAATGCGCACTGCATGTTCGGTCACCAGAACTTCAGCCAGATCATTGAGCAAAGCAATATTGAATTTTGTGCCAAGCGCTGTCACGCGGCCGGAAGCTGCCTGAACACTGAAAGGTGCCTGACCGCGTGCAACACTGAAATAGGCTTCGCCGTGGTGCAGGATAATATTGCGCTGCGTCTCTGTTATTTTGACGGACAGAGCAGTGCCGCCGGACATATGAATTTGTGAACCATCCGCTAAGTCCACAATACGGCGCTCTCCGATGGTAGTTTGAAAATCCGGTGCGATTGTTTTCATCACGCCATAGCTGCCTGCACCAAAAGCGGCGAGCAACAACAGCTTGCCGAAATTACGCCGTTTCATGCGGTGTGTGGTCTTGCGTTTTTGTATCCGGTGCATCTGAGCTGTGCCTGCCCAGAGTATTTCTGCTTTTCTATAGGCTTCGGCATGGCGCGGATCAGCTGAAATCCAGCGCTGATGCGCGGCTATTGTCTCGGTATCGGCTTGTCCGTCGCTCAGCACAGTAAACCAGTCGATTGCTCTGCGCATCACCGGATCGAGTGCCTGTTCGGCCTCAGCGCTCCAGTGTTCATTGTCGCTGATGTGTGGTTTGGTGGTCATGCGCGTTTACCTGTCAGACCGTTTTCCGCCTGACTGACGCGATATTGCAGATGGATCATCACGCGGTTCATCTGGCTATAGGCAGTTTGCAGCGGCAGATGCAATTCACGGGCAATGTCAGCAAATGTCTTGCCATCAAGCCGCATGAGATAAATCCGGCGCGGAATATCCGGTACTTCCGATAATGCCTGTTCGAGTATGCGCATGAATTCAGCGCTTATCAAAATCTCATCGGCCAGCGGGGCAGGATCGGCAAATGTTTCACTTAACGCGGCGGTATGGCCTGCCAGCGGGTTCAGTTTCTGGCTGCGGGCATGGTCAGTCTGCAAATTTGCCGCTACGCGAAAAAGATAGGCTTTGTGATTATCGGGCAGGGTTGCAAATTTATTTTTACGCGCTGCTGTCATCAGGCGCAGAAACGTCTCCTGAGTCAGGTCTGCCGCCACATCCTGCGCAGCACCGCGACGGCGCAGAAAACGTTGCAGCTCTGCACTGTAATTTCTAAAAAGGTAGGTGAAGTTCCACATTATCAGGTCAAAAACTACCGCTGCCGCATAAAGGATTCTGTCAGGAATTTTATGCTGTGTAGTAAATATGACTTAAATAATCAAGTTAATCTATATAGTTGTTCAGGCTGTAATATGTGTGATCGCTCCGTTTAAAATGAGCGTCATCTCCGTAATTCGGTACAAACAAGCCGGTCGGGCATTGACGCCTGACCGGCTTGTTTTTTGCATTTTATTTGCGTGCAACAGGGCGGACCAATGGTGTCACGCGTCTGATGGTGACACGGCGATTTTCCTGCTCGGCAGCTTGCGTGCGGATTTTCAGGAAGCGTTCGCCATAACCTTGCGTTACGAGGTTTTCTGCCGGAATATCATAGACTTCTGTCAGCAGGCTGGCCACAGATTCCGCGCGCTGGTCGGACAGCACGAGATTTGAGCGGTCAGAACCGATAGCGTCTGTATGACCTTCAATGAAGAAGGTTTCACCGGGATCTTTGGCGAGCACTTTTTGCATTGCACTTGCAACTTTGCGCAGGGTTTTGGCCTGCGACAGTGAAACCTCGGCACTGCCGGTGGCAAAATGAATTGTATCGAGATCGATACGGCGCACCTTATCACGCAGACGCGCCGAGTGACGGACTTCATCAATCGTGTAGACGCGCTCAACACGCTCTACAGGCGGCTGAGCAAGGAAGTCGTAGAAATCGCGTTCCGGATCTGCGGCCACATCAATAATATAGTCACTGACAGGAATAGTCAGTCGCATCGGCGGCAGATCATATCCGACGTCGAAGATCGCTGCACGCGGGCTGTTATCATATTCAGGTGCATAGATCATCAGATATTCATTGCCGTCACGGTCGATACGTGAGCGCTGCAGAATGTCGCCGTAACGATCATAGATTGTTACGATCTCATAACCGCCGGGACGTACAATGGTTTCGCGCAAGCGGCCGCGCGGTAGTTCATCATAATATGAACGCTCGGCATCACGACGCAGGCGGGGGCGATCATCACCACGGACGAAGATGCGGTCGCCCGTCTCCAGAATGATGCGGTTGTCAACTTCCTCAACGACTTTCACATTGGTGATATTGTTGATTGTCGTGTTGTTAATAACGGTATTATTCACAACCGTATTGTTGATGATATTTGTGGTGTCCGGAACCACAAAAGCAGGTGCATCTTTGATGCGCGTGCCTTCTTCTTTGAGGTTGGATTCAATCTGCTTTGGCAGATTTTCAGAGATCGTGGCCGGAATTTCAACCTGAGCAGCGGCATCATTCACAGGCGGGGGCGTATTTTGCTCCTCGGCTGCACGCTGTTGTTCACGCTGTTTACGGCGCTCTTCTCTGGATTGGTTGCCGCCGTAATTATCTGCATCCTTATCACTGTCAAGAATGGCCGCTCCGTTTTCAACGGGCAGAACAATGGTTTCATCTGTGCTGGCAGGATCTTTGGCAATCTCCTGCTTTTGCTCAGGTGTGCGCTCGTCAATAATTTCAGCTTTAGGTTCGGCAGGCTGGTTGTTTTCAGGCTGCTGAACTTCCTGCTCCGGCTGTGGCTGCGGCACCTGCTGATCCGGTTGTTTGGCCGGTTTAGCCTCTTGTTCCTGAGGCTTTTCATCAGTTACAGGCGGTTGAACGGCAGGTTGCTCAGGTGTTGTCTGAGGTGCCGGCTGTTCTTCCGGTTGCTTTACAGGCTCCTGTTCGGTTGGCGCAGGAGGTGTTTCTTCGGATTGAGCAGGTTTCGGTTCAGGCTCCGGCTTAAGATCAGGCTTTGGTTCTGGCGCTGGCTTCGGCTCCGGGCTTTCCTTAGACTTGGATTGCTCTGCTGCCTCTTTAGCCTGCTTTTCTGCTTCTTCGTCTATAGCTTTTTGCTGGTCAGCATTTTTCTGCTGTTCGGCAGCGTCTTGCTGTGCCCGTTCTGCAGCCTGTTTTTGTTCTTCTGCCTGTCGGGCAGCCTCGTCCTGCGCCGCTTTTTTCTGCTCTTCAGCTACACGTTTCGCCTCGTCTTCGGTCGCGCGCTGTTGCTCGGCGGCACGTTGCTGTTCTGCGGCCTGTCGTTCAGCCTCTTCCTGAGCGGCTTTTTGCTGCTGTTCGGCTGCGCGTCTGGCTTCTTCTTCGGCTGCACGCTGTTGCTCAGCGGCACGTTGCTGTTCTGCGGCCTGTCGTTCAGCTTCTTCCTGAGCGGCTTTTTGCTGCTGTTCGGCTGCGCGTCTGGCTTCTTCTTCGGCCGCACGCTGTTGCTCAGCGGCACGTTGCTGTTCTGCGGCCTGCCGTTCAGCTTCTTCCTGAGCAGCCCTTTGCTGTTCTTCGGCTGCGCGCTGTTGTTCCTCAGCCTGTTGCTGGCGCAGCATCTGGTCGTCAGCCGGCTGTTCGCTGTTTTCCTGTGCAAGGATGATCGGTGCTTCAGATGTGCCTGCCTGAACAGGCTGCATCATGATGGAAGCCGAGAATGCCGGAAAAACAACTGTTGCGAGCAGTTTAGAACGAAAACTCATAATCCCTCTCCTTAGGAAGGCAGAAATTGCATAGGTTGCATTTCGTCAATTCCCGATCGAAATAACACTTAATTGCCGGTGCTTATTATTTGCTGATTTATGGCAAATTTCGGCGATATGAGGAAATGGTTAGTTCACGTTTTATGAACCTTTGCTGAATGTCAGAGAGCAGAGGTCTTATGAGTATAGAGAAGTCCGGCCGTTGCTAAGCCGGTTTGCCAGCGAGAAATGCGGCACGCGCGACATCCTCCACCTGATGATCCTGTAATGTGCTGGTTGCGATACGCACTGCGGTCAGTGGCCGGACAGAGAATTTGGAACCCGGTGCGACAGCAATATTGCGGGCGGCCAGTGTGATCATGGCAAATTGTTCGGATTCCACCGGCATCAGACAGCACAGACCATGATTGTCCGGAATTCTTTTGCCGTGAGCGGCCAATGCCTGCTGAAAATGGCTGGCACGCTGCCGGTAAATCTGCTTTGCCTGCTCCAGGCTGTGTTGCGTTGCCTCATCTTTGAGCAGCCATGCCACTGCCGATTGCAGAATACGGCTTGTCCAGCCGGAACTGAAGCTGCGATAAGACTGGATTTGTTCAACAAGACTGGCTGAACCGGAGAGAACTGCCAGACGCAAATCAGGGCCTAAAGTCTTGGAATAAGACAGAATATGTACCACCCGATCAGGGAAGCGTGTGCCGAGTGTCTGACGCGGTGCCATGGCAATATCGGCAACACCGTCATCTTCAATGATGAGTGTATCATGCCCTTCCAAAACATCACCCAGTGCCATCAGCCGCTCTTTGCTCATGCAATGGCTGGTCACGGAATGAACCCGTGGCTGAAACAGAAACGCGGCAGGTTTCTGCTCCAGAGCAGATGCCAGTGAAGAGGGGAGCGGGCCTTGATCATCACAGGTGACCGGAATGATTTTAGCACCAAAATCTTCAAGAATATCAAGCAGACGCATGGCTGTCGGATCTTCAATGGCGATGGATGATCCGGGCGTTACAAGGGCATGAATAAGCGTGTAAGTGGCGTTATAGCCTCCATTGGTGGCCAGAAAGGCTTCCGGCTCATAAGGCCAGTCACGGCGCACGGCTTCTTCAAGCTCAGGTAATATGCGCACACGCTGGTAGCTGTTGAGACCCTCCGCCTGTGCACCGTGGCGCAAAGCCTGTTCCAGTGATGGCAATAAAGCTGTGTCCGGTATGGCCATGGAGAGATCCAGCACATCATCGCCGTAATTGCCGAAGCTCATCAACCGTGCCGGTTTTGCTGCGAAATGATCACCGCTGACCCATGTGCCGTTGCGGCCCTTGCCATTGATAATCTTGAGCTTGCGCAATTCACTCAAGGCCTCGGAAATAGTGGCGGGGCTGATCCCCAGAACATAAGCCAGATCACGGATCGGCGGTAATTTAGTGCCGACCGGCAATGCGCCGCGTCTGATTAATCCTGCCATGTCGCGGGCAATGCCGCGCATCGTGCGGTCTTCAAGGTGGCGGGCAAACCACTCGCTGGAGAAATCAGGCACCATAACTATTTATCCGATTTAATGTTCAATAACATAATAACGTTTGATCGGTTCAATTTGAACATTTAACTTCATTTGTACAGAGGAAATTTTGAGGGAATATTTATGCCGGTTAAATTGCGTATCGCTGTGCGTGACTGGGATTATCTGACACCGCTGGCTTTGGGTGATGTGCGTTCTGACAAACTTGATGTGATTGTTGATCGTGTGGGCACGCTGGTTTCGCATCCGGGAGAAGATGAGGCTCATGAAGCGTCCGAAATGTCATTCAGCCGTTACGTATCTTTGCGTGATGAGGGTGATACCAGCATTACCGGCATTCCGAATTTCATCATGCGCGGTTTCCGTCATCGTTGCATCATCACCAGTACAGACAGCGGTATTACCGGTTTTGAACAGCTGAAAGACAAGAAGATCGGCGTCACCGGCTGGCGCGATTCCGGCAATACATGGACACGTGCGGCACTGAGCCGTCATGGTATCGGGGTTGAGGATGCTTATTGGTATGCAGGCCGTCTGACAGAAGCGCATCCGGTTACAGATCGTCTGGACGGTTTTGGCCGTGCAGGCCGGATTGAAGCTATGCCGGGTGAGCAACCGATGATGGATGCCCTGCGCGAGGGTGTGCTGGATGCGGTATTCACACCCTTTATGCCGGATGGTTATTTTGGCAAAAATTCCGGTTTCCGTCAGGTGCTGACCGATTTCCGCAGTGCGGAGCTGGCCTATTATAATGATGTCGGTTACGTGCCGGGCATGCATCTGATGGGTATCAAGCCGGAAATTCTGGCAGAACATCCGTGGGTGGCGCAGGAACTGAGCGATCTCTTGGATGAAAGCCAGCGCGTGTGGACGGCAAAGCGCCGCAAATATGCGGAAACCACGCCCTGGATGCTCGATGAATTGCTGAAATGCGCGCAGGATCTGCCGGAAAACTGGAATGTCAGCGGTATCGCTGCCAATGAAGCGATGATCAATGATTTCGCTGAGGAATTGCATTTGCAGGGTATTTTGCAGCGCAAACTGAGCGTTGAAGAACTGTTTCCGTTTTATGCGAACAAGGCGTGACGGCGTTAACTGTACATTGCGCCAACTGAACTATTGGGAGAGTGAGATGAAAAAAACTATACTGGCAGCTGCTGTATTTGGCAGCGTTTTTGCACAACAGGCTTTGGCTGAGGATGTGAAAATTCCGGAACAGGCATTGAATGAGGCGCTGCGCGCCCGTCTGCCGGAAGACATCATCAAGGCCGGTGTTATTAATGATGTGAATTCCGGTTCCTTCCCTCCTTACCAGATCATCAATGGTAAGGACGTGAACGGCGCTGCGACTGACATGACCGATGCACTCGGTCAGCTGCTCGGTATCAAAATCACCCATTCAACAGTCAGCGGTCTGCCATCGGTTCTGAGCGGTATTTCTGCCGGACGTTACCAGCTTGGCTTTGGGCCGAACGGTGATTTTCCGTCCCGTCAGGGCGCCAATGATTTTGTCGACTGGGTGCGTGAATATGTGGTTTTCGCAGTAAAGCACGGCAATCCGGAAGGCATCACATCGCTGGATACAGCCTGCGGCAAGCGTATCGCTGTAATGGCGGGCGGTTCGGCTGAAAAAGTGATCAAGGAGCAGAATGAGAAATGCACAGCAGACGGTAAGCCGATTGAAGTGCAGTCTTATAATGACCAGCCAAGCTCCATTCTGGCTGTGCGCTCAAACCGCGCCGATGCGTTTTTCTCATCACAGGCACCTCTGACCTATTTTGTTCAGCAGTCCAATGGTCAGCTGGAACTGGCTGCAACCGGCCAGAAAAACGGCTTTGACGACTTGTATCAGGGCGCAGTTCTGCCAAAAGACTCTCCGCTGAGCGAAGTGTTCCGTGATGGTATCCAGATACTGATCGACAACGGCACCTATGCCACGATCATGAAAAAATGGGGTCTGGAAAAGAACATGATTGATAAAGCCGGTGTCAATCTCGCCGGAAAGACCGCACAATGAGTGAGTTGCGTGGTTCAGGCGCAGCCGTGGGTGATGTCGAACGTTTCGACGTCGCCCGTGCGCGCGCACCCTTTCCGCTGAAACGTGTGATCCTGTGGGCTGTTGTTCTTGGTGTGGCATTGGATTTCGGTATTATTGTCGCCAATAATCCGAATTTCGGCTGGCCGGTCGTTGCCGCTTATTTCTTTGATTCCACGGTGATGGAAGGGCTGTATATCACCCTCAGTCTGACTGTTGTGGCGATGATTATCGGTGTTGCACTTGGCCTTATTCTGGCAATTGCCCGTATGTCGCAGGATAGACTGGCAAGCTCGCTGTCCAATCTGTTCATCTGGTTCTTCCGTGGCACACCGCTGCTGGTGCAGCTGATTTTCTGGTACAATCTTTCAACCTTGTTTCCGAAAATCTCGCTGGCTATCCCGTTCGGCCCGACACTTGTCAGCTGGAATACCAATGATCTCATCACGCCGCTGACTGCTGCCATTGTCGGTCTGGCGCTGAATGAAGCCGCCTATATGGCGGAGATTATCCGTGGCGGTCTGTTGTCTGTTGATAAAGGGCAGGGCGAAACCGCAGCCGCTTTCGGTATGACACGGGCACGCGCTTTGCGTCGTATCATTATCCCGCAGGCCATGCGTTCTATCGTGCCGCCGACAGGGAACCAGCTGATCAGTATGATTAAAGCGACATCACTCGTCAGTGTTATCGCCATGGCCGATCTGCTTTATTCTGTTCAGTCGATCTATAACCGCACATTCGAGGTTATCCCGATGCTGCTGGTTGCGGTTGTGTGGTATCTGCTGATCACATCCGTGCTGAATGTCGGGCAGAGTGCGATTGAACGTCATTATAACCGTGGTGAGCGCGGCGATGCGGTCAAAGATGAGGCGCCGGTTAAGACCCAGGGTCAGGCAGAGGAGAATGCATAATGGATAAGACCAGCAATATGCAAAAACCTCTTGTTCATGCCCATAATGTGCACAAGGCGTTTCACGGTATTGAAGTGTTGCGCGGCATTGATCTGGAAGTGCGCTCTGGTGAGGTCGTGGTTATTCTCGGGCCTTCCGGTTCGGGCAAATCCACCTTCCTGCGTTGCATCAACAGGCTTGAAACCATCGACAAAGGTTCGATTTTTGTCGATGAGCAGCAGATCGGTTATAAATATAAAAACGACCGCCTGCTGCCATTGTCAGACCGTGCTATCGCCAAACAGCGCAGCCAGATCGGCATGGTGTTTCAGCAATTCAATCTCTATCCGCATATGACAGTTTTGCAGAATGTGATTGAAGCGCCGGTAGGTGTTCATGGCCGTAACAAAAGCGAAGCTGTTGAAACGGCAAAGGAACTGCTGGCGAAAGTCGGCATGTCGCATAAGATCAACGCTTATCCGCGCCAGCTTTCCGGTGGCCAGCAACAGCGTGTGGCGATTGCCCGTGCCTTGGCTGTAAAGCCGAAGCTGATCTTGTTTGATGAACCGACATCGGCACTCGATCCGGAACTAGTGGGTGAAGTGCTGACCACTATGCGCAGCCTTGCGGATCAGGGACAAACGATGATCGTGGTCACTCACGAGATTGGTTTTGCCCGTGAAGCGGCTGACCGTGTGGTCTTTATGGATGGCGGCAAGGTGGTTGAAGAGGGCACGCCGGAAGAGGTGATCGAAAATCCTCAGCATCCGCGCACCCGCAGCTTCCTCAGTCGTTTTATCTGATAAAAAACAACACGCCGGAGACAAAACCGGCGTGTTTTGCATATAGAGTATTTCACAGTCAAGTTGGATCGACTTGACGCCCGTGATAATGCGACCAATAAAGAATCTAGAGCAAACGCTATGATCCAATCTGGACGTAAACCGCTCTAGTGTGCAGACAATTTGAGTCTCTGACCGCAATGCAACATGCTTGCCGATAACTATTACAGGAGATCCCGTTATGAGAACGGGAGATGACCATGACACAGTCCGATAATTTTGCCCGTATCACTGATCTTGAACCACGCCGTGAAGCGCTGGAAGAAATCCGCCATCATATCCATGCTAATCCGGAGCTTTCTTTTGAAGAAGAAAAAACCGCTGCTTTTGTTGCGGATAAGCTGGAAAGCTGGGGCTATGAAGTCACGCGCAATGTTGGTGGTCATGGCGTTGTCGGTTGCCTGACCGTTGGCACCGGTGGACGCAGTGTTGCTATCCGTGCGGATATGGATGCGCTGCCAATTCTGGAAAAAACCGGTCTGCCTTATGCAAGTACAGTGGCCGGTAAAATGCATGCCTGTGGTCATGATGGTCATACAACTATGCTGCTTGGTGCGGCTGAACATCTGGCACAGACAAAGAATTTCAACGGTACCGTCACTCTGGTGTTCCAGCCTGCTGAAGAAGCCGGTGAAATCAGCGGTGCGCAGGCAATGATCGCAGATGGTCTGTTCGAGCGTTTCCCGTGCGATGCGATTTTTGGTCTGCACAATCATCCGGGTGCACCGGAAGGCACTGTTCTCACCCGTTCCGGCCCGATGATGGCAGCGGCTGATACGGCTTATATCAAAGTCATCGGCAAAGGCGGTCACGCCTCCCGCCCGCATCTGACCGTTGATCCTGTGATGGTCGCCTGCAGTCTGGTTATGGCTCTGCAGACTGTGGTTGCCCGCAATGTCGATCCGACAGAAACAGCGGTGATTACTGTCGGCACTATTCACGGCGGTGAAGCATCCAATGTTATTCCTGATGATGTTGATCTGGCTGTGAGCATCCGCTCTTTCTCACCGGTTGTACGTGAGTTGCTGCAAAAGCGCGTTTGCGAACTGACTGAGCAACATGTGGCAGCCTATGGCGCGACAGCTGAGATCAAATATGAGCTGGGCTATCCGGTGGTGGTCAATTCTGATGCGGAAACCGCTTTTGCGACAGAAGTTGCGCGTGAACTGATCGGAGATGCCAAGGTTTCAACCTGTCCTTTGATTCCGGGCAGCGAGGATTTCTCTTATTTCCTCCAGCACAAACCGGGCAGCTTCCTGCGTCTTGGCAATGGCGTGGATTCTGCTGTGCTGCATAATCCGAAATATAACTTTAATGATGCCAATCTGCCGGTTGGTTCTGCTCTCTGGGCGCGACTGGCTGAACGTTATCTGGCTGCCGGTGGCAACAGCTAAAGCATGTCTCCCAAAAGTGGGCACCGGTTTTGGGATAAAGACATGCGTTAAAACAAAGAAATAAAGCGGGTGCAGTGGATCAGATTACATGCAGCACGCTCTTGTGAAACGCATCTGAGAGATAAAAAGGTGGTTCGCCACCTTTTTATCTGCACTCCTATTATTATTTCCTGCGGCTGGTGCAGGCTTCATACCCGTTGGCAAAGAGACGACCGGGGCGCATTCCGATCATGCGCGGCACCTCTGCCAATGTGGTAGCGCCCACAGAATGCGCCATAGCGATTGTTGCCTGAGCACAGATCGCAGCATCTTCCGCAGCATTATGATGATGAAAGCTCAGGCCAAGATAATCAGCCAGAATATTCAGCTTGTGTGACGGCAATTGCGGCCAGACTTTTTGTGCCATTTTGACGGAACACAGATACTGAAATTCAGGATAGTTCTGCCGGTATAAATCCAGAGATGCACGCCAGACACTGAAATCAAAAGCAGCATTATGAGCAATCATTGTTGCTCCCGTAAAATCATCAGCGAATTCATCCATCACTTCCGGAAACTCTCCGGCATTTTCCACATGCTCCGGACGAATGCCGTGGATGGCAATGTTGAAAGTGGAAAAACGCATATCTTTCGGGCGAATGAAGCGTTCTTCAACACGCACGACCTGATCATTTTCAATCCATGCCAGACCAACAGAACAGGCGCTGCCGCGTTGTTCATTGGCAGTTTCAAAATCAATTGCAATGGTTTTCACGGGATGCTCCGGCACTGTCTGTATGTGTTGTTACTGGAGAATAATGAGCGCATGGTCAAGAACCGGAGCTGCTGATGGCGGTAAAGCCGTCAGATGGCACTCCATTCTTCCATTCTCTCACGAATGAGATTGCGCAGAATGGGAAACATCGGCGGCTGGGAACGGCCGGACAGACGGATGATCGCGAATTGTGAGGTATCTGAAACAGGACGCACAGGAACTTCCACCAGTTGTCCAGAAGTTATCAGTTCATGTGACGGTGCGATAACGCCGTAATAAATGGTCTGACTGCTCAATGTGGTCTGAAGCAACCCGTCAATCGCATCGGAGTGGAAGGTGACACTCTCATCCGGATGGGCTTCCGGCCCGTAGATCGCGACCATATTGCGTATCTGCTCCGGCGCGAGAATGGTGGTTGCCAGCGGCCATGGCCGTAAGTCTGAAAACTTCACTCGTTGATTTTGCAGTATGGGGTGCCCCTGGCTGACCAGAAAACCTGTGCGCAATGCCGGCAGCATTTCAATATGCAGGTCTGCGGTTATCGTTACGCCTCTGATCTCCACGACCAGCATGTCCAGTGTCCTCTCCCGCAATGCCTGTACCTGCAGCGGAATAGAACCGCGCATCAGCAGAATATGCAAAGACGGATTGGTGGTTGAAAACCGGCTCAGAAGCGGCGCTGTCAGCAGGGCGCTTGGTGTTGATCCAAGTCCGATCCTGATACGTCCTGCACTGCCTTCATGTTGTTGCTTGACCACACGATGGAGTTCTTCTGTCTCGAACAATACGCGGCGTGCATGGTCGAGCACCACATTGCCAAAAGCCGTAACTTCACAGCGCTTGCCGATGCGGTCGACCAGCTTCATTCCCAGCTCGGCTTCCAGCTGCGCAATGCTGCGCGACAGTGCCGGTTGAGTCAGATGCGCATATTCAGCTGCCCGCGTGAAGGAGCCTTTCTCAGCAAGCGCAATAAAATGTCGTAATTGCTGAATGTTCATGAAACTTTCCTAAATTGGTATGCGTATTATGCATGATTATCAAATTTACTATGCATTGGACAAATGAAAATGCACCTCGTAGCTAACATTGGTAATGGTTTCTAAGTTTAGGAGGGTGGAGTCATGAAAAACATCAGAACGCTGAGTGAGCGCGATGTTGAGGAGTTTGTTGCGCTGAGGCGTGATCTGCACCAGCACCCTGAACTGGCATTTAACGAAATCAGAACCGGTGGCATTGTCGCTGATCTGCTGGAAAAATGGGGCTATAAGGTTGAGCGCAATATCGGCACGACCGGTGTTGTCGGCCAGTTGCGCAACGGTGATGGATCAGCGGCCATTGGTCTGCGTGCGGATATGGATGCGCTGCCGATTTTGGAAGCAACCGGTCTGCCTTATGCCAGTGTTAATAGTGGTGTGATGCATGCCTGCGGGCATGACGGTCACACAACAATGTTGCTCGCTGCTGCAAAAGCGCTGGCCGAGCGCCGCAATTTCAATGGTACTGTGAACCTGATCTTTCAGCCTGCTGAAGAATATGGCCGCCCTGATAGCGGTGCAGCCCGTATGGTTGCTGACGGTTTGTTTGAAAAATTCCCGTGCGATGCCGTGTTTGGTATCCACAATATGCCGGGTTCCCCGCAAGGGCAGCTGCAATTTTATGACGGTGCGATGATGGCATCGTCTGACAGTGTTTCTGTCAAGATCACCGGTCGTGGCGGTCATGGTGCGCAACCGCACACAACGGCCGATCCGATTGTTGCAACCGCTTCTATCGTGATGGCATTGCAGACTGTAGTGGCACGAAATGTTAATCCGCTGGATGCTGCTGTTGTTACCGTCGGTGTTATGCAGGCTGGTAAGGCTAATAATGTTATTCCTGAGACTGCACAGATCGAACTGACAGTGCGCTGTTTCAAACCGGAAGTCCGTGATTTGCTTGAAGACCGGATTCGTGATCTGGTCGCCACGCAGGCACAGAGTTTCGGTGTCAAAGCTGATATTGATTATTGCCGCGGCTATCCTGCCTTGCAGAATTCCACTGAAGAAACAGAGTTTGCACGACAAGTCGGTCAGAATTTTGCCGCTGAAGGTAATTTTGTTGCCCAGACCACGCCGATGACCGGCAGTGAAGATTTCGCATTCATGCTCGAAAAGCGCCCCGGTTCTTATGTTTTTCTCGGGAACGGCGATCAGCCAGGCCCTGTGAGCCGTGCGCTGCATAATGACGGCTTCGATTTTAATGATGCGAATATCGTTGAGGGAGCCGCTTATTGGGTAGCCTTGACGGAGGAATTTCTGAACGGCACCAGAGGCCGTAAAGACTAAAACTATTATATCTGTTGGAGGATAACCATGAGCGCTTCTGTTATGCACGCGCCGAATACGGCTTCGGACGATCTGTCCGGCCAGTCTGAGAAACCACCGGTCAAGGCAATTGCCGCGGCCGTTGCCGGTAACGCCCTCGAATTTTACGATTTCATCGTCTATTCGTTTTTCGCGGTTTATATCGGGCAGACATTTTTCCCGCTGGGCAGTGAAACAGCAAGCCTTCTGGCCTCGGTTGCGGTTTTTGGTGTGGGCTTTTTCACCCGTCCGCTTGGCGGCGTTCTGATCGGTGCTTTCGCGGATAAGGCAGGGCGCCGTGCTGCAATGATCCTGACCGTGACGCTTATTACTGTCGGTACATTGGGGCTGGCCGCAACACCAAGCTATGAAACCATTGGTATTGCTGCACCGATTATCGTTCTGCTATGCCGTCTGTTGCAGGGGCTGGCACTTGGCGGTGAAGTCGGACCGGCATCGGCCATGCTTATTGAAGCTGCACCGCGTGACAAGCGCGGCCTTTATGCCAGCTGGCAGATTGCCAGTCAGGGTATTGCCGTTGTTGCCGGTGGTCTGATGGGCGTGCTGGTGTCATGGTATCTGCCGCATGAGGATCTGGTGTCATGGGGCTGGCGCATTCCGTTCCTCGTCTCGCTGGCGCTTATTCCGATTGCGCTTTATATCCGACGTGCATTGCCGGAAACTCTGGAAAAGCCGAGTGATAAAACCGGTGCACAGATTGTGACTTCGGTCTTCTCTGATCACACCCGTTTTCTGGTGCTTGGTATTTTGGTGATGATCTCCACCACCGTGTCGACACAGGTGGGCAACTATATGACCACCTATGCCATTCAGACACTGAAGCTGCCGGCAACACTGGCACAGGCCGGTACAGTGCTTGGCGGTACGATGACTTTCATTTTCGCTCTCGTTGCCGGTTATCTTGCTGATAAATACGGCCGTAAAGGCGTGATGATCTGGCCTCGTATCGTGCTGATGATCGTTATTATTCCGCTGTTCTTCTGGCTGTCGGAATCTAAAGATGCGACTGTGCTGCTGATTGTAACCGCTGCGATTACACTGCTCACCTCGATGACAGGTGCTGCAAGCCTTGTGGCAATCCCTGAGATGATGCCGATTGCTTTGCGTGCCACCGGCGTTTCCCTGATCTATGCGATCGGCGCGACATTGTTTGGCGGTACCACACAGTTTATCATCACATGGCTGATCGGCATTTTTGGTGCTGTGGCACCGGCTTATTATGTGGTTGCAACCAGTGTGATTTCGCTTGTGGCAATGTTTATGATGCCGGAAACCCGTAATTTTGACGTTAAACGTTAAAAGATCGCGCATTTGAGAATGGACAGACTGGCTGGCATTGTTTAGCCATTCTGGCTCACAAGCGGGCGGTGATACGGTGTAAACCGGTCACCGCTGCTTTCATGACTGTTGGTTACGCAATAGCGGTATCTCAAAGGTGTAAAATAGTTGAAACAGCGTTTGCGCGCCGTACTCGATGAAATCGAGACTGAAATCAAAGATACCGGTATCCGTGGCAAAGTCGCTGATTATATTCCGCCTCTTGCACAGGTTGATCCCGCGAAATTCGGCATATCCATTATGCTTCATGACGGCACATTGATTTCTGCCGGTGACGCTCAGGAAAAATTCTCCATCCAAAGTATTTCCAAAGTGTTTGCTCTGGCGCTGGCTCTGGGCAAAAGAGGGGACGGCATTTGGCAGCGTGTCGGCCGCGAGCCTTCGGGCGATCCTTTTAACTCCAGTGTTTTGCTTGAGCTGGAAAAAGGGCTGCCGCGCAACCCTTTCATCAATGCCGGTGCTATTGTTATCTCGGACATTCTGCTGAGTTCGCATCAGCCGCGTGAAACGATCGGCGAGATTGTGCGCTTTGTGCAGTCTATCGCTGAGGACGACAATATTTATATTGATGAAGTAGTGGCGAAAGCAGAAGACCGCACCGGCTTCAATAATGCGGCGCTGGCCAATTTGTTGAAAGCAAATAAAAATCTCGACAATCTGCCGCCTCATGTTCTGGGCGTGTATCACCACCAATGTGCCTTGGCGATGTCCTGTGAGCAGCTGGCGCGGGCAGGTCTGTTTCTTTCTGCATCCGGCCGCAATCCTGTCAGTAATCACCGTATTGTCAGTGTGGAACGTGCCTTGCGTATCAATGCGCTGATGATGACCTGTGGCCACTATGACGGTTCAGGCGATTTTGCATTTCGTGTCGGCGTGCCAGCAAAAAGCGGTGTCGGTGGCGGTATTCTCGCTATCGTTCCCGGTATTTCATCCATTGCTGTGTGGTCGCCGGGCTTGAACCAGCACGGCAACTCGCTGCTTGGCACACGGGCTTTGGAAATCCTGTGCCGCCGTATGGGCTGGTCAGTGTTCGGGCGCTGAAGCGACACTCTCTGTGAGATTTACATCGGGCAAAAACGAAAAACCTCACTCCTGAAGGGGGCTTACACAGAAGCTTCGTTTTGAAACCGGATTGCGCCAGCATTTTGTTGCATCGATATAACGAAGTCCGGCTGTTGTTACTTCGTTGAGTAACCACGTACCATCTTTTTGATAGACGACGCTGCGGTCACCGTCGGGCCATACATAGACTTCGAGCCTGATCTGACGGCGCTCTTCTTTGAGTTGACCGGCAGCTTGATAAAATGAAAATTCACGGCATATCTTGTCGGAATAGACAGACCCGCGGTCATCCTCAACGCGGCACTGCACGCGGTTATGGGAATATAGTCCCTTGCTCCAGTCGGTCAGCAATTTCCGGTTCGCCTGACAAGCCTGCTCAATATTGTCCATGCAGCCCATGTCATAGGCTCTTGAAGCTTCTGATATCATGTCACCTGAATTTTGCAGATCGTCAGATGTTACAGGGTTTACGCTGTCAGGGTTATCATGTGCCTCCAGCAACATATTTCCGTATTTGATGCAGGCCTCGCCATCTGTCGTCTTCACGTGAGGATGAAAACATCCGTTCCGATAGGCTATAGCGGCTTTTTGTAAATCTGCTTCTGTACCAAGTCCTGAGGTATAGATATTTCCGGCCAGTTTGCATGCATAAGGTGACAGCCCCAAATCTGCAGAATTGCAGGCAAATTCCGACCATTGCAGCGCATCGGCATAGCGGGTCTTCTGACTTAATGCGAATTTGGCCGCATCATAGCAAATACGCACATCCTCAAGTTTTTCGCTGGCGTGAGTAACCCGATATCCGCACGCTTTGGTGTAGACATCCATCGCGGCGTTAACTTCACCGGCGGAATCCAGAGCATTCGCCAGTGAGAGGCAAGTACTGGCAGGGTTGTCATCAAAGCGACAACCGGTGCGCAGCACGGACAACAGAGTGACGTTTTTGTCCTCTTCAGGTGACTGATTTATCTCCGGATTATTTTGCGCTTTTGTAGCTATAAGCGATGCTAATGTCTGACAGCCATTGATATTTTCATTATTACACGCATTCGCCAGCATCGTTTCAATACTGTGTACCTGATCCGTGCTTTCCAGAGAAGCATAGGCAGATACCGCAGAGCTGCACGCCTGCGGGCCGTTGGACGACTTGTCTGTCATACATGTCATAACAAGCGTGTCGTAGACTTTGCGCTGGGCCGGTTTTGCCGTTTCGAGATTCGGATCGAGCGCAGCACCCAGACTGTCACAAACGCTGTCCTTGTCAGACTGTCCGGCGCACAACTTGATTGCTCTGGCAGCTGCCGTATTCCGGTCTTCAGCAGACCAGTGATCAGCTAGTTTGGTTTGTACTGCGCAGGCCGCCGGATCACCCGCGATACAGCCGCGCTCAAGCAAATCCTTTGCTTTTGCAATTCTTGTATCCGTGGCCGACGGCGTTTTGTTTGCCTGCAGAAAATCACGATATTTATAATAAGCTGGTTTACAGTGTACAATATTGGGTTGTGACGGGCCGGGCGTACAAATTTCTTCGGTCAGCGATCCGAGTGAATAATTCTCGTCGGCTGTTGCAGATGTATATTCACTGCGGGCTTGCACGACATATCCGAAGGCATCAGGAACTTCTTCACAAGCCCATGCAATATCGGATCTGCATGCTGTGAGTTTTGCGGTAAAGTTCGATGCGGACTCTGCAAGCATAGGCTTTGTATAAGTTGCGGTGCCGCGGGCAAGCAGAATGCAGCTCACAGCCTGACGTGCGTCGCAGCCCGGCTTGGCAAGTTCAGGCAGTACAAGATCTTCAGCATTGCCGGTGCCGCCCTCGACCGCGCGAAACTGCGCATTCTCCAACGTATTGTCTGAGCGGTTGATCGCCAGCTGACAGCCGCGTATGTCTCCCCCCATACAGCCCATCAGAGCGTAATGTGTAACCTTTGCGGGTAAAGTGCCGTCCGGATCTTCTATATTGTAGATCGCTTCAGCATAACGGCTGCAGGCTTCGTTCAAACCCAGATCGCAGGCTTTCTTAAGATCAGTCGCATTTCCTGCCTGTCCCATCAAATTGCGGGCGGCGGCAAGACGTTCAGAGGCGGATGCAAAATTTCCGTATTCTCCGTCTGAAAATTCCTTTTCATTTTTTACTAATGCTTCAATGAATTCGGTTCCAGTTGAGCATTCGCTGTTTTCAGGAAGATTACTGGCGCGCCCCATAATATTGCCGCTCGCCCGAATATTAAGCAAGCCAAGAGAAAGCGCATATTGACCGTCAGCCAATCGGTAAGCGGCCATGGACGGGCGATATTCTTTCAGAGCAACGGCTTGCTTGTTTAAAGCTGTTAGCGTGTCTGTTTTAACCGCGATCAGATGACAGGTATTAGGAGGAGCCAGAAAATTGTGCCCGCTGTCAGAACGTTTAGTGAAACCGCAAAAATTACTGATTTTTTCTACAGGCACAAAACCTGTCGCACGTTGCAGGCCTGTTCCTGTTGCATAGTCGACTGCAAAATAGGGCAGATTATCTGCCCCGAAGGTGACGTCCTTTATCCGAACCTCTTCGCCTGACTTCAGCACACGGGCAGGGGATTTTCCCGGAGCAGCCATCACTGATGTGGCTTCGCATACGTGTCTGGTACTCAGTTCCTGATAGGGAGGTAAATTTTGGGATAGAGCAGAATGAGTTATTGTGAAAACCGACAGTAACAGCACCGATAAGCGCACAGCTTCTTTTTTGATCCGGCTGATACTGATCACTTTGCAAATCATCATGCTTTCTCCGCAATAATTCCGCACGATACAATGCCGGAATACATGCTTCATGTAACATAGATAATAATGATCTGAATATATTATCTTCGCACGATCAAACACATGCGGAGTTCACAGCTCAATGACCTGTTTGCTCACTCTGGCCTGTTCTGCAGCCAGCGCCATCAAATGACTTGTGACCGATTTATGCGCAGCGGTTCTGATTTCACGGCCGAACGGTGCGCGAAGAGCAGCGGCGAAATCTTCCATCAACCGTAGATCACCGCCCATATGGTCGCCGGCAAGTGTTTCAATCTGAATTGTAATATCCGGCCGGTCATCAAAGAATTTAATCACCAGACTGCCGTCTTCAAAACAACCGGTCAGTTCTCCCTTGCTGCCGCCGATATGGATATGGCGTTCGGTGCGCTTGTTGAAGGCGTGCACTTCAAAACTAGCCGTAATATTATTGGAAAATTCGATACCCACAATCTGCCGGTCAACCACTGTATTGTCACTGTGATAAACACAACGGCCATAGGGCCCGTTACGGATCGCCTTTGTGCGTGCCTCAATGCTGGTATCAACAGAAATCATCGAAACCGGCCAGCCGGTATGGTCTCCCAGATAAATCCGGCGCGCGGAATAGGGGCATGTCGTCTCAACCAGACAGCCATCGAGACAGCGCTCAGCAGCGCCCTGCGGGGCATTTTCCGGTGTAAATTGTTTGAGGCTGCCGAAACTGGAAATACGTAACGGCGTTTCATCCGTCAGCCAGTGCAGAATATCCATATCATGGCTGCATTTCGCTAAGATTAGCGGACTACCGTCTTCTAAGCGCCGGAAGTTGCCGCGCACATAACTGTGTGAGTGATGGTAATAGCCGATATTCTCGGAAGCACGAATACTTTGCACAGTCCCGAAAGTCCGGTTCTCAATCAGTTCTTTGATTCTGGCAAAAAACGGTGTGTAGCGCAGCACATGACAGATCATCAAAAAGCGCTGGTTGCGTTCCGAGGCTTCCGCCATGCGCTGACAGGCTTCAACCGTGGAAGCCATCGGCTTTTCCAGCAGCACGTTGAATTTTCGATCAAGAGCGGCAACGGCAACAGCTTCATGATCCTTATCGAGATTGGCAACCACAACAGCATCAATATTTTTGAGCGTATTGAGCATGGTGAGGCTGTCTGAAAAGCAGTTCTCCGGCGCAATGCCATGCTTGTTGGCAAATGCAGCAACCGCATCAGGTCTGGTATCGCAGACGGCGGCAAATTTCATAAGATGCGGGTTTTTCAGGGCAATATCGCCATAGGCATTGCCGCGATAACCGGCACCGATAAGAGCAACCTGCGGGATCTGTGTCATAATGCTATCCGCTGTAACGGTAAAAAATGCGGAGCTTTAGAGCGCTGTATATCGAATAGACACACAAGGCTGCAGGCTCCGCAGTCTGGGGGTGAAGGTGTAATGGTTATGATTTGCGAGCGCCGACCAGCTCATCCCACTTTCGGAAAGCCTGCACCATTTTTTCCGGTTTCAGCGGTAGCTCAATCGGATTATTGGCAATCAGATCATCATATTCAGGGCGGCCGAATTGCTTGATAATGTCCTGACTATGCTGTGGTGCCATGGAAAGCGGTACATTCTTCACCGCAGGCCCCGGATAGAGCGAGCCTTCATTATAGGCAAAGGCCTGTGCTTCGGGTGTGAGCAGGAAGGCCATAATGTCCAGCGTTACCGCCAGAACATCATCTTTCACGCCTTTCGGAATACACATGAAGAAGGCATCAGAAACCCAGTGGAAGCCTTTCAGTGTGGAGATTTTAGCTGTCTCCGGCACAATGCCGACTGCACGCGGATTAATATCCCAACCGGTGGTGGTCACAATGATATCGCGTGAACCTTCACCGAATTCTTTCATCGTTGCGCCGGTACCCGCCGGATAATAATCAATATAATCGCCGAGTTCCGCGAGATAGTTCCATGTCTTCTCCCAGCCGTTGATCGGATCGGTCGGGTCTTTATCACCGAGAATATAAGGCAGCCCCATCATGAAAGTGCGGGCAGGGCCTGAATTTGTCGGACGAGCATAGAGGAAACGTCCCGGATTTTCTTTTGCCCAGGCCAGCAATTCCTCAGCACTTTCCGGTGCTTTTGCCACGCGCTCCGGTGCATATTCAAGCAGCGGGCCCGAAGGGTAATAGGTGACAACCACACCGTAACCGGCACCCTGAATTTTATGCAGGTTCAGGGCTGCAGGCTCGTAATTGGCTTCAATATCAGGGAAGGTTTCATTAAATTCCGGCAGGATTTGCATCCATGTGTCTTCGACAAGGCCGGCTGCCAGCCCATCGCTGCCGGTCAGCACAAGATCAATATCAACGCGGTTACTCTTTTGCTGTACTTTGAGTTTACCGGCCAGTTCGGTCACCGGTGCTTTTAGAAACACGATGCGGGAAACTTTATCCGGATTGCGCTCGGCATAAAGTTCAAGCGCAGGCTGCACGAGCGACAAAGCCCCGCCGACATCCATCAGCCTCACTTCAACCGGTTTGGCAGGCAGAGGCATTTTGCGGGCAAAACTTAAGCCGCTGCCGGTCAGAAATGCGGTGGCGGATGCACCTGTAATCAGCACGCGCCGGTTCATTCTCAGATCATTGATTTTCATCTTGTTCCCCTTTTTTATTTTTATAGGTAAAGCGGTTTTGATGCTTATGCGTCATGCTCCGGAAAGGTTGCTTTCCGTATAAACAGATCAGATGTCCATTCGATGAAACTCACAGGCTGTTTTATGCCGCGGGCAGCGAGGACAGGTGCCAGAAGTGCCTCAACATTAGCGGATGCCATGCGTACTGCTTCTTCAAAAGAGGCAATGCCCCATGCCACAAGATTGCGCACAGCCTGATCGAGACACAGTGTTGAACCGGCAAGACCGGCACCATTCGGATTTTTGACCATGCCATTGTCATGGCGCTCAATCCGCATATCCGCAAAATGATAAAACCCTGTCTCAGCCGCTGCTGCGGAAACCGCATCGGTTACCAAGACAGAACGCGAAATTCCTTTTGCCCGTATCATTACTTTGAGCGCTTGCGGCGGAATATGAAATCCGTCGGCAATGAAGCAGGCGCTGAGGCGGTCTTCGGCCAACTGGGCAAACAGCGGATTATCCAGCTTTGGCATATGCTGCGGCAGGCCATTGCCGAGATGGGTGGAAAGGCTGGCTCCGGCCGAGGCCGCATGAGCTGCAGTCTCAAAGTTACAATCAGAATGACCGATGGCTGTGAGAATATTGCGGGTCTTCATTGCCGCAATGAATTCTTCAGAACCGGACAGTTCCGGCGCCAGCGTCACCAGCAGGATCGGTGTGGTGATCCGCGCCTGCAGCTCCTCAATCAGGCTGGCATATGGTGGTGTCATAACGCCAGCCGGATGGCATCCGGCAAAACCCTGTTGCGGATTGAGAAACGGCCCTTCAATATGCAGGCCTAAGCACATCAGGCGGCCAAGTCTGCTATGCTGAATGGCATTATCCAGCACTTGAATACGCTGTAACAGCACATCCGGTGCAGCAGTGATCAGCGTCGGCAAACAGGCGGTGACACCTGTCGCGAGCATAGCTTCTAATGCATGGTCGAGCTCAGATGCAGTAAGCTTGCCGGAGTTGAAATCAACACCGGCAAAGCCGTTGACCTGAAGATCGGTTAAACCTTTGGTGCGCATGATAAAAGCGATGCTGATTGTGTGTCGAGCAAAGCCACAGTGTTGTTGTGGTTTTGCAAGATGGATGCCGGATGAAGCGGCGTTACTGATCCTTCAAGGGCATTTTTGACTGCCTGCGCCTTGCGTTGATCCGGCACGGATAGAATGATCAGCGATGATTTCATAATCTGTTTAATGCTCATGGAGACAGCCTGAGCAGGCACATCTTCCAGCGTGGCAAACCAGCCTTCACCCATTTGCTGGCGGCGGCAGGCTTCGTCCAGATCAACAATAATATAAGGTTTGTCGGTCTCGAAATCGGCCGGCGGGTCATTAAAAGCCAGATGGCAATTTTCGCCGATACCGGCAAAGCAAACATCAATGCTTTCATCCATGATCAGCTTGCTGAGCCTGCCGGCTTCTGCTTCCGGATTATCTTCGGCATTGATTTCGTGGAGTGTGACTTTACCGCCGAGCGGTTCAACAAAGCGCTCAATCAGATAGCGGCGGAAGCTGGCCGGATGGCTCTTTTTCATGCCGACATATTCGTCCAGATGAAAAGCGGTGACTTTGGCCCAGTCAATATCCGGTTCGCGGATCAGTACTTCCAGCATTTCAAACTGGCTGGCACCGGTAGCAACAATAATTGAGGCTTTCCCCTTGTTGCGCAGAGCCGATCTGATGGTTTCCGCACCACGTTTTGCTGCAGCCTCTCCCAATTGTTGTTTCGTGTCGAAAACACGTATTTCCACGCCGCTCTCCCCGTTTTAAAAGACAAAGCATCAGCATTCCCGCGCATGACGCAGGCTGCAAAGCTCTGATTGTAAGACTGATCGGTAATGTCGCTTTTTTAAGCTGACACTGACCTCTGCCTCCTCCTGATTAAAAGAATACACCTTCATTTTAGGCTTGCAAGTTATTTTTGAATAATATTATTCAAAATAATAATATGGGATGAGTTGCTATGCAGAATTTTCAGAATCTCCGCTTTTCCGATGCGCATCAGCGCGATTGTGCCCGTGTTATCGGCAGTCTGCTGGAGGCGGACGGGCAGTCGCGCGCCAGCCTTGCGGCTACCCTTGAACTCACGTCCATGACAACCTCCCGCATTATCGCGGATTTGCTGGATAATGGTTTTGTAACGGAAGACGTGGCGGAAAGGCGCGGACGCGGGCGCCCCGGAACACTTGTACGGCTGAACGCACAGCGGATCGGCTTCACTGTTATTAAAATGACCAGCTATCTGGTGGAAGGCGCTTTGCTGGATTGGCAGGGGAATACTATTGCATCGCAGACCAGGCGTTTGAATGATGATGCAGATAATCAGCAGATGACGGTTTTTCTGCAGCAAATGATACAGGCGTTACGGGCTTCACAACCGGATATGATGGTGCATGTCGGCACGACAATTCTCGTGGCGGGTATTGTCGATGTTAAAAAAAGGGTTTGGCTGATTACTTCCCGCTGGCCGCAGGTGCGGGACTTTAATCTCGCTGAAGCCTTAAGCCCTGTTACGCCGCTTGTCTGTTTGTTCCGCCAGCTGGATATCGAGCTGGATGTACATTTCAAAGCAGAGACTGCGCCGGTCAATACCGCCGCATTATTGCATTGGGGCTGGGGGATCGGGCTCGCCTATTGTTCCCGCGATGTCGCCAGCATTGCCCATCAGGGGCCTTTTGGTGAGATCGGCCATTGGCGTTTCGATACATTGCAGGATCGCCCCTGCGGTTGCGGAAATCAAGGTTGTCTGGAAACGGCGGTTGCCCTGCCGGTCTTGTTGCAGCAACTGGGGCTGGATGAGCTGATCAGCTTGGGCCAAGAGCAGGATATCGGCGGATATTTGCAGGATGCATCACTTGCAGACCATGCTGATATGCAGCTGGCAATTCGTCTTGTGGCGCGGGCGCTGGGCAATATGTGCCGTATTCTGTTTCCGGACAGAGTCTATCTGACAGGACCGTTCACTTCCAACAAGGCTGTTTTTACTCAGCTATGCAGTCAGTTTCAGGCGGAAGGGCTGGTTGGTGCTTTAAAATTGCCCGATGTGATTATGGTACAAACCGAAAATCAGGACATTTTGCACAGCGCTATTCGTCCGCTGATTGAGAATGCTCTCGGAAATTTACCTGCAATTGCAGCGGGGGAATTATAGCGTACCCCGAAAAGTGTGAAGCGCCTTCGCGGGGAAATCAGTCCACCGGACTGATTTCTAAATCCCGCTTCGATCAGATAAGATACGCGTTGAAACAAAGAGTTAGAGCGATTTTACCGATTTAATTTTAAGGGGAACCGCTCTAAACCCGCCGTCAGATCATGTTATCTGACGGCGGGTGTGTTTTCTAATTGTTAGACTGTTTGGCGCGGGCAACAATCTGTGTCGGATTGACAAAGCGCAGTGCCAGCAACAGCCATACCAGAGTGGTAATCATATAGATCACTGCCATGGCATCAATAGACTGGACTGAGCGTACGCCCGAGGCAAAGACAGAATAATAGAGCGCCACAACAAGCGTCTGGCTGGTTGGTCCTGCGGTGAGAAATGTCAGCTCAAACATGGCAACTGTGCGGACAAGCACCAGTAGCAATGCAGCCAGAATGCCGGGCAACAGCATCGGCATCAGTACATAGCGAAACAGCTGGAATTTATTCGCGCCAAAGACATGCGCGGCTGCTTCCACTTTCGGGTCAATCTGCTCGATAAACGGGATCATCACCAGAATAACAAAGGGAACGGTCGGCACCAGATTGGCCAGCACAACGCCCCAGAATGTCCCCCCGACACCTGCCTGATAGAGCACGGTTGCCAGCGGAATACCGAAGGTGATCGGCGGCACCAGCAATGGCAGCAGAAACAACAGCATCACCAGATTGCGGCCGGGGAAATTGCGGCGCGCCATCGCATAGGCTGCCGTAACACCGAGCAGACCGGACAGAGCCACAACTGTGAAGACGATCTGGAAGGTGACGATCAGCACATCGCCGAGCTGGAATTCCCGCCAAGCGGTGAAGTACCACCGCGTTGTCAGTGCCTGCGGCAACCATGTGCCGAGCCAGCGCGTTGAAAAGGACGAGAGCACGACTGTCGCGATCATTGCCAGTAGGTTGATGACAAAAAAAGCAACAATGACCCATACGGCGGTGATCCATAATTTGGATCCGATAGAGGTATCTCTGATCATATTAGCCTTTACCTCCGCTGGTCGCGCCGCGATAAAACAGACTGCGTATGCCAAGGACTGCCGCGACAATAGCGAGCTGTACACTTGCCATAATCATGGCAACGGCGGATGCCATTGAATAATCATATTGCTCAAAGGCTGCCTGATAAGCGGCAATGGAAATGACGCGTGTCGGCCCTGCCGGAGCGCCAAGCAATACGGCGGACGGGAAAACTGCGAAAGCCAGCACAAAGGACAGGCAGAAGGTAATTGCCAGTCCCGGCATCAGCAGCGGGAGAAGGACGTGGCGGAAGCGTTGCCAGCTTTTGGCGCCGTGAGTTGCTGCGGCCTGTTCCAGTGCCGGATCAATACCGGTGACATAAGACAAAGTGAGCAAAAAGGTGAAAGGAAAGCCGGTAATAATCAGCGATGCGAAGACGCCCCAGTAATTATTGGTCAGCTTTAAAGGGCTGTCGACAAGGCCGATAAACATCAGCGTGCGGCTAAACCAGCCCTGAGGCCCAAGATAATTCAGCAGCCCTTCGGCAACCAGTACTGTACCCAGTGTAACCGGTAGAACAAGAATGGTGGTCAACAGGCGCTGACGGCGCATCAGCCGGACACGGAATGCCACCGGTACAGCAATCAGCAGGCTGATCAGCGTGACAGGGATGGCCAGCCACAATGTCGTTCCGATGGTTTTATACAAAAACGGATCGGAGAAGAATTTGATATAGTTGGCAAACATACCTTCGCCCTCTTGCGGGGTGAAGGAGAGCAGCAAGCCATAGATGAAGGGATAGATAAAGACCCCCAGCAGGAAGATAACCGCAGGCAGAACCAGCATGGTTGTGCCGTCGATCCCTTTGACGGCGAGCCTTTGTCGTAATGACAGTTTTTCAAGATCGGAAGAGGTGTTCATGTGTCACCTCACGCCGGAAACACAAGAGCACGGGCAGGGTCTATAGCCAGCGCGATAGCGCTGCCTAGTGCTGCATTCGCTGAAGCATGAAACACCAGCTCATGTGCATTATCTGTGCTGGCAGTGCCGACAAAATCACGGCCGCGATATTCAATAGTCTCAACTTTAGCCAGAATATTTGATTGGATGGTTGATGCGTCTGCGGCTGTCGTGCTCACATCATCCGGTCGCACTGCAAGAACAGCATTTTGCCCGACGGTCAGCGGCACCCGTGCGGTGCCGGATATATGGGCATTGCCGATATCGAGTGTCACCTTGCCGTTCTGTTCGGCGATAACTTTACCGGAGAGGCGGTTGCGGTAGCCCATGAACTCAGCCACATCCAGATGATCCGGATGTTCATAAAGCTCGACCGGTGAACCGACCTGCCGGATTTCACCATCGCGGAGCACCACAATCCTGTCGGCCAGCGACAGCGCTTCGTCCTGATCATGGGTCACATAAATTGTTGTGGCACCAAGTTGATTATGAATGCGGCGGATTTCAGCGCGCATTTCCAGACGTAGCTTGGCATCAAGATTGGACAATGGCTCGTCCATCAGAACCAGAGGCGGTTCAATCACGATGGCGCGGGCAATGGCAACACGCTGCTGCTGGCCGCCTGATAGCTGCCCCGGCAATTTGTCTTCCTGACCATGCAAACGTACCATGGCAATGGCGGCTTCCACGCGGCTGTTCATTTCCGCTTTGGGTGTGCCGCGCATTTTCAGGCCGAAACCGACATTCTGGCGTACAGTCATATGCGGAAACAGCGCATAATTCTGAAACACCATGCCGAAACCACGATCTTCCGGCTTCAGGGTGTCGATACGGGTTTTATCGATATAAATACCACCACCCGTTGTTGCGAGCAGTCCGGCGATACAGTTCAATGCTGTGGATTTTCCGCAGCCGGACGGGCCGAGCAGGGCAATAAATTCGCCTTTTTTGATCGAAAGGGAGATGCCTTTTAATGCCTGATGAGCTCCGAAAGACCGGCTGAGCTTTTCAAGCCGGATTTCCTCAAAGGGTAGTGACGCAAGTTGCATGGAATACCTCATTGCTGGATGTCACCTGACAGGCCGATGACATCCGTCGTTTACCGGTTTTATTTTGGCTGGCTGGCGACTTCTTCGTCCCAGCGGCGGAACGCGACGACCATGGCATCCGGATCAAGCGGCAGCTCCACCGGATTATTGGCGATCCAGTCGGCATATTCTGCGCGGCCATATTCCGCGATGGCATCCTGACTGGATTGCGGTGCCATGGAGAGCGGCACATCTTTGACCGCAGGGCCCGGATAGAAATAGCCTTCATCATAGGTGTATGCCTGCTGCTCAGGGGTGAGCAGGAAGCTCATCAGATCGAGCAGAACAGCGAGTTTTTCATCGCTGACACCCTTCGGCACGCTCATGAACTGCGCATCGGCAACCCAATGGAAGCCATCCAGTTTGGCAACGGCTGCCTCTTTTGGCACCACGCCAAGCACGCGCGGATTGATATCCCAGCCGGTTGTGGTCACAGTCATATGACGGGTGCCTTCGCCGAGCTCTTTCATCAGAGCGCCGGTGCCGGTCGGGTAATACTCAACATATTTATGCAGCTCTTTCAGATAAGCCCATGTCTTATCCCAGCCTTTGACCGGATCACGCGGGTCTGTATCACCGAGCAGATATGGCAGCCCCATCAGGAAGGTACGGCCGGGGCCGGAATTGGCCGGACGGGCATAGGCAAATTTATTCGGATTTTCTTTTGCCCATGCGAGCAGTTCTTCCGCATTGGCGGGCACTTTTTTCACATGCTCAGGCATATATTCGAGCAGAGGGCCCGACGGATAATAGACGACTGCAACGCCGTGATCCTTGGCAAAGGCCTGCATACGCCATGCCGGTTCCAGATAAATGGATTGCAGGTCCGGCAGCGCACTGGCGTGATCCGGAAAGAGCTTGACCCACAGGTCCATTTCCAGTCCGGCAGCCAGCGCATCTGCGCCGGTCAGCACCAGATCAATATCGAGGCGCTTAGCGGCCTGCTGCGCTTTCAGTTTGCCCGGAAGTTCGGGTGCCGGTGCTTTGGTGAAAGTGATTTTTGAAACCAGTTCCGGCTTAGCTGCAGCATAATTTTCAATTGCTTTCTGGGTCAGCGCCAGATTGCCGGCGACATCAACAATGTTGATTGCGACCGGCGATGTCGGCAGTGCCAGTTTGCTCTGTGCCCAGAGCTTTGTTGCCGGAAGTGTAGCAAGAGCTGCCAGACCACCCAATGTCTGTCTGCGTGTGAAATGCATGATTGTTCCTCCCCGTTGATTTTATTGGTTGTACGGCCTGCCTCCTCAGAAAAGCCGCTCTTTTATTTTAATATATTAGTCTATCAATTTTGCAGGGCAAGCAAAAAATATCCCGTTCTTACGCCTTGGTGCTTACGGACTTGAAATTCTGAACTGTTTTAGCCGCGCCGTTTGTCAGTAATGTTTCAAGCTGCTGTAAAACGACGGATTTGAAATGTGCATTTTGGGCGAGTTCAGGTGCGAAAATACTGTCAAAAGCCAGCAATGCATTCAGTATATCCTGCGCAGTGGTGAGTCCCGCCGTTGCCTGTAAGAGTTGTTCACGTAGCGGATCGCGAATGTCGATAGCTTGTCCGTGTTCATCTTTACCGGTCACAAAACGCATCCATGCGGCGACACCAAGTGCGAGGCGGTCAAAAGACTGACCGGCCAGAAGGAGGTTCTGGATTGTATTGAGCAGGCGCTGCGGCAGTTTCTGCGAGCCGTCCATAGCAATCTGCGCAGTTCGGTGATGCAGAGCCGGATTACAGAACCGTTCAATCAGCTGGTCTTTATAGGTTGAAAGATCAAAATTCGGCAGAGCGGGCAGTGTCGGCGTTATTTCCTCATCCATCATGGCGCGGATGAATGTTTTAAAACCGGCTGCGGCCATGGTCGCGGATACGGTTTCATGACCGGCGAGAAAGCCGAGATAGGCAAGTGTGGAGTGACTGCCATTGAGCAGACGCAGCTTCATCAGCTCAAAAGTCGCGACATCGCGGACAAAGGTTGCGCCGGATTTTTCCCATGAAGGGCGACCGGAAGGGAAGTGATCTTCAATCACCCATTGGCTGAACGGTTCTGTGCAGACCGGCCATTGATCTTTCACGTTCAAAGCACGGCTGACACTTTCACGATCCTGATCGGTGGTTGCCGGTACAATGCGGTCAATCATACTGGACGGGAATGCAACATGTTCCGCGATAAAGCTGCCAAGTTCCGGATTGGTCAATTCGGCAAGCCGGAGAGTCACACGCTTCAGTGTTTCTCCGTTGGCTGGCAGATTATCGCAGGAGAGAACTGTGAAAGGCTGTAGTCCTGATGCGTGTCTTCTCCTGATAGCCTCTACCAGAAAGCCGGGGGCAGAGCGCGGCGCATGCGGGTGTCTCAGGTCATGGATAATATCGCTGTTGCTCTCATCCAGCGTACGGCTGGCCGGGGCATAGCAATAGCCCTTTTCGGTCACAGTAAGCGTGACAATACGGATATCCGGCTGGCACATGGCTTGCAGCACGGCTTCCGGATTTTCCGGTGCGACCAGAATATCGGTGAGACAGCCGATAACATGCAGCTTTTCACCGGCACCATCACGGACAGCAACGCTATAGAGATAATCCTGCGGGGCGAGCGCATCTCTGGTGTCGGGGCTGCGCAGAGAAACACCGGTAATGCCCCAGCTCGTATCATCCTGCAGGATATTCTCCGTGTAAACTGCCTGATGCGCACGGTGAAATGCACCGATGCCTAAATGGATAATCCCTGTTTTCAATTGAGAGCGATCATAGGCAGGTTTGCCCACAGGTGCGGGCAGATCGGCCAAGGTTTTATCGGATAGAGAATTGAGTGTTCCGGTCATAGTTTATAAGCCTGTTTGGCCAGCCGGTAGCTGAGGTCATGAGCGACTTCATAGGCTTCTTCCTCATCAAGGCGGTGCTCAGCAACAAGGCGGGCAAGGAAAGCGCAATCCACACGGCGTGCCATATCATGGCGGGCGGGAATGGAGAGATAAGCGCGGGTGTCGTCATTGAAACCGACAGTATTGTAGAAACCGGCGCTTTCCGTCGTCAGTTCACGATAGCGTCTGATCCCCTCCGGACTGTCATGGAACCACCATGCGGGGCCGAGCTTGAGGGCAGGGTAATGCCCTGCCAGCGGTGCGAGTTCGCGGCTGTAAGCCGTCTCATCCAGCGTGAACAGAATAAGCGTCAGGCGCGGATCATTGCCATGCGCATCAAGCAATGGTTTGAGTTCTTTCACATAGCCGGTCTGGTTCGGAATATCCGCACCTTTGTCAAAGCCAAAAGCGGAGAAAACTTGCGGATTATGGTTGCGGTATGAGCCCGGATGGATCTGCATGACCAGCCCGTCATCAATGCTCATACGTGCCATTTCGGTCAGCATCTGCGCACGAAACAGTTCTGCATCTTCCGGTTTGACCGGCTGTTTGATGATACGTTCAAATAGTGCTTCCGCTTCCCCTGCCGAGAGATTGGCTGTCTGTGCAGTCGGGTGACCATGATCGGTGGATGTTGCGCCGCGTGCCTTGAAATAGGCGCGGCGGTTGCGGTGCGCCTGCAAATAACCCTGATAGGTCATCGGATTATTTGTCAGTGCGATAAATTTTCCCAGTTCACTATGAAAGTCCGGTCGGGATGCATCAACCACTGCATCCGGCCGGTAGGCGGGCACAACGCGGCCATGCCAGCCTGAGCTAAGGATCGCATCATGATGTGTCAGCGGGTCATTGGCGGAATCCGTGGTGGAGATCGCTTCAATATTGAAGCGGTCATATAGCGCACGCGGACGCATTTCCGGCGTCGCCAGCCTCTCGGAAATCAGGTCATACAGCCGGTCAGCATTGTTCTCGCTGAGACGTTCTGTAATGCCGAAAACGCTCTCCAGAGAATGTTCAAACCAGAGGCGTGACGGTGTGCCGCGAAACAAAGGCCAGTGTTTTGCAAATAGCCGCCAGATGGTGCGGCTGTCGGTTTCCACCGCTGCGCCATCCAGACGGGCAATGCCTAATTGCTCCAGCGGAATGCCCTGTGAGTAGAGCATACGGCAGATATAATGATCGGGTTTGACAAACAGGGTTGTCGGATCGGGAAAAGCGGCATCTGTCGCATACCATGACGGTTCGGTATGCCCGTGCGGGGAGATGATCGGCAATTTTTCGACCGATGCGAACAAGCGTCGCGCTATGGCGCGGCTGTCTGCCTCCGCAGGCAGAAGGCGATCCGGATTGAGTGCCATTGCTGGTCTTTTCCTCCCTGACAGACTTTGAGGTCTGTTTCCCGTCATTGCTGTCCGGCTTTTTCTGTCTGCGGTTTTTGATCCGTCTTGTACAGAATTTGCATCCGGCGCTTGGCGAACAGTAAATAATAATATATTAGTATGTCAACAGCGCATGGATTTTTTGTTTCGGATCGCAGTTGCGAGCGGATAAACAAGACCTGAAGACTTGAGATTCAGGCAGGAGAACAAGATTGAACACGCAGCCGACATTCGGGCAGATATCCTCAGGAAGGCGGCCTGCCACAGGACGTGAAACCGCAGCAAAGCTGATTTATCGCGCATTACAGGCGGATATTGTTGCAATGAAGCTGCTGCCTGGCACGGCGCTGAACGAGAAAACTTTTATTGAGCAATTCGGTGTGAGTCGCACGCCGGTGCGTGAGGCACTTATTCGTCTGGCTGAAGAAGGGCTGGTCGATATTTTCCCGCAATCAGGCACTTTCGTGGCGCGTATTCCGGTTGATCTGATACCGGAATCTGTGGTGATCCGTCAGGCGCTGGAAGGAGCGACGGCGGAACATGCGGCATTATCGTCAACACCGGAAGCAGTCGCTAAGCTGGATGAGCTGATTGATATGCAGCAATTCCATGCCAGCCGTGAAAAGCTGGGACTGTTTCATGAAGCAGACGATGCTTTCCATGAGACTGTTGCGGAAATCGCCGGTTATCCCGGCATCTGGCAACATCTGAAGCTTGTGAAAATCCAGATCGACCGTGCACGGCGCATGACCGTTCCGGTGCTGGGGCGTATGGATCAGGTTTTGCGCGAACATAAACTTATCAGGGATGCCATTGCCGCTAAAGATGCACCGGAAGCGATAAAGGCGATGAAGCATCATCTCAGCGCGGTTCTGCCGGATATTGACGAGTTGCGGAAAAGCCATCCGGATTTCTTCGTCTGATCAGGCGTTCGTCCGCTGTCACAGATTTTCAAAATCATAAAATATAAAAACTTATTCGGAGGAGGGGTTAATGCGTCAAGCGTGGAGATGGTTCGGGCCGGATGCCGGTGTGCCTTTGGATGCTGTACGTCAGGCCGGAGCGACAGATATTGTATCTGCTTTGCATGATGTGCCGATCGGACAGGCATGGACATCTGGTCAGATTGCAGAACGCAAGACGTTGATTGAAAATACCCCTTCTGACCGCACGCAGCTTGTCTGGTCTGTGGTGGAAAGCATCCCGATTTCAGATGCGATCAAGCGTGAAGGCGGTGCCGCAAAACAGGATATCGCCGCATGGATTGCCTCAATGGAGGCTTTGGCGGCACATGATATTAAAGTTATTTGCTATAATTTCATGCCTGTTGTGGACTGGTGCCGCACCGATCTGGATTATGTAACGCCAACCGGCGCGACAGCCATGCGTTTTGATCAGGATCGTTTTGCTGCTTTTGATTTGCATATTTTGCAGCGTAAAAATGCAGAACAGGATTATTCCGAAGCTGATCGTCTTGCTGCCCGCGCAACCTATGAGGCGATGAGCGAGGCTGAGATTAATCAGCTGATTTTCAATATTGCCAGTGCTTTGCCGGGTTCGACAACCGAACCGCTGACGATACCGGCTTTCCGCGACAAGCTGGAAACCTATGCCCATGTCGATGCTAATAAGCTGCGGCAAAATCTGATCGCTTTTTTGGAAGAAGTGACCCCCGTTGCGGACGAGCTGGGTGTACGCCTGACCCTGCATCCGGATGATCCGCCGCGCTCCCTGTTCGGACTGCCGCGCATTGCTTCAAATGAAGCCGATTATGCGGCGATTTTTGATGCGGTGCCGTCTCCGGCCAATGGCATGTGCTTTTGTTCCGGCAGTCTTGGCGTGCGGGCGGATAATGATCTGCCTGCAATGGCGCGCCGCTTTGCATCACGTATCTATTTCTCGCATTTACGGGCAACCACGCGACAGGGTGACGGACGCAGTTTCTATGAAGCCGCCCATCTTGAAGGCGATGTGGATATGGTTGCATTGCTGCGGGCGCTGGTCGAGGAAGACCGCAAGCGGGATAGCGGATCAAAGATTATTTTCCGCTCTGATCATGGTCACCGTATGCTGGATGATCTGGCAAAACAAGTGACGCCGGGTTATCCGGTTATCGGCCGGCTGCGCGGGCTTGCAGAATTGCGTGGTGTGATCACCGCATTGGATGCCGGTGCTTTATGTCCGGCAAAGGCGGGCGGGTGAGCTATGACCCGTCAGAACAGTCCGGTTATTGTCCTTCATCCGTCTGACCATGTGGCGGTTGCGCGGGTGACAATCCGCGCCGGAGAGCCTGTCGGCAGTGGTGAACTTGTAGCCGCTAATCTGATCGGCAAAGGGCATAAAGTTGCACTTGTACCCATCACAAAAGGACAGGAAATCCGCAAATACGGCAATGTGATTGGTGTGGCGACAGAGGATATTGCTGCGGGTACGCATGTGCATCTGCATAATCTGGCAATGCTGCCGTCACAGCACGAGCATGAGTTCTGTGTTGATTATGCGGAACCGGAACTGTTTCCTGAAACGGAAAGACGCAGCTTTTTGGGTTTTGACCGCGGTGTAGGCGGGGTTGGTACGCGCAATTATATTGGTGTGATTGCGACGGTGAATTGTTCGGCCACAGTTTCGCAATATGTGGCGGATCATTTCAACCGCATGGGCGGGCTGAAAGACTATGACAATATTGACGGTGTTGTGGTGCTCGGACATGCAGGCGGCTGCGGGATCAATACCCAGTCGGAAGCCTATCGGGTTCTGACCCGCACGATACAGGGCTATGCTCGTCATCCCAATTTCGGCGGCGTGTTGCTGATCGGGCTGGGTTGCGAAACCAATCAGATTGCTCCGATCCTTGAACATTACAAACTGGAAGAAGGTGAGCGTTTGCAGACGCTGACCATTCAGCAATATGGTGGCACACGGAAGACAATTGAAGCGGCGATTGCGGCGATTGAAACTATGTTGCCGGTTGTGAATGCGGCGCAGCGCACACAACAGCCTTTGTCGCAGCTTAAACTCGGTTTGCAATGCGGCGGGTCGGATGGCTATTCGGGGATTTCCGCAAATCCGGCTCTGGGCTATGCATCGGATTTACTCGTGCGACATGGCGGCACTAGTGTTTTGTCAGAAACACCGGAGATTTACGGTGCTGAACATTTGCTGACCCGCAGGGCGGCGCGGCCGGACATTGCTGAAAAGCTGTTGTCACGGATCGATTGGTGGCGCGATTACACGCAGCGCAACGGCGATGAGCTTAATAATAATCCGTCTCATGGCAATAAGCTGGGCGGGCTGACCACAATCCTCGAAAAATCGCTCGGTGCCGTGGCGAAAGGTGGTTCAATGCCACTGCGTCAGGTTTATGAATATGCGCAGACGATTGATGAAATGGGTTTCGTGTTTATGGATACACCGGGCTATGATCCGGTTTCTGTGACCGGACAGGTGGCAGGAGGATGTAATCTCATCTGTTTTACCACAGGGCGTGGATCGGTTTCGGGTTTCAAACCGGCGCCGAGTATTAAAATCGCAACCAATTCAGATATGTATGAGCATATGAAGGAAGACATGGATCTGAATTGCGGTGGTATTGTTACCGGTGAAGAGACTATTCAGCAGGCAGGCGAACGTATCTTTGAGGAGATTATCGCTGTTGCTTCCGGCCGCAAGACAGTGAGTGAGATTTATGGCTATGGCGATAATGAATTTGTGCCATGGCAGCTCGGGGCAACGACCTGACAAACAAATAGCATGACGGGGGAATGGTGAGGAAAAAGCTCTTTTTGTCTGCCGGTGAATGTATGATTGAAATGTCCTCACTGGGAGGCAGTGAGTTTCATCTTGGCTTTGCAGGCGATACTTTAAATACCGCATGGTATGCCCGTGCTTGCTTGTCTCCGCAGGACTGGGATGTGTCGTATTTTACCCGTATCGGTACGGATAGTTTTTCTGCCAAGATGAAAGATTTTCTGAACCGGAACGGGATCGGTACTGACTATATTGAGGAAGATGCGCAGCGTCAGGCTGGTCTTTACCTGATCGAAATTGAGAACGGGGAACGGCATTTTACTTATTGGCGCAACCATTCGGCAGCACGTCTGCTGGCGGTCAATCAGCCATTGCTCGCCAAGGCTTTTTCTGATGCCGATGTTATCTATTTTTCTGCGATTACGCTGGCTATTCTTTGTCCTGAGCAGCGGACAGTATTTATCTCTCATTTGCGAGATGCTGCCCGCGCCGGAAAAACGGTGGTGTTTGACACCAATATCAGGCCGCGTTTGTGGGAGAACCACGATATTTTGCGAGAAACGATCATGCAGGCGGCAGCGGTTGCACAGATTGTTTTACCGAGTTTTGATGATGAAGCGGCAATGTTTGGTGATCGTAGTTTAGAGGATTGCGCTGCCCGCTATCGCACTGCCGGTGCGCAAGCTGTTGTGGTTAAAAACGGCGGCGGCACAATGCTGATTGCTGATGACAATGGCATGCGTCAGATCACGGATATTGAACCACTCAAACCGGTGGACACAACAGGTGCCGGAGATTCTTTCAGCGGCGGGTTTCTGGCAGCACTGTTGAGTGGCAAAGATATTGAGACTGCTGTCAAAGCCGGACATGCTGTTGCCTCTCAGGTGGTGATGCAGCGCGGTGCATTAATGCCGATGGGGCAATTAGTGTAATATACAAAAGTCATTTATTTGCAGAGCCCTAATAAAAAAGGCCGGTTTAAACCGGCCTTTTTTATTCATTTATTTTACTGGTTTGATATTCATCGCCAGCGTGTCTTCATCAGCGCGCGGTGTCAGTTCCACCTTGTCCTTCTTCACAGCCCATGCACTGAGCTGAATGGCAAGCGGCAGATCAGGACGATCCGTTGCTACCAGATTATTCGCCTTTTCAAGTAAAGTGCGGCGCTCATCTGCATCCATCGCTGCTGCAGCATCTTCAATCAGCTTGTCCATTTCCGGATTGGCATAGCCGCGCACGTTAAACGCACCCAGCGATTTTGCCGGTTCATTGGAATGCATCAGCGATGACAACATGTAATTGGCTTCGCCGGTCAATGTACCCCAGCTTGCCATATAGAGCGAGTATTCACCGCGGGTTTTCGCAGGGTTGAACACCGCCGCCGGAACGCCGTTAACATCCGCAGTAATGCCGATAGCTGCCAGCATCTGGGCGACTGTAGGTCCCAGTTCATTCGGCATACGGTCATTCGAATAGCTCAGTGTGATTTTGAAACCATCCGGATAACCGGCTTCTGTGAGGAGCTCTTTTGCACTATTAATGTTGAATTCCGGTGCCTGCAACGACTTGTCATAGCCGAAAATATTGGAGGTCACCAATTGCGTCGGTACGGCTGCCATGCCTTCCAGAGCGAATTCAACTATGGTCTCGCGGTCAATTGCCAGATCAAAAGCCTCTCGCACACGCGGGTCAAGCAGCGGGTTTTTGTCCAGCTTGCTGCCATCCTTGGCAAATACCATCGGGCTTTTTTCGCGGAAATCAAATTCGAGATAGCTGATATAGATGCTCTCATTTTTCACAACTGTCAGCGATGAATCCTGTTCAAGAACAGGCACATCCGAGGCCGGCACTTTGGAAATAACATCAACCTGACCGGCTTTGAGCTGGGCAACGCGGGCAGCATCATTCGGAATTTCCTTACGGATAACCCGATCCCACGGCTGTGCACCGCCCCAATAACCGTCGAAACGCTCCAGAACCAGATCCTGTGTCGGTGCCCATGAAACGAATTTATAAGGGCCGGTGCCGATTGTCGCTTTACCGGTATTGAAGCCTTCTGCTGCGGTTTCCTGCGTTGAATAGGCAGCCGCCGCTTTATGCGAGGTGATAAACAAACGGATAAAATCATTCGGCAATGTCGGTGCCGCAGAATTTGTTGTCACGCGCACAGTCAGAGGGTCGACAACTTCTACTGATTTAACGCGGCGCACAAAAATCGTTGCCGGGTTTGGTCCTGTTACATGCGGAATGCGCTCGATAGAGAATTTCACATCTTCCGCGGTAAAGTCTGAGCCATCATGGAATTTCACGCCTTCGCGCAGCTTGAATTCCCATGTTGTATCATCAAGCGCCTGCCAGCTCACTGCCAGCGACGGCTCAAGCTCAAGGTTATTGCCTGAGCGGATCAGCGTATCGAAAATATGTTTCGTCGCTTCGGCATTGGCGGCGGTTGCCGTAAAATGCGGATCCATCGAGGCAGGGCCGGCTTTAATTGCCATAACCAGATCGGCGGCAAAAACCTGTCCGGCGCTAAAAAGCAATGTTGTGCCGAGCATTAAAGCATGCAGTGTTTTTTTCATCTGAATAGTCCAGTCCCCATTTATTAGTCTTGTTCAAACTCTTCATCACGCTCCGGCAGATCGGAGGCAATTGTTTCCGGCCATTCGCGGGAGGCGATCACCAGTTTGGTCAGAAGTTCCGAGAGCATCATGCGCTCAGCAGGGCTGAGTGTTTCCAGCATCAGACGTTCCCGCTCCAGCATCGGCGTCATTTTCGCTTCAACAATGGCGCGACCAGTATCAGTCAGGCACAGCACAACACGGCGCAGGTCATCACTGTCACCCTCGCGTTGCACCAGTTTCAGACGGGTCAGCTTTTTAGTGGCGCGGCTCAGCGTGTTTTTCGGAAAGCCGGAACCGGCAACCACTTCGGACAAAGTCGTGCGGTCGCGCAGAAACAGTGAATACAGAACCACAAATTCCGGTCGCAGCAGATCATGATCCGCACCGATCAGCCCGTAGATCGGATTGTTGTAATGCAGTGCCAGATAGTTAATCCGGAAGGACAACCAGCACGGATTTTCCCATAATTTAGTATGCAGAATATCGCTTTCGCTGATGCGGCTGTCTGCCGCCTCACTGCGCCCCGCGCGCCCCTCCAAAAGAGCGATTGCTACGCGTTCCTCCATCACTTCTCCCCGTGACAGTTTAGCAATTAAGTTCCATTCAGAACAAGATATAGCTTGTTTTAAGGATGTCAAACGTAATTTTTGTTCCAATTGGAACTTGTCTGTGAAATATTTTCATGGATAATAGTTTTCAGAAACCCATGAGCACAGACTCGGGAACACTTTTGAAATGAGAGGAATTTCACATGCATATTAACGCCATGCACTGGGCGCAGGTTGAAGAGTGTGTCAAACAGGACGACCGCTGCATCCTGCCGATCGGCAGCGTTGAGCAACATGCCCGCATCAGCCTTGGCACTGATATGATTTTGGCTGAAAAAGTATCGCTGGATGCCGCAGAGCCGCTGGGTGTACCGGTATTTCCTGTTCTGCCTTATGGCCTGGCATCCAGTTTCGCCGACTTCCCGGGCACGGTATCCCTGAGCCTGCGCACCTATATCGGCGTGATTGAAGATATTCTCGACAGCATCTACCACGCCGGTTTTCGCCGTATCCTGATCGTCAACGGACATGGCGGCAATGCGCCTGCCGGTACCGTTGTGTCTGAGTGGCTGAACCGCAATCGTGATGCCAGTGTCAAAATGCACGATTGGTGGCGCGCACCACAAACCATGGGCAAAGTGCTGGAAATTGACAGCCGCGCTTCGCACGCCTCATGGATGGAAAACTTTCCGTGGACACGTCTCGCAGGCGTTCAGCAACCGGAACATGCGGTAGAGCGCATTGATTTCGGCGCCATGGCACGCGTTGACGCCGGCCGTAAACGTGCGCTGTTGGAGAGCTGCGAAGGCAATTATCACGGCCTTTTTGAACGTCCGGATGCTGACATGCTGGCGATCTGGGATGTTGCTGTGCGTGAAACCCGCTTTGAACTCGAAAACGGCTGGCACTGATAATCATAAATTTCCGGACAGGAGAAATCCTGTCCGGCATTAGAAATAGTTAAGCGGATACGGCGGGAGGAAACTGTCCGTTATCCGCTTTTGGGGGAGCATAGCTGATGATTGCATTTATTGTCAGACGCTTATGGCAGGCAGCATTGGTGATGCTTGTCATGTCGCTATTGGTGTTTATGGGGGTCTTTGTCATCGGCAATCCTGTCGATGTGCTGATCTCACCGGATGCGACACAGGAAATCCGTGACAGGGTGATCGCCCAATACGGGCTCGATCTACCGGTATGGCAGCAATATCTGCAATTCATGAGCAATCTGCTTCATGGCGATTTGGGGCGCTCCTTCGTCTATAATATGCCTGTCTCCGAGCTGATTGCATCACGCCTGCCTGCAACTGCCGAGCTGGCGCTGACTGCTGTGTTCATGGCCAGTCTCATCGGTATTCCGCTTGGTATTTATGCCGGTTACAAGCCGGACAGCTGGGCGTCGAAAATTATTATGGCGCTGTCTATTCTCGGCTTTTCCGTTCCGACTTTCTGGATCGGGCTGATGCTGATTATGGTCTTTGCTGTGCAGCTTGGTATTATGCCTGCGGGCGGACGCGGTGCCACAATTTCCGTACTCGGTGTTCCTGTCAGCTTCCTGACACTTGACGGTCTGCATCATCTGGCATTGCCCGCCATTAATCTGTCGCTGTTCAAACTGTCGCTGATGATACGACTGGCTGCGTCCGGTACGCGTGAAATCATGCTGACCGACACGATTAAATTTGCCCGAGCCGCCGGTATTAACGAGCGCACAATTCTGCGCCGTCATGTGCTGCGCCTGATCTCCATTCCGCTTGTGACCGTCTTTGGTCTGGAGCTTGGCTCAACCGTTGCTTTTGCCGTTGTTACCGAGACAATCTATTCATGGCCGGGTCTTGGCAAGCTGATCATTGACAGTATCACCTCACTCGACCGTCCGGTGATGGTGGCCTATCTGATGCTGGTTTCCCTGCTTTTCATCACGATTAATCTGATTGTGGATCTGTCCTATGCCGTGCTCGATCCGCGCATGCGTCAGGGAGGTGGCAAATAATGTCATTGCTCAACAGCAGATCATTACAATTCTGGTCAGAATTCAAACGCCATCCGGTGCCTATGGTTGCCGCTTTTATAGTGCTGCTCATCATTTTGCTGGCCGTCTTCGCACCGCTGATTGCACCGCAGGATCCTTACGATCTTTCCAGCCTTGTGCTGCGGGATGGACGCCGTGCACCCGGTTATATCGGTCAGGGTGGTTACACCCATATTCTGGGAACTGACGGACAGGGGCGCGATCTCTTCTCCGCCATTCTTTACGGCTTGCGCATTTCGCTGGAAATGGGCCTGCTCGCCGGTGCGATTGCCTTTGCCATTGGTGCATTGGTCGGCTCAACGGCAGCCTATGTCGGCGGTCGTTTTGAAGCCTTCATCATGCGCGTTATCGACCTGCAGCTCTCCTTTCCGGCTATTCTGCTGGCCTTTGTGGTGGCAGCACTTCTCGGACAAGGCAAAAGCCAGCTGATTATCGCTCTGGTCTTTTCGCAATACGCCTATTTTGTGCGTACGGCTCATGGTGCAGCCTCTGCTGAACGCCATAAAGACTATGTGGAAGCCGCACTTTCTGTGCCGATGAGCGGCTGGTTCATTGTCACCCGTCATATTTTGCCTAATGCTATGCCGCCACTGATTGTTGTGGCGACAGTACAGGTCGCCTCAGCAATTTCTCTGGAAGCAACGCTGTCATTCCTTGGTGTCGGTCTGCCGCCGACAGAACCGTCTCTCGGTATGCTTATTTCCAACGGTTTCCAATATCTGCTGTCCGGCCGCTACTGGATTTCGATTTATCCGGGCATTGCACTGATCATTCTCATCATGGCGATCAATCTCGTTGGCGATCAGATCCGCGACCAGCTTAATCCGAGGTTGAACAAATGACAGCTCATCTTCTTGAAGTCACTGATCTGCATACGCATTTCGAAACCCGTGCCGCTACGGTCAAATCTGTCGATGGTGTTTCCTTCTATCTCGACCGCGGGGAAATTCTGGGGCTGGTGGGTGAATCCGGTTCCGGTAAATCCATAACCGGTTTTTCCCTGATCGGGCTGATCGACAAGCCGGGACGCATTACGCAAGGCTCCGTTAAACTGGAAGGGCGTGAGCTTGTCGGCCTGAGTGAAAGCGAGTTACGTAAATTACGCGGCCGTGAAATCTCGATGGTCTTTCAGGATCCGATGATGACACTCAATCCGGTGCTGACCGTTCTCGATCAGATGACGCTGGCATTGCGCGCGCATGAAACTATTTCGGACAGCAATGCCCGCACACGATGTGTGGAAGCCTTGCGCCGTGTGCGCATTGTCGATCCGGAACATAAGGTTGATTTCTATCCGCATCAGTTTTCCGGTGGTATGCGCCAGCGCGTGGCAATTGCGATTGCTTTGTTGCACAATCCGAAGGTCGTGATTGCGGATGAGCCGACTACAGCACTTGACGTATCCGTACAGGCGGAAATTCTGACCGAGGTGAAAGCACTGGTTGCCGAGCTTGGCATTTCGATGATCTGGATCAGCCACGATCTGGCAACTGTCGCTTCAATTTCAAAGCGCATTGCCGTGATGAAATCGGGCAAAATTGTCGAGACCGGCCCCGCTTCAGAAGTGTTGAAAGCACCTAGCCATCCTTATACACAAGGTCTGCTCGATGCCCTGCCATCCCGCTCCAAACCGGGGCAAATGCTGGGCAAACCAACGGATGAAGAAGAAGCATCGTTTCAAATCGCGACACCGGTAACGGAAGTCAAACTGGATTTTGTGACCGTCCGCAATGCAGTTAAACGCTTTGAATGGAAAAGTGATTTCTGGGGCAGGCTCGGCCAGAAAATCGGCCTGCTAAAACCACGCAAACCAGTTATCGCCGTCAATCATGTCAACCTGACCATCGCCAGAGGGGAGGCGCTGGGGCTGGTCGGAGAATCCGGATCCGGTAAATCAACGCTCGGCCGCATGGTCTGCGGGATTTATCAGCCAACTGAGGGGGAAATCCGGCTATCCGGCCAGCCTGTCATGTCTGACCACGTACACGGGCGCAAATTGACGACTAAAATCCAGATGATTTTTCAGGATCCGTTTGCATCCCTTGATCCGCGCCGCACCATCGGCCAATCGATTGCCGAAGGGCCGATTGCCCATGGTCTGACCACAAAAAGTGAAGCCCGTGCCTATGTAGCACAGTGGCTGAAAGCAGTGAGCCTTGATCCGGCTTTTGCAGACCGTTATCCGCATCAGTTTTCCGGCGGTCAGCGGCAGCGCATTGCCATTGCCCGTGCTTTGGCGATGAAACCGGAGGTGATTGTCTGCGATGAGCCGGTGGCGTCGCTTGATGTATCCATTCAGGCGCAAATTCTCAATCTGCTCCTGCGGTTGCGCAAAGAACTAAACCTGACATTGCTGTTCATCAGTCATGACCTGTCCGTTGTGCGCCACCTCTGTGACCGCATTGTCGTTATGCATCACGGTAAAATTGTTGAAGAAGGCATGGCTGAGACAATCTTTGAAGCCCCGCAGCAGCCTTATACAAGGATGCTGCTCGATGCCATTCCGAAGCTGGCCTAGACGCGCGATACCTGCCAGTATATTTAACGCGATTATCGGATCGCGTTAAATATTCAGTAAGGGGATGCCATTGAAAAATGCGGTGTTTTTCAGTCTTCTGATATTTTTTATACTCGTCGCCGGTTTTTTCAATTGGTTGCTTAATCCTGCGCCTTCGCAATATCCGTCGATTGGCGGTGGCGGATATGACTTGTCCGGATTTGTCTATACGCTGTGCCTGCTGCTTTTTACTTGTCTGTGGTCTGTCATTCTGCTGATTACCAGCCAATGCGTAAAAAAGCCGGTTACAGCACGCCGGCTTTTTATTTTGGCTATGATCGGCGCTTTGACATTTGTTGTCTCGCTACTGCTTTATTACGATAATCTGACGTAAAAATATGATGCTCTGTCAGGCAGTTGAGCGATGCCCTTCCTTTGTTCTCCGCATTGTAAGATGGGTCTTTCCAGTTCGGATATAAAACAAAATGCTACTCGGCGCGGTTTGTTGCTATGGCAGGTGCTGCGGAACGAATGAGCAGAAAAGCGAGTACAGCAGCTATTAGCGCAAGTATTGCAGCAAAGTGTGACAGGCTGGAGATAGCCGATGTAAGGGCTGTGATTGCTGTATCATGTGCTTCTCCCTGATCGCTGCTGATTGCTGAAACTGCTGTGGAAACATCGCCGGAGGCCACACGTTCGAGAAATAACCTGTCGAATTGTGAAAGGTCACGGATCAGGCTGGCGCTGAAGATCGCACCAAGTCCGGCGATGCCTATACCAAAGCCGAGCTGGCGCATGGTGTTGCTGATACCCGAAGCCATGCCGCTGCGGTCTGATGGAACAGCGCTTATTGCGACATTCGATAATTCGCCGTTAATCAGTCCGGCACCGATGCCGGTTGCGATCATTCCCGCATAGAGTGCAACTGCCCCGTAATGATTAACGAGGCCAAGTAAAAACGCACCCCCGGCGATAATGAGCAGTCCGGCCGATAAAAACAGCCTTGGTGAGATTATCATGGCAAGACGCGCGCTGACTGGACCCATGATAAGCAGCGGTACTGCCATCACAACCAGAGCCAGTCCCGTCTGAGAAGGACTATAGCCAAGGACGCCTTGAATATAGACCGGCAGATAAACGAGCAGAGTGAAAAATGCGGCTGCAATGGCTATTGCAACGACAGAAGCTCCGGTGAATACCGGATTGGCAAACAGCGACAGATCAAACATGGGGCGGGCTTGACGCAACTGTGTCCGCACGAAGAGTGTAAACAATATAGCGGCTATAGTGAGTAAGCCGATGACTGTCAGACTTGTCCAGCCGAGATTGTTGCCCTCAGTCAGCGTATACATCAGCAGCATAAACATGGCAGTGAAGCTTAAAAGTCCGGCCCGGTCGATCGGCCCCGCTTGCGGATCACGCGACTCTCCGGCGCTCCATAAAGTTAGCCAGATCAATGGCAGACAAACCGGCAGGTTGATGAGGAATATCCAGCGCCAGCCCAGATTATCGGTGAGAAGACCACCGACTAATGGCCCGAGAGCAGATCCGGCACCAACGACTACACCCCAGATGGCGAAAGCCTGTACGCGCTCTTTACCGTGAAACACCTGTACCATTAACGCAAGACCGGCACTGAGCATGAATGCGGAACCGACTCCGGATACTGCACGTCCGAGGATCAGCATGGACGGGGCTGACGCGATGCCGCAAACCACAGAAGCACCGGTAAATATCCAGAGGCCACCGATGAAAACACGTTTGCGTCCAAAGCGGTCGGACAGTGCGCCGCCTGTCAGAACCAGGGCAGCGAATGTCAGTACATAGGCGTTCAGAACCCATTGGAGTTCGGTAAAACCGGCTCCTGTTGCGCGCTGGATGTGAGGCAGGGAAACGGTCACAACCGTTGTGGCGAGAGGTTCAAGAAAGCTGGCGACACATACGGCCAGCAACAGCCAGTATCGGCGATGGTCATAGAATAAAGCGGGCATGGAATATCTTTCGTATTCAGATAAAATCCATGAGACGCTATTGCGGATATAAAAACATATTAAGTGCTTATTATTCTCTTCATTGGGGAATAAAAGTGTGCAATTGGATGACGGATGAATCTGGATCGTATGGGTGACATTATTGCTTTCGTTCGCACGGCGGACGCGCGCAGCTTTACGGTAGCGGCTGAACAACTCGGCCTGTCGCGTTCGGCTGTCGGCAAGAGAATTGCGCGGCTGGAAGAGCGGCTTGGTCTGCGTTTGCTGCATCGCACCACCCGCAGTGTCGGTCTTTCCGATGAAGGCGCAGCCTTTTATGACCGGTGCCAGAGAATTCTTGCCGATCTTGATGAGGCTGAGGCGGCCATGGCAACACGCAGAGAGGAACCGCGCGGGCGGTTGCGGATTGATGTCCCGTTTTCATTCGGCCGGTTGCATATTCTGCCGGTCCTGCACCGTTTCATGGCAATGTGGCCTGAGCTGGCAGTCAATGTCAGTTTCAATGACCGGTATATCGACCTGATAGATGAAGGTATTGATCTTGCCATTCGTATTGGCGGGGCTGACGACAGCCGGTTAATGGCTAGAACGCTTGCACCGCACCGGCTTGTCACCTGTGCCACACCGGCCTATCTGGAGGCGCATGGCGTGCCTTCCGCAATCGAAGACCTTGCGGCACATAGTTGTCTCGCCTTTATGCATGCCGGCCGTCCCGCTGACTGGCGGTTCCTGGCTGACGGCAAGATGCGAACGCTGCCGGTGCACGGGCGTTTTTGTGCCGGCAATGCAGAGGCGCTGCGTGACGGGGTTTTGGCCGGTTACGGAATAGGCCAGTTAGCCACATTTCTGGTTGGTGAAGATGTGCGGGCCGGACGGCTCATTCCTGTTCTCAAAGCTTTCACAGCGGAAGGAGAACCGATCCGCGCTGTATATCCGTCACCACGCCATCTCTCGCCAAAGGTGCGGCGATTTATCGATCTGATTGTTGAGAGCTGGTCACCGTTACCGGACTGGGATCATTAAAACAGGCTAATATTGTTGCTAATGATGTGGTTTAAACCGGCCGGAGTGTCAATGAATAACCCTGTACTTTGCATGATCTGTTCAGCATCCGTTGACAGCGCGTACGGGCGGTCTTACTCTATATAAATATATTCTAAAATATAAATTTTCCTCTTTAATTTTCATGGTGATAGGATGATGACACGCCGTCAAACTTTGCTGGGGGCTGCTGCCACTGCGGTTGGTCTGTCGGTGCAGGCGCGCCGCGGGCATGCGGAAGATTTATCCGCGCGTGCTGCCGGTTTTTGGTATCCGGAAGAAACAGAACCGCATGAGCGCACTTTCATGCAATGGCCGGTAAATCCCGCTGTCTATGACGATCCTGATTTTCTGGATGATATTCAGAAAACTATAGCGAAAATCGCTAACACGATCGCAGAGTTTGAACCGGTTGTGATGCTGGCTGCTGCAAAGCACCATCGCGCTGTTCGCAAGCTGGTATCGCAGAAAGTAGAGCTATGGGACATTCCGACTGACGATTTATGGTGTCGCGATTCCGGCCCTTCATTTGTCATCAATGGCAAGGGCGGACTGGCTGTCACACAGTTCAATTTTAATGGTTGGGGGAACAAGCAGACCCACGGCGCAGACGGTAAGATCGCTGCACGGATAGCCGAACGATTGGGTTTGCAGGTTTTTGATGCAGGGCTGGTAGGAGAAGCAGGAGGTGTTGAAACCGATGGCCACGGCACGCTGATTGCTCATGAAAGCAGCTTCGTTAATGCCAATCGCAATCGGGGCAGCAAAGCTGAAATTGAGAAGATGCTGCTGGATACGATGGGTGCGCGCAAGATGATCTGGGCACCCGGAATTATTGGTGCAGATATTACCGATTATCACATTGATGCGCTTGCCCGTTTCGTTAAACCGGGACAACTGCTGATCCAGATGGGCGACGAGATTGACGCTGAAGACCCATGGTCGGTTGCCTCCTTCGAGACGCATGACATTCTGGCCGCAGCGACTGATGCCGAGGGGCGCAAGCTGGATATGGTCATTTTACCGGAACCTTATGATATCCGTTCGAAGAGTCGCGATTTTGTATCTTCTTATGTGAATTATTATGTTTGTAACGGCGCGGTGATTGCTGCTGAGTTCGGGGATCGTGAGGCCGACGAGCGGGCTGCGGCTATACTTGGCAAATTATATCCCGGTCGCGAGATTGTTACACTGAATATCGATCCGGTAGGCGAGGTTGGTGGTGGTATCCATTGTGCAACCCATGAGCAACCCAAGGTCTGAACATGTGGAATTGGCTACGGCGTAATACTGAACCTTTAGCCGCTTTAGGCGGAATTGCCACGGCCTTTGCCGCGCTTTCAGCGTTGATTATTATTCCGTATCAGGTCGGTCAGGCCGATCTGATACAGCGGGATCAGACCGCACGCGAAATATATCGCGAGTTTCTGAACCTGACTGTGCAAAAGCCCGAACTGGCGCGGGCAGATTATTGCTCGCTCAGTAATAAAACAGAGCTCACCGCTTACGGGGCATATGTTGAATATCTGCTTTATACGGCTGAGCAGATGGTCGAGACTTCACCGGACTGGCGTACGCCGATGGCCGGATATTTGAGCGATCACATGGAATATCTTTGCGATCCCGACGGGCTGGGTGCACGTGATGGTGTGGCTGATTTGCTTGCGCAGACGGGACTGGTCTGCAAACCCGAGAATACCTGCCCGCAAAGCACCGGCCCTTAGAAAATAAATATAAGCGGGAGATTTCATGTCCCGACGACATTAGCACATCAAGCCTGAATGCTTTTTGATGAGCAACAGTGCTGTCATTATTCTGGCGCTGTCCCGGTCATTGTTGCAAAAACGGGGGCTGTTTCGGCTTTTGATGCGTGATGCAAGATTGCATTTGTCATCCCTGGGGAGGGGGATAATCATCAGATGAGCCGGTAATAAAGTCGAAGAATAACTCTGCTTTGGGGGCTAACTCATAATCTTTGCTGCTAAGCGATTATTGTTATTAAGTTTACGTTAACTTTTGTGGCCTTGGTGCAACTGTGACGGGTTAAACGTATTGGATAACAACAAACACCGGTTGTCCCCGATTCACGATAAACATATAGCTTCTCCTGATATTGAAATGAAATTTTTGTGTTCGACGGCCTTTTCGTTCCAAAAACACAACCTCAGATAATCAGGAGCGCAGCCGGTGTTGACAACTGAAAGTGTATTAAAGTCTTTCTTTGTACGGTGTGCGTATCTTTTATCAGTTGCAGTTTTGTGTTTTTCTCCGCCTGCCTATGCGCAGGTGCAGCGCAGCTTTATCAATCAGAGCTTTGAAAGCCCGAATTTAGGCAGTACGAATTGTCTGGCATTCTTGCCGGATAGTCAGATTCCGGGCTGGCTGACAACACATCCGAGTGCCGCTACAAGCAGCGGTTGTACGTTGAAGCCGACCAGCAATAACGGTCGCCTTATTGAGATGTGGACGAACGGGTTTCAGAGTGTCAATGCTGCAAGCGGTACACAGTTTGTTGAGTTGAATGCGAATGTATCTTCGCGTCTGTATCAGAATGTCTGTCTCGTAACTGGTGAGCAGTTCAGCTGGCAGTTTTCGCATCGCCGCCGCGCCACATCCGGAACGGAAAGTATTTCGTTTAATATTGCGGCAACGCCGACCGGTACAACGAGCCAGATTTATCGTTCCGATGCAAATGCCAGCTCATGGTTTCCCCGTAGCGGAACATATACCTATAACGGAACTTCCGGTGTTCAGACGCTCGGGTTTGAATCCCTGAATGCCGGCAGTGTCGGAAATTTTCTCGACAATATTCAGATCACGCTCACGCCTTATGTCGAGTTTCAGCCCGGCACCAGTTCCGGAAATGAAAATATTCCGACAGCCAATCTGCCAAGTCTGCGGGTTGCCGGTACGCTGACATCAAACGTTGTTGTTCAGGTCACGCTCAGCGGAACCGCCGTGCTTGGTACGGATTACACAACGCCGACGGGCACAAACAGCTTCAGTGTTACAATTCCCGCAGGCGACTATGACGGTACGCAGCGCATTGAAACCGGCGTTCGTGTTCTTGATGATAATATCATTGAGCCTGATAAAACCATTCAGTTTGCAATGACGGCTAATCCGGGTGCTTATACAATTGCGAGTACGCAGAGTTGCGGCGCGCAGGCTAACGGAAGCGCGACTTATACAATTCTTGATGATGATGCCCGTATCAGACTGAATAAAGCACTGAACGGCAATCGTTTTGCAGCTGCGGATCAGTTCAGTCTTTCAATCGCGGGTGCGACTTCCGCAAGCGCGGTCACGACCGGCTCTGGTTCTTCCGTCAGTGGTCAGGCATTGCTTTCGGATGTGCGCCCGGGCACAGCCTATACACTTTCTGAAGTGGTTACAGGCAGTGGAACGATTAATAATTACAGTCCGGTTCTGTCCTGTACCAATGCCAAAACCGGTTCGCCGACAACTTTACCGTCCGGGGCCGGATCGAGTTTCAGTGTGACACCTGCGCGTGGTGATGACATTTCCTGTATTTTTACAAATACGACGAAAACCGCATCGCTGACGATGGTGAAAACGGCGGGAACGCCGACCGGCAATACAGCCGGCTCAACAATTCCTTATACTTTTACTATCCGGAATACAGGTCAGGTGCCTTTGTCATCGCTCCTGATTACGGATAATAAACTGGATGCTGCTGCAAGCTGCCAGCCGTCAACTGTTGCCCCGAATGCGACGGCCACCTGTACCGGTGTGCATACGATCACACAGGCAGAAGTTGATGCCGGTAAAGTTGATAATAGTGCAACGGCAACGGCTACGCCTCCGGGCGGCGGTACACCGCTTACAACACCGCCAAGCACCACTTCGACACCGCTGGTTGCAAACGGTGCTTTGACCCTTACCAAGACTGCAAAAACCCCGTCAGGTCACACAGCCGGATCGACAATTGATTATGAGTTTGTCATCCGTAACACCGGCAATGTGACGATCAGCAGTATTGCTCTGAGTGATCCTAATATTCCTGCACCGGGTCCGTCCTGTCCGGCAGCATTGCTCGCGCCGAATGCAAGCATGACCTGTACCGGTACGCATACGGTTACACAGGCGGAAGTTGATGCGGGTAAAGTCGATAATACAGCGATTTCCCGTGGTAAAACACCTGCGGATGTTCCTGTTACAAGTAATGAAGCTAAAGTTTCAACGCCGCTGACACGCACACCTTCTATGAAGCTGACAAAAGCAGCCGGTGCTCCGAGCGGAACTGCGGTCGGTTCAACCATTGCCTATTCTTTCCGTGTTGAAAATACAGGCAATGTGACGCTGACCGGTCTGACAATTGCCGATCCGAAACTGGATACGGCTGCACAATGCGCGCAGACAGTTCTGCTGCCGGGTGCTGTAACCACCTGTACCGGCACGCATACGATCACGCAGGATGAGTTTAATGCGGGTCAGTCTGTCAATACGGCAAAGGCGCAGGGCAAAGGACCTGACAGCGGTAATGTTGACAGTAATGATTCAACCGCCACGACACCGATCACCCGTGTCGCAACCCTGACTGTTCAGAAAACAGCAGGCGAGAAAACAGGTGATACAGCCGGTTCAACCATTCCGTACAGCTTTATTGTCCGCAATACCGGTAATGTCACGCTCACAGGTGTTACAGTCAACGATCCGAAGCTTGATGGTCCTGCGGTTTGTGATGTGACGACATTGCTGCCGAATGCCACGGCCACCTGTACCGGCACATACACAATCACGCAGGCTGAGGTGAATGCGGGAACTTCGAATAACAGTGCGACTGCAAGCGGTAATGATCCGGCAGGTACAACCCGTACCAGTCCGCCGAGTACAACCACAACACCTCTGACACGCACACCGGCGATTACTGTCGAAAAGCAGGCCGGTGCGCCGAGCAGTCAGAATGCAGGCGGTACAATTGCCTATACATTCAATGTGCGGAATACGGGGAATGTCACATTAACATCCGTCGGTATTAATGATCCGAAACTGAATGCGCCTGCCCAGTGTCAGGCGACAGTACTGGCGCCGGGTGCGACAACGACCTGTACCGGTACACATACGATTACACAGAGTGAAGTCGATGCGGGTACATCCGATAATACAGCGACAGCCAATGGTCTGCCGCCTGCAGGCTCGCGTGTTATCAGTGAGCCAAGCAGCACACAGACCCCGCTGACACGCAGCTCTGCAATCTCGCTTGTTAAAACAGCAGGCGCGCCGAGCGGTAATACGCCGGATTCAACGATCAGTTATTCTTTCACTGTAAAGAATGAAGGCAATGTGACGCTGACCGGTATTAAGATCAATGATCCTAAAATTCCGGCGCCGGGCCCGTCCTGTGCGGTCACTACACTCACACCGGGTGCAAGCACAACCTGTAGCGGTGTCTATAAAATCACGCAGGGTGATATTGATGCGGGTGAGGTTCAGAATAGTGCCACAGCCACAGGTACATCACCGACAGGCGATCTGACCAGTGATCCGTCCGGTACGCTGACACCGATTACCCAGTCAAAATCTCTGACCGTGGTTAAAACGGCAGGAACACCTTCCGGTAACACCGCTGGATCGACAATCGGGTACACATTCGTTGTCCGGAATACGGGGAATGTGACGTTCAAAACCGTTGCTATCAACGACGCACAGCTCGATGCGCCCGGCGCAGTCTGTCCTGCAGGGGATCTTACTCCCGGCAGTGAGGTGATCTGTACCGGTACGCATACAATTACACAGGCTGAAATTAACAGCGGTCGCGTTCGTAATACGGCAACTGCCACAGGTACACCGGCAACAGGTGATCCTGCGACAAGCGGCCCGAGCAGCACAGTGACACCTATTGCCAGCGTACCGTCGCTGACGATCACAAAGCTGGCCGGCACACCAAGCAGCCAGAATGTAGGCGGTACGATTGCCTATACTTTCAACATCCGGAACACAGGCAATGTGACATTGACCTCGGTTGGCGTTAATGACGCGAAGCTTGATGCCGCAGCAGTATGTGCGGTAACTGTTCTTGCGCCGGGAGAAAGCACCAGCTGTACCGGAACGCATACAATCACGCAGGCTGAGGTGAATGCCGGTCAGGTTGACAATACAGCAACCGCCGCAGGTCTGACGCCGAACAGCACACCTGTTGTCAGTCAACCGGATACAGTAACAGTTCCTGTGCAGCGCACGCCAAACCTGACTGTTCAGAAGACGGTTACAGCAGTAAGCGGAAACAATGTCGGTGACACGATCACTTATGCTTTCCGCGTGGAAAATACAGGTAACGTCACTTTAACTCAGGTTCGTATCAATGATGAACTGGCAGGGGTTGTACTTGCCGGCGGTCCGATTGCGTCTCTTGCGCCAGGCGCGGTTGATACAAACACATTCACTGCGACCTATACGCTGAAACAGGAAGACGTTGAGCGTGGTGAGATTACGAATACGGCCAGAGCAACAGGCACTGGCCCTGACAATACAGATTTTGTGAGCCAGCCCTCCACGACCGAGACATTGATCACCGCTGCACCTCAGCTCTCCCTTGTGAAGACTGCAGGTATACCGAGCGGCAACAGTGCGGGGTCGACGATCAGCTATACATTCCGTGTTACCAATACAGGGAATATCAAAATTGCCGGCCTTGCGGTGACTGATCCGAAAATTAGTGCTGTGACTTGTCCGGTTGCTGCGCTTGCTCCGGGTGAGGTCACACTTTGCACGGGCAGCTATGTTCTCACGCAGGCCGATGTTAATGCGGGACAGGTGGATAACACTGCTGTTGCCACGGCAACGGGAACACGCGGCGGTTCGGTAGACAGTAATGAATCTTCCACCAGCACACCGATTGTTGCGGAGCCGGACATTACACTGGTGAAGAATGCCGGTACACCGACAGGTGAGATTGCGGGCTCGACCGTAGATTTCAGCTTTGTTGTTACTAATACCGGTAATTTGCCTTTGAAGAACATCGCTTTAACGGACCCTCAGATATCTGCGGTGACTTGTCCGAGCGTTGCTTTGGAGCCGCAGGTCTCAATGACCTGTACCGGTACCTATACAATCACACAGGCTGATGTCGCAAAGGGCAGTGTTGTCAATCAGGCGACTGTCCGCGGTGAGACAGATAAAGGTGTTGCGGTTACAGATGAAGATGCCGAAACAGTCCATATCAAACAGAATCCGGCGCTGGAAATTGTCAAAACTGCCGATCCGTTCAGCGGAAGTGCTGTCGGTGATGAGATCACCTATAATTTCAAGGTGACCAATACCGGAAATCTGGATCTTACCAATGTATCTGTGACTGAAACATTGCCTGATGTCGTGCTGAATGGTGCGGTTATCGGTAATCTTGCGGCCAATGGCGGCACGTCCACAATCACCGGTACTTATAAAATCAAGCAGGAAGATATTAATCGCGGCTATGTTCTGAATACTGCTTTCGCATCAGGTACTGACAGCAATAATGGAGCTGTGCGCAGTTCTGACAGCTCCACAGATACGAAGATTGCGCAAAGGCCGGCACTGACACTGGATAAGCGGGTTGTATCCGGTACACCGCAACAAAATCGTCCGGATTCGGAAATTCAATATACATTTACAGTTACGAATTCCGGTAACCTGCCGCTGTCCTCTATTGCGGTTTCTGATGATAAGACTGATGCGCCGGTCAGTTGTCCGGTTACGGCACTTGCTCCGGGTGCCAGCACGATTTGTACCGGCTTCCGTGCCCTGACACAGGCCGATATTAATGCCGGAAAAGTGGAAAATATTGCTACCGTAACCGGCGTGACAGCAAAGGGCAGTACTGTTACCAGCCCGCAGTCCGCAGCGATTGTAACGATTCCGGAAGAAGGTGCTCTTCTGACGGAGAAGAGCGTTGCGACACCAACCGGTAATACAGCCGGTTCTATTGTCCGCTATACTTTTAAAGTCACGAATACCGGTAATATACCGCTGACACTGGTTGAGATTGTTGATCCTAAAGTGCAACCGCTGATCAGCGGCGGTCCTTACACAATGCAGCCGGGTGACGTAAAGTATTTCTCTGCTGATTATACGCTGACGCAGGCTGATATTGAGAGCGGAAGAATTGACAATACTGCCCATTCTACCGGTACGACGCCGTCCGGTAAAAAAGTGGACAGTCCGGACGATTCAGCAACAACGACTGTTGATGCGGCTCCTGCACTTACACTGGTGAAAACCGCCGGCGAACCTTCAGGTTCAAGGGAAGGTGCGCAGATTGTCTATACTTTCCGCGTGACGAACAGCGGTAATGTCAGAATTGCCAATCTGGCGATTGCTGATCCGCAGGTAGCTGGACTGGTCTGTGATGTGCAGGCGCTTGATCCGAAAGCCGTTGCAACCTGTAGTGGTACACATGCGATTACACAGGCTGAAGTGGATGCCGGAAAAGTCCTTAATACGGCAACCGCTACAGCAACACGGCCGGACGGCAGCAATCCTGTCACCAGTAATGCAAGCAGCACAGAAACGCCGCTTGCATCTGTCCCGTCTGTCGAACTGACGAAAACAGGTAGTGCACCGTCAAACAATGCTGAAGGCGGTACAATCAGCTATACATTTACTGTGCGTAATACCGGTAATGTCACGCTGAATGCTATTGCTGTGAGCGATACCAAACTTGCCGCTGCTCCAAGCTGTGCTGTTACAGTGCTGGCACCGGGGGCAGATACGACCTGTACCGGCACTTATACGCTGACACAGGCTGATGTGGATGCCGGTAAGGTTGATAATGAGGCGACAGTCAGTGGTATGCCGCCTGCAGGTACTGCGGTGACTGACACTGATGATGTAACTGTGACAGTGAACAAGACCCCGTCACTGACTGTTGAGAAGACAGCCGGTACCCCAAGCGGTAACACAGCGGGCTCGACCATTACTTATACATTTATTGTGTGGAACACAGGTAATGTGACGCTGACCGATGTTCGTCTGAACGAGCAGCTGGCGGGTGTGGTCCTTTCCGGCAACCCGATTGCCTCACTGGCACCGGGCGCTTTTGATGATACGACATTTACTGCGGTCTATACGCTGACGCAGGCTGATGTGAATCGCGGTTCTGTGATCAATACTGTTACGGCAACCGGCACAGTGCCGGGCGGCGGCACTGTACAGGATGATGATAGTGTTACGTCATCCATCCAGCAGCAGCCGGCAATTTCTCTTGCTAAACAGGTTGTGGGAACACCGGGCAATGCGGCCGGTGAGACAATCGAATACAGCTTTACAGTTAAAAATGAAGGCAATGTCACATTGACCGGCATTGCTGTAAACGATCCGAAGATTCCTGCACCGGGTGTATCCTGCCCCGTTGCGGTGCTTGCCCCGCAGGCTACGATCGTTTGTAGCGGTACCTATACGCTGACACAGGCCGATGCGGATGCAGGTCAGGTTGACAACACTGCAACCGTAACCGGCAATCCGCCGTCAGGTGATCCTGTTAACGGTTCCGGCAGCACGACAATATCTCTGCAGGAAACAGCGTCTCTGACACTGGTGAAGACCGCAGGTACACCAAGCAGTTCGGCAAAAGACGGCACGATTGAATATACGTTCACAGTTACCAATACCGGCACTGTAACACTGGCCAATCTGACAATTGCCGATACCAAGCTGCCGGTTGCACCAAGTTGTGCGGTTATAACACTTGCCCCTAAAGCCGAAACCACCTGTACCGGTACTTACACCCTGACACAGGCTGATGTGGATGCGGGCAAGGTTGACAATGAGGCAACAGCAACAGCCACTTCGCCTAAAGGTACAGAGGCTTCCGATACGGATGATGTTTCTGTTGTTCTCAGCCTGACACCATCGCTGACTGTTGTGAAAACCGCAGGTACACCGAGCGGTAATACAGTTGGCTCGACTGTCGGTTATACATTCCGTATTGAAAATACCGGCAATGTGACACTGACCAATGTTCATCTGAATGAACAGCTGGCAGGTGTGGTGCTTTCAGGCAATCCGGTTGCTTCTCTGGCACCGGGGGCTGTTGATGATACAACATTTACCGCTGTTTATACGCTGACACAGGCGGATATTGACCGTGGCTCTGTGGTGAATACCGTTACAGCGAACGGAACCGCACCGGATAACAGCGCGGTTACGGCGGACAGTCAGGTGACCGTAACAATTAAAGCTGAGGGTAAAATCGGGCTGGAAAAAACAGCCGGTACTCCTTCGGGTAATATTGCCGGTGCAACGATCCCTTATACCTTCAAAGTTACCAATGAGGGTAATGTCACCCTGAGCAATATTACGCTTGCGGATCCGAAATTGCCTGAACCGCCTGTTTGTGAAACAACGATTCTGGCTCCCGGCGCGAGCATGAATTGCACAGGAACTTATACACTGACGCAGGCTGATATTGATGCAGGCAAAGTGGATAATGAAGCGACTGCAGCTGGCACAACACCGGCAGGTGATCCTGTTGAGGGGGCTGATACTGCCACTGTGAATATTGCACAGGACAAAAATCTCGGCCTGCAGAAGAAGGTTACAGCGGGTGATCCGTTTGCTGCGGTCGGTGATACAGTCAGCTATGAATATCTTGTGACCAATAATGGTAATGTGACAATCACCAATGCCATTCAGGTTGCAGATGACAAGATTGCCGCGGTTTCCTGTCCGGCATTGCCGCAGGGTGGACTTGCGCCGAAAGCAACGCTGACCTGTACCGCAACCTATAGTATCGTGCAGGCCGATCTGGATGCCGGTCAGGTAACAAACCGTGCAACAGCAACAGACGGATCCGTTACATCCAATGAAGCGACTGCAACGGCACAGGCAACGGTTACACCGGGGCTTGCGGTTGAAAAGAAAGCCGGAGCGCCTTCAGGTAATACAGTCGGTTCGACAATCGATTACACATTCACAGTTACCAATACCGGTAATGTGACTATTAAGGGTATCCGTATTAATGACAGTCTGCCGGATATTGTCATCACCGGTGGTCCGGTTGATCTTGCTCCGGGTGCCAGTGACACAACTTCGTTCCGCGCGACCTATACGCTGACACAGGCTGATCTTAATGCCGGACAGGTGGTCAATGTCGCAACTGCAACGGGAACATCTGTGAACGGCAATGATCCGCTGACCAGTGATCCGAGTGAAGTTATAACCAAACTCAACCCGCGTGCAGCCCTGACTGTTGTCAAGGAAGCGGGAGATCCTTCCGGAAATACAGTCGGATCGGTTATTGATTATGTCTTTACGATCACCAATACCGGCGATGTGGATCTGAAAGATGTAACGCTGGCAGATGCGCTGCCTGATGTGGTGATTTCCGGCGATCCGATCCCGCTGCTTGCTGTGGGGCAGGTGGATTCCACAACCTTTACCGCACGTTATGTTCTGAAGCAGAGCGATCTTGATGCGGGTCAGGTTGTGAATTCCGCGACGGTGACAGGTGCTCCTGTTAATGGCAATGATCCTGTAACAAGTGATCCGAGTGAGGTCGTCAAGCTCATTGAACGGGCGCCGAAGCTTGAACTGGTTAAATCCGGCGAATTGAAAGATACAGACGGCAACGGCACATTTAATGCCGGAGACCAGATTATTTATCAGTTCACAGTGAGCAATACCGGTAACCAGAGCATCAGTGATGTTGTTCCGGTTGATAACGGTCCGGTCTTCAATAAAAAACCTGCCTCAAACAGGCTGGGTGCCTTTACACCGTCGTCAGCAACTTTGCTGCCGGGAGGAAAACAGGTCTTTACCGCGACTTATGTTTTGAGTGAAACCGATATTGATGCCGGTGCAGGTATCCGCGACGGTGTGGTCAATACCGCAACGGCGACGGGGCGTTATGGTGCAGGCGATGAAGTAAAAGCTGCGGAATCGCAATTTGTTCTGTCGCTGCCTGCCGGTATTCCTTCGGATATTGTCATTGCAAAACGTGCGGGCCTCAAACAGATCCGTCGTGGTGAGAAAGCGCCGTTTACAATCACGGTAACCAATAAGAGTAACCGGACTGTTTCCGGTGTGATGGTCACAGACCGTATGCCGTCGGGTTTCCGTTATGTCGAGGATTCTGCAAGCGTGAACGGAACAGCGGTGACACCGGTCATCAATGGTCTGAATATACGTTTCCCTGATCTGACAATTGCGGCAAATTCCGAAGTCGTGATCCGGCTGCAAATGCTGGCGCTCAGTTCTGCTTCCTCGGGCAAGCACACCAACCGTGCCATTGTAACCGATCCGTCTGGCAATACACTTGCTCCGGATGCGACCGCACAGATCGAGATCATGGTCGATCCGGTTTTCGAATGCGGTGACATTATCGGTAAGGTCTTCGACGACAAGAACGGTAACGGTTATCAGGACGAGGGTGAGCCTGGTCTTCCGGGAGTCCGTGTTGCCACGGTACGCGGTCTTCTCGTGACGACAGATAAGTATGGTCGCTTCCATGTGGCTTGTGCGGCTCTTCCGGATTCACGTATCGGCAGCAACTTCATTATGAAACTGGATCCCCGCACGCTGCCGACAGGCTACCGCGTGACAACAGAGAACCCGCGCGTTGTGCGTTTGACAGCCGGTAAAATGACGAAGATCAATTTCGGTGCTTCGCTCGGCCGTGTTGTACGCCTCAGCCTCAAGGATAATGCATTTGTTTCCAACAGCCTGCAGCTGAAGGAACAGTGGAGCAAAGGGCTGGATCAGCTGATCGGGGTTCTGAAACAAGAGCGTTCAACATTGCGCGTTACCTATACGACAAAAAATCTGAAAGCAGCCCGCCAGCGGATGAATGCGGTACAGGAGGAGATAACCAGACGCTGGAAGGCCGCAGGGGGCGGCTATGAACTCGACATGGAAACACGCGTGGAGGCTGACAAATGAAACAGCAAAAACTAAACTCCATCGCTTGCGGAACTGTCGGTGCAGATCGTCTTATTCGCCTGATGCAACGCGGACTTCTTGCCGGTTGTGCTGTCATGGTTGTTAATCTGAGCGGCGGGGTTGCCTCCGCTCAGGAAGCTGACAAGGACAGTCCGGCTGTGCGGGGCAAGGTTCTGGATACAAGCAGAACTGTCAAAAACATTCCTGTCGCTCCGAATACGGAGCAAAGCGGCGATGAAGGTGACATTCCGTTTTCAATCAGCGTGGACGGTGAGCCGCTTGTAGAGAGCAAGAAACCGGAAACCAAAGCTGCGGATGTTAAACCGGCTTCGGGTGGAAAACAGACTGCGGATGCACAGCGTAAAACGGATATCGGTCTCAGTGCGGTTGATATTCAGGTTAAGTTTGACGGGTTGGAAGCACAGCCGCTACTGAACATATCGACGGTACCGGTGCGCCGTGCTTACAAAGCGGGTGAGCAGGTTCGCTTCCTTGCCACATCCAATTATCCGGCCTTTATTGAACGTTCGGAAATTCGTATTTATGCGCTGCAGGACGGCAAGGATGAAGAACTGGTTACAGCTGTCCCTGTGAATATTAACGGGGAAGCGGGCTGGACTATGCCTGCTATGCGTCCGGCGATAGGCAATGCAGAGCCAAAATATAAATATGTACTGCGCGTTTATGACGGTACAGGACGTTATGACGAGACATTGCCGCGCTCCCTTGCGCGTACGGATCGTGATCTTGAGCCGGAAAAACAGGTCAAGCTTGAGGGCGAAGCCCCTGGCATGGGTGAGGATTATACGGGGCTGCGGAATATTCCGATCCATGGCGGAGCCGTTACGGTTTACGGACGTAATGTGCCGGAAGGCTATAATGTCCGTGTTCTGGATGATACGATCCCTGTTGACAGGGACCGTGCTTTTGTCATGCAGCGTATCCTGCCGCCGGGTGACCATGATGTCGGCGTGGAAGTTCTGAGTAATGCCAAAGGCAGCGCGCTTGACTTCAGCCGTCAGGTTAACATCCCGAAAAATGACTGGTTCTATGTGGCATTGGCCGATCTGACTGTCGGTAAACGTTCCGGCGATCAGAATATCGAAGCCGTTCGTGATGGGGAATATGACAAGGTCTATACCAAAGGCCGGCTGGCTTTTTACCTCAAAGGTAAGATCCAGGGGAAATATTTGCTGACAGCATCGGGTGATACCGGCGAGGATAAGATTGAGAATATGTTCCGCGGCATTGATGCCAAGGATCCGCGGCAGCTGCTGCGTCGTCTTGATCCGAATGATTTCTATCCGGTTTATGGCGATGACTCGACCATGGTTGATGACGCGCCGACCAACGGCAAATTCTATGTGCGTCTGGATCGCGGCGACAGTCATGTGATGTGGGGCAATTACAAAGCGATTATTAAAGGCACGGAATTTATGCGTTCCGAGCGCGCGCTTTACGGTGCCAGTGCTGTTTATCGCTCGGAAGAGACCACTTCTTTCGGTGAGCGAAAGTCGGAAGTCACACTTTATGCGGCGCAGCCTGACAGCCTGCCGCAGCGCGATGAATTTCTCGGAACAGGCGGCTCAGCCTATTTCATGCGTCGTCAGGATATTACCGTTGGTTCGGAAACAGTCACTGTTGAGATCCGCGATCAGATTACCGGACAGGTACTGGAACGCCGGACACTGCGTTATGGTGAGGATTATTCCTTCGATTATATGCAGGGTGTACTGATCCTGAAACGTCCTTTGTCTTCCTCAACCGGTACAACCGGACCGGTGCGCGAAGGTGCATTGGGCGGAAACAGAGTTTATCTGATTTCGCAATATGAATATACACCGCCGATCGGCGAGATCGACGGCTATGTCTATGGTGGTCGTGCACAGCAATGGCTTAATGAGACAGTCCGTGTCGGTGTTACCGGTATGAGCGAAAATACCGGTCTTGCCAATCAGCAGGCCTATGGCGCCGATTTACAGATACGCAAATCGGAGAAAACCTTTATTGAAGGTGAGTTTTCACGTTCTAAAGGGCCGGGCTTTGGTATGTCCCGTTCAACTGACGGCGGTCTGACACTCAGTGATGTGCGCACCACCGGCACCCGTGACCGTGTGGCAATGGCCTGGCGCACCAGAGCACAGGTCGATCTGGAGGATCTGACCAAAAGTGGTATTAAGGGCACTGCCGGTATTTATTATCAGGAGAAGCAGGCCGGTTTCTCAACGCTGGCGGAGCAGGTTGCTGCCGATCAGCGTATCTGGGGTGCGCATGCTGATATTGATGTGACAGACACGGTCAATTTCAAACTGACCTATGATGATTTCACAGAAGATCAGGCCTATAGCGATATCGATAATCGTGCTGTCGGCGGGCGTACAAAGCGTAAAGGGACTGCTGCAGCCAGCAAACAGTTTAACGAATACTGGAAAGCGTCTTTCGGTGTTTCCTACATGGAGCTGCAAAACCCGCTCGCCAGCTCTTATAAGTCCGGTTACAACGGTTCCCGTCTGGATGCGGGTGCCCGGCTGGAATATACGCCGGATGCGGATCAGCTTTATTATATATTCGGACAGGCGACGTTATCGCGTTCAGGTGATATCGACCGCGGTGACCGCGTGGGTGTCGGCTCCAAATATAAGCTGACCGATAAGGTTAATCTGGAAGGTGAAATCTCTTACGGTACGAATGGTATCGGGGGACTTGCCGCAATTGCCTATAACCCGACGGCTGAAGATACATATTATATCGGTTACCGTCTTGATCCGGACCGGGCTTTCGATCTTGACCGGACTTATGATCTGTCGGGCACGGATCACGGGACGATTGTGTTCGGGGCACGCCGCAAACTTAATGAATACTGGTCGACTTATGGTGAGAACAACTACGATCTCTTCGGCCGCCGGCGCTCACTGACAGAAACCTATGGTGTGACTTATACACCGGATAAAATCTGGACATTTGACGGCGGTTTTGAATCCGGCAGAGTTAATGATGATACGATCGATCCGGTGACGGGCCGCGAACGCTCTGACTTTGACCGTACTGCTGTTTCCATGTCGGTTGGTTATAAAGATGAAGACCGGATCAATGCCCGCATTCGCGGTGAAATCCGGTTTGAAGATTCTGAGGACGGCACACGGGATCGTAATACCTATCTGCTTGCTGCAGGTCTTGGCTGGAAGACCAGCGAGGACTGGCGTCTTCTCGCTGCAGTTGACGCGGTTTTGTCAGATTCCACGCATGAAAGCTCATTCCGTGATGGCAATTATGTCGAAACATCGCTGGGTTATGCCTATCGCCCTGTAGACAATGACCGGTTGAATGCGCTGTTCAAATATACCTGGCTTTATGACCAGCCGGGTGAAAATCAGGTCAGTGCCATTACCGGTCAGGATTATGGTCCTGCGCAACGCAGTCATATCCTGTCAGCGGATTTTACTTATGATCTTTTCCCGTGGTTGTCGGTCGGTGCCAAATACGGTTTCCGCTATGGCAAGGTACGCTATCGCCTGATGGAGCAGGATCGTGAGAAATTCGGAGAATGGCAGAACTCATCTGCCCATCTGGGTATCATCCGTAGTGATCTTCATATTGTGAAGAACTGGGATGTGCTGCTTGAGGGGCGTGTTATGCATATGCCTGAGGCCGGAACGACCGACTATGGCGCACTGACCGCAATATACCGGCATGTCGGTGAGAATTTCAAAGTCGGTGTCGGTTATAATTTCGGCAAATTCTCTGATGATCTGCGTGATCTTTCACTTAATGACCGTGGTGTATTCCTCAATGTTGTAGGAAAGTTCTAAGCGGGCATAACAGACGGCGGCAGGGAAACCCTGTCGCCGTGTTTGCACTATGGCGTATCTGTTAAGCGGGCAGAATTGAACCGTTTTTGCCTGAAACTCTAAGCTGTTTTGGACAGGCACGATGAAAGTTATATTGTTGGCGATCAGAATGCGCTGTTCTTAAGGGGGGCAGGCGAAGCGTCTTAAGGATTCGGACGCTGGTGATGTTCGCCGGTATATGCGGTTTTTCTGCTCAGGTGCATTAATCGCGACTTTTTGATGTATTTCATCTGCTGATTTTCGCAGAGGTTCCGAATATAAGCATTAAATAATGAATAATTTTAGAGTAATAATAATTTTATACAAAGAAAGTCGATATTTGCATAGATTATGAACTTATAATCAATTTCATTATAAAATTAGAACTTTGGCTTTGAAAATCGAACAGAAACTGCCAATGAAATTGGGGGACGTATTTTTATTTGATTTTCATGTGGAATTTATATTTTATTAGCGTACTCTAATAATAAACCCGTTTTCATGAGTGCAATTAATGCTGATCGATTTTCTTTGCTTTTAAATAAGCGAGGAGAACGTTATGCTTGTTGTTGTTACACATAAAAATAATGGTCACGTAAGTACTGTTTCTGGAAACAAGATCACGCTATCCGAACCCAGCATTGTGAAGCTGGCGCTCAGCCCTCGTGATGTTTCTGATTTTCAGCGGGCAGGTGAAGATCTTTTGATCCATTTACATAATGGTACAACAATACGTATCGTTAATTTTTATAAGTATTTTATTAACAATCAAGATAATGACCTTGTTCTCGAAGACAGTGACGGAAAGTTGTGGGCTGGCCACCATTCTGATGGTTTGGCAGACTTTAACTTTGCGGAGATTCAATCTGTTGATCAGCTGGTCGAGAAAGATCGGGGTATATTACCGATTTTGTTGGGTTTGGGCGGCCTTGGTGCAATAGGTGCTGCCGTTGCAGGAGGCTCGGGTGGAGGGGGAGATCGGGGGCCTGGAGGGCAGCCTGGTGAGAGTGATCATACACCTCCGGAAGCTCCCGTCGTCAAACTTGAAAATGATACTGGTATTGTTGGTGACGGTATAACGAAAGACGGTAATGTTATTGTCAGCAATCTGGAAGCCGGAGCAACTTGGGAATATAGTATTGATGGCGGTAAAACCTGGCAAAAAGGGACAGGTAATAGTTTTGAATTAGCGCCTGGTGATTATGAGAACGGAGATGTACTCGTTCGCCAAATTGATCAGGCGGGGAATATAAGTTCAAATGGTTCTCTGGGGGAAATTACAGTTGATGTGACAGCACCGGGTGCAGACTTTGTTCTGAGCGATCCGGAAGGCGACAATATCCCGACAGCGACAGGCACAACCGAGCCGAATTCTGATGTGACAGTGACCTGGCCGGATGGTACGCAGACGCAGGTTACAGCAGACGGTTCGGGTGAATGGAGTGCGACAGCACCGGGCGTTCAGCCGGACGGCGATGTCAGTGTTGTTGTGACCGACCCTGCCGGTAACAGCGGCACGGGTAATGAGAGCTGGAC
>NZ_JAAPBB010000019.1:0-38276 GCF_019730395.1 Ochrobactrum sp. SFR4 | reverse complement strand
GATAGAGCTATCATGAGCCGAAAATCCTCTCTTCTCAATTAACACTGTTTTGTCTCAAGGGCGCTGATGTCGGACATTCGACAATATGAACAGCAAAACCGGCCTTATGCAATTCTGCTGCACAAGTCAGCCCTGCAACACCAGCTCCGATAACTAAAACCTTCATTGCATCAGTTTCATTGATAATAATTCAAGCGGCTGAGATACAGATTAGCTATGAAAATAAATTTAGCCGCTTCTCGAGCTTCGGCATTTACGTAAAAAACCACGAATTAATCGTGCTGTGAGCGACCTCAAAATCACGCTCGCAGAATATTTTCCATATCATAATAGTTCAATATGCCATCCATTGCACATAATTTGCGTCAAACGCAGATCATTATGCGTCGCTCCACACATAGTGCCAAAACCTATCGGGCTGTTGTATATATCCGGTCACTAAACAATGTCGCTTCTGTTTAGTTTTTCATATGCCTATGATGCGGTTCTGGCGCAAAGCTTTCAAACGCCCAATAATCGTAAAAGTACGCTCCACTTCGATCGAGCTTTATCAAAATTCTCATTCAAAATTCGCCATACAGACAGTTGAATGGTCAGCCAGCCGGCAATTTTAAGTCACATAGGCTTCTCTATTAGCATATTATCCTAAGCACCAAAAACTTTGCGACAGAACCGTCTCTCATCATCAGATTATTTTTGAATTCAAAAAGATTGCAGCACCGGCAAAAAGACTTGTCACACCGGTCATTGCGCCGGTTAGTTCAAAGCCGTTCAAGCCGAAATTTGTAGAAAAACCGTTTGTCTCTGTCTCTCTGCGTATCTGCTGAAGTATGTCATCGCCACTCTCACCCAGTGCCCGCTTCAAATAATAATCGGCCATCATACCATGACAAAGGCCCAGAGACCCTTGTACTTCCCCAAAACGGTTCTGAATAATCTGCATATCTGCTGCAAATATATCCGCAGGCATATAAGAGCGGATATGCAAACGGGAAAAGCCGAAACCAGCCGTGCCATGGCACCAGGAGGCGTTTGCAGTACAATCCGCATCCAGCCGTGGCCAGCCATTTTCTGAACGTAACGCCGTCTCACGTTGAACGTTCCGCATAATAAGCCGGATTGCCTGCGGGTTCTCGATGCTGAAATACTGCATATATCGCGCGAGAACCGCTGATACACCTGCAGTGCCATGCGCAAAACCCAGCAGTGTGTTCTCATCAAGAAGCGCATTACCTGTTTTTACAATATGATCAAAAAGATAAGTCGCGAACTGATATATAGTTGAAGAGACCGGATAGTCCGCATAAATGTCATACAGGCGCAGCAGCATTTCGAGACTGCCGCCGGCACCTGAAATATAATCAAGCTCTGTATAATCCTGCCATTTATGCGATAAAAAACGGAAGCTGAGCTTCGACAAAACCTGCTGCACAAGCGGCAATAAATGCAATATCCGTTCCTGCTGTATAAAGCTGACTGCCCATAAAGAGCCAGCCGCTCCGCTTAAAGCGCCCAGACTTGCTGAGGGGCTGTTATATAGAGATCCGGCAACTTGATCTGCCAGAATATTGGCAAAATTGACATATTGTCTTTTGTTAAGCCGGCAACCGGTCAGATAAAAAGCAAGTCCGATACCGGCGGCGCCCTCATAAAGATCGTTTCCGGTCAAACCGGCTTGTAAATCGGAAGTGCCGGTCGCCGATATTGTCCGCCAGCAATGATAGCCTTCATCCAAAATCAAAACCTGATCCTGCACCTTATCCAGAATGATTTGCGCAATTGCATTGAACCATTGTCGGCTGGTCAATGTGGACAGGCAGGCATAGTCCCGTCCTTTCGCTGTATCAATTTTATTATAACGTAAGCGGTAGGTGAAAAGTGAATAGCGCAGATCTTCAAGCGCCGAATTAATGAAAGCGGAAGATAAACAAGCCAGCTGACGCTGCATATTTTGACAAGGTGTTACAACAGCAGAAGTAAAAAGCGTTTCTCCGGCACCGGTTCTGATGACGGATGTATCAAACTCCGTTTCAAAATAAGGAATATCCCCGTTATGAAGTTGTTTTAACTCAGCTTCGGTAACGTCCGGATTAAGAGACGGATCAGTCAGCCGGCAGAATTCACGGTGCGCCTCATTACGGATAAGCACATCCGGATGCCAGCTGTTATTGAGAGCTGTCACATAGCTTTGAGTTGCCCGAAACAGCACACGGACTACTGTTTTCTGCATATGATATTGCAGTTTTTCAGATACAATATTCTGGTTAGCCAGAATAAATTCCAATGTTTGCTTTAACCCGTCTTCCAGACAATGATCATAAGGTGAAAAGTCAGAGACCAGGGTCTTACCGAGCATGACTTCACACTCACATTTCCCCGTGGTGAGATTACGCGGTTCCAATTGCATGAGACTTTCGTGACGCTGCGGATTGGCCATAATCCGAATATCAACCTCCTGATGCGAGCGCGCGGTCAGCGGACTGATCTCTATCATTCCCCGTCTTTGAAATGCAGGCAGCAGCATGGAGGTGTAAATGTGATGAGCGGACGGAATATCGTTCGGCTTTTCAGCAACACATGAAAACAGCGTTTCACAGTCAATAATGACCGGATAGGCACCTGCGGCAACCACATTCTCCTTATGAAGATCAGTTGCTCCCAGAATATAGGCCAAAGCGATCAGTGAGCCGTAACGACGATAATAGGCGCACAGTTCATTTTCATCCGCGCATCCCTGTTGCAGAACAGCGCATGCCCAGCCATAGCCGTCTTTTTGCAGAATAGCAGGAACTCTGTGTTGAATCGTGAAATTCTCATTCCACCATTCAAAAAACGCGGAAAGCCCCGCGTCAATAGCCAGATTCCGCGGCTTATAATAAATAACCCGCTGAATGCCTTGCCCGTTACGATAGCAGATACGGGCGGTTTGTTGCATGCCGCGATGCATGTCTCCCGTTAAAGTAATTTCCTCGACCACCGCATGATTATCAGCATAGAACAGGTTTGCTGCCCGTAAAATATCAGCATTGATGCGACAGATCAGCTTTTCAAGACTTTGAGAAAACTGTTCTGTTTGTGCTGTCCAGCGCGCCCAAAACGCAGGATATTTCTCAATAAGAAAAGCAATATTCTCAGGACTGATAATTTCTCCAGTAAAATAATCAAAACGTTCTTCTGGGCTGCTACCCTTGAGCAGACCTTCGCCCTCTGCAAAATGCATCTCCACGATGAGAAGACGCTCCCAGCATTGGCGCAGAAGCGGCAGATATGCAGCTTCAATAAAATTATGAAGGATATTTTTATCAAGAAAACGAGAAGTCAGGCATGAGAATTTTTGCAATATATTTTTTATAAGATGTGTATAAACAGTTCCAAATACATCGTGCTTGTACATGTTTACCTGAGGAAATTTTATTTTGGACTTATTACATCGACTAAAAATTTAAATTGTGCTTTTTTATTAACGGCACCATGAATTTCAAAGCGCTCTATCTTTGCCGTCAATGTGTTATAAGAATATTCTGCGGTAATATATAAGGGGCGAGACGGCCTGACAGGACCGGAAAAATCCCATTGCAAATGTCGTATAAAAAGAAAACGCACAGGCTTTCTCTGCATGTGCCGGATATATTGAATTAGTGTAAATCCAAGAGATTGCGTTATTCTGTCAAGAAATAACATTGATACATGAAAATTGTCAAAACTATCTATTGATAAAATAGCTTTCATAACTGTGTTATCTATAATTAATTCATGTATTTCATATTTTTCATCTTTAAATTGATCTGTAAAATATTTAAACTGCACAATTTTATCAGAGCCAAGGAATCTTCGCGAAAAAAGCTCTGTCATTTCGCGCAACCGATCCTTTACTTACAGCCGCCTTCAGCCCACTCAGTTATGTTACAACCTTCAATCCACATTGTCTGGCACACGCTTACTTGTGTGCATAATGAGAGTTCTGTGGTTATTTCCTTTCGTTCACCAACTACAGATTTGGAAATTTTTTTATCATATAATTTAGATAATACCATTTTATTCTCCAATCAGGATAATAATGAAGTACGGCAAAATATAACAAGATTTAAGGATATGTATATTGCTAAATATTATGATAATATTATTGATCCCTATATTTAACTACACCCAATAATTTTAATGATCGTGATGGGGTGCCGTCAAATTTGCTGCTAATATTGCTGTAGCCAAAATTTGAATGTATAAACCGGTTAAATCCAGATACCAATTACCGGATTCCAGCCTGCCCGCCGCTGAATTGGCGGGCACAGCATTGGCGCGACAGCCGGCAAGTAAGATGCAAGACGACGATTATGTACAGATTTTTCCGTCGCTAAATATTTCAAATAAAAATTCTTTAACGGTCTGTTCTTCTCGGCCGGTTGCGCGCTGCCGCAAAAGGCGGAGAAATTTCATGCTGTCGTGTTGCCAGAAGATTGAAATCAGCAAGAGGACGGCGTTCCGGTGTTTTATCGACAGCCCTGCGTCGCCACTCTTTCATATCCAAAACATAGGTCGCCCACATGCCATACCGGGCATCCATAGCAATGCTTTGATAGCGCATATAATCGCTGTTACCGGCCTCAGACATTACCACGCGCGCCCAGCCAACCCGTAGCATTTCCAATGCAAGATCCTGCCCGCCGGTAAAACACCGGGCACGGGCAGCACCGTCTTTGTCATAGCCTGTTACCGAGCAACGTACCACAGAAACACCTATGATACGGTTGAGCCAGGCCTTGGCAAAAGCCCCGCACGGAACAGGAGACGGCGCTTTGGACGTCCCCCTCTCCCATTCAGGTTTCATTGCCCATTGCGGCAGATCGCAGGCGTCAATACCGGCCAGCCGGACACGCTGCTCATAACGCGGATACCAGAGCGTGCGCCCGTCAATAACTGCAACTCTGTCGCTAAAAATCGGGAATATTACCGGCTGCGGAGCATCTGCATCAGGCATAGCAGACGGACCGGCAAGCGGATCGGCGGCAAATACCGGCTGGCAGATCAGAAAACTGGCAAAAATGACGGAAACTGGCTTCATTCCTTTATCCTTTATGATTTTCATTTTGTGCTACAGGGATATGAACACGCGTAAAACCAGCCGGTGCAAACCGGCAGACAAAACAGTTTTTGTACTTGCTTCGGAGGTGGGGGAATCACATCTGATAATCAGACATACTCTCTGCCCCCGCCGCCTTACAGGTATTTCATCAATCTCACTTCCGTAAAAAATATTATTGCTTTTCAATAGATTAAATAAAATATTTCTTTCCCGCACCTCTTAAATGCTGACTTGAATCATCAATTTTATTCCCACGAAGATGGGATTACGGCACTGCAAAAATGCATGTAAAAATCGATTTTAAATAAGACATTTCTAATATTGATATTATCCGGATTTATCCCGCAATCCCAATAACGCAAGCCATTTGACCAAGGGGGGATTCCATGATCACAAAGGCAGAAATCGCTCTAAAAAGCGCGTTCATATGCAGCGCGATTTTGCTTGCGTTCAAAACCGGCGATGCCTGCTCCGAAGAACCCCGCCTTCAAACTGCAGAAACTGAGACCGCCCCTCAAAACCATTCCCCGTCTGCGGACGGACAACCAGCCGGATTTGACGAGCGGTGGTTCGCAAAAAGCACCGATTACGTGACCGGCGCTGACGGTGTGATCACACCCTTATCTGCCACACCGGCAAACTCATCTTACACGCCGGACCATACCTATATTCCGGACGGCTCCTTGCTTAATTTCACTGACCGAAAACATCAGGAAAACCGGTTGGCAGCTGCAGCCGGAACGAATGATCCGGTTCCCTCTGCGGCACAGGTGCAGGAATGCGGCCCCTCACCTTTTCCTCCGGAAAAAATCAAAACACTGGTGGAGGAAACGGCTCGCCGTTATGCCGTGGATGCGAGTTTTGCCACAGCGATTGCCCGTGCGGAAAGCCGGTTTGACCTGTCACGCAATTCCGGCAAAGGCGCACGCGGCCCTATGCAGCTCATGCCTGAAACCGCCATTCGCTTCGGCGTTCAGGATGTCTGCGACCCGCAAGCCAATATTGAGGGCGGCATAAAATATCTGCGCGCGCTGCTTGACGAGTTTCAAAATCCTTTGCTTGCAGCCGCGGCCTACAATGCCGGTGAAAACCGTATTTATGAATATGGCGGCATCCCGCCTTTACCGGAAACCGTCAGCTATGTGGCAAAGGTCGTCAATTACCAGCTCGGTCTTCCGGATTTTGCCGGCAGGCCAAAAGAGAGCAAAGGAAGCCGGAAAATCATCAAAGCCGGCTCAGACACAACAGAGACCGGCATTATTACGGTGAAGAAAAACCGTACTTTTGTCGGCGGTGTCATGAGTTTTTAAACGGAGGGAACAATGAAAAACAAACTTCTCAGAATCTGGCGCTGTCATGCGGTCAGGATCGCGGTCATAGGTACAGCTATTATAGCTGTACAAGCTGTCACTACAGAAACCGCTTTCGCGGATGGCAGCGGATTGAGTGGCGCATTCGGCCCGTTACAGCAGGTTATGCAAGCTATAGTCAATTTTATTCAGGGACCATTCGGGAAATCACTGGCCACAGTTGCAGTCATCGGACTGGGCTTCCTTGCCTTTGCCGGCCGCCTGTCCTGGTTTACCGCCGGTGCTGTCATTCTCGGCTTCGGGCTGGTCTTCGGATCTACAAGCATTGTTGATCAGCTCTACACGATTGCAGGCGGAAGATGAACGATTATGAAGATGCTCAGCCGCATATGACGCCGCTTGTCATCGGCTTGACCCGCTCACCGACATTATGGGGTGTGCCCTATATGGCCGTTGTCATTGTTGTCGGTGCAACCGTCATCGCCTGGCTGGCCAGCAGCTCCTTCTGGTCACTGCTATTCGCACCGTTCAGCTATCTTGTACTGTTTTCCATATGCACCTGGGACAACAAGGCTCTGGATGTTTTGCAGGTCGTTTCCCGCAAGACCCCCCGAACACCCAATAAAGCCTTTTGGGGTGCCAATTCTTACGGACCATAAACATGTTGAAACTCATCAGGGAAGAACTTGCTTTTGGCAAAGCCGCACATAAAGAACGGCCGATGGCAACGCATATTCCCTATATGCGGCATATCTCGGACACCGTGCTGGGACTGGAAAACGGAACAATCATGTCCGTCATCCGGCTGAACGGCCTGTTCTTTCAAACCGAGGATCAGGCAGAGCTGAATATGCGCTCGCAAGTACAAAACACGATCATCCGTGCGCTCGGTTCAAGCCGTTTTTCCCTCTGGTCAACCATCATCCGCAGACAGGTAGCAACGGATATTGACGGCAGTTTTGACGATCCGTTTTGTGACCGGCTGAATAGCAGCTATCTGGAACAATTGCGTCATAAGCATATGTTCACCAATGAAATTTATTTGACTGTTGTCCGGTCCAATCTGCGTGGTGCTCTGGGGCTGAGCGATATTATCAATGGCGTATTATCCAAAACAGGCAATGCGGAAAGCCGGAACCGTTACAGCAATGAGATTGTAACCGAGCTTGAGGAACTGACCGGCAACATGCAGCGGGAGTTGCAAAAATACGGTGCCCGCACCCTCGGTATTATTTACCGGAAAAATGAACCCTATTCCGAGCCTTGCGAATTTATCAACACAATCCTGACCTGCGGCATAAAACAAAAAATGCGCCTGCCACGGATGGGAATTCGTAATTATGTCGGCACATCAAGATTGCATTTCGGTCGCCGTGCCATGCAGGCACAGGCGGCAGAGGATGAAAAAAGCCGGTTTGGCGGACTGCTTTCCATCAAGGAATATCCGCCTTATACCGGCCCCGGCATGCTCGACGGATTGCTGCAGGTCAATCATGAATTTATTCTGACCCAGAGTTTCACCATTGCCGATAAACCTATTGCTCAGGAGCGGATCAGCCGTCTGCAACGGCAGATACAGGCTTCAGATGAAGGCGGCAGTTCCGTTGAAAGTGATATTGATTATGCCCTGAACGCGCTGATGAATCAGGAAGCCGTTTTCGGCTATCATCATCTAAGCTTGCTGTGCCTCTCGCGCAGACTGGATGATCTGAGCCGTGTTATTTCCGAATTGGGCAGCTGCCTGACAGATATGAATATTAACTGGCTGCGCGAAGATATTAATCTGGAGGCGTCCTTCTGGGCACAGCTTCCCGGCAATCACAGTTATATTGCGCGGAAAGGCATGCTGGCCTCTTCCAATTTTTCCGGCCTGTCCTCTATGCACAATTTTGCAACGGGGCAATCCGAAGGGCTGCACTGGCAATTGCCGGTCACTATTCTTGAGACAACCTCGCAGACACCTTACTGGTTCAATTTTCATCAGCGCGATATCGGACATTTTCTGGTTACTGGTCCCACCGGATCCGGCAAAACCGTCGCACTGACATTTCTGCTGGCGCAGGCCATGCGTATCAGGCCGACTCCCAAAGCTGTATTTTTTGACAAGGACCGCGGCGCGGAAATCTTTGTGCGGGCCATGGGCGGCTCCTATGAAGTACTCAGCCCTGGCACCCCGACCGGCTTTAATCCGCTGCAGATTGAGAATAACGGCCCGAACCGTACATTTCTGATGCGCCTGCTGAAAGCCATGCTGCGTGCCAGCGACGACCGAAATTTCACACAGGAAGATACAGATACACTGGAACAGGCCATCAGCCGCCTGATGGCCGAGCCGTCCGAGCAACGCAATCTGCCTAATCTTTCAGGCCTGCTGACCGGCAGGGCGCGGGCAAATGCCAATGATCTGGCCTCGCGGCTGCGCCCCTGGTATGACGGCGAAAATGCCTGGCTTTTCAATGCACCGCAGGATGTCCTGTCCTTTTCAGGCCGGAATGTTTTCGGTTTCGATATGACAAATATTCTGGGCAATGAGGAGCTGCGCACACCGGCACTGATGTATCTCTATCATCGGCTTGACGAGCTTCTGACGGGCGATCCGGTGATGTTTTTCATGGATGAAGGCTGGCAGTTGCTGATGGATGAGACATTCAGCAATTTCATTGTGGATCAGATGAAAACCATCCGCAAGAAAAACGGAATTGTCGGCTTCGGCACACAGTCGGCGGCAGATATTGCCAAAGCCAAAGCATCACACACACTTATTGAGCAGTCCGCCACCAATATTCACTTCCCCAATCCGAGAGCTGACGAAGAAAGCTATATCAAACGCTTCGGGCTGACACTCAAGGAATTCAATTTCATCAAAAACACTCCGCCGGAGAAACGCACATTTCTCATCAAACACGGCAATGACTCCGTCATTGCACGGCTCGATTTATCGGCCATGCCGGATCTGGTCAAAGTTCTGTCCGGCCGCAAGGAAACAATCGAGGAATGTGCGGCTTTGCGTGAAATATACGGTGATGATCCAGCCGGCTGGCTGCCAGAATTTTGCGGCTGGGAGATAAATAATAATAACAATAATACAAAGCATTAAAAATACAAAATAATCATTCATATAAATATTAAAATGGATAATGAAATGAAAAATACTTATATTAATATAGTTTTTGTCACTTTTATAATTATTTTATCCGCATCTTCTATTGTAAATGCACAAATTGTATCTGACCCTTTAACAGAATTCAACACAGGAAAAACTTCTACATCCGCAGAGAGTATAGATAAAACAACAAAAGCATCTCTCGAAAGAGAAACAAAGATTGATGACTCCACCAAAAAGACGCTTGATGCTTCGACCGGTGACCGCACATCGGATACAAAACCGCTCGCCAATGCCGGTGCCGGCACCGGATATACGGCTTCACAAGCGCCATCCCTGCTCCCCAGCATAACACCGACAATCAGTCCGACCATAACGCTGAGTCCGTCACCGTCAACCAGTCAAAACGGCAACGATAAAAACAACAGCAATCAGGCAACCAATCAGTCAGCGGAGCAATCTTTCAAGAATCTCAATCTGGAACAGAACCTTTCCGGTAACGACAAAAGCACGACATCAAATGACAAGTCTTATCAGTTGATGATGTCAACCTCGATGAGCCTTCAGGCCTCTATTCAGGGCACACAGGCAGCAATTCCTGCACGCGAGGCAGCCTATCAGCAGGCCAGCCAGACAATTGGCCAGTCGAAGGATATTAAAGGATCACTTGACCAGAATTCCCAGCTTCAGGTGCAGACCGGCCAGACACTTAATCAGCTGATAGGTGTTATGAACGGTTCAAACGCCGCACAGCAGGTCAGCAATCTGCGTAATCTCACGGATCTTTCCAATACCAAACAGGCATTGAGTTACAGTGAGTAATTCTGCTGCCTGTACAACACTGCGCTTGCTTGGCTTCCTCATCATGGCAACGGGTATCACCGGGTGCGGAACAGTCAGAGAGAAAACCGCACCCTGCAAGCGCCCTGCAAATCTGACCGCTTTTGCCGAAGATACCCGACGCGATTGCGGCGCAGCACTGCCGGTCAATGAGGATCCGGTTTCAGCCTATATGGCAATCAGCACATTTCTGAAAAATTAGAAAAGAGGGGCGTGATGATCAATTTCCTGCAGACAATACTGGACAGGCAGGAACAGCTTGGCAATTTTTTTGCCAGCAGTGCCTACCAAAGCATCAGTACGCCCGTCATTCAATTGCTGAATATTATGCTGGTTATCTATGTCAGCTATTACGGTGTGCAGCTGGTTACCGGCACTTCACGCCTCTCTGTCAGTGAGCTTGTCAGCAGAACCGTCCGCATGATGATCATCATTACAATGGTCAAAAACTGGGACGTCTTTAATGCATATCTTTACAACTGGCTGAATACCATGCCGGAAAATATCGGCCGTGACCTCCTCACTTATACAGGTACGGGGATCTATGATCCGGTACAAATCCTGTCAGATTTGTGGAAAATTGCCAATCAGACCGCTGGTGCATTTACAATACAATCCGGTGCGGCAAGTTTTTTACCTGCTCTGGTCTCCATTGTTGTGATTATATGTGCGCTTGCTTTTGTTGCGAGCGCGCTCGGTCTTTTAATGCTTTCAAAGCTGATGTTATGGGTATTGGTTGCCACCGCTCCGGTTTTCATTGCCTGTTTCCTGTTTGAACAGTCACGCGGATATGGTGCCGCCTGGTTCCGGCAGGTTTTGGCATATGCGCTTATACCGATGTTTCTTTATGTTGTTTGCGCATTCCTGATTTATGCCATCCGGCCTGAATTACAAAATCTGACTGCCGCAACACAAGCGCAAAAGCTTAATCTGCGTACATTAGCCGGTTTCCTCCTGATCTGCATGGCGGGCACCTTTGTGCTGCTGAATATCCGTACTCTGGCACAGAACATTGCCAGTGGCACAATCACAATCATCAGCCAGACAATCCGGCAGACCAGCCACAGGGCAATGATTTTTCCGGTTCAGGCCGGCTCCGGCGGCATGCAAACCAGCCCTTATTACAGCGCGCGTCAGGCTGTGCCTGCCGGCACGGGTTATTCAGGGCACGGAGCAACCAGATCAGCGATCCAGCGCCAGATCAGCAACCACAGCATGCCCCGCTAAGCGGCTCTGCAAGAGGAACAAGGGCAAGGTTCTATGATTTCATCAAAAGACAACAGTTTGCGCAGTTATTTTCAGGACGGGGATCGCTGGGAATACGAAATCATCAAAAAAGCAAAGCGCTCACAGGCCTTTGCCTGGTTTGTAACAATCGTCTTCGGCATTATGACACTGGCCGCTCTGGCCACTCTTGTTATGCTGGTTCCGCTGAAGTCCTTCGAGCCGGTCATCGTTGTTGTCGACAAAGCCACCGGCTATATCGAAACCAAAAGCGGCCTGACCAAAGCAGAAAATCTGACGGAATCCAAAGCAATCACACAGGCCAATATTGTGCGCTATATCCGCAACCGCGAGGGTTATGACCCCTATGCGATTGATACAATGTTTGGTACCGCAGCCCTGCTGTCCGGCGGACAGGCGGCCGCGGATCTGCAAAATCTGTACAGTGTCAACAATGCTGATAATCCGATCAGGCTCTATGGCAAGGACACGCGCGTACTTGTCAATATCAAGTCTGTCACATTTCCCAATGAATCTACCGCACTCATCCGGTTTGCCACCACAGAGCGAACGGATGCAGGAGACCACACCAACAATTATATTGCGGTTGCCCGCTACCGCTATACCAGTGAACCGCAAACCAATGCATGGCGCTTTGAAAATCCGCTCGGCTTTCAGGTCTATAATTATCGCCGTGATCAGGAAACTGTAACACCGGGGGCTGGTCAATGATGCTCCGGGTCTTTCTGGCAGGGACACTATCCGCAACCCTGTTTTCACCGGCTCTGGCCGAACAATCCCCGCGCGCCGGATCATTGGATCCGCGTATTACCAGCGTTGTTTATCAGGCCAATAATGTTGTCAAAATTGCCGCAACATACGGAATATCAACCATGATCCTCTTCGATGAGGATGAAAAATTTGAAACGATCTCCCTCGGCGACACAGACAGCTGGCAGGTCGCACCGGTCGAAAAGGGCAATATTCTTTTTGTCAAACCGGTCGCCAAAAATGTCATGACAAACATGAATGTCGTGACGAATAAACGTATTTATTTTCTGGAATTACGGGATTATGCACCGGAAGCCGGTAAAAAAGTCTTCGGTGTACGCTTTGTTTATCCGGAAAAAAACCTGAATGCCGCTATGCGCAAAGAAGCGGAATTTCGTGCCGCAAATCCCAATATTTCAAAAATTGACAAGGCCAATGTCAATATCGACTATTCCTTTACCGGTGATACGAAACTGAAACCGTCCATGGTGTTTGATGACGGAAAGAAAACCTTTTTTAAGTTCTCTGGCACAACACCGGCAATTTTCGCCGTCAACAGCGATTTCACCGAAACCCTGCGCAACTTCCGAAAAGAAGGCGACTATCTGGTCCTTGACGGTACAGCAACACAATACACGCTGCGCGACGGCAATCAGTGGATCTGCATCTTCAATCTGAGAAAGCCGGATTTCGGTGCTCCCGATCCGGATATTCTCGCGCCGAAGCCTGATCCTGCCGCCGTCATACGGCACAGGAGCGGCAATCAATGAAACAATCTCCGGAACTTGAAGCGCTGGCAGCATCAGGCGAAAGCGATATCAGCAGTCAAAATATACGACGCAATCAGCTGGCAATACTGGTGCTTTTTCTGGCGGGTTGCGGTGCACTGATTTATTTTATCTTCATGACCTCCGTCGGCAATTTTACGGATAATGAAAGCAAAAACGAGGAATTCAATACGACATCATTCCGGCCGGGTTCCTTTGTCCGTGAAACGCCGAAACCGGCGGAGCCGGAGCCACCTGCACCACCGCCCGCACAAGTGCCTGCAGCCCCGCCTCCGCCGCCACCGCAGGAATTTCCGTCGCGGTTCAAATCAAAGCTTGTACAGATGGATCAGCCCAGCGCTGCGGAAACGAATGAAAGCGGTACAGGCAGTGATCTGAAAGTCGCAGGCGATGATAGAAACAGCAAATATCTGGCAGCCCTTTCAGGCATAGGCGGCCGGTCGGCTACAGCTGCCAAAATCAAAAGAATAGATGCTGTCATACCGGAAGGCACACTGATACCGGGGATCCTTGAAACAGCCATAATCAGCGATCTTCCGGGGCAGGTCAGAGCGGTTACTTCCCGCGATGTCTATTCTTTTGACGGGCGGCGCGTTCTCGTTCCCACCGGAACACGCCTGATCGGCGAATATCAGTCCTCCGTTGCGAACGGACAGACCCGTATCTTTGTTGTCTGGACACGCCTCATTCGGGATGACGGTGTTTCCGTCAGTCTGAATTCCATCGGCACAGACAGTCTGGGGCGCTCCGGTCTGACAGGGATCGTTGACAAGAAATGGCGTGAAAGATTTGGCTCTGCCATCCTGCTTTCCGTGGTTGGTGCCGGCGCCAGCTATCTGACAGGCTATGGCAGCGGCAATGCATTCGGCGATGATAGCAGTAACGCCCAAAGCGGTGAGCAGCTTGCCCGTCGCACAATTGCCCAGACATTCTCGGATATGGCCAATACTGCTCTCAGTGAGAATATCAAAATTCCGCCCACCATCAACGTGCATCAGGGCGAGCGGATTTTCATTTTCGTCCGTCAGGATCTGGATTTTTCAGCCTTGTATAAAGATCCTGTCACCGAAGCTCTGGAGGAGATCCAACGTGAACATCGCCGCCAGTAATATGAGCAAGAATACGGTTTGTGCCAGACAAAGCCCGTTTTATTTTCTCAACCGTGCCCTTGAACCGCTCCGCTGCTTTCTGGATGACCCGAAAGTGGTTGAAATATCCGTCAATAAACCCGGTCATGTTTATGTGGAGCGCCTTGGCGCCGGTTCCATGGAGTTTCACAGGATTGATTGTCTGACAGCCGCTGAAATACAAAATATCGGAGAGCGTGTCGCAGGTATTACCGACCAGTTTCTGAACAAAACCAATCCGGTGCTGAGTGCTGCCCTGCCTGCTGGTGAGCGTATTCAGATTGTCCTCCCTCCGGCAGCTCCCGAAGGCGGAGCCATCTCAATCCGCAAACAGGTTATTAATAATTTCAGCCTTGAGGAGTACCGGGACAGCGGCTCTCTGGATAATGTATCTGTTGCCGTAGGCGGTCTGAGCGATATCGACCGCAAGCTGATATGCTGCCTGCGGGAAAACAGGATTTATGATTTTATCCATCTGGCCATTACCAGCCGCATCTCCATGCTGATCAGCGGTGGCACATCTTCCGGCAAAACAACTTTTCTCAATGCCTGTCTCAAAACCGTTGCCCCGGAAGAGCGGATTATCACGCTTGAAGATACCCGCGAGCTTTTCCCGCACCAGCCGAACCGGCTGCATCTGGTCGCCTCAAAAGGTGCGCAGGGCACAGCGGATGTGACAATCCAGAATTTGCTGGAAGCTTCATTACGGATGCGGCCAGACCGTCTTTTTGTCGGAGAAATCCGCGGTTCTGAAGCCTTTTCGTTCCTGCGTGCCATCAATACCGGTCATCCCGGCTCAATGTCGACAGTTCATGCAGACACGCCGAACGGTGCATATGAACAGCTTGTCATGATGATGCAGCAGGCAGGATTGTCAGGCAGTTATACAAAACATGATCTGATGTCCTATATCCGCATGGTCATTCCTGTCGTCATTCAGCTTCGCCGTGACGGCGGCAAACGCGGTGTTTCAGAAATCTGCTTTTCCAGAAGCGAAGATCTCGGATAAATTCAGAGCTGCTGAAAACAGGATATCAATGCTGCAGCGGCAACGATTTTCATAATCTTTGCTTTTTGAAATGGCCATAATTGCACATTCCGTTTTGCCGGATCAGAACCACGCGCGGCCAATCTCTTGCACACAATTTGGTGGAATTGATCCGCGCCGCATTTTTCTTCTTAACTGATCGCGCAAGCAAATAAAAAACACCCGTAATATTTACTCAAAACTCAGTTTCATCTTTAGCCGGTATGGAGATCAGCCGTGGCCGGAAATAATAATTTTTACTGTTTCTGTTGCATAATCGGCTTTACTGCCCTTCTGAGCTCTGCGGTTATTTCCCCGTCCCGCGCTCAGGAAACAGGTCAGACTGTCAAACTTAAAGAAATTGTAGTGACGGGCACAGCAGATCGGGGCGGCGCGCCGGATATTCCGGAAACGGATGGCTATGTTGTCAAATCCGGACGTACTGCAACAAAAACCGACATGCCTTTGCATGAAACCGCGCAGTCCGTCAGCGGGGTCAGCCAAAAACAACTGCAGGACCGCAAACCGCAAAATCTGCTTGAGGCACTGGATTATACATCCGGTGTGAATACGTCCCAATACGGGTTTGACCCGCGTTATGATGCGTTCAAAATCCGCGGTATAGACCTGACTTATACAGGTGTTTTCCGGGACGGATTACGGCAAGCCAATAATCCGAGCGGTTTATACCGGCTGGAGCCATACGGGCTGGAAGGTATCAGCATTCTCAAAGGGCCCGCTGCCTCACTTTACGGAGCAAGCAGCTCCGGCGGTATCGTCGATCTGATAACCAAACGTCCGACAGAAGATCCGCTACGTGAAATTGTGCTGGAAACCGGTTCATATAAACGTCTGCACGGCGCTTTTGATTTTTCCGGCCCGCTGAATGCGGACAGCACTCTGCTCGGCCGCCTGACCGGCGTTATACGCAAGGCGGATACAGAATTCGGGGATTTCTTCAAAGATGACCGTGTTTATATTGCACCGGCACTGACATGGCAGCCTGATACGGATACCAGGCTCACTCTGCTCGGCTCCTATATGGATTCGTTAAGCGGCGGAACAGCCAGCTATCTGAACCGCTATGATCCGGTCACCGGAAAATCCACAGGCGCCACACATGACTTTGGCGGCGATCCGCGTTTCAATGATTTCCGTGTCAAACAGGGCTCAGCCGGATATGAATTTGAACACAGATTGAGTGATGCAACAGTTCTGCATCAGAACCTGCGCTATTCCCGTTTGTCCAACAGCTATGAATATGTTTTTGACAGCTATCCCGGCTATACGGAAGAGAAAAATAACGGGTTTGCCGCAGATACCTATCTGGAAACGGAGCTGAATACCGGAGCGGTCAGCCATAAAATTATTACCGGTATTGATCTCGGGCGCTTTGCTTATACCAGCAATGAAGGCAGCGGCACACAAGCTTTTACGCCGGATGATTTTTACCGGCCTGCCCTCACAAATCAGGATAAGCAGAAACAAACCCAGAGCGGCATCTATATTCAGGATCAGCTGCAATTTGATGCATGGCGTGTGACGCTTGGTCTGCGCCATGACTGGCTGCAAAGCGATCTGACAACCGGCAGTTTTTCCGGTGGTTTTACAGATTATGCGCGTAAAGACAGTGAAACAACAGGACGCGCGGCCGTGGGCTATGTTCTGGATAATGGTCTTATGCCCTATATCAGCTATGGCACGTCTTTCATTGCCAATCCGGGCGTATTGCAGAGCGATGATAAACTAAATCCGCTTACCGGTCGTCATCAGGCTATGCCGACAACCGGCAAACAAATTGAGGCCGGTGTTAAATATGCGGTGCCGGATTATAACGCCTATATCAATCTTGCGGTGTTCAATATTGATCAGACCAATGCCAGTATCTATGAAACTTCGTCCGGTGTGAATGAGCAGATCCAGCTGGATATGCGTTCGCGTGGTTTTGAAGCTGAAGCCGGCGCAACACTCGATAACGGCCTCAGTCTCATTGCGGCCTATAGCTACAATGATGTGAAAATCCTGCGTCTGACCGAGGCGACGAACGGCAATGTGCTGAATGCCTCACCCTACCACTCCGCATCGCTCTGGGCGGATTATATGGTGGAGAGCGGTCCGCTGACCGGTCTCGGTCTCAGCGCCGGGATCCGCTATACCGGTTCCAGTTTCGGGGATAATACACACACAACCGCTCTCGATAATAAGCCTCTCATCCTCGCAGATGCGGCTCTGCGCTATGATCTGGTTCATCTCAACCCGCAGCTTGACGGTATGCAGTTGCAGGTCAATGCCAGCAATCTGCTGAATAAAGTCAGTCAGACTTGCTCAAGCGGCTTCTGTTACTGGAATGAAGGCCGCAAGATTATTGCCAGTATGCGATACCGTTTCTGATGGCACAGACAGACAGCCTCTCAGAGCGCCGCTCTTCACCAGCTGCAATATTTGTTGCAATCGGCGGAGTCTATATCAGTCAGAGTGTAATCGGCGGTCTGACCTTTACCGGTCTGCCTGCGGTATTGCGGGCAAACGGATTGCCTCTTGATCAGATCGGTCTGGTTTATCTGGCTATTCTGCCCTGGACGCTGAAATTTCTCTGGTCTCCGTATCTTGAGCGTTTTCGCCTGCCTGCCCGTGGCAAAAACCGTTCGGCTCAGATCATCCTTACCGGCAGCCTGTTATCTGCATCCGGCCTGTTACTGGCAGGGCAAATCGGCCCGCAACAACTGACCGTTCTTCTGCTATGTCTCACTGTGGTCGCCTTTGTGGCTGCGACCATTGATATTGCCTGTGACGGTTATGCGGTGGAGACTCTGGCACAACGCGATTATGGCTGGGGCAATGCAGCTCAGGTCGGCGGAGCCTATCTCGGTGCTGCGATCGGCTCAGGGCTGTTTCTCGTTTTTTACGATCATTACGGCTGGAGCCTGTCCGTCGCAGTCATGGCGGCTACGGTGCTTTTGCTGACCATACCGTTTCTTCTGCAAAAAAGCGCACATCTGCAATCTGCGGAACGCCATCACACACCGTCGCTCCGTCTGGCGCTGCAACGGCGCGAGATACGCAAAGGATTAATGCTCACAGCCTGTTTTGTTGCAGCGCAAAAATGGGGCGGCGTCATGATGGAACCCTATATGATTGATGCCAATATCGGCCTCTCACTTCTGGGCATATTAAACGGAGCGGGCGGACTGCTAACCGGCCTTGCAGGTGCCTGTATCGGCGGCCTCGCGGTCAGATATGCAGGAACCCGCTCTGTTCTGCTTACGGCGCTTGTTCTGCAATACCTGCTGATGATCAGCTTCATATGGTTCTCCGGACAGAGTGCCCCGCCCCGTTTTGCCATGTTGCTCTGCGCGCTGGCTTCCTCTTCCGGTGTAATGGCTTTTGGTTTTGTTGCCCTTTATGCCCGTTTCATGGAAATGTCGGATGTGCGCCAAGCCGGTGTGGATTTCACGGTTTTCCAATGTATGGACGGGGTGATCAGCATGACCGGCGGTGTTGCCGGTGGCAAAATCGCTGCATTATACGGTTATCAGTTTCTCTTCGCATTTGGTGCAGGGATGGCCGCAGCAGCCCTGCCGCTGATCTGGTATCTGGGCCGTCCTGAAGCGGACAGATAAAACTTGTCCGGCTTCAGGCAAATTGTGCCAGCGGATTGACCATCGGCGTACCGAAACGGAAACTTTTCTCCGGATCAAGCAGATCAAGCATCTGGCGATTATTGCGCAGCTGCAGACGGTTAAAGCAATTGCGCACCATAACCGGCCGAAACAGATCATAGCGCTGATATTTATCAAAATTCTGAGGATGTTCCGCCTGATAGGTCTTTGTTACTTCTGCAACCAAAGCCCAGAACTCCTGCTCTTTCATCAGCCCCTGATCTTCCAGAACAGCAGAAAGATGGCGGAAAAATCCGTCAAAAATATCGGTAAAAATATAATCCGTTTTCAATGCATCATCGAATTTATAACTGATACGGGAAATCTCTTCCGGCACATCAAGCGGACTGTTCAGCAAGCCTATTTCCTCACCGATATCCTTCATCAGCATACGCTCAATCCGGCACTCTTTCAGTATCATGATCAGGTTCTCACCATGGGGCATAAAAGCCAGATCATAATGGTAGAAACAATGGATCAGCGGCACATAATAGGCCTTGAGGAAGCTGCGTATCCATCCCTCAGCAGACTGGCCGGAGGCAGCTATCAGGCTGCCTGTCAGGGCTTTGCCATCCGCATCCGTATGCAGCAAGGCCGCCATTGTCATCAGTCTTTCGCCGGGCTTCAGATATTGTTCCGGACTTTCCCGCCACAATGCGCTCAGCATTTTGCCATAGCCGGTCGTTCCGCTGATCTCCTTGCGGTAAACGGGGTTCCGGTAACCGATGGCGGCAACCTCGCGTAACACAGTAAAACCGGTTTCGTTTAAAATTGCATCACTGCCGAGCAACTCAGTCAGCCACTGATTGATAGCCGGTGTCACAGACATATATTCCGGCGACAGTCCCCGCATGAATCCCATATTCAGAATAGACAGCGCGGTTTTGACATAATGTTTATGCGGAGCTGTGATATTAAAAAAGGTACGGATGGATTGCTGTGCACGATAGAGATCGGCCCCCTCCCCAAGCCAAACCAAATGGCGCTGCGCCACCTCCGCAGCAAAAGTGATTGCGATTTTATTCTGCCACTGCCACGGATGCACCGGCATGAAATAATAATCATCCGGATCAAGTTCCAGCATTACAAGATAGTTACGCCAGCGGTTCAGTTCTTCCGCATCCAGTTCCTGCTCAATCAACTGCCTGTAATTCAGACCGGTGACAGAACTAAAAACTGCTCTGCTTCGTCTGACTGCCAGCCATGTCATTGGTAAAGAGCGGGCCGTCTCCGGTGCATAGGCCAGATAATCCGCCGTGTTAAAACCGATCCGTCCATTATTGGCGATAAAAATTGGATGACCTTCACTCATAGCAGCTTCAGTATCCTGATAACCGGCATGGCATAAATCTTCAGCTGAACGGCTGCCAAATGAAAGCTTATAGCAGGCAGAATATAATGTGCTGCTGATCTCCTCCAGATAAAGCGGGAAATCCTCCGCACGGATATCCAGCCGGTCACGCACTGCGATCACAAACTCCAACGCATCAGGTTTGCCTTCCGCCAGCCATTCCCCCTGATCCGGTCTCACCAGCCGTTTAAGGCTTTCCCCGTCAATCAGCCAGTGATCGACCATCAGACGCCGCGTGGTAAATTCATAACGTAACGTATCGCCGGCTGTGACCTGAAATGTCTGCACATCCAGCTGTCGGGGCTGCAGGATTTCCTCATGGGAAAGCTCTGCAATTATTTTGCGCAGCAAATGACGGTTTGCTTTCTCCCAATAATACGGAGACAAATGCGCGGTCTGTTCACGCGTGTAAAGTGGCCCGTTTGCAGGCATAGTTATTTCCAGTGAACGGACAAAATCCTCCCGCCTGCACAGACCGAGATAAGCCAGCTTGTCCGGCAATTGCACCGGTCTGATATGGGTAAAACCGGCAAGACAATTCAGACGATGAATTTTATGGTTCCTGATATCAGGCTCGACCACAACACGCCGTATGCCGGCTTCAGAAAAGATAAAATGCAGCAAAGTGCGCATGACAGCCAGTGTAAAACCGCTGCGTGGCGACACAGGCGGCGCAACCAGCAAATGCATGCCGCAATCACCTTTTTCCGCATGATAATAATCGAACAGGCTGTCTGTTGCCGGATCATAAAGTTCCGCCAGAAAAGCAGGCTGGTCACCGTAAAAGCCTATGAAAACCGCTTTATCCGGTTCATTTTGCATCGCCTGATAATAAGTCTGAACCTGAGATTTGCTGAAGCCGCCCATATTCCAGAAACGGGCATAAGGCCGGTTCACCCATCCGGCAATCATATCCGCATCCTGTGCAGGCTGCAGCAGCCTGACAGAAAAACTTCCTGTTGCAGGATCATTCCAGGTAAAATTGCCGTTTAATTTTAAAGCATCAATAAAAGAAGTCATGAAAATATAATCCGGTTAAAAATAAGAATATTATCTGCCCAGAACGCTGTCCTGAGAGACTGGTTACTGAAATATTTCCGGAAGGTGATCCGCCTGATAAGCTTGTTCATGGACGGCAGGCGGCGTACCGAACTCCTGAAACGCAATATGTTTCTCTGTCAGATAAATATCCTGCCCGCAGATCTGTCTCAAAATACAGGCATTGCGGTAACACCCCATACCAAGATCGGGAGCCATAAAACCATGGGTGTGTAATTCGGCATTCTGTACGAAAATTTCGCCCCTGCCGCCGTCAATTGAATAATAACGGTCGACGTCAAATTTTCCGGATGGCAGATAACGAATTCTGCCGCTGACAGGCTTCAGAAATTGCGGTTCTGTGTAATGATATCCGGTTCCCAGAATGACCGCGCCGCTGCTGATCCGGTAATTGCGGTTTTGCTCAATATGCCGGAAGTGCAGATCATACTGATCTGAATGCTGATCCGGCGGGCTGATCTCTTGGAGTTCGCTGTTGGTCAGCAATCTCACACGGCCGGTCCGCTCTATACTCCGCTCATATAGCCGGTGATAAATATTCCGGATCAGACTGTCGTTGATACCTTTATAAAGCGGTCTCTGTATCTGTAAAAGCGTCTGCCTTGTTGCATCGCTCAAACCATAAAAATAATCCGCATAGTCCGGTGATGTCAGTTCCAGTGTCAGTTTCGACAAGTCTAGCGGGAAGAAGTGAGAGGAGCGGGTTACCCAGTTCAGCTGGTAGTTTCTCTGATCACAATCCTGCAAAAGGTCATAAAACACTTCTGCAGCACTCTGTCCGCTGCCAACAATCGTAACTGATTTACAGTGCTGAAATTTTGATTTCTCAAATATATATCGCGAAGTATGAGTAATATTACCGGCCGTCAGGTTCTGATCGAGCAAAGCACAGGCACAAGCGGGAATATAAGGATTGGTACCGGTTCCCAGAACCAGACGCCGCGCCAGATAAGCGATTTTGCGCTTATTTCCGGTATCAAAGGCTGTGACTACATAAAGGCCTTGTTGCTCATCATAAATTACAGAACAAACTTCCTGCTGAAAGCGGATATTTTCCAGCTGAGAGGCCGCCCAGTTACAATAATCATTATATTCCTTGCGACTGGGGTAAAAGCTCTCGCGTATGTAAAAAGGATAGAGCCGGCCTTTCTGCTTCAGATAGTTCAGGAAACTGAAAGAACTGGTCGGATCCGCCATGGTCACCAGATCGCTGAAAAACGGAGTCTGTAGTGTTGAATCAGAAATCAGCATACCCGGATGCCATTCAAACTGCGCTTTTCTTTCCAAAAACAGCGTTTTTAAATTGTGTAAAGGCTGAGAAAGACAAGCAAGGCCGAGATTAAACGGGCCCAAACCAATGGCAATAAAATCATAAATCAAATGGCTCATTCTGCATCCCTGACGGAGAGCTGACGGCACTGATCAGTAAAAATAAAATATTGGCAGCATATATGACTGCATGGCTCAAAAGGTTGATCTGGCCGTGAAATGAAATGTTTAAAAAGCATTCAGCAGTATGTTAGATTTATCTAATATTATAAAGAGGACTCTTAATGTCAACTATTGATTATGATGATCCCTATAACCGCAGAAGTCGTTGAAAGCCTGCTTATCTGCAATAAAACTGCCTCCATCAGCTGATGTCAGGCTATGGTGCTTCATTTTTTGCCTCAGACAATGTAGTCCGGCCCAAATTTCTCAGCACAATTTCTCAACTCATTGGCGCTCCCGCCGCACTGAATTCAAAGCCGGAAAACTCTGGTTCTCCGTGGATCAAGGTTGTCGTGCACATCAACAACTGACAAACGCATCACGAGTATTGCTGACGAAGGTATAACTTCAAAAAATACTTCTTGCTTTGCAATCAAAGTCACGCTTCACTCTTCGAAATTGCAGAGGGAGGTATAAATGAAGTTCGTTACTTTGGTTGCTTTAGGATCAATCTTTGTATCGCTGCCGGCTTATGCATCAGTTGACTGCAACAAGGCAGAAGACCAGTCAACTATGACCAAATGCGCAAGCGATGAATTAGCTAAAGTTGATAAACAACTTAATGAAAACTATAAAAAAATAGAAAAACGTTTAGCTGATGATGAAGAAGCCAAGAAATTATTGATAACTTCACAACGCCTTTGGATGAAGTTCAGAGACGCGGAATGTAACTTTGCAACCTCAACAACATCTGGCGGCAGCATCCATCCGATGATGGTTGCATCATGCAGGACGCAATTAACAACGGCACGTAGCAAACAATTATCCGACTATCTCAACTGCGAAGAAGGCGATCTTTCGTGTCCCGTACCGTCAGGCGATTAAGCTTGCCCTATGTTAGAGCATAATTTTACCTTAAACTGATCCAGGTTTAAGGAATTATGCTCTAAGATCAAATGTAGTAACCTACAGCAGCTAGAGGCGAAAATGCTTGTGTCAATGCAAGCCGGTAACAAAAAATACAGCGTTCAAGCGCTTCATTCATTTGCGTTATTTGCGTGATCTTATCCTCACATATAAAGATCCATAGTTAATTGCTCTTGCTTTGCTATGAAAGTCGCTGTTCAATTCCTGTCAGAAGAATAATACGGGGGGCGAAACATGGATCAAAATATTGAGACCACACGAACCGGCACCTCACTGATCCGCATTTTTATCGTTGCATTCCCTCTTATCGGACTAACCGGCTGCGTATCAGAGCATGTACGAGATATAGAATGGTGCCGAAATCTCGAAACAGCCAAGCCCCTCATTGATGAAACCGGCCAAGCCAAGCTCAATATAGCAATGGCTAAAAATAAATGTGCAACCAAATTGTTGGAAGCGAAAAAGGCGGCTGAAAAAGCTGCGAAGTTAAAAGCTTCAAAGTCCCAACCCGCCGCACCCAAACAGACAATAAAAAAGGCCGGGGCAAAAATGCACCGACCTTCCTGATCATCTTTTAATTGTTAGTGCCAGTACATCCGTGGTCAAAAACTTAAATAGATGAGGACATTTGCGAGCGCTGTGAGAAACGCGCTGCTTAGCAATGTCTTAAACCTATATAGAAAGCGATTGTGTCTTAAAAAAGATCAGGACAGCATTTATTTTTAAAATTGTTGCACCCAGTTAATATTGTCAGGATCAACACCAACCTCAGATGCAACTTTAATTGCCCGGTCTTTTAACTCCTCTCGTATTTCAGCCGTACGGGAGAGAACCCAAAAATACTTCGGGCTTGACCCGACAATAATTGCCCAGCGGTAATCTTCATCCAAAGCAACTATGTTATAACCGCCATAAAACGGGCCGAAAAACGATACCTTCAATGCGCCCTCAGATTGGCTGCGCACGAAAACAGCAGTTCCGGATGCATGCTTATGCCGGCCGGAGATTTCATCAATACCACTGTTCAGCACATTAACTGTGCCGTCACCATTGAGTGTATATTCAGCAGTGGTTTTCATCAGGCCTTTTTCAAACCGGTTCTCTGCACGAGCGACTTCAAACCACCTCCCCAAATACCGGCTGAGTTCGAAACCGCTGACCGGCACCACATTCTCAGGGATTTTCGGATTAGCGGCTTTGTACAATTTATATCCGGCAAACAGACCGACAGCGGCCAACAATAGCTTTTTCGCACTCATAACAAACTCCCGTCAGTTATAATGTGAACGCATATAAGTATTGAGAGTTCCCGAAACTACGGAGCAGAACAAAAATCAGCGTAAAAGCTGCCGCTATAATGCCGGAAGCGGAAAATCAGATCCTCTTCGGTTTCAAATTTTTCAACATAATCAGCTTGAGCTGATCTGATCACAGCCTGCCAGAAATGAAGAGCAGTTGTATTTTTGGGCGCGACACGCAGTTCCCAAAACCCGTTATGCATTTGCAAAATCTCAACAGCTGCATAGCGTGCCAATCCCTGCTTACGGTAATCTTTCAGAATGAAAAATTCCGCAAACGAATAATCTGTGCCTTTGCCAGAGGGTGACCAGTTATTGATAAAGGCAAAACCAATATCTTTTCCCTCAAAAGATATCAGATATGGCCATCTGTCTGCTTCTGACCAGTATAAGTCAAAATATGGATAATCATCATCTGTCTCTTCATAAGCACGCATTTCAGCGAAATATTCCGTCATGAAAGCGCTTATGATTGATTTTTCAGCTTTCGCCGCCAAACGTATTTCTAATTTCACACTAAATTCCGATCAGACCCGACAAAGAAAGCAGCACACTTCCGGTTTAACTCCGGCTAGTATAGCGATGCAAAGAACCTGCCGGGATTATTCAAGGATTTAACGAACCATCTGCCGCTTCAATTACAACGGCAGAAGCGGCATCATCATTCCTGCAAAGGCCAGCAGAACGACAACAATCCAGGGCTGCACTTTCCAGACTGTGAGCAGCAAAAACCCTGTCAGGGCCAGCGCAAAATCCTGATTGGTAAAAACCGCCCCTGTCCATACGGGATTATACAGTGCCGCGCCGAGAATGCCGACAACCGCTGCATTGGCACCACGCATTGCCGCCTGTGCTGTCGGGCGCAAACGCAATCTGTCCCAAAAAGGAAGCATACCATAAACAAGCAGCAAGCCCGGCAGGAATATCGCGATCAGAGCAATAGAAGCACCGGAAATTCCGTTTGCCTCCGGTTGCATTACCGCACCAAGATAGGCTGCGAATGTGAATAACGGCCCCGGTACAGCCTGCGCCAGTCCATAACCTGCCAGAAAAGCCTCTTTGCTCACCCATTGCAGTGTCACAACTTCTGCCTGCAACAGCGGTAAAACCACATGCCCGCCACCAAAAACAAGCGAACCGGCACGATAAAAAGCATCAAACACGGCAACAGGCTGATATCCCGTAACGGCGGTCAGCACCGGTAAAAGTGCGAATAAAACCGCAAACAAGCTCAGAGCTATAATACCACCTCTGCGCGATACGGGAAATTTCAGATTGCCGGTCACAACCGCACCATTCCCGCGGCAAAGCCACAGGCCAAGCATGGCACCGCCGGTAATAGCAGCGATCTGCCCGATTGCTCCCGCCACAAAAACCACAAGCCCGATTGCTGAAAGCGCAATGAAAACGCGGGGCTTATCCGGTGTCAGACTACGCGCCATCCCCCAGACCGCCTGCGCGACAATCGCCACGGCAACCAGTTTCAGACCGTGCAGCAGGCCTTCCGCATACACACCGGTTAATGATGCCGCGCCCAGAGCAAAAACTACGAGAAGGAGCGCTGATGGCAGTGTGAAGGCCAGTGAAGCCGCCAGACCACCGGCAAGACCATTACCGCGTAAAAGACCAAGCGCAAAAGCAACCTGACTGGATGCAGGGCCGGGCAAAAACTGACACAATGCAACCAGATCGGCATAACCGGCTTCATCCATCCACTTGCGGCGCACGACAAGCTCGTCTCTGTAATAGCCCAGATGTGCAACCGGCCCGCCAAACGATGTCAGCCCGAGTTTAAGAAACACGCGGAAAACTTCAGCACACGAACCCTGTGCCGGTTTTGTCAGTGATCCGCTTTCATTTCCTGAGCGCATTATGCCCCTCATCCGCAACGCTTTGTTTCTGCCTGAGATTTAATCCGATACAAATCAACCGGCTCATAAAGTGCCTGAATGTCAGACAAATGACACAAAATATTTTGCGTGCCCATTCAGACAAGTAAAACTTGTCGATTAACGTGTTTTCTTGATTTCTGTACGTGATCTGACATGCATTTATAATCTCCGCCGGTCATGCGTATTTCCGGTTTTTGCGAATTTATATGTCGGGAGGTAAAGGCATAATGCGCAACGGGGGACAACTCCTTGTAGACAGCCTGATTGCGCTTGGTGCGCGTAAGAGTTTCGGTGTTCCGGGAGAAAGCTATCTGGCAGTGCTGGACGCACTTCACGACACCAAAGGCAAGCTGGATTATATCCTGTGCCGCAATGAAGGCGGCGCTGCATTTATGGCTGCCGCTTACGGCAAACTAACCAATACCCCCGGCATTTGTTTTGTTACCCGTGGCCCCGGCGCAACCAATGCCTCCATCGGCGTGCACACGGCCATGCAGGACAGCGCACCGATGCTGCTGTTTATCGGTCAGGTCGGCACCGATATGACCGGCCGTGAAGCTTTTCAGGAAATCGACTACCGCGCCATGTTCGGCACAGTTGCCAAATGGGCGGTGCAGATCGATCAGGTTGAGCGTATTCCGGAAATTCTGGCGCGTGCATGGACAGTGGCCACAACCGGTCGTCCGGGTCCTGTGGTGATCGCGCTGCCGGAAGATATGCTGACCAGCCTCACCGACAAAGCACCACTGACCGCACCGGCTAAAATCGCCTCCCCTGCCCCGCAGACAGAAACAATGGCGACAGTACAACAAATGCTGAAAGCCGCGAAAAAGCCTGTCATTCTGATGGGCGGCACCAACTGGACTGATGTTGGCCGCACTGCCCTGCAAAGCTTCGCCGAGCAATCCGATATTCCGGTGGTTGCTGCCTTCCGCTATCAGGATCAATTCGACAACTTCTCTTCAACCTTCGTGGGTGAAGCCGGTGTCGGCATGTTGCCCCATGTCAAAGCGCTGATCCGTGATGCCGATCTTATTCTGGCGATCAATGTCCGTTTCGGTGAGATGACCACCGACGGCTATACATTGCTCAATGTACCGGTACCACAGCAGAAGCTGATCCATGTCCATCCGTCCGATGCAGAAATCGGTAAAATTTATGTGCCTGATTTAGGTATTCACGCCTGCCCGAACAGTTTTGCACAAAGTCTGCAGCCGGTCAGCGGTGCATGGGCAGACTGGCGCAAAGCCGCGCGCGATGCCTATCTTGCCAGTTTTGATGCACCTGCCCAGCCGTCACCGGTGGATATGGTTGCAGTGATGGCCTATTTGCGCGACCGCCTGCCGGAAGACATGATCCTGACCAATGGCGCAGGCAATTTCACTGTCTGGCCGAACAAGTTCGCGAAATTTGGTGCCAAAGCACGGCTGCTCGCTCCGCAATCCGGTGCTATGGGCTATGGGGTTCCCGCAGCGATTGCCGCCAAAGTTGCCGAGCCTGAGCGCATGGTGATCTGCTTTGCCGGTGACGGCGATTTCCAGATGAATTGTCAGGAACTCGGCTCCGCTATGCAAGCCGGCGCGCAGCCGATCATCCTTATTCTCAATAACGGGATTTACGGCACGATCCGCGCCCATCAGGAAAAGCATTATCCGGCACGGGTTTCCGGCACCACAATGGAAAATCCGGACTTTGTCACACTGGCAAAATCCTATCGTTTTCATGCGGAGAGGGTGGAAACGACAGCCGATTTCGCCGCAGCTTTTGAGCGTGCAGCAGCGTCTAAAACCGGCGCAGTGCTGGAACTTAATATTTCACCGGAAGCCCTTACACCCCGCCAGACATTAAGCCAGATGCGCGCTGCCGCATTGGCAGCGAAGGAAATGGCATGACATCCCGAAACGACATCCGGCTTGGTGCAGATATCGGCGGCACGTTCACCGATATCGCACTGGACATGCGCGGAACGCTCTATTCCACCAAAATTCTGACTAATTATAGCGCGCCGGAACAGGCTATTCTCGACGGTATCCGCATTGTCACGGAACAGGCAGGCATCAGCCCTGCCGAGCTCGATATTGTTATTCACGGCACCACACTGGCCACCAATGCGCTGATTGAACGGCGCGGTGCCAAGACAGCTTTTGTGACCACCGAAGGCTATCGCGATGTGATCGAAATGCGCAGTGAAAACCGTTTCGAGCAATATGATCTCAACCTGAAACTCCCTGCCCCTCTGGTTGCGCGTGAACATCGTTTCACGGTCAAAGGCCGCATGAATGCGCAGGGTCAGGAATTGCAGCCGTTGGATGAAGCAAAGCTGGAAAAAATCGCCGATGCGATTTCAGAAGGCGATTTTGGTGCAGTCGCCATCGGCTTTATCCACTCTTACATGAATCCGGAGCATGAACGCCGTGCCCGTGCGATTTTGCAGCGCAAGCTTTCTGTGCCGATTTCCATTTCGGCGGAAGTCTCGCCGCAAATGCGCGAATTTGAACGCTTCAACACAGTTTGCGCAAATGCCTATGTTCGTCCGCAAATGGCTGATTATCTGGCTCGCCTGCAAGTACGGCTCAAAGAAATGGGTGCAACCTGCCCTGTCTTTATGATCCATTCCGGAGGCAGCCTGATTTCCGTTGATACAGCGTCTGAATTTCCGGTGCGTCTGGTGGAATCCGGCCCTGCGGGTGGCGCGATCTTTGCCGCCGATATTGCCCGCCGTTTCGGCATTGAGAATGTCGTTTCCTATGATATGGGCGGCACCACAGCCAAGATTTGCCTGATCGAAAATTTCGTCCCGAAAACCGCGCGTACTTTTGAAGTCGCCCGCACTTATCGCTTCTGCAAGGGTTCCGGCATGCCAATCTCCATTCCGGTAATCGAGATGATCGAAATCGGTGCAGGCGGTGGTTCCATTGCATGGGTGGACTCGATGGGGCGCATCCAGACCGGCCCGGAAAGCGCCGCCTCTGAACCCGGTCCTGCCTGCTATCAGCGTGGCGGTACCCGTCCTGCGATTACCGATGCTGATCTGATGCTCGGCAAACTCGATGCCGATAATTTCGCCGGCGGCGCGATTAAACTCTCAGTACAGAATGCTGAAATTGCCATCGACAAAGATGTCGGCTCCAAACTCAATCTGAAACCGCTCTCCGCTGCTTTCGGCATTTGCGAAGTGGTCGACGAGAATATGGCCAATGCCGCCCGTGTTCATGCGGTGGAAAACGGCAAAAACATCTCCGATAATATTATGATCGCCTTTGGCGGTGCCGCACCTTTGCATGCCGCCCGCCTGTGCGAAAAGCTCGGTGTTGAGCAATGTCTGATCCCGCAAGGTGCCGGTGTTGGCTCCGCTATCGGCTTCCTCAAAGCACCGTTCGGCTATGAAGCTCTGGTTTCGCATCTGGCGAAATTATCCGGCATCAATCTCGATGCGGTCAATGCCACGCTGGCAGACCTCAGTACGGCAGCGGAAAGCTTTGTGCGCAGCGGCACTGATGCGCCGCTGGAGCGTGAAGTCACCGCCTTCATGCGCTATGCCGGTCAGGGTTGGGAAATTCCGGTCACGGCACCACAGCCGCCGTTTAACGATCAGGCACTGGCGACAATCCGCGAGCGTTTCCTTGAAAATTATGCACGCTTCTTCGGTCGCCCGATTGAAGGCGCGGAAATTGAAATCGTCACATGGTCGGTGAAAGTGGAAGTGGCACAGAACTTCACCCAAAGCAGCACTGTCAGCTATGGCGAACGTCTGATTGCCCCTGCTCAGCAACGCGATGTGTTCGACCCGAGCCATGGCGCGATGCTGCCAACCGGTATTTTTGATCGTGGTTCTCTAACGACCGGCGACCGTGTAGCAGGGCCTGCAATCATTACTGAGCGCGAAACCTCCACCATAGTAACCGCACCTTTTGATGCGGTTATCCAGCATGACGGCACAATTCTGCTGGTGAAAAAAGGAAAATCCGCATGAGTGAACTGGATGAAATCCGCATGCAGGTCATGTGGAACCGCCTGATCTCCGTGGTGGAAGAACAGGCGCTGACTTTGCTGCGCACCGCCTTCTCCACTTCGGTGCGTGAGGCAGGCGATCTTTCTGCCGGTGTCTTTGATCCGCAAGGGCAAATGCTGGCGCAGGCTGTGACCGGCACACCGGGTCATGTGAATACTATGGCCGAAGCGGTGCTGGAATTTATCAATGAAATTCCCCGCGATGAGATGTTCGAGAGTGACACCTATGTCACCAATGATCCGTGGAAAGGCACCGGCCATCTCCATGATATCACGATGGTTTCACCGTCCTTTCTCAATGGTGAGCTGGTCGCTTTCTTCGCCTGTACCGCCCATGTGGTCGATGTCGGCGGTCGTGGTTTCGGCGCAGATGGTAAATCCGTCTATGAAGAAGGTATTCAGATTCCGATCATGAAATTTGCCGAACGCGGCGCGGTCAATAAAGACCTGATCCGCATTCTGCGTGCCAATGTGCGCGAGCCTAATCAGGTGATCGGCGATTTCTACTCCCTCTCCGCCTGTAACGAAGTCGGTCATCGCCGTCTTGTCGATATGATGCGCGAGATCGGTCTGACATCGCTTGATAAGCTGTCGGAATTTATCTTCTCGCGCACCACCAATGCCATGCGCGAACGTCTGGCACAGTTCCCTGAAGGCTCGTGGTCAAATGAGCTGATGACAGACGGTTATGATGAGCCGATCCGCCTTGCAGCCGTGGTGGATATGAAGGGCGGTCTGGTGAATGTGGATTTCACCGGCAGTGACCCGATGAGCCGCTGGGGTATCAATGTTCCGATCATTTATACCAAGGCCTATGCATCTTATGCGCTGAAATGCGTACTGGCACCGGAAATTCCGAATAATGCCGCCTCGCTGGCTTTCTTCACCGTGTCTTCCGAGACCAATATTCTCAATGCGCAACGCCCTGCGCCGGTTAGTCTGCGGCATGTGATCGGTCACATGGTGCCGGATCTGGTGTTTGGTGCACTGGCCAAGGCTTTGCCGGGTCAGATCATGGCTGAAGGTGCCGGTGCTTTGTGGAATATTCATATTTCCGTGCGCCCTGTGGCGGGACAAAGCGGACAAAATGCCGAAGTGCTGATGTTCAACTCCGGCGGTATGGGCGCACGCCCTGCCCTTGACGGCTTGTCGGCAACGGCCTTCCCGTCCGGTGTGCACACAATGCCGATTGAAGCCACTGAGCATACTGGCCCTGTGATCATCTGGCGCAAAGAATTGCGACCGGATTCCGGCGGTGACGGTGAGTTCCGCGGCGGTCTCGGACAAGTCATCGAAATCGGTGCGGCGGATAATCATGAATTTGATTTTTCCGCGATGTTTGACCGTGTTACACAAGCGCCGCGTGGCCGTAATGGCGGGCAAAACGGGACTGCAGGTTCCGTGAAGCTCGATGACGGCACCGCAATGCGCTCTAAAGGCTGGCAGCATGTGCCTGCAGGTAAAAGACTGGTGCTTAACCTGCCGGGCGGCGGCGGCTATGGCGATCCGGCGCAGCGCTGCGCAAAGGCACACGAGCAGGATAAAATTCAGGGTTATGTCACGGAGGAGAGACAATGACCTATATTTCATCACGGCTGGCAGCGGTTAAACCGTCTGCCTCCATGGCCGTTTCACAAGCCGCCAAAGCACTGAGTGCCAAAGGCATTGATGTGATTGATCTGGGGCTTGGCGAACCGGATTTCCCGACACCGGCGCATATTACCGAAGCTGCCTATCAGGCAGCCAAAGCCGGTGACACGCTCTATACGGCAGCGCTCGGCACATTGGCACTGCGCAAGGCGATCGTCGCCAAACTTTCCCGCGAGAACGGGCTGGATTATACCACTGATGAGATCATCGTTTCCAACGGTGCCAAGCAGATCATTTTCAATGCACTGATGGCAACACTGGAGGATGGTGACGAGGTTATTCTGCCGACGCCGTATTTCGTATCCTATCCGGAAATGGCGAAATTGCTTGGCGGCAAACCGGTGATTGCCCGTTGCCGTGAAGAAGACGGGTTTCGTCTGACACCGGATATTCTGGAACAGGCAATCACGCCGAAAACCAAATGGCTATTCCTCAATTCACCCGGCAATCCGTCCGGCGCGGTTTATGATGAAGCCAGCCTCAAGGCGCTCGGCGCCGTGCTGGAGCGCCACCCGCATGTGCTGGTTCTGTCCGACGAGATTTACGAACACATTATCTTCGACGGGCTGGAGTTTGTTTCTTTTGCTAAGGCTTGTCCACAGCTCAAAACCCGCAGCCTGATCGTCAACGGCATGTCCAAGGCCTATGCGATGACCGGCTGGCGTGTTGGTTATGCCGCGGGTCCCTTGCCGCTCATCAAAGCCATGGCTACCGTGCAGAGCCAGTCGATTACATCCGTCTGCTCAATAGCGCAGGCCGCCGGTGCAGCCGCACTCGAAGGATCGCAGGAGCATATTCGCACCTTCCGCGATGCGTTTCAAAACCGCCGTGATCTGGTGGTTAAAGGCATCAATGCAATGGAAGGTCTGAGCCTGCGTGTGCCGGAAGGCGCGTTTTATGCCTTTATCAATTGTGCCGGTCTGATCGGCAAACAATGCCCTGACAGTTCTGTGCTGAGCGATGATACAGCAGTCGCCAATTACCTGCTCAATGAAGGCCATGTCGCAGCAGTACCGGGTGCTGCTTACGGGATGTCGCCTTATTTCCGCATCTCAACAGCCACATCAGAACAAATGCTAGGTGAAGCGATCAAACGCATCGCCGAAGCTGTTGCGCGTCTGGCTCCGGCACCAAAGGCATAGATCATGGATTTTGATACAATTCTTATCACGGGTGCCGCCGGTAGACTCGGCACCGAATTGCGCCGTGGTCTTGCACCTCTGGCACGTAAATTGCGCCTCACAGACCGCGTTGCGATCACCGATCTGCAACCCAATGAAGAAGCGGTCATCTGCGATCTGGATAATGCCGATGCGATCATGAAACTGGCGGAAGGTGTGGATGCGATCCTGCATTTTGGCGGGGAACCGCTGGAAGTATCATGGGAACGTATTCTGCGCTCTAATATTCAGGGCAGCTATAATATTTATGAGGCCGCCCGCAAAAATGGTGTGAAGCGCGTCATTTACGCCTCTTCCGTTCATGCCATCGGCTATCATGAGCTGGAAACCAATATTGATACGGATGCCCCGCACCGTCCTGACGGGCTCTATGGTCTGTCCAAATGTTTCGTCGAAGATTTGGGGCGGCTTTATTGGGATAAATTCGGCATTGAGACGGCTGCTCTGCGCATTTTCTCATCCTTCCCTGAACCGGCAGACCGCCGCATGCTGTGGTCGTGGTTGTCCTTCGACGATTGTATCCGTCTGGTCACTGCCGCTCTCACCGCACCGCGTGTTGGCTTTACCGTCAGTTTCGGCATGTCGGACAACCGCGTGTCGCCAGTTGATAACAGCAAGGCGGGTCATCTCGGCTATCGGCCACAGGATAATACGGAAAGCTATCGCGCCGCAGTCGAAGGCCGCACTAAACGCTCTGATCCTTATGCGCCTGCCACCCGTTTTCTCGGTGGCTGGTTCGTCGATATCGGCCATCCTGATGATGAGGCAAAATCATGAAACAGCATTATGATGTTGTGATTATCGGCGGCGCGGTCATCGGTTCTTCTGTCGCCTATTTCCTGTCACAGAATCCTGATTTTGGCGGGTCAATACTCGTTGTGGAGCGCGATCCGACCTATGTGCGCGCGGCTACCTCACTGTCATCTTCTTCGATCCGCAACCAGTTTTCCAATCCGATTAATGTGGAAATCAGCCGTTTCGGCACAGAATTTATCCGCAATTTTGCGGAAGTGATGCAGGTTGCCGGTGACAAACCTGATCTGCAATTCCACGAAGGCGGTTATCTGTTCCTCGCCAATACGCCGGATCAGGTGCAGACTTTGCGCGAAAATCACGAAGTGCAGATCGCCTGCGGTGCCGATGTGGTGCTGTGGGAACGTGAGGAGCTGAGCCGCGCATTCCCGCATCTCAATACGGACGATATTCTGCTGGCCTCCTATGGCCGCTCCGGTGAAGGCTGGTTCAACAATACCGGCCTGATGTATGGCTTTAAAAACAAAGCCCGTGAACTCGGCGCAGATTATATCACCGATGAGGTGGTGGCCATTCACCGTGATGGCAATCACATCACCGGTGTGGAGCTGAAATCCGGCCAGACGATCTCGGCGGGCACCATCGTCAATGCATCCGGTGTCAGTGCGGCTTTGACCGCACGCATGGCAGGGCTGGACGTGCCGGTTGAACCGCGCAAACGCACATTATTTGTCTATGACTGCGCACAAACACCGGAAGGCAGCGCTACAGTCAATGGCGGTCGCCTGCCGCTCATGATTGATCCGAGCGGTGTTTTCTGCCGCCCTGAAGGCCGTTTCTTCCTGACCGGTTGTCCGCCGGTAGATGACCCTGCAGTTGATTGGGATGATTTCACCCCGCGTTATGAAGAATTTGAAGAGATCATCTGGCCGGCTCTTGCAGAACGCTCACCGGCCTTTGAGGCGATCAAAGTGGTGAACCAATGGGCGGGGCATTATGACTTCAACGTGCTGGATCATAATCTGATTGTCGGTCGTCATCCTGAGGTGGAAAATTTCATCTTTGCCAATGGTTTTTCCGGCCACGGCTTGCAGCAAGGTCCCGCAACAGGACGCGCTGTATCCGAGCTGATCACCTATAATGCGTTCCGCACGCTTGACCTCTCAGAGGTCGGCTATGAGCGCGTCATCGCCAATAAGCCTTTCCTTGAAAAGGCTGTGATATGATATAGACCCTGGCAAGCATAAGGGCGAGCGGAGGCAGGCAATGCACATCAATCAGGTCGTTATAAACATGGTCACAGACCATGAATGACAGGGTGCCGCGCCTTCCCCCGCTCAATGCTTTACGCGTCTTTCATGCGGTGATGCGCTATCGTAGCTTCCGCAAGGCGGCTGATGAATTATTTGTCAGCCCGCAGGCGGTCAGCCAGCAGATCAAATTGCTGGAAGATACGCTGGGGATTATGCTGTTTGACCGCAAAGGCCGCATGGTTGACCCGACCGAACAGGCCATTCTGCTCGCACATTTTGTGCAAGCCGGTTTCGATGAATTTGCCGAAGGCGTGCGCCGCGTTACCAAGACCGGTCACCGCAACCGTATCAATGTCAATGCCAGCCCCTATTTTGCCACCCGCTATCTGATGGATCGCCTTGAGCAGTTCCGCACCACTATGCCCGGTGTGGTCTTGCAGCTGACCACTATGGTGGAAATCCCTGATTTTGGCCGCGATGATATTGATGTGTCGGTACAATGGGGCTTTGGCGAATGGGCGGAATTTGACCAGACTTTGCTGGTGCGTGACCCGAAAATCATCTGCTGTGCACCGGCGCTCGCGCATCGGGTGCGCAAGCCGGAAGATTTGTTGAGCATGACTTTGCTGCATCCGGTTCTGGCCACCAATCTATGGCAAAAAGTTCTGCGACACCTTGATCTGCAAGATATTGAAGCTAAAGGCGATGTGCAGTTTCAGGATGCCGCCACCATGCGCCGCGCCACTCTGGCAGGGATGGGTATGGGGCTGGTTTCGGCTATTGATGCGATGGATGATCTGCGTCAGGGGCGGCTGATTGCACCACTTGGCATTGATGCTTTAAGCACCATGAAAGAAGAAGATATTCCGGGTTTTTATCTGGTTGTGCCGCGCGGCTACCGGCGTGTGAAAACCATTGCGGCTTTTTGCGACTGGATCAAAGGCGAAGACTGGTCAGCCATGCTGCGCCGTGAAATGACCATCAGCGACATGCCATACGATATATAAATAAATCCTCAAGTTATCTTGCGTCTGCACCTGTCAGCCTGCTTTTTTCGCAAGCGGCTGCGTGCTGAAACACGTCCGTTTTGAGCAGAATTTCCACCTGAATATATCATCAAGAAAATCTTGTCGTTTAGCCACTTTTCTTGATTTGGTACGCGCTCCCGACACGGCACACTGCTCTCAGCACGGGACGGTGTAAACAATTGCAAAATAAATAAACAGCTTTGCCAGCACGCCGCCGTCCTGCGGGGAAACATATTTCAGCGCCGCTCAGATTTTGTCCGGCGGCGGTGACGGAAAAGGCAATGCAGCAGACACAAAATAACATTACGCCACTGGTGCGCGTGGAAGCGCTGGAAAAGAGCTTCGGCGCTCTCACAGTACTCAATCGTGTGAGTTTAAGCGTTAATCCGGGCGGTGTGCTGGCCATTATCGGGCCCAGCGGCTCCGGTAAAAGCACATTGCTGCGCTGTCTGAATTATCTGGAAATACCAGATAAAGGCCGTATCACGCTGGGGGATATGGAGCTTGTCGCTGAGAAACATCCGTCCCAAAAGCAAATTCTCGATCTGCGGCGCTCGGCAGGCATGGTTTTTCAGTCTTTCAACCTGTTTCCGCATATGAATGTGCTGGAAAACGTATCGCTCGCGCAAAAACGCGTGCTCGGCCGCTCACAGCAGGAAGCCGATGAGCGCTCCATTGAACTTCTCAAACGCGTGGGACTGGACTCCAAGGCAGCGGAATATCCGCATCGCTGTTCCGGCGGCCAGCAGCAGCGTATCGCCATTGCCCGTGCGCTGGCATTGAACCCGAAAATCATGCTGTTTGATGAGCCAACCTCGGCACTTGATCCGGAGCTGGGTCTAGAGGTTCTCGCCGTTATGCGTGAGCTGGCGCAAGACGGCATGACAATGATTGTCGTCACCCATGAAATGCATTTTGCCGAGAGCGTTTCCGATCATGTGATGATCATGGCTGACGGCAACATCATTGAATCCGGTATCAGTAAAGACGTGATGCGCGATCCGCAGACGGAACGCGCACGCCGGTTTCTGCATGCGGTGAGAGATCGCTGATGCAGGACATTATCTTTAATATTATCAGAGGCTTGCCTGCGACAATCGCTTTAACGGCCGCAGCACTGATGATCGGGCTTATTCTCGGTGTGCCGCTGATGCTGGCGCGTATTTCCCGTCACAACTGGCTGCGCTATTCAGCCATGGCGCTGATTACCTTTGTACGCAGCATTCCGCCGATTGTCTGGCTGTTTGTGATCTTTTTCGGCCTTGGCAGCGGCTATTTCCGTGTTGCCCCCTTCCCTGCGGCCGCAGCCGGTCTCGGTCTGATTGCTTCAGCCTATATGGCAGAGATTTATCGCGGCGCGCTTCTCTCCATTCATCGTGGCCAGTGGGAAGGCGCTGCCGCTCTTGGTATGCATCCCGTGCGGATGTGGATTGATGTGGACTTGTCACGGTTTGATTCCGCCTCCTTAAATAGACTATTTGTCATTAAGGAGAAGAATTATGGCAGTTTCACA